>NZ_JBKFBC010000009.1:218826-253958 GCF_053345995.1 Comamonas sp. C24C | reverse complement strand
AAGCCCGCCGTGCTCCATGCACGGCGGGCTTTTGTTTTTGCCGCGTAATTAACGGCTGACGTTGGCGTCGGCCACGGTCAGCGCCGTCATGTTCACGATACGGCGCACCGTGGTGCTGGGCGTCAGCACATGCACGGGCTTGGCCGCACCCAGCAGCACCGGGCCCACGGCAATGCCGCCGCCGGCCGCCTGCTTGAGCAGGTTGTAGCTGATGTTGGCTGCATCGATATTGGGGGAGACCAGCAGGTTGGCATCACCCAGCAGCGTGCTGTTGGGCATGAGCTTGGCGCGGGCCTTGCCGTCCAGAGCCACATCGCCGTGCATTTCGCCATCCACTTCCAGCCAGGGCGCCTGCTCGCGCAACAGCTCCAGGGTCTGGCGCATCTTGATGGCGCTAGGCTGGTTGCTGGAGCCGAAGTTGGAGTGGCTCAGCAGCGCAGCCTTGGGCTTGATGCCGAAGCGCATCATTTCCTCGGCGGCCATGATGGTGATCTCGGCCAATTGCTCGGCCGTGGGGTCGTAGTTGACGTGGGTGTCGACCAGAAACACCTGGCGCTCGGGCAGCAACAGACCGTTCATGCAGGCATAGGTGGTCACGCCGCTGCGCTTGCCGATGACCTGATCGATGTAGTTCAGGTGCACATTGGTGTTGTTCCAGGTGCCGCAGATCAGGCCGTCGACCTCGCCCTTGTGCAGCAGCATGGAGCCGATCAGCGTCAGGCGACGGCGCATTTCGATCTTGGCGATGGGCGCTGTGATGCCCTTGCGCTCCGTCATGCGGTGATAGCTCTGCCAGAAGTCGCGGTAGCGCTCGTCATGCTCGACGTTGACCACGTCGTAGTCGGTACCCTCCTTCATGCGCAGGCCGAACTTCTCGATGCGCTGGGCGATGATGGCGGGACGGCCGATCAGTGTCGGGCGCGCAATGCGTTCGTCCACCACGATCTGGGCTGCACGCAGGATGCGCTCTTCCTCACCCTCGGCATAGGCCACGCGCTTCTTGGCGGCCTTCTTGGCGGCATGCACGATGGGCTTCATCATGGTGCCGGAGGCGTAGACAAAGGTCTTCAGATGCTCGCGGTAGGCATCCATGTCCTGGATGGGGCGCTTGGCCACACCGGCTTCGGCCGCAGCCTGCGCCACGGCGGGCGCAACGATCAGCATCAGGCGCGGATCGAAGGGCTTGGGAATCAGGTACTCGGGACCGAAGCTCAGCACCTCGCCCACATAGGCGGCGGCCACTTCTTCGGACTGCTCGGCCTGAGCCAGCTCGGCAATCGCGTGCACGCAGGCGATCTCCATCGAGGTGGTGATGGTGGTCGCACCGCAGTCCAGCGCACCACGGAAGATATAGGGGAAGCACAGGACGTTGTTGACCTGGTTGGGGTAGTCCGTGCGGCCCGTGGCGATGATGGCGTCGTCGCGCACCGCCTTCACATCTTCGGGAATGATTTCAGGGTTGGGGTTGGCCAGCGCGAAGATGATGGGCCTGGCCGCCATCTTCCTGACCATGTCCTGCTTGAGCACATTGCCGGCAGACAGGCCCAGGAAGGCGTCAGCGCCCTCGATCACCTCGCCCAGCGTGCGCAGCTCGGTCTTCTGGGCAAACATCGCCTTGTCCGGATCCATCAGCTCGGTACGGCCCTCATAGACCACGCCGGCGATGTCGGTCACGAACACATTCTCGCGCTTCAGACCCACTTCCAGCAGCAGGTTCAGGCAGGCCAGCGCCGCGGCGCCGGCACCCGACGCCACCAGCTTGACCTCTTCGATCTTCTTGCCGGCGACCTTGAGCGCATTGACCATGGCCGCTGCCACGGTGATGGCCGTGCCGTGCTGGTCGTCGTGGAAGACGGGAATGTTCATGCGCTTGCGCAGCTCGCGCTCCACGAAGAAGCACTCGGGCGCCTTGATGTCTTCGAGGTTGATGGCACCGAAGGTGGGCTCCAGCGCAGCAATCACGTCGACCAGCTTTTGCGGGTCCTTCTCGTCGATTTCGATATCGAACACATCGACGCCGGCGAACTTCTTGAACAGCACGCCCTTGCCCTCCATCACGGGCTTGGAGGCCAGCGCGCCGATGTCGCCCAGGCCCAGCACTGCCGTGCCGTTGGAGATCACGCCCACCAGGTTGCCGCGGCTGGTGTATTTGAAGGCCGCAGCCGGGTCCTTGACGATTTCCTCGCAAGGCGCAGCCACGCCGGGCGAGTAGGCCAGCGCCAGATCATGCTGATTGGCCATGGGCTTGGTTGCCGCGATGGCCACCTTGCCGGGCTTGGGGAACTCGTGATACTCCAGTGCCGCCTGACGCAGCAACGCACGTTTATCAATCGAGGTAATGGGCTTGGTGTCGGACATCAGCGGTCTCCAGCTCGCAAAGTAAGTCGTCCGCAGTAAGGACTCTCTATGGGCACATTACCCGGCCCCTGTGTTCTTGCGGACGATGAAATCGGATTTTGGATTGTAGGCCGAGCGCTATCAAAAAAAGAGGGGTTGCAGCTCGGCGTTTAAGGTCAAACAGCCATGACTGTTCAATAACAATGCAAACTAAATCATAGCATTATGCAAATAATGCATGAGGCACGGGGATATGATTCTTGTTGACCTTTGTTTGCCTGCCTCTCTGAAAGCTTCTGCCCATGCTGCCCCGCCACAACGACCCGATTGCCGCCATCGCCACCGCCCCCGGGCGCGGAGCCGTTGGCATTGTGCGAGTCTCCGGCAAAGGTCTTGCGGCCCTGGTGCACACGCTTTGCGGCAAGGAGCTGAAACCGCGCGAAGCGACTTACCTGCCCTTCAGGGATGCAGGCGGCTCGCCCATAGACCACGGTCTGGCCATCTACTTTCCCGGCCCCCACAGCTATACGGGCGAGGACGTGCTGGAGCTGCAGGCCCACGGCGGCCCCGTGGTGCTGCAGCTGCTGCTGGCGCGCTGCCTGGAAGCCGCCCAGAGCGGCGGCGAGGACGGCAAGCCCGTGCTGACAGGGCTGCGTCTGGCCCAGCCCGGCGAGTTCACCGAGCGCGCGTTTCTCAACGACAAGATCGACCTGGCCCAGGCCGAGGCGATTGCCGACCTCATCGATGCCAGCACCGAAGCCGCCGCGCGCAGTGCCAGCCGTTCTCTGTCTGGCGCGTTCTCGCAGGAAATCCATGTGCTGCGCGACGCCCTGGTGCATCTGCGCATGCTGGTGGAGGCCACGCTGGACTTCCCCGAGGAGGAAATCGACTTTCTGCAAAAGGCCGATGCCTTTGGCCAACTCGAGCGCCTGCGCGCCCAGGTCACTGCCGTGCTGGCACGCGCCCATCAGGGCGCGCTCTTGCGCGAAGGCATCAAGGTGGTGATTGCCGGTCAGCCCAATGCGGGCAAAAGCTCGCTGCTCAACGCACTGGCGGGGGCCGAGCTGGCCATCGTCACCCCGATTGCCGGAACCACGCGCGA
This sequence comes from Comamonas sp. C24C, assembly GCF_053345995.1. Taxonomy (NCBI): domain Bacteria; kingdom Pseudomonadati; phylum Pseudomonadota; class Betaproteobacteria; order Burkholderiales; family Comamonadaceae; genus Comamonas; species Comamonas sp. C24C. The sequence goes on along the minus strand of NZ_JBKFBC010000009.1, from coordinate 250,519 downwards.
CAAGGTGCAGCAGACGATTCAGATCGAGGGCGTGCCTCTGCATGTGATCGACACCGCAGGCCTGCGTGACAGCGATGACGAGGTGGAGCGTATCGGCATTGCACGCGCCTGGGACGAGATTGCAGCAGCCGATGCTGTGCTCTTTCTGCACGATCTGACCCGCGTGGAGCAGGCCGACTATGCGGCGGCCGATGCCGATATCGCCCGCACTCTGCAGGACAGGCTGCCCGCCCAGGTGCCTGTCATCCATGTCTGGAACAAGACCGATATGGCGGCTGCCGATGTACAGAGCCGTCACACCGCCCAGCTGAATGCGCAGCAGATCGCCTTGTCAGCGCGTACCGGCGACGGCCTGGACGCGCTGCGCAAGCGACTGCTGGAGGTGGCGGGCTGGCAATCCGCGCCCGAAGGCCTGTACCTGGCCCGTGCCCGCCATGTGGAGGCCCTGCAGGCCGTGGATGCCCACCTGGAGATGGCCGACGCGCAGTTGGCGGCGCAATCCGCACATCTGGATCTGCTGGCCGAGGAGCTGCGCCTGGCCCAGCTGTCGCTGAACTCGATCACCGGCGAATTCAGCTCCGACGACCTGCTGGGGGTGATCTTCTCCAGCTTCTGCATCGGCAAGTAAGGCAGCAGGCCGGCCCGCCGCCTTGTTCGAGCGGGCATAAAAAAACGCCACCTTTTCAGGTGGCGTTTTGGCTGGCGCTGGCGCCGTGCTTACTTGCCTTCGGCAGCCTTGCCGAACTTGGGCAGGTTGAACTGAGGCGGCACGCCCATGCGCTTGTTGATGATCCATTGCTGAGCGATCGACAGAATGTTGTTCGTCAGCCAGTACAGCACCAGACCCGAGGGGAAGAAGAAGAACATCACGCTGAACATCAGCGGCATGATCCACATCATCTTGGCCTGCATGGGGTCAGGAGGAGCGGGGTTCAGGGCGGTCTGCAGCAGCGAGGACAGAGTCATCAGCAGCGGCAGGATGAAGAAGGGATCCGGCACCGAAAGGTCGTGAATCCAGCCGATCCAGGGCGCGTTGCGAATTTCCACGCTGGACTGCAGCACCCAGTACAGAGCCATGAAGACAGGGATCTGGATGATGATGGGCAGGCAGCCACCCATGGGGTTGACCTTCTCCTCGCGGTAGATGCGCATCATCTCCTGCTGCATCTGCTGGGGCTTGTCCTTCAGACGCTCGCGCATTTCCTGAATGCGGGGGTTGATGGCCTTCATCTTGGCCATCGAGGAGTAGGCCTTGGCGTTGAGCCAGTAGAAGGCGATCTTCAGCAGCACCACCAGCGCCACGATGGACCAGCCCCAGTTGCCGATGAACTTGTGCAGCTCGGACAGCAGCCAGTACAGCGGCTTGGCCAGAATCGTCAGCCAGCCATAGTCCTTGACCAGTTCCAGACCGGGCGAGAGCTTTTCCAGCATAGGCTCGATCTGAGGGCCGGAGAACAGGCGCGAGCTCACGGTCTTGGTCTGGCCGGGTTCCACCGTGCCCACAGGCGTGATCATGCCCACGGCATAGAGGTTGTCGCCCACCTTGCGCACGAAGTTGTCGCGCTGGATGCCGTCGGCCAGCAGCCAGGCGCTGGCGAAGTAATGCTGCACCATGGCCACAAAGCCATTGGGAGAGGCCTTGTCGACCTCGGCCTTGCCGCTTTCGATGTCCTTGAACTCGACCTTGTGGTACTTCTTGGCGTCGGTATAGACGGCAGGACCGGTGAAGGTGGAATAGAAGCTGGACTCATGCTCGGGCTTGTTGCCGTCGCGCACCAGTTGCATGTACAGCTGGGGGTTCACGGCGGTCGAGCCGGTGTTGACCACATCGTGCTGCACATCGACGGCATAGGAGCCGCGCTTGAGCGTGAAGGTCTTGACCAGCTTCACGCCACCCTGGTCGGCGGACTCGAAGCGCACTTGCACGCTGTCCTGACCGTCCTTGAGCTCGCGCTCGCCGGGCATCACGGTCATGGGAGTCTTGTGCGTGGGGAAGTTGCCGCCGATCAGGCCGGTCTGTCCCAGGTAGACGCGCTTGGCGTTTTCCTCGAACACCTGCATGAGCTTCTTGTCATCCGCGGTGTCGGAGTACTTGAGCAGCTCGGAATGCTTGAGCGTGCCGCCTTCGCTGTCGAAGGTCAGACGCATGACATCGCTGCCCACGGTCACGTCCTGACGGGGCGTCACGGCCGCTGCGGGCTGGCCTGCGGCATTGGCAGCACCGGGCACATCGCCGGCAGAAGCGGCTGCGGCGGGCTGGGGAACGCTGACATCGGCAGGCTTGGCATCGGCCGCAGCAGGTGCACTGACCGTCTGCGGCGATGGGAAGAAGGTGGGCTTTTTGCCGTTATGGATTTGCCACTTGTCCCAGAGCAAAACCATGGAAAAGCCAAATATCACCCACAGTATGGTGCGGCGAATATCGTTCATGAAGACTTCTTAGGTGAGGAAGGTTGGGTGGTCGCGGAAGAGTCCGAGGCATTGTCCAGAAAGGAAAACAGCCTGGGCTTTTGCTGTGGCACGGGATCATGCCCTCCGTCACACCACGGATGACAGCGCGCCAGCCGGCGCACCGTCAGATAAGAGCCTACCGCAGCGCCGTGTTGCTCCAGCGCTTGAAGGGAATAGGCCGAGCAGGTCGGCTCGAAGCGACAGGCCGACCCCAGCCAGGGACTGAGCAGCAGCCTGTAGCCACGCACCACAGCCATGAGCAGTCGCTGCATCATGGCTGGTTCTCCGGCTGATTTGCTATTGAATCAGTAGCTTCTTGCGTTTTTCCATCAAGGGCTTGAGGCGAATTTTCCTTCAAACCCACCTCCGCCGCGGCGGCCTGACGGGCCTGCGTCAGGCGGCGCGCCCCGGTCGCAAAAAGCTGTTGCAGTTCCTTGCGGACCGCTGCCTTGAGCTGGTCCGAGGTTGCACTGACGAATTGCTTACGGTCAAACCCCGAGCGCAGGCGCACCACATAGGAAGCACACAGCAGGGCATCCTCGTACTCCGAGGACACCGCATAGATCTGGCGCTTGATGGTGTGGCGCGTGACCGAGCGTCGCGCCCAGCGCTTGGGCACCATGGCACCCAGCCAGGCCTGCTTGCGCACGGCACCAATGCCAAACAGGGCCTGCGGATCGCTCGATCCGGGCCCTGTCCTGGGGTTGGCAACCATGTCGGCAACCTCGGCCACCAGCTCCATGCGGTGCAGGGCGAAGTGCGGGGTACGGGCAATGGTGCCCGCGGACATGGTGGCCTGGAATTGCGGACGCGTTTTCAGCCTTTGCATAGGAGAGCCTCCGTTCAGAGGCCTTCAGCGCAGCGAAGGAGCAGACCGCTAGCCAACGCCGGCCTTAGACGGCCAGACGCTTGCGGCCCTTGGCGCGACGTGCGTTGATCACGGCACGGCCACCCTTGGTCTTCATGCGGACCAGGAAACCGTGGGTACGGGCGCGGCGGATCTTGGAAGGTTGGTAAGTACGTTTCATGTTGGTTCCTTGAGAAGGTTCAGTATTTGCGTCGGCAAGGCGCCATGTTTGCGCCCGACCATTCCGGTTTTGCGCCGCACACTGTCACCGCCAAACCCGATATTTTTTCACATGCCGAGCATGTCATCGGACCAGAAGGCAACAAACGGAACAAAGCACCCGCCACAGCGCCCGGGAACATGTTGCGCATGTTCTAAAGCAGCTGGGCGCGCGCGCACAAAAAAGGCGCCCGGCTCATATCACCCTGAACACATTCAGGGAAACCGGGGATTATCACAGCGTTGCGCTTTTGATGCAATGACCCTTGAATTTGCTATGGACTCATGAGGATACCGTCAAGCCTGCGCCGAGGTCGGAGATTCTTTACAAACCGCAGGCTGCCTAATCTATTAGGATGTGCAGCCTATTACGCACTGGAGTCGGGGACAGCCTTCTGATATTTTGTGGATAACTTCCGCAAAAGCTACAATACCAACCCCGCAACTGTTCCTCCTATCCACAATTAGACTTTTGACAATGACAGAGGAACCAACCAATGATGCAGGCCAGGCCCTGTGGCAGGTCTGCGTTGAGCAACTGGGTCAGGAGCTGCCGGAGCAGCAATTCAACACCTGGATCAAGCCGCTGACGGCACTCGTTGCAGAAGATTTTTCCAAGGTCACCGTCTATGTGGCCAACCGCTTCAAGCTGGACTGGATCCGTGCCCAGTATGCAGGCCGCATCTCGGCCATGCTGGAGTCGCTCTACGGCCAGCCGGTCACCCTTGAGTTAGCACTTGCTCAGCGTGAAAGCGTTGTACGTACTTACGTACGCCCACCATCTGCAACGCAGCAGACAGCGGCGCAGACGCTCAATGTCGCCGTGCCCACCGTCACCAGCGAAGAGGCCAGTGCGCCGGTTTTCCGCACCCGCCTGAACCCGGCTCTCACCTTCGAGACGCTGGTCGAAGGTACGGCCAACCGCATGGCGCGCTCGGCCGCCATGCATGTGGCTGGCTCGCCCGGTCACCTCTACAACCCGCTGTTCATCTACGGCGGTGTCGGCCTCGGTAAGACCCACCTGGTGCATGCTGTGGGTAACCAGCTGCTCAAGGACAAGCCCGACGCCAAGATTCTCTACATCCATGCCGAGCAGTTCGTCTCGGATGTGGTCAAGGCCTACCAGCGCCGCACCTTTGACGAGTTCAAGGAGCGCTACCACTCGCTCGATCTGCTGCTGATCGACGATGTGCAGTTCTTCGCCAACAAGGACCGCACGCAGGAAGAGTTCTTCAACGCCTTCGAGGCCCTGCTGGCCAAGAAGAGCCATATCGTGATGACGTCCGACACCTATCCCAAGGGTCTGGCCAATATTCACGAGCGCCTGGTCTCGCGCTTCGACTCCGGCCTGACGGTGGCCATCGAGCCGCCCGAGCTGGAAATGCGCGTGGCGATTCTGATCAACAAGGCCCGTGCCGAGTACGCCGACATGCCCGAGGAAGTCGCCTTCTTCGTGGCCAAGAACGTGCGCTCCAACGTGCGTGAGCTCGAAGGCGCGCTGCGCAAGATCCTGGCCTATTCGCGCTTCAACCAGAAGGAAGTGTCGATCCAGCTGGCCCGCGAGGCACTGCGCGACCTGCTCAGCATTCAGAACCGCCAGATCTCTGTGGAAAACATCCAGAAGACGGTGGCTGATTACTACAAGATCAAGGTCGCCGACATGTACAGCAAGAAGCGCCCGGCCAGCATTGCCCGGCCGCGCCAGATTGCCATGTACCTGGCCAAGGAGCTGACGCAGAAAAGCCTGCCCGAGATCGGCGAGCTGTTCGGCGGCCGCGACCACACCACCGTGCTGCACGCCGTACGCAAGATCGCGGGCGAGCGCCAGACCAACACCGAGTTGAACCAGCAGCTGCATGTGCTGGAACAAACGCTCAAAGGTTGATGAAAACTCCCCCATGAATGTCACTCACACAGGGCAAAATGGGGAATTCACGCGGCATGAGGGAGCGTCCGCATCGCCCTGCGGATGCCGCCGCGTCAAAACAAATGCGCATTTAAATCACTGAGGTTGACATGATCGTCCTGAAAGCCACACAAGACAAAGTTCTCGCGGTCCTGCAATCGGTGGCCGGCATTGTCGAGCGCCGCCACACGCTGCCCATTCTGGCCAATGTGCTGATCAAGAAGACGGGCAATGCGCTGCAGCTGACAACCAGCGACCTGGAAATCCAGATCCGCACCACGGCCGAGCTGGGCGGCGACGCCGGCGACTTCACCACCACCATCGGTGCCCGCAAGCTGATCGACATCCTGAAGACCATGCCCGGCGACCAGACCGTGAGCCTGGAGACGCAGCAATCCAAGATGATCCTCAAGGGCGGCAAGAGCCGCTTCACGCTGCAGACCCTGCCCGCCGAAGACTTCCCGCTGGTGCAGGAATCGGCCGCCTTCGGCCCCGCCTTCAGCGTGCCGCAGAAGGTGCTCAAGGACCTGCTGGGTCAGGTCTCCTTTGCCATGGCCGTGCAGGACATCCGTTACTACCTGAACGGCATTCTGTTCGTCGCCGAGGGCAACACCCTGAGCCTGGTGGCCACCGACGGCCACCGCCTGGCCTGGGCCAGCGCCACGCTGGACGTGGAAGTGCCCATCAAGCAGGAAGTGATTCTGCCGCGCAAGACCGTGCTGGAGCTGCAGCGCCTGCTGTCGGACGCCAGCGGCGAGAACCAGCCCGTCATCGAGATGCAGTTTGCCAACAACCAGGCCAAGTTCACCTTTGGCGGCATGGAGTTCGTGACCAAGCTGGTCGAAGGCAAGTTCCCCGACTACAACCGCGTCATCCCGCGCAACCACACCAACAGCGTGACCCTGGGCCGCGCCCCGCTGCTGGCATCGCTGCAGCGCACGGCCATCATGACCAGTGACAAGTTCAAGGGCGTGCGCCTTTCGGTCGAGCCCGGCACGCTGCGCGTGGCGTCCAACAACGCCGAGCAGGAAGAGGCCATGGACGAACTCGATATCGACTACGGTGGCGACACCATCGAGATCGGCTTCAACGTGACCTATCTGATCGACGTGCTCACCAATATGAGCCAGGACATGGTCAAGATCGATCTGCAGGACGGCAACAGCTCGGCACTGGTCACCATCCCCGAGAACGAAAGCTTCAAGTACGTCGTGATGCCCATGCGCATCTGAGTGGACCGAACGCAGCCAGCCATTTCATTGCCTGAAATAACAGGAGCAGCTACCGCTCGTCCTGTAATGATTTCAGGCAAGTATTTATTTGAAAGTTATGCAGGTCAGGCGCCAACAGCTCCTGATCTTGTAGCAGCAAGGTAATTTCATGACCGAAGAGAACAAGCCAGACACCCAGAGCGCCGCAGATGCAGGCGGCTATGGCGAAGGCGCAATCCAGATCCTGGAAGGCCTGGAAGCCGTGCGCAAGCGCCCGGGCATGTACATCGGTGACACCTCGGACGGCACCGGTCTGCACCACCTGGTCTTCGAGGTCGTGGACAACTCCATCGACGAAGCGCTGGCCGGCTACTGCGACGACATTCTGGTCACCATCCATGCCGACGGCTCGCTGTCAGTGATCGACAACGGCCGCGGCATTCCCACGCGCGTGAAGATGGACGACAAGCACGAGCCCAAGCGCTCGGCTGCCGAAATCGCCCTGACCGAGCTGCACGCCGGCGGCAAATTCAACCAGAACAGCTACAAGGTCTCGGGCGGTCTGCACGGCGTGGGTGTGTCCTGCGTGAACGCACTGTCCATCTGGCTCAAGCTCACCGTCAGCCGCGACGGCGTGCGCCATGAAATCGACTTCTCGCGCGGCTTTGTGCAGAACCGCCTGATCGAAGTCGTGGACGGCACCGAAGTCTCGCCCATGCGCGTGGTCGGCCCCAGCGACAAGCGCGGCACCAAGGTGCACTTTCTGCCCGACCAGGAAATCTTCAAGGAGAACTTCGAGTTCCGCTATGAAATCCTGGCCAAGCGCCTGCGCGAGCTGTCCTTCCTGAACAACGGCGTGCGCATCCGCTTGAAGGACGAGCGCGATGGCAAGGAAGACGACTTCTCGGGCGCCGGCGGCGTCAAGGGCTTTGTGGAATTCATCAACGGCACCAAGAAGGTCCTGCACCCGACGACCTTCTACGCCGAAGGCACACGCCCGGCCGAAAGCTACGGCGGCATTCCCGGCACCGAAATCGGCGTCGAAGTGGCCATGCAGTGGAACGACAGCTATGCCGAGCAGGTGCTGTGCTTCACCAACAACATTCCCCAGCGTGACGGCGGCACCCACCTGACCGGCCTGCGCGCCGCCATGACCCGCGTCATCGGCAAATACATCGCCGACAACGAACTGGCCAAGAAGGCCAAGGTCGAAGTCACCGGCGACGACATGCGTGAAGGCCTGTGCTGCGTGCTCAGCGTGAAGGTGCCCGAGCCCAAGTTCTCCAGCCAGACCAAAGACAAGCTGGTCAGCTCCGAAGTCCGTGCGCCCGTGGAAGACATTGTCGGCAAGCTGCTCGCCGAATTCCTCGAAGAAAAGCCCAACGACGCCAAGATTCTCTGCAACAAGATTGTCGAAGCCGCCCGCGCCCGCGAAGCCGCCCGCAAGGCCCGCGAAATGACGCGCCGCAAGGGCGTGCTCGACGGCATGGGCCTGCCCGGCAAGCTAGCCGATTGCCAGGAAAAAGATCCTGCGCTGTGCGAAATCTACATCGTCGAGGGTGACTCCGCCGGCGGCTCCGCCAAGCAGGGTCGCGATCGCAAGTTCCAGGCCATCCTGCCGCTGCGCGGCAAGATCCTGAACGTGGAAAAGGCCCGCTACGAAAAGCTGCTGTCCAGCCAGGAAATCATCACCCTGATCACGGCCCTGGGCACCGGCATCGGCAAGGTCAGCGAAGACTCGGGCAAGAGCAGCAGCGACGACTACAACCCCGACAAGCTGCGCTACCACCGCATCATCATCATGACCGACGCGGACGTGGACGGCGCCCACATCCGAACCCTGCTGCTGACCTTCTTCTACCGCCAGATGCCCGACCTGGTCGAGCGCGGCCATATCTACATCGCCCAGCCGCCGCTGTACAAGGTCAAGAACGGCAAGGAAGAGCTCTACCTCAAGGACGGCCCGGCCCTCAACAAATACCTGCTCAAGATCGCGCTGAACCACGCCAGCGTGAACACCGGCGGCGACAATCCGCGCACCGTCGAGGGCGAAGAGCTGTCCAAGCTGGCCAACATGCACCTGGCCGCCGAAACCGTCATCGAGCGCCTGTCCAACTTCATGGATGCCGAAGCCCTGCGCGCCATTGCCGACGGCGTTCAGATCAAGCTCGACACCATTGAAGAAGCCCAGGAGTGCGCGCCGATTCTGGAAGCCAAGCTGCGCGAGCTGACCACCACCGGCGTGCCCGCCGATGTGACGGCCGAGATCGACCCCAACAGCGAGCACCCCATCCTGCGCATCAGCCGCCATCACCACGGCAACATCAAGAGCTCCATCCTGACCCAGGAGTTCGTGCGCAGCCATGACTACGCGGCCCTGTCCGACGAAGCGCAGAACTTCGTCGGCCTGCTGAGCGAAGGCGCCAAGGTCACGCGTGGCGAAGGCGAGAAGGCCAAGACCGAGAAGGTCGGCGACTTCCGTCAGGCCATGGCCTGGCTGATCTCCGAAGCCGAGCGCACCACGGGCCGCCAGCGCTACAAGGGTCTGGGTGAAATGAACCCCGAGCAGCTGTGGGAAACCACCATGGACCCCAATGTCCGCAGCCTGCTGCAGGTCAAGATCGGCGACGCCATCGAGGCCGACCGCGTCTTCACCATGCTCATGGGCGACGAGGTCGAGCCGCGCCGCAACTTCATCGAAGACAACGCGTTGCGTGCGGGGAATATCGACGTGTAAGCCCCAAGTACCGCCCCATAAAAAATGCCAGAATTTTGCTGGCATTTTTTATGGGCAATTCAGGCTTCAACCTCTCGCCTGCATACCTTGCAGAGACTTTACCCGCAGCATTTCATAAAGCTGCCCAGGCCCCAGCAAGGTGTCCAGCACTCCCTCAAAAACCCGCTCCGAACTCAGCGCCTGGCTACTCATGGTCTGATGCGCATCCCACGCTTCCATGATGGCGTTGCGCAGCGAATTGCGCAGATCCGGTGAGCTGTTGAACTGCTCCTTGCTGTTGCTGCCGGACTGCTGGATCAGTGTCTGGTCTTCCAGCAACTTGCCCTTGAGCACGCCATCTACATACAGAAGCTGGTCGCCATCGGTCAGTTCACCCTCGAACAGGCCATTCACTTTCTTGATGATCTCAACCAAATAGGCTTTTTCCTTTTCCTGCACCGATCCGCTGCCCACTGCATCCATGGGCTGAAGCTTGTAGGTGCCGTCCTGGTTCAGGCTCATCGACTGCTTGGCCTGCCTCTTGAGCGTGTGATGCGTGAGCTTGACCTTGCTGAGATCCACCGTGTCGCGCTCGCGGCCAAAGGCCAGCAATGGAGTCAAACGCTTGTAGAAGATAAAGCGCTTCTCGATATCGGTATTACCGTAGTCAAAGATCTGAGAGAGAAAGGCGTACAGGCGCACATAAGCGCCCATGTCGTTCTTGAACAGTGCAAGGGCGTCCATCTGATCCTTGGCCGTCTGGCTTGCCTTCTCGTCCTGCTGTGCATCTGCGGCTTCTTTAGCTGCCCTGGCGGCGCTGTAGCGCTTGAGCAGCCGATCGGCGACTGGCGCTATCGCCGCTTCCAATTGCTTTTGCGTGCCGCCGGGATCCAATTCAACCGCCACCACACGCTCCACCTCGAAATCGTCGTAGCAGCCCGCTGCATCGAGTTTGGCACGCAGGTCATAGACCAGATGCGGATCGGTCACAGCCTCCAGCTCGGCCGTCTCGTAATACATCTTGAAGGCCTTGAGGATCTCGGCAGGCTCATTGACGAAATCGAGCACGTAGGTCGTGTCCTTGCCCGGATAGGCACGGTTCAGGCGCGAGAGCGTCTGCACCGCCTGGATGCCACCCAGCATCTTGTCCACATACATGCCGCACAGCAGCGGCTGGTCAAAACCGGTCTGGAACTTGTTGGCAACCAGCAGCAGGTGGTAATCGGGCTCCTTGAACACCTCCCTGATATCCCGGCCGCGCAGATCGGGGTTCAACTCCTTGCTGTTCTCGGTGACGGCACCATCGAAACTCTCGGGATCATTAACTTCGCCGGAAAATGCCACCAGCACGCCCAGCGAATAGCCCTGGCGGTGGATATAGTCACGGATCGCCTTCTGCCAACGCACAGCTTCCTTGCGACTGCCCACGACCACCATCGCCTTGGCCTTGCCGTCCAGCAAAGGCTGCACGTTCTCACGGTAGTGCTCCACCAGAATCTGCACCTTGCTGGCAATGTTGTACGGGTGCAGGCGCACCCACTGCATCAGCCCCTTCATCGCCGTGCTGCGCTCCACCTCCTTGTCGTTCCATTCCTGGCCGTTATGCGCCAGCTTGAACGCCATCTGGTAGCTCGTGTAGTTCTGCAGCACATCAAGGATGAAGCCTTCCTCAATGGCCTGGCGCATGGAATACACATGGAACGGCAACGGCTTGCCATCCTCGCCCTTGCGACCAAACAGCTCCAGCGTCTTGCCCTTGGGCGTGGCGGTGAAGGCCACATAAGTCAAGCCCAGGGCCCCCGCCTTGGCCTCCATCTGCGCCGCCAACAGGGCTTCGGTATCCACCTCGCCGCCATCCTGCAACTCGGCCCACTCCTGTGCCGAAAGCATCTGCTTGAGCTTGGAGGCCGCCTCGCCCGTTTGCGAGCTGTGAGCCTCGTCTGCAATCACCGCAAAACGCTTGCCTTCGGTGGCAGCCAGTTCCTGCGCCGCACTCATGGCGGCGGGGAAGGTCTGGATCGTGCAGACGATGATCTTCTTGCCCGCGTTCAGCGCCTCCTTGAGCGCAGCACTCTTGCTGCCATGCTCGTTGGTGATGCTGGCCACCACGCCATGGGTGCGCTCAAAGTCAAAGATGGCCTCGCGCAACTGCGCATCCAGCACCGTGCGATCACTGACGACCAACACGCTGTCGAACACCTTGTGGTGCTGCTCGTCATGCAGATCAGCCAGAAAGTGCGCGGTCCAGGCAATGGAATTGGTCTTGCCAGAGCCTGCCGAATGCTGGATCAGATAGCGCTGCCCCGCCCCCTGCGCTTTCACGTCTGCCACGAGCTTGCGCGTGGCATCCAACTGGTGGTAGCGCGGAAAAATGACCGCCTGCAACTGCTTCTTGTCGTCACGCTTGCCGATCAGATAGCGGTGCAGGATGTCCAGCCAGCTCTCGCACTCCCACACTTCTTCCCACAGATACGAGGTGGCAAACCCATCGAGATTGGGCGCATTGCCGGCACCACCCGCATTGCCCCGGTTGAAGGGCAGGAACACCGTGTCTGCCCCATTCAGCCGCGTGGTCATCATCACCTCGGACTGGCTCACCGCAAAATGGACCAGTGCGCCACCTGGAAACGCCAGCAAAGGCTCTGCCACGCCGACTTTGGGGTGGGGCAGCCGATCCTTGCGGTACTGGTCTACCGCGTCGTCCACGCTCTGGGTGAAGTGGCTTTTCAGTTCTGCCGTCGCCACGGCAATGCCGTTCAGGAACAGCACCAGATCGATTTCATCCTTAGGATGATTTGGCGAATGGGTGACTTGTCGAACCACACGCAACCGGTTTTCCGCATACTTCTGCTGGATGACCGGATTCAGGGCCAGTGCCGGCTTGAACTGCGCCAGATCCAGCGGTGACTGCAGGCCCAGAATCTCCACGCCCCGGCGCAACACATCCAGCGTGCCGCGCTCGTTAAGGCTTTTGCGCACGCGCTCAGCCAGCACCTTGGGCAGAGCCGCGCCGTGTGTCTTGGTCAGGCGCTGCCAGCTTTGAGGCTGCGTGGCCTCCACCCAAGCCAGCAGGTCAGGCATGAACAGACCGTGCGTACGGTCGAACAACGCTGCATCGTCCTCGGCATACAGCCAGCCATGCGCGGCCAGGTGGTCGCAAATCTCTTGCTCGAAGTGGATTTCCTGGTGAAGGGCCATGCAAGTCTCTCTTTATTTTGATAGCTGTCTGCGCTTGACAGGAAAGGGGAAAAGGCCAATTTGGCTGAAACTTCAGCCTGCGCGGTCTTCGTCCCAATCGTCAAACTCGCCGTACCAGGCATCCTGCAGTTCGCCCACGCGGACCTGGGCCACTCCGGGCCAGGCCTGCAGCCACGCCAGAACCGCCGCACGCTGCGGTTCGGTCACAGAGCCCTTGGCAGCCGAGACAAATCCGCTCGCAGACTGGGAAGCCCAGCCACCACCGACCTCCAGCCCATGGGCTTCAAACATATCGATGGCTGCATCCATAAAGACATCCAGCTGCGCCTGGTCCAGCGGCTGCGCCAAGCCCAGCCGAAAAGCAAAACCAAGCTCCTGAAACTCTCCCGCATGGTGCTTCTTGCGTTGGCGGCTGTTCCAGCGGGCCAATTGCCGTTGCGATGGTGGTTGGATCATGGTGTCTCTCAGATATCAACTAGCTTGTTTGAGGAAGTGACGCAGCAACACGCTGCTCAGCCTTCCTGGTAGGCACGTTCCAACAGGGGCTTGGCGCGCTCCAGATCCTGGGTATTGCGCAGACACAGCTCCAGATCGCCCGTGCCCCAATGGCCAATCTGCCGCACGTCACGGCTGAAGCCCTCTTCCTGCGCCACCGTGTCGGGGTTCAGCTTCAGCATCACCAGCATCTTGTTGGGGTACATCACCACGCTGGCAAAGTTCTTGAGCTTACGGAAGGCCACATACAGCTTGAGCTGTTTTTCGGCCACATCGTCACCTTGCGCATATACGAACGAACGCAGGTCGGCATACAGCGCCTGGATATCCGGCGCCGCGCCCTCCAATTGCTCGGCAAAGCTCTTGTCCTTGCCCTGCGGCTTGGTGGCAGCAGGGCCGGTATCCACTGGCGAGGGCTTGGCCGACTCCGTACTGGAATCGGCCACCGTCTGCGTATTCACCAGTTCCAGCAACAGCAGATCCTCGCCAAACCGCTTGTAGCGGATCAGCTCGATATTGCGCGGAATCTGCTGCACCGCGTGCTGGTCATAGCGGGTGAAATCCGCCGCTATGCACAGCAATCGGGTGCCCGACCATTCCACGCTGTCGGCCACCTCCTTGCCCAGCTTTTCCATCACCAGCCAGCGAAACTCGGCCTTGTGGTCAAGCAGCCAGTCCAGATAGAACAGCCCTTGGTTGATGACATTCTCGTTGCTGTGCCGCTTGTATTCGACGATGACGGGGCAATTGTTCTCGTCCAGCCCCAGCGAGTCGATGCGGCCGCGATGCGTCTTGCCGGTGGCGTATTCCGTCGCCAGAAAACGCACGCCCAGGAAGGTTTCCATCTGGCCTTCGATCAGCGTCTGCAGATTGCGCTCCAGTGCCACTGCGGTGGCAGCCAGCTCGGTGGCGGTGTTGTTCTGGAGCCGGAAAAGCTGGATGTCGCTCATGCTGGACCTCCTTGAACCAGGTGGCGGACGTCGATCTGGCCGGTGACAGCGGCGGTGATGAGGGCGGAGCGGCGCTCTTTGAGGAGGGCGACTGCGCGTTGTGCGTTTTCTGTAAGTGAAGCGAGTTTCACAAGCTCTGATTCAATGAATTTTGTGATCGCAATTTGCTCCTCTAGAGGAGGAACTGTCGTCACGAGCTTCTTCACGTCAGCCATGCCGATAGTCTTTATGGTTGCGCCAAAGGTATATGAATCAAGATGCGGCTTCATTGCATTGAAGATTCGAAGTAAGATGCGTCCCGACGGACACCAGGCAATGAGATGCTGGGAAACTGCCATTGGCAAGGTAGTAATTGAAGCCAAGCCTATGGTGGCATCGCGTGTAAAAACGACGGTGCCTGCTGGCAACATCCGTGCCGAAGAGTTGGCCAATCCAAGCTCGTTAATCCTAACCGCCGTATCAGAGATGTAGTCGTTAGCCGCCAAGAATTTGGAGTCGTTCAACGATACCCAGGGTATTTCACAATTTTCCCAGTATTCAGGAAATTGCTTGGAGGGCGTATGACCGCTTTCCAGTCGGGTAACGTCTTTGACGCGAACCACACCCCAATGGGCTGGCACCATTCCCAGCCACGCCACGCCGGAATCCTTCATCGGGACATCGGGGTCAAGTCCTTTGGTGACGGCGTGGGAGATGGTGGCCTGGCGCTTTTCGGCCAGCAGGGCAATGAGTTTTTCCTGGTCGGCAATCAGCGCGGCAATTTTGGCGGTTTCGCGGTCGAGGAAGATCGTGATAGCGGCCTGCTCCTCCAGAGGGGGAATGCCTATAGCAAAATTTCTCACGAAATTGTCGGGAACACGCTTTTGACCACCTGCGCCATACATGGCAGCCTCGCCCATTCGTCGGAATGGCCATGAAGTAAATAGCCGGTGTAAATACGTGCTGCTGATTTGCTCCATTCTAGGACGAGCCACAATCAATTCCGTAGTGCCGAAGCCAGCGCCTCCCGTTAGGCCGCTCATGATTGCACCTTTTCCGTTTTCAAAACAGGGCGTAATTTTGGCTAGGCTCACATCCCCTTCGCGGAAGTACGTGTAGCCTGTTTCGACCTCTCCAATGGGACGCATGCGTTCTAGGTTGAGTGAGCCGTCGTCACCAATGGCCTCCATGGGCAAAAATGAAACCTCGGTGGTGCGATCAACATGGCTGATTTCCTGTTTGGAGGGGCTGAGCTTGGCAACCTGACGCAGACGCATGACCGCCCAGTGGACAGGTATTTTTTCCAACCACTCCAGACCACTGTTCTTGTACTCCGCATACCTCGGCAAACTCATTCCACCAACTCCCCCAGCATCCGCACAATGTTGGCCGACACAGCCTTCAGCTCCTCGTCAATCGCATGCAGGCTGCGCGATGGCTCAAAGACATAGAAATGGCGGTTGAACGGAATTTCGTAGCCGACCTTGCTCTTGTCCTCGTCGATCCATGCATCGGGTGCATGCGGCAGTACTTCGCGCTCGAAGTAAGCGGCGATGTCTTCGGTGAGCGGCACGTTCTCGGTGTCGCGCAGCGCGCTGTCGGGCTGGGGCTTGCCTTTCTGCTTGCCCTTGAGGCCAAGCACCACATTGCCATTTTCATCACGCAACGGGCGTTCGACAGTGAGAGTGGTGTGGCCAAATTCCTCATTGCGGAAGATGCGCGCAATGGGTACGCGCTTGAGGCGTCCGCCTTCAGGGGGCTTGGGCGGCGAGTCGGTGTTGGTGACCAGCAGCGACTCGACAGGCTTGCCTTCTGCATCCCGCAGGGGCTGGCCCTGGGCGTCGAGCACGGTGACCATCTCAGCCTCGGTGAAGTCGCCGAACAGGCGGGTGACGGTGGCGATATGGGCGTCGCCCATCTCCTTGCGCTTGCTGCCCAGGCTCTTGCGCATCTTCTGCCAGAAACTGCTGGCATCGATCAGCTGTACATGGCCCTTGCGATCCTGCACCTTGCGGTTGGAGAGTATCCATACATAGGTGGCAATGCCGGTGTTGTAGAACATGTCGGTGGGCAGGCCGATGATGGCCTCGACCAGATCGTTCTCCAGCACGTAGCGGCGGATTTCGCTCTCGCCGCTGCCCGCACCGCCGGTGAACAGCGGCGAACCGTTGAGCACGATACCGAAGCGGCTGCCGCCTTCCGCGGCGGGTCGCATCTTGGACAGCAGGTGCATGAGGAACAGCATGGAGCCATCGCTCACGCGCGGCAGGCCGGGGCCGAAGCGGCCATCAAAGCCCTTTTGTTCGTGCTCGGTGCGCACGGCCTTTTCGACCTTTTTCCATTCCACGCCGAATGGCGGGTTGGAAAGCATGTAGTCGAACTTGCGGCCCGCGTGGCCGTCATCGCTGAGGGTGTTGCCGGCAACGATGTTTTCCACAGGTTGGCCCTTGATGAGCATGTCGGCCTTGCAGATGGCGTAGGACTCGTCGTTGAGCTCCTGGCCAAACAGGGTCAGGCGCGCCTGGGGGTTGTGCTCCAGCAGATGCTCTCCGGCGATGGAGAGCATGCCGCCCGTGCCCGCCGTGGGATCGTAGATGGTGCGCACCACGGCATTGCCGGGTGTGAGCACATCGTCGTCCTCGATGAACAGCAGGTTCACCATGAGGCGGATGACCTCGCGCGGCGTAAAGTGCTCACCGGCGGTTTCGTTGGAGACTTCGGCGAACTTGCGGATCAGCTCCTCGAACACCCCGCCCATGCTGGCGTTGTCCACACGGCTTGGGTGCAGGTCGATACCGGCAAATTTCTCGGTCACCAGATAGAGCAGGTTGGCCTTGGCCAGGCGCTCGATCTGGGTGTGGAATTCAAAGCGCTCGAAGATGTCGCGTGCCGAGGGCGAGAACGCCTGGATGTAGGCGTAGAGGTTCTGGCGGATGTGGTCCTGGTCGCCAAGCAGGCGCGGCAGATCCAGCTCGGAGGTGTTGTAGAAGCTCTGCCCCCCTGCTTTGCGCAGCAGAAAGTGCTCATGCCCTGGCATGTTCTTCTTGGCAGCGTACTCAGCCAGCACGGCGGACTTGGTATCGGCGAGCACGCAGTCCAAGCGGCGCAGCACGGTGAAGGGAAGGATGACGCGGCCGTACTCGGACTGCTTGTAGTCGCCGCGCAGCAGGTCCGCCACGGACCAGATAAAAGAGGAAAGAGCCTGATGATTCATATGCACAACTGCCGCCTGCACATAAATGCGCGGGCGGCAGTCTGAAAATTTGTTGTCAAAACCGGATACCACGCCCTTGTCGCTGCATCTGGTTATCGCTTACTGCGAAGAGCGCCTATGGCTCTTTTGCATTGTGGCGCATCAAGCGATCACACGAACCAAGCATGCATAGTTCTTATCCCTTCACGTCCGGCATTTGAGATGCCGTCAGCCCAGCCTCTGCACCGATGCCCTGGCCTTCACGCGCTCAAAATGGGCTGCCACGCGCGGGAATTCGGCGATGTCCACGCCGTCGCCCTTGAGCCAGCCCGCCACGGTGTAGAGATAGCCGTCGGCCACGGTGAATTGCTCGCCCATCACCCAGGTCTTGTCGCCCAGATAGTGCTGTTCGATCACGGCAAAGCATTCGCGCATGTTCTGCGGCACCTTGGCGCGCATGGCGGCCTGGGCAGCCTCGTCGTCGGCCCAGCGCGAGGCGCGCGGACGGTGGGCGTGGGCGATGTGCGCTGTCGATGCCAGATAGGCATTGAACTCCTGCATCTGCGCCAGCGCGAAGGGATCATGGAGCGGCGCCAGCCTTGCCTGCGGATAGGTCTGCGCCACATACAGCAGCAGCGCGGGAGTTTCGGTCAGCACGCCGCGTTCCGTGGCCAGCGCGGGCACCCTGCCCTTGGGATTGATGCTCAGATATTCGGGGCTGCGCTGCTCGTTGTCGGCAAAGCTCAGCGTCTTGAGCGTGAACTGGGCGTCTGCCTCATAAAGCGCAATCAGTACGGCCTGCGCGCAGGTGCCAGCTGCGTAGTAAAGCGTGGTTTGGCTTGCCAAAATCGTTCTCCCATGGATGGTGATGTGCCTGTGCAGTGTAGGCTTCCCTGCAGCCCGCTCAATCCCATGAACCGGGTCTGCTCATAGCAATGGCGCAAGGCAGACATCGACATCTCATGGCAGCATCGCGCTTCTCCCAGAAGTGCCCCACCCGAAATGAAATCCTCCATCCGCATTGTTGACGTCGACCGCCTGGAAACCTGGAGCAAGTACAAGGCCGGCATGTGTGACAGCTGCGCGGCCAATTGCTGCACCATGCCGCTGGAGGTACGCCTGCCGGATCTGGTGCGCCTGGAGCTGGTGGACCCGTTCGAGGTCGAGAACATCGAGCCCAAGCTGATCGCCAGGCGGCTGCTGAAGATGCGCCTGATCGACCACTTCAACCCCAAGCACGAGATCTTCACCATGGCCCGCAGAGCAGGCGGAGACTGCAATTTTCTGGACAAGAACACGCGCCGTTGCACGGTCTATGAAAAGCGCCCGGAGACCTGCAGACTGCATCCCAAGAAAGGACCCAAACCAGGGTTCTGTGCCTATGGCAACAAGGCGCTTTCGCAGATCTGAAAGCGTCGTCGCGGCAGTGCTTCAGACATCGGCCACGGCAGGCAGCCAGATGCGCGCCACCAGGCCTGGATGGGCGTTGTGAAAACTGAGCTTGCCGCCATGCAGCTGGACAATGGCCAGCACACTGGCCAGACCCAGTCCGTAGCCCGGGCGATCCGATTCCGCGCGGTAGAAACGGGTGGTCATTTTCTCCAGGGTCTGAGGATCTGCACCCGGCCCCTGGTCCTGCACGGTGATCTCCACACCCCAGACGCCGTCGCTGCCGTGCTCCTGCGCTGGCGCGGCGCGCAGCAGTACGTCAGCCCCATGAACGTCGTCAGATGACGCTCCGTATTTAATAGCATTGTCGACAAGGTTGGAGACAGCGCTGGCCAGCAGGTCGCCATCGCCCAGGGCCTGCACACCCTCCTGCACATCCAGCCTGAGAATGCCGCCAGCGTCTTCCACCAGTGGTTCGTAAAAGTCCACCACGTCGACCAGCAAAGCCTGCAGATCAACCGATGCAAAGCTCTTGCGACTGGCTCCGCTTTCCACTTCGGCAATCTGCAGCAGCTTCTCGAACACCACGCCCAGCTCGGCCACTTCTTCGGCCACCAGCGCCAATGTGGCGGACTGCATTTCGGGGCTGGCCTGCTGCGCGTTGCGCAGGCGCAGCAGGATGCGCGTCAGCGGCGTTCTGAGATTGTGCGCAATGCTGTTGGAGACGTGGCGGATGCCTTCCATCAGCTGCTCGAGCCTGTCGAGCATGGTGTTGATATCGCGGTTGAGCAGCGTGAATTCATCCTCTCGCTGATCGACCGGTATACGCTGGCGCAGTTCGCCAGCCGCCACACGCGACATGGTGCTGCGAATGGCGGCCGCGCGCTCGTCCACCACGCGCCTGAAGACCATGGCGCCTATCACGGCCATGATGCAGGCCGCCACGGCCGCCAGCAGACTGGCCTGACCGAACAGCTCTTCCATATCGCGCTGCAGCTGCATGTCGCTGCCTACGGCCAGCAGATTGCCATTGGGCATTTCCACGACGGCCACCCGGCCCACCATCAGCCGTCCGTTGCGCTTCACGGTCAGCTCGCGCACGCCCATGATGCTGAGCTTGCGCGGAGGATAGACCTCGGCATTGCTGACAATGGTCTCGCCTTGCGGGTTCATGAGAATGACGATTTCCGTGTCGGTGTTCACACCGTCACGAATGGTCTGCAGAATCTCGTTTTCCAGCGCTCCCGGGCCGTATTTGGCCGAGTGCTCGGTCAGTCTGCGCACATGGTTTTCGGCCTGCTTGTCGAGCCGTACCCGCACCACGCCCACGGTCTGGACATAGAAGACAGCCAGCACAATGGCCATGGTCAGGACCATGAGACCGCCATAGCTGAGAGCCAGCCTGAAGGCCAGCGAACTCCAGGGTCTGGAGCGCATCATCAGACCACCTCGGGGAGGTCTTGCGGCTGATCCGAGAGGCTGTAGCCCACACCGCGCACGGTGTGGATCAAAGGCGTGGCAAAACCTTTGTCCACCTTGCTGCGCAAGCGGCTGATGTGCACGTCGATCACATTGGTCTGCGGATCGAAGCGGTAATCCCAGACAGACTCCAGCAGCATGGTGCGCGTGACGATCTGGTGCGCATGCTGCATGAGAAACGCGAGCAGACGGAATTCGCGCGGCTGCAGCGACAGCGGCTGGCCGGCACGCTCGGCGCTGCGCGAAATCAGGTTGACGCGCAGATCGGCCACCTGCATCTCGCGCGTGGGAGCCGGGATCTGGGCACGGCGCACCAGAGCTTCGAGCCTGGCCGAAAGTTCGGAGAAGGCAAAGGGCTTGGTCAGATAGTCATCGCAGCCGGCCTTGAGCCCGCGCACTCTCTCGTCCGTGGCAGACAGGGCGCTGAGCACCAGCACCGGCGTCTGCTTTCCCATGGAGCGCAACGCCTGCAGGATCTGCAGCCCGTCAAAGCCATTGGGCAGCATGCGGTCGAGGATGATGACATCCCAGTTCTCGCCCACGGCCTGCGCAATGCCTTGCACACCGTCACCGCAGACGCTGACATGCGCGCCTTGCTGGCGCAACCCTTCAGCGATGTAACGCGCGTTGAGCGCATCGTCTTCGATGATGAGGTAGCGGTACATGCGGAGTCTGTCTCTGGCCGTTGGTGGACAGACACTATAAGCCGTCGCCTCCTCCTTCGCAGCGGGCGGCAGGGAAGCATCAGGAGGTGGAACAGGGGTTTGTGCCATCTCCCCTGCCTCGCTCAAGGCTGCACCTGTGGCAGATCGCCGCTGGCCAGACGCACTTCCCACTCGGCGTCCAGCATGTCCTTGACCAGCTCCAGATGCTCCAGCCGGTGCTCGGTGATCGAGCCCAGTGCATCGATCAGCTCAAGAATCGTGCCCTTGCCCAGCTTGTAGGCATCCTGAGCCATCTGGTGCAGCGGTGCAATCTGCGCCAGCCCTTCCTTCTCGTAGTCGCGCACGGCAGTGCGCCGCAGCGACAGCTGTTGCAAGGAGCGCTGCAGTTCGGACTGTGCGGCCAGCAAGGCCGCATCGCGGCGCAGCTCGGCCTGGTCGGCCTCGACCTTGGCGCGCTCGATGGGGCCCTGGCGGCGGTCGAACAGCGGGATCTCCACGCTCACGCCCACCTGGTTGAAACTGCCGTCCACGCTGTTGCGGATGCGGGCCAGACCAAAGGATGGCGTGGGCAATGCCTCACGCTGCTCGAGCTGGATCTTCTGGCGTGCTCTGTCCAGCTCGGCCTGCGCGGCACGCAGGCTCGGCAACTGGATCTGCGCCTGGTTCCACAGCTGCTCGTAGCCGGGTGCCTTGCGAATATCAGTAGCCTGCAGACTGCCCTCAACACGTACCTGCCATTGCGGCAGGGCCGCAATGGCGGCCACGCGCGATGCGGCATCGCGCAAGGCGGCCTGGGCCTTGCTGACCTGCATGCTCATCTGGGCCTGTTGCAGGTTCAAACGCGCGCCGTCATAGCGGCTGCGCGTACCGGCTTCGATCTGACCCTTGACGATGTTGCCCGCCTTCTCCAGCTCGTCGCGTGCAGCCAGCCACACCTGATAGCGCTGCTGCGCCACCAGCAGCTCGTTGAAGGCATGGGCGGCATCGCTCATGGTGACGGCGACCGCCACATCGGCATTGGCCGCTGCGGCCTTCTCGCCCAGCCTGGCGTTCTCGATGCGCATGCCGCGCTGGCCGAAGATCGGAATGGCCTGCTCCACACCCCATTCCTTTTCTCCGCGCTTGCTGGAGTAATGCATGGCGGGATTGGAGATGGTTGCCGCCGTCTTGCTGTCGGCCCTGGCCAGATCCAGCTGCATGCGATCGGCTGCCAGATTGGGCTGGTTCTGCACGACGATGCGCAGATATTCCTGCAGGGTCACAGGCTGCACAGGGGCCGCCATACGGCCCGCTGCGGCACTATTCTGCGCAGGTGCGTCCATCGCATCGGCAGCATGGGCAAGGCCGCTGAAAGCACCGCAGCACAGTGCTGCAGCCATGGCCAGCGAGTGCCATTTATTCATCTTGAGCGCTTTCATCACGTTCTTCCTGCGTCAACATGTTCTTGGGGCCCAGCAAGGCATACAGCACGGGCAGCAGCACCAGTGCCACCAATGGCAGCACCACCATGCCGCCGACGATGACCGAGGCAAACGGGCGCTGGGTTTCGCTACCCACGCCAGTGGACAGTGCCATGGGGAGCAGGCCCAGCAGCGCCAGCAACGCCACCAGAATGATGGAGCGCATGCGCTCGGCCGCACCTTCGATCAGGGCCTGCATCAAAGGCATGCCCTGACGGCGCAAATCCTCGACCGCAGAGACCACCAGCAACCCCGCCAGGGCCACCTGGCCCAGCAAGGCGATAAAGCCGATGGCCGCGCTGATGGACAACTCGATATGTGCCAGATGCAAGGCTGCGATGCCGCCCACCATGGCGAATGGCGCGCACAGCAAGATGATGCCGGCGCTGCGGGCCTGGCCCAGCGCACCGAACAGCAGGGCATAGACGATGACCAGAGACAGCGGCACCACCACCTTCAGGCGTGCAGCCGCACGTTGCTGGTTCTCCCATTCACCGCCCCAGACGGCCTGGTAGCCTTCAGGCAATTTCACGTTCTGCTTGAAGGTGGCCAGCGTGTCCTTCACCACCGAGCCGATGTCGCGGCCCTCCACGTTGAACTTGAGCGCCATGTAGCGCGCATTGCCTTCGCGGAAGATGGAGGAGTTGCCGACCTTCATGCTGACCGTACCGACCGAGCCCAAAGGCACCGAGCCACCATCGGGCAGCGGTATGGCGATGTTGCGAATGCGCTCTTCGTCCATGCGGTCCACATAGGGCAGGCGCACGCGCACCGGCACGGGGAATTCGCCTTCCCACAAAGTGGTGGCCACATTGCCGGCCAGGGCCACTTCCAGGGTCTTTTGCGCGTCCTCCATGGCAATGCCCTGGCGCGCCAGGGCCTGACGGTCGAACTGCACATGCACCTGGGGTGCCGGGGCATCGCGGTACAGATCCAGATCGACCACGCCATCGATGTCCTTCACCAGCGATTTGGTCTGCTGAAGAATGCTGCGCAGCGTGGGAATATCAGGGCCGAACAGCTTGAGCACAACCTGGCCGCGCGCGCCCGAGGTGGACTCTTCCACGCTGTCGCGAATAGGCTGCGCGAAGTTGAAGGCCACGCCGGGAATCTCGCCCAGCGTCGCCCGCATTTCCTCGATCAGCGCGGGCTTGGTCAGACCCTTGCGCCATTCGCCATGGGGCTTGAGGCGCACCAGCACCTTGGCCAGATTCAGCGTCTCGTTGTCGGTACCCGATTCGGGGCGTCCCTGCTCCGTGGTGACGGTGATCACCTCGGGGAAGACCTTGAGGCGCAGACGCACATCGCGCAGCACTTCCTGGCCTTTTTCCAAAGAGATGGAAGCCGGCATCTGCACCAGCACATAGGCATCGCCCTCATCGAGCTCCGGCAGGAACTCGGTGCCCAGCCATTTGGCCGAAACCCCGGCCACCACCAGCACGCTCACGAACACGGCGATCACCGCGGTGCGGCGCTTGGCTGCGCCCAGCACCTTGGCGATCCAGTGCTGGTAGCCGTGGTGTGCGCGGTCGAAGATCTTGGGCTCTTCCACCATCACATGCTTGGGCTTGAGCAGCAAGGCGCACAGCGCCGGCACCAGACCCATGGCGAACACCAGCGCACCCAGCAGGGCAAAGCTGTAGGTCATGGCCAGCGGGCGGAAGATGCGGCCCTCGATGCTCTGCAGCGAGAACACGGGAATCAGCGCCGCAATCACGATGGCCATGGCGAACAGCGTGGGCTTGGCCACGGCAACGGCCGAATCCACAATGATGTGGCGCATGTCGTTGGCCGTCTGCGGCTTTCGCAGCCGGGCATTGCGGATGATGTTCTCGGCCAGCACCACGGCACCGTCCACCATGATGCCGAAGTCGATGGCGCCCATGGAGATCAGATTGGCAGGCATGCCCAGCCAGTGCAGGCCGATGAAGGCCACCAGCAGCGACAGCGGAATCACCGTGGCCACGATCAGCGAGCCACGCAGGCTGCGCAGGAACAGCCACAG
This sequence comes from Comamonas sp. C24C, assembly GCF_053345995.1. Taxonomy (NCBI): domain Bacteria; kingdom Pseudomonadati; phylum Pseudomonadota; class Betaproteobacteria; order Burkholderiales; family Comamonadaceae; genus Comamonas; species Comamonas sp. C24C. The sequence continues at coordinate 226,356 of NZ_JBKFBC010000009.1, read as the reverse complement.
CACGGCCACGATCAGCGTGGCACCGAACAGCAGGTTGTGCTGCACGGTCTTGAGCGTGTGGCCCACCAGGTCGGAGCGGTCATAGTTGGTGACCATGTGCATGCCTTCGGGCAGGCCGCCGCTGTTGAGCTCATCGACCTTGGCATGAATGTCATCGAGCACGATGGAGGGGTTGGCACCCCGCTTGAGCAGCACAATGCCCTGCACCACATCGTTCTGGTCGTCCATGCCCACCGAGCCCTGGCGCGGCGTATGCGACTGCGCGACACGCGCCACGTCGCCGATGGTCACGGGAGCCTTGCCACGCATGGCAACGACTACATCCTGAATCTCCTGCGGATTGCGCAGCAGGCCGATACCGCGAATGATGAAAGACTGCTCGCCACGGCGCATCAGGCCGCCGCCCACGTTGCGGTTGGACTTGGACAGCGCATCGCTCACATCGTCCAGCGACAGGCCCAGGCTGTAGAGCTTTTCGGGGTCGACTTCAACGTGGAACTCCTTGACGAAGCCGCCAATGCTCACCACGTCGGCCACGCCCTGCACCTGCTTGAGCACGCGCACCACATGCCATTCCTGCTCGGTGCGCAGCTGCGCCAGATTGTGTCTGTCGCTCTGCAGGCGGTAGTAGAAGATCTTGCCCAGCGGCGTGTAGTCAGGCGCCATTTCAGGCGTCACGCCATTGGGCAGATCTGCCTGCGGCAGACGCTGCGACACCTCGGCGCGCGCCGTAAAGCTTTTCGCGTCGTCGTTGAAGACCAGATTGATCATGGAGAGACCGAAATAGCTCTCCGATCGCAGCGATATCAGACCCGGCGTTCCGTTGAGCTCACGCTCCAGTGGCTGGGTGATCTGACGCTCCACCTCTTCGGGAGCCAGGCCCGGCGCCTGGGTGATCACCCCGACCTGCACATTGGTCACGTCGGGATAGGCTTCGATAGCGGTCTGCAGATAGGCGTAGACGCCGTAGACGGCAATCGCCAGCGTGGCGCACACCGCCAGCAGCCGACGATGCACCACAAATGAAATAAATGAACTCAGCATGGTTCAGGCTCCTGCCGGACTAGAGCAGCTGACTGGCCGCGCCGTCGAGCAGCAGACCACCACGCACCACAATCTTCTCACCGACCTTGAGGCCGCTGATCACCGGCACCATGCCTCGCGATGGGCGCCCCAGCGTCACCACGCGCGCCTCGAACTGGTTGTTCTCATGCTGCACATAGACCACGCTGTGGCTTTCATCCTTGATGAGCACGGCGGTGACCGGAATCAGCATCTCCTGCTGATTCGACAGCTGCACGCCCACCTTGGCCTGCATGCCGGGACGCAGCACCGGGTTCTGTTCGCTCAGCTCCACCACCACGGCAGCGCGGCGCGACTCCTTGTCCAGCGTGGCTCCAAGATGGCGCACCGTGCCCTTGATCGGTTTGGGCAACTGCGGCACCTCGACCTGCACGGCACTGCCCAGGCGAATGCCGGGCAGATCGGACTCGAACACCTCTGCAACCACATTCATGGCCTGGGGATCGCCAATCATGAACAGCGCGGCTCCCGGTTCAGCGGCAGTCCCCACCACGGCCTTGCGCTCGGCCACGATGCCGGCACGCGGTGCGCGCAGCTCGAGTCGATCGCCACCGCCCGAGCCCAGCAGCGCAGCCGTGCCCTGTGCGCGGCCCAGCTCCTGCGAGGTTTCGCGCAGCTTGGCCTGCGCGGCGCGCAGATCGACTTCCACACCCACGCCCTTGTCCACCATGGTCTGCTGGCGCTGGGCTTCCACCACCGCCACATCATGTGCGGTCTTGGCCGCAGCCACGTCATAGCGCGTGCGCAGCGCATCGGGGCTGACCAGGGTCGCCAGCAGATCGCCGGCCTTGACCATATCGCCCACATGCGCATTGACCGACAGCACGCGCGCCGAAACCGGCACCGAGACGGAGGCCACGCGATCCTCGACGAAGGCCACATGCGCTGGAGCCCAGGCCATCTGCAGCCCCTGCGGATTGGCTACGGGCGCGATCTCCAGCATCTTCAAGGAGGCTGGCTTGACCTGGATAAAGCCCTTGGGCAGTTGCGCAACCGGCTTCTGCGCCTCCTCGGTGGCTCTGGAGGCATCACAGCCGAGCAGCAGGCCCGCAACGGCAATGGCCGCAGCCATCACCGGCAGTCTTGCCAATGTCCAGTTTGGTAAATGTGCCGCTCCCGGCTGTCTCACAAGGCTCTTGTACATCGTTCACTCTTTCCCAAGTCCGGCAAGTGACGGGCGCGTCCACGACTTCACCTGCAGTGATGACGCCATGCTAGGAAGAGCACCCCGCTGCGTGGATGACACACGCATTACGGTTTGGTAAGCCCGAGCACGGACCTGAGCAGAGCCGCAAGGCAGGCCCTGCCCCGCTGATGGTCTGAAACCAGGAAATCAGCCTTCAGACAGGCTGCATTGCCCATTTTTAAGGCAACTCGCGCATACCCTCCGCTCTTTGCTCAAAAAACAGGCATTTTTCATGTATTTTTTCATACATGAGTATCAAAAGTTTCATTGTTTCATAATCAAAGGGCGAACCATGGCCTGTCCCTGAATTTCAGGGAAAACACGATCAATCCATTGATGTGCAATGGATATCTACTATCAAAAGATGAGCTTTGAAGTTATCCACGCGGTGGATAGATTTGGCCTTCTTCCTTCTCCGCTTCCAGATTTCAACAGAAACAGGCTCTCTTGCATACAAAGCAGCGAGACGAGCATTGGCCGTGGGTAATCTTCCGCCATCCGCTGCGCGCCATGGCCTTCAGCAGACTTGTGGATAAATTTGATGCTTCGCCACCCGTAAGAGCGAAGAAAGCCATGAACAACCTTACCCACAGCACTTGAAAACCATGCTGTTTCCGCAAAATTGCAGCAAAGCCAGAATCTAGAAAAATCTTTTTATTCATAAAAATTTAACAACCATATCCACAGGGATTGATACATGGTTGTCTCCAGGATATGTACAGGCCAATCTTCAACTCATTCTGTGGATAAGTTTCTTGGTAACTGCACCCGGCGGAATCCACAACTACAATGAACAAGTCATATACAAGCAGTGGAAAAGTTCCATCCACCGACTCCCACGGATACAGCTGTAGAACATACAGACTTCACTGATTTGTATGCCGTATTGCATAAGAAATTCAATCTTATTTAATACATATCTCTGTACGAATACTTATAAGTCGCAAGAGCACAGCGTCTTTGCGTCTCGAAAAACGCTGAAATGCATGAAAAAAAGTGGGCTGAAGAGGCCCTGAATTCCTTTGATGCCGTGGTCGGGGCCATGCCGGGATTTCGCAGTCGTGAAGGACAGCGAAAAATGGCGGCCCAGATCGCGCAAACGCTGAGCCAGGCGCAGCTCGGAAAAATCGATGAAGGCGAGCCGGAACCACGTCGCGCCATCGCCGTCGTGCAGGCCGGCACCGGGGTCGGAAAATCGCTGGCCTACAGCATTCCGGCCATCCGCATGGCGCTGTCGCGCGGCACGCGGGTGCTGATCTCCACGGCCACGGTGGCCTTGCAGGAACAGCTGGTGAACAAGGATTTGCCGGCCCTGGCGCAAAAGCTGGACCAGCCTTTCAAATTCGCCCTGGCCAAGGGGCGTGGCCGTTTTGTCTGCAAACTCAAGCTGGAGCGTCTGGCAAGCACGGGGGAAGCACAGGACGAAATGGACGACCTGTTTGGCGACGAGCAGGGTCAGACCAAGTTCAGCCGCCCACAGCACGAGCTGCAGGCCCGCATGCAGTTCTACAAATCCATGGCCGATGCACTGGCTACCGAGGCCTGGAACGGTGACCGTGACTCGCTGGAGACCCCGCCTGAGGCCGAGGCCTGGAGCCCCGTGGCAGCCGAGTCCTCTTCATGCACCGGAAAGCACTGCCCGGCCTTCGGCAGCTGCGTCTATTACGAGCGCCGAAAGGACCTGGTGGCGGCGCAAGTCATTGTCGCCAATCATGATTTGCTGCTTTCCTCACTGGGCTCCAAGCTGCTGCCCGAGCTGGACAACTGTCTGCTGGTGCTCGATGAAGCCCACCATCTGCCCTCCACGGCTCTGGACCAGTTTGCCGGCGAGATGGATCTGAGCCGCCTGGGCTGGATCGACAAGCTGGCCAGCCGTGCACTGCGCGTGAACCAGGTCGCTGAAGTCGAGGAACTGGCCGATGTGCCCAAGCATGCGGGTCAGCTGCGCCAGCAGATGCAGGAGCTGGCGCGACTGGTCATGGAGCACTACGGAGAGACGCTCAAATCGCAGAAAGACAGCTATGGGCCAGCCAGGGTACGGGCACCCCGCGGAATGCTGCCAGAGGCGCTTCTGGAGCCTCTGGGACAGATTGCGCACCATGCCGACGGCTTTCTGGATGCGCTGCGCGCCGTCTCCAAGGCCCTGCGCGCCGAAATCAAGGAGCAACCCGAGGAAGCCCAGCGCCTGTCCACCGTCTATGCGCAGGTCGGCGCCCTGGCGCCCAGGCTGGAAGCCATTTTCAACACCACGCAATTGCTGCTGCAGAACAACGAGAGCGATGGCGACGGCAAGATGGTGCCCCATGCCAAATGGTTCACGCTGGAGATGGACGGCGAGTTCATCGTGGTCAAGGCCCATGCCAGCCCGATACAGCCCGGCTCCACCCTGCGCCAGCATCTCTGGTCCCAGGTGCGTGGTGCGGCGCTGACATCCGCCACGCTGACCAGCTGCGGCCATTTCGACTTCTTTCTGCGCGAAGCGGGGCTGGCCAATGACGACTCAGTCACCACGCTGGAAGTGCCAAGTCCCTTCGACTATGCGCGCCAGGGCACGCTGGTGGCCCGTGAAACGGCCTCAGACCCGCGCGAAGCCGCCCGCTTTACCGAGGAGATGGTCGAGGCCCTGTTGAACGATCTGAGCCGCATCCAGGCCGGCGCACTGGTGCTGTTCACATCCCGCGAGCAGATGCGCCAGGCCGTTGACGCGCTGTCCACCAGCATGCGCAACCAGGTGCTGGTGCAGACCGCCCTGCCCCGCCAGACCCTGCTGGCCCGACACCGCGAGGCCGTGGCGATGGGCGAACCCTCCATCATCTTCGGCATGCAGTCCTTTGGCGAAGGACTGGACCTGCCGGGAGCCCTCTGCGAGTCGCTGTTCATCACCAAGCTGCCTTTTGCGCCGCCCGACGACCCCGTTGGCGAAGCCAGAGCCGAATGGCTGCGCAGCAGCGGCCGCAACCCTTTCAACGAACTGGTGGTGCCGGCAACGGCCATTCGCCTGGCCCAGTGGGTAGGCCGCGCCATCCGGACCGAGGAAGACCAGGCCCATGTGTACTGCTATGACCGCCGCCTGACGGGCACCAGCTACGGCCAGTTGCTCATCAAGGGCCTGCCGCCTTTCACGCTGCAGCGGCGCCCGGTCCGAGGGTCTTGAGTTCCGGTGCGAAACAGGGCCTTGCCCAGGTGATTCAAGGCCGCGTTGCGCTGTTTCGCGCCATTCCAGAGACCGTTTTTCGCTGTTCTCAAGCGCGCGGCAAGGTGGTTTTCTGCCCTGCTGCTGCGCCCTCTTCGCGCCTCTCAAACCTGCCGCGGCGCACTCCGCGCATTTGTAATTTTTCTAACAGTTGCCTGGCACTGTGAGCAGCATCCAGCCTTGCCTGGCTGCTGACCCGCAAGGTCTTGCCCGAAGCAACACCGCCGGGCTTGTGCACCAATGACCACCGTGACTGGTGGGCAACTGCCGGCGTTTCTGGTTTCCGTTCCACCAAGGGATGGTTGCACTTCCCAGAGCTTGCGCATCCGCTCAGGGTTCTGCTTCTATGCAGAAATGAAAAATTCTTTGAAAACAATGACCTACGAATCATTGAATTTTTTTGAATGAAGAAAGCGCAATGCTGGCTGATATCGCTGGCCCGCATTCCTCAAGAGTTTCCCCCCAGCTGTTCATAACATTCTGTGGATAACTGGCACTTCAAAGACTCTTCGATGGGAATTTATCCCCACCTCCTGTCACTGAGGAGGCGCATCTTACGCCAATTTTTCGAGATCTGGCGCGTCAATCTTCCCAAAGCCGTTTTTTTCTGTACTTCCCTCTGAAGCAAAGGGATTGGCGCACCTGATCAGCCGCGATTTGGTGTGCTCCCGGATCTTGCCTGCGACTTCTGCTTCAGTTGTTCTTTAGAAGCTTTATAAAAATATAGTCGTAGTAGTAAGACTTTGCATCTTCTGTTGATAACTTCCAAAAACCAAGGCAAATCAAGCATCTTCAAGGATGACAAACATGGAGACAAATGACGGTTGCTGCTGTCCTCGATCCATGAACAACTTTGCCTTCCTACGCATTTTTGTGGAAAACATGAAAGTTGATATTGGCTTATCCACAGAAATTCATTTGCGCATTAATTCTTTATAAATTGCCTGTATCCATTGATATATAAGAGTTTTTAGCTATGTTTTTCATAGTGAATAACTGAGAAAAACATGATTGGGCACATTGCATTCCGAGGGTGTGATGTCGCAAGAACTGCTTGCCCGCTGATCTGATCGACATTTTTTTTATCCAGACCATCCCGGATTGCTGTGTAAACTTCGACCAAAGTTGTTATTTCTAGTCTTATCTTTTTACTTAGTAGTAATAGTAAGTAGTCCACTTAATTGTTGATAAGTAATTAATTTCTTTTAAAATCAACAACTTGAACTTTGACAAAGTCTGTGCCCCGACATGGGCTGCCGATGTCCTGGATTTGGGAACAACTTTCCAGAAGCTTTCATGGCTGTGGAAAACAGAAAAATTCATCGCGTTTTATCACCATGTTTATTCACAGCCTGAGTGGTCGCTGCAAACCATGAAAAAAGCCGCCCGTTGGGCGGCCTGGTCGGTCCCGATATCGCGGGCTCAAAAATTCAGAAGTGGCGTGCGTATCGCAGCTGAAGAAAGTTCTCTCCCGGGTTGGGGCGTTTGATGCCTGCGTTGGAGTGGTGCTCGAAGCGCAGACTGATTTCGTTTTTCAGTTGCTCGCCAAACAGGTAGCCGATGCCGATATGGCTGGCAAAGTTGTAGCGGGTCGAAAATTCTTTGTGGTCGCTGATGTAGCGGTGGTTGGTGGCATAGCTCAGGCCCAGTCCGGCTTGCAGGAACCAGGGCGACAGGCCTTGTGCGGGGCGCCAGCGCAATGTGGGTTGTGCTCCCAGAACCCAGGTCGAGCGATTGCCGCCGTGGTAGTCGGAGGACCAGCGGCCGACCGAGAGATCCCAGTAACCCGTCATCCGCCCCGGGCCCAGGGCGTAGCTCCAGTTCCAGGGGAGCATGATGCCGCCCGCCCAGCTGTCGGTGCCGTGCTCTGCCGAGCCGTATTGCAGATAGAGGGCGCTGGTCGAGGATTGCACAGGCTGTGCATGAAGCATGGGACTTGCCAGGCTGATCAGCGCAGGGACTACAAGATTTGTTGCTAATTGCAGTTTTTTCATGTCAATTGCCATCTAAATGCTTGGAATCTGGTCGCGATATCGATGCTATGACAATGCCTTGATTTCGCTCCCTC
>NZ_JBKFBC010000009.1:13287-218629 GCF_053345995.1 Comamonas sp. C24C | reverse complement strand
GGGGCAGGCGCTGCAGGGCGCTCCTGACCGGGTTTGCCGCCATGGTGGCCATGGGGGCCGTGCGGATGATGCATGCGCAGGGTGGCTGCATCGAAGGTCTTTTTCTGCTCGGCATTGAGCTGGGCGTAGAAGGCCTTGGTTGCTTCGGCGCGGCGGTCCATCTCGGCCATGTGCTTGCCGCGCATTTCACGCATCTTGTCGATGCGCTCGGGAGTGGTCAACTTGGCAAAGGCTTCGCGGTCGCCGCGGGCAGGGCGTTCGCCGGGCTTCATGGCCTGGGTGTAGGTGGTCCAGGCGGCTTCCTGCGCAGGCGTCAGCTTCAGGTCGGCCTTGAGTTTTTCCATGCGCTGCTTCATATGCTCCATGCGGTCTCCGCGCTTGTCACCACGCTGGTGCTTGTGCGAATCGGGTGCTTTCTGGGCGGCTGCAGGCTGCTCTGCGGGAGCTGTCTGGGCAAAGCTGGGCAGGCTCAGCGAGGCGAGCAGGGCGGTTGCCACGGCGGCGCCGGTCAGTGTCTGGCGAAAGCGGGTCATGTCTGTTTCCTTTTCTGTGGAAGTGGAAGAAGTGGCCGCCTGGTCTTGCTCCTGAATGGGCATTCGGTAGCGGATGACTGAAGTGTGGACCCCCCATGTTTCTGAGACGTGAGGTTTTGCAGCCGCTCTGTAAAGTATTGATAAGTTTGAGTGGCTGCGACTGCGCAACAATGCATGCATGGGCTGCGTTGGCGGCCGATTTTTTTCCGCGAGATCCAGCTGCTGGAGCTGGCGACGATTGAAGGTTTAGCAAAGGTTTTTGATGTTCAAGAACATGATTGTTTATCGCATTGCCGAGAGCTGGCAGGGCGATCTGCAGCTGCTGGAAGATGCGCTGCAAAAGACGGTGTTTGAGGAGTGCGGCGCGACCCAGGAGCGTTCCGTGGGCTGGGTGCCGCCGCGCGGCGAGCCCCATGGCCCGCTGGCGGAAAGCGTGGCCGGTCAATGGGTGATGCGCTTCATGAGCGAGTCCAAGATGCTGCCGGCCAGCGTGCTCAACCGCAAGGTCAACGAGAAGGCCGAGCACATCGAAAAGACCGAGGGCCGCAAGCCCGGCAAGAAGGAGAAGAAGGAGCTCAAGGACGAGGCCAAGCTGGACCTGCTGCCCATGGCCTTCACCAAGCAGGGCAGCATGTGGGTCTGGATCGATCCGCAGGCGCGCACGCTGGTGCTCGATACCAGTGCGCAAGGTCGTGCCGACGAGATCGTGACGCTGCTGGTCGAAGGTCTGCCGGGCTTTGCGTTGGCGCTGCTGGATACGCAGACCAGTCCGCAGGCCGCCATGGCGCACTGGCTGATGACGCAGGAGCCGCCCGCTGGTTTTTCCATCGACCGCGAGTGCGAGCTCAAGGCTGCCGATGAGTCCAAGGCCGTGGTGCGCTATGCACGCCATCCGCTCGACATCGACGAGGTGCGCCAGCATATCGAGCATGGCAAGCTGCCGACCAAGCTGGCCATGACATGGGATGACCGCGTGAGCTTTGTGCTCAGCGAAGGTCTGCAGATCAAGAAGATCGCGCTGCTCGATGCGGTGATGGATGGCCAATCCCAGGATGACGGCGGTTTCGATACCGATGTGACGATTGCCACGGGCGAGCTGTCGCGTCTGATTCCCGATCTGATCGAGGCGCTGGGCGGGGAAGGGCGCACGGGTCTGGGCGACGGCCTGCCGGCATCGCTGTCGTCGGCGCCTGCGGCAGAGACTTTGCCCGTGCGTCTGGCACAGGGACGCGGGCAGGGCTCGTTCACCGGCCCGGCCACCGCGCCCGCCGATACGGCCCCTGAAGAGGCGCCGTTCTGATGCTATGGATGATGTAGCTGCTTGCGCTTTTCAATCAAGGATTTCAGTATTTAATGATGCTGAAATCAAGTAGCAGCAAGCGCTAGAAGCTATCAAAAAAAGGCCTGCCGGAGTGATCTGGCAGGCCTTTTTCATGGGCTCTTCGGTGCCCTGAAACGCGGTATCAGACGCGCTCGAAAATCGCGGCGATACCCTGGCCGCCGCCGATGCACATGGTCACCAGCGCATAGCGGCCGCCGGTGCGCTGCAGCTCGTACAAGGCCTTGGTGGTGATGATGGCGCCGGTGGCACCCACGGGATGGCCCAGGGAGATGCCGGAGCCGTTGGGGTTGACCTTGGCAGGGTCCAGTGCGAGCTCCTGAATCACGGCGCAGGCCTGGGCGGCAAAGGCTTCGTTGGCTTCAATCACGTCCATCTGCTCGATCTTCAGACTGGTGCGTGCCAGCACCTTCTGCGTGGCGGGGACCGGGCCGATGCCCATGTATGCGGGATCGACGCCTGCGTGGGCGTAGCCGACCAGGCGGGCAATGGGCTTGGCGCCGGAAGACTTCAGGGCCTGCTCGCTCATCATCAGCACGGCGGCCGCGCCGTCGTTGATGCCGGAGGCATTGCCGGCGGTGACCGTGCCGCCTTCCTTCTTGAACGCGGGCTTCATGCCGGCAAGGGTATCCAGCGTGGTGGCGGCGCGCACATGTTCGTCGGTGTCGAACAGCACCACGCCCTTGCGGCTGGCAATTTCCACGGGAACGATCTGTTCCTTGAAGCGGCCGGCCTCGATGGCGGCAGCGGCGCGCTGCTGGCTGATGACCGCCAGTTCGTCCTGCATCACGCGGCTGATCTTGTAGCGTTCGGCCACGTTTTCAGCGGTGATGCCCATGTGCATTTTTTGCCAGGGATCGTGCAGGATGCCCAGCATGTAGTCGATGCTCTTGGCATCGCCCATGCGTGCGCCCCAGCGCGAGGCCGTGTCGAAGTAGGGGCCGCGGCTCATGGATTCGGAGCCGGCGCCGATCGCCACTTCGCAGTCGCCCAGCGCAATGGATTGCGCCGCCGAGACGATGGCCTGCAGGCCGGAGCCGCACAGGCGGTTGACGTTGTAGGCAGGGGTTTCGATGGAACAGCCAGCATCCACGGCCGCCACGCGGGACAGGTAGGCGTCGCGCGTGTCGGTGGGGATGACGTTGCCCATCACCACATGGCCCACGGTGTCGGCGGCGATGCCGGCACGCGCAATGGCGGCCTTGACCACGGTGGTGGCCAGCTGGGCGTTGGGAACGTCCTTGAGGCTGCCGCCAAAAGTGCCGATGGCCGTGCGCGCGGCGCTGACAACGAAGATGTCTCTGGTGCTCATGGTTTGTCTCCTGCATTGCATGGGCAATGCTTGTGCTTGAATGATTTGAAAAGATGAATGAGAGCAACCGCATTCATCGCACAGAGTATTCTGCAGTATTTGCTGCAGTGCAACATGTCTCGTTGTTGACGCCGCCCTGCGCGGGCCACGAGGGTTTCACGTGAAACCCGCAAGCCGTCTCAGGCAGCAGTCCTGCGCCGGGGCGCCGTGGGTTCATGATGCGCCGGCGTCAGGTCGGTGTCGGCGCTGGCCAGGTCGTCGAGGATGGGGCAGTCCGGCCTGTCATCGCCGTGGCAGCAATGCACCAGGGTCTGCAGCGTGCGCTGCATGGATTGCATGGCGGCAATGCGCTCGGTCAGCGTGGCGATGTGCTTTTGCGCAATGGCCTTGACCTGGCTGCTGGCGCGGCCCTGGTCCTGCCACAGGCCGAGCAGGGTGGCGATCTCGTCCATGGAAAAGCCCAGATCGCGCCCGCGGCGAATGAAGCGCAGTGCGTGCACATCGGCTTCGGTGTACTGGCGATAGCCGCTGTCGGTGCGGTGCACGGGCGGCAGCAGGCCCAGTGCTTCGTAGTGACGCACCATGCGCGCAGAGACCCCGGCGCGACGTGCGGCCTCGCCGATGACGACAGGCCAGTTCTGAGCGATTTTTTGTGTCGGTGGGTGGTTGGGCATGGCTAGTCCTGAAAAAACGCGCCAGCGGCCTCCTGATGCCTTGCGTGAGGTGCTGACGCGGTGGGTGGGCAGCGTTCAGGCGACCTTGTAGCCTTCTTCGGCAATGGCCGCTGCCACGGCTTCGCGGCTGGCGCCGGTTTCGACTTCCACGCGGTTGGCTGCGCGGTCGATCTTGATCTGTGCCTGGGCATCGACGCCCTGGATGGCGTTGCTGACGGCACGCTCGCAGTGGCCGCAGGTCATGCCTTGAACTTCAAAAACTTGTTGCATGGATGGCTCCTTCAGAAAGTGAGTCGACCGGGCTGGCGGACTCGATGCCTTGAATGGTCAACCCTAACATCATGACAAGGTCAAGCCTTTGACAAGACTTGGGTCCGGGCAGGGTTGATAAGCCGCAAAGTCTGCCGATAAGACGTTGTCATCTTGCAGATCGCCATGGCTTGGGCATCGCAGTCACGGGTTTTTCTCGGTGTCGGTGACAATCTGAAACAATTTGCAAGTTCTGGCCCGACAATGCCAGTCGTTCAAAGTGGAGAGAGATTCATGAGTCTGTTGGAAATGATGCGGGGCTTCACCATCCGCACGCGCATGATGGGCGCCATTGGTGTGGTGATGGTGTTGCTGGGCTTGCTGGGGGGCGCCGGGATGCTGGGCATGTTCCGCATCCAGGACATGAGCCAGGAGTTTCTGAGCAACGCCTTTGTCAAATCGGGCCATATGGCGCAGCTGCGCACCGAGCTGGGCGGCATCCGCTCCAGCGAGAAGGACATGGTCATCCAGTACGAAAAGCCTGAAGAGGTGCGCAAGGCCTATCAGCAATGGGTCATGAACATCGACAAGTCCAAGGCGACGCTGGGCAAGTTCGTGACCGACCAGAACGCGCAGGATGCGCAGCTGACCAAGAGCATCATTGGCCACCTCGACAGCTATCGCAAGCTGTTCGAGCCCATTGCGCGTCAGCTCGAAGCCGGCGGCTATGACTCGGCGACGACGGCCAACCGCATGAGCGGCAAGGCCCTGGCCGAAGTCATGGAGGCCGACAAGCTGCTGGCGCAACTGGACAAGCTGCTGCGCGAGCAGGCCGACGCACTGGCTGCGGCCGAGCGCGACGTGGCCGACCAGACACGCTGGATGTTTGTGGTGGCCGTGATCCTGGCGCTGGTGGTGGTGATTCCGCTGACCCTGCTCAATATGCTGTCCATCTGCCGTCCGCTTGAAGTGGCCCGCCAGATGGCACTGACGATTGCCGGCGGCGATCTGTCGCTCAAGGCCGAGGTCAGCGGCAAGGACGAGCTGACGGATCTGCAGCGCGCGCTGGATCAGATGCAGCAGTCGCTGGGCACCACGGTGGCCCAGGTGCGCGATGCAAGCGGCAACATCGCAACGGCCAGCCAGGAAATTGCCACGGGCAACCAGGACCTTTCGGCGCGTACCGAACAGACGGCCAGCAATCTGCAGGAAACCGTCGCCTCGCTGGCCCAGCTGACGGCCACGGTGCAGCAGACCGCATCGTCGTCGCAGCTGGCCAACCAACTGGCAGCCTCGGCCTCTTCGACGGCCGTGCAGGGCGGCGAGATCGTCGGCCAGGCCGTCAACAGCATGCAGGAGATCTCGGCCTCCAGCCGCAAGATCGGCGACATCATCGGCCTGATCGATTCCATCGCCTTCCAGACGAATATCCTGGCGCTGAATGCGGCCGTGGAAGCAGCCCGTGCGGGCGAGCAGGGACGCGGCTTCGCCGTGGTGGCGGCCGAAGTGCGCAGCCTGGCCCAGCGTTCGGCCCAGGCCGCCAACGAGATCAAGTCGCTGATCAACACCAGCGTGCAGACCGTGGATGTGGGCGCGCGTCAGGTGGAAAGCGCCGGCAAGGCCATGCAGGAGACCGTGGACAGCGCACAGCGTGTGGGCGACATCATCGGCGAGATCACCGCGGCATCCAGCGAGCAGTCGCTGGGCATCAGTCAGGTCAACCAGGCGGTGGGCGACATCGACCGCATGACCCAGCAGAACGCGGCCCTGGTGGAAGAGTCGGCTGCCGCCGCAGAGTCCCTGCGCGAGCAGGCGGCGCGACTGGCCCAGCTGGTCAGCCAGTTCAAGCTGGCCGGCGGCGCGGTGCATGCCGCCCAGCGCAGCCCCAGAGCTGCGGCACATCCCGGCATGGCGCCGGCGGCACTGGCTTCCGCCCAGGCGGCCTTGCCCGGCCAGAAGCAGCAGTTGCTCGAACAGGCCTGAGCCTTTAGAACGTAAGCGCGTTCTAAGCGGCTTGCGCCGTCAAAAAAGCCCGGTTGCAGCGATGCACCGGGCTTTTTGTTTTTCACGCAATGGCTGCCGGCGCGATCGAAGAAGGCTGCAGCCGGATGGATGGCGTTTACTGGCTGGCGAGTGCAGGGTAGTCGGTATAGCCGTCGGCGCCGCCCCCGTAGAAGCGTGCGCTGTTCCAGGCATTGAGCGGCAGGTCGTCGTGCAGGCGGCGCACCAGGTCGGGGTTGGAGATATAGGCCTTGCCGAAGGCCACGACATCGGCATAGCCGCTCTCCACGGCACGCATGGCCAGCTCGCGGTCATAGCCGTTGTTGACCATCCAGGCTCCCTTGCCGCCCGCAGAGCGATAGGCCTGCTTGAGTGCCTGATAGTCGAAGGGGCGATCTGCGAGCTCGCGCGGACCGCCTGTTGCGCCTTCGATCACGTGGATATAGGACAGGCCCAGCGGCGCGAGCTGGCGCACCAGATACTCGAACAGCGCCTGCGGGTCCGCGTCCACGATGTCGTTGGCCGGCGTGACCGGAGAGATGCGGATGCCGACCTTGCCGGCACCGATGGCATCGGCCACAGCGCGCACGCATTCCAGCACCAGGCGGGCCCGGTTTTCGATGCTGCCGCCGTAGTCGTCGCTGCGCTGGTTGGTGCCGGTCTTGAGGAACTGGTCGAGCAGATAGCCGTTGGCTGCATGAAGTTCCACGCCATCGAAGCCAGCCGACTGCACGGCCTCGCGTGCGGCGGTGGCGAAGCTGTAAACAATCTCCGGCAGCTCCTGCTGCTCGAGGGCGCGCGGCGCCGAGGTGGCGACGAACTGGCCTTGTCCCGTCTCGCGGTCGATCACAAAGGTCTTGGAGCGGGCCGTCAGCGCCGAGGGTGCGACCGGTGCCTGCAGGTCGGGTTGCAGCACGGTATGGGAGATGCGGCCCACATGCCAGAGCTGGGTGACGATACGCCCGCCCTTGGCATGCACGGCATCGGTGACTTTCTTCCAGGCCTGCAGCTGCTCCTGACCATAGAGACCGGGTACATCGGCATAGCCCTGTCCCTGGTGGCTGATGGCCGTGCCTTCGCTGATCAGCAGCCCGGCAGAGGCGCGCTGGACGTAGTAGGTCTGCATCAGCGGCGTGGGGACTGCGTCGGGCGCACGGTTGCGCGTCAGCGGGGCCATGGCAATGCGGTTGGGCAGGTGCAGACTGCCCGCTTCAATCGGGTCGAACAATGAGGTCATGCAGAACTCCAGATGAAAAAAAGCTCGGTGGGTACCGAGCTTTTGAGTGTGCATGGGTGTCAAAAAACTTACTTCAGCAAGCCTTCTGCCTTCATGGCGGCCTGCACGGCGGGACGGGCCAGAATGCGCTCGCGGTAGGCCTGAATATGCTGGAGTTCGGAGATGTCCAGGCCCACAAACTGGGCCCATCCGGTGACCGTGAAAAAGTAGGCATCGGCCACGGTGAACTGATCGCCCATCAGATAGGTCTTGTTGGCGAGCTGTTCGTTGACCCAGCTCAGGCGCTTGAGCAGATTGGCGCGCGCCAAGGGCTTGTAGTCTTCAGGCGTTGCCGGGTTGAACAAGGGGCCGAAGCCCTTGTGCACCTCGGTGCCGATGAAGTTCAGCCATTCCTGCAGGTGGTAGCGGGCCACGGTGCCGTTGGCGGGCGCCAGGTTTTTCTCGGGAGCCAGGTCGGCCAGGTACTGAACAATGGCCGGACCTTCGTGCAGGGTGTCGCCGTTGTCCAGCACCAGAAAGGGCACATAGCCCAGCGGATTGATGCCGTAGTAATCGGTTCCATCCTGGAGCTTGTGGCTCTTGGTGCTGACCATCACGGTTTCATGCTGCAGCTCTGCTTCGTGCAGCACGATGTGCGGAGACAGGGAGCAGGCGCCGGGGCTGTAGTAAAGCTTCATGGTGAGTGGCTCTCTATGCAATGAAAAGACAAGCGCCCATGCTAAACCGGTTGCATGTCATGTGCATACGCCGCCGACAGCAAGTAGTCCGTATCCGTGGGGGATTGCTCAGCCCAGGCGTGTTGCGGCCCACAGCACCTGCTGCACCAGTGCCTCCATGCCTTGCTGGTTCTGTGTGCGCACCAGATGGCCCTGGGCATCGAAGGCCTCGCCTGCCTGGCTCACGGCATGGCTGCGCGGCGCGACCCAGCATTCCAGATTCAATAGCAGCGCAGCGAGATGTGACTGTGCTCTCAGGCCACCAAGACCTCCGGGCGAGGCACTGGCCATGCCGACGACCTTGTTGCGAAAGGGCAGAACGCCATCGGACCACTGTGCGTCGCCCTTGACCGGGCTGGAGGCCCAGTCGATCGCGTTCTTGAGCAGGGCAGGGTAGCTGCCGTTGTACTCGGGGCTGCAGACAATCCAGGCCGCATGGCTGTGCATGGCCTGCTTGAGGCGAATGACATCGGCAGGCGTGCCCTGCGCTTCGAGGTCGGCGTTATAGAGCGGGATGTCGTAGTCCGACAACTCCAGCAGGCTGGGCTCTGCACCTCGCTGCCGGGCGATGGAGGCGGCCACCTTGGCCAGCTTGCGGTTGTACGAGTCTTGGCGGGTACTGCCCGCAAAAATGAGGATTTGCATGCAGTCATTGCAGCACAGAGCGATTGCATTTTTCATGCGTAGGCAGGGCCATCAGGGCAAACATCTAGGCCGTGGCTCTGGCTGCCATGTTTCACGTGAAACCCCCCTGCCAAGGCATTGTTGCGCCAATGGTGGGAAAATTGCAGGTTCCCCGCAGGGCTGGACATGGCGCGAAAACATGTCCGCCTGCCATGAGAGCCGAGGCATGGTTGCCTCGTGCAGGGGCTAGGGCCGGGCTTGGCCCGGAGCAGAAATATGTTGTACCCACAGGAATTTGACGTGATCGTGGTCGGTGGCGGCCACGCCGGCACCGAGGCCGCGTTGGCCGCTGCACGCATGGGCAGCAAGACATTGCTGCTGACCCACAATATCGAAACCCTGGGGCAGATGAGCTGCAACCCCAGCATCGGCGGCATCGGCAAGGGTCACCTGGTCAAGGAGGTCGATGCCCTGGGCGGTGCCATGGCCCTGGCAACCGACAAGGGCGGCATCCAGTTCCGCATCTTGAACAGCTCCAAGGGCCCGGCCGTGCGTGCCACGCGTGCCCAGGCCGACCGCATTCTGTACAAGGCCGCGATTCGCGAGATGCTGGAAAACCAGCCCAATCTCTGGCTCTTCCAGCAGGCCGTGGATGATCTGATGGTGGAGGGCGACCGCGTGGTCGGTGCCGTCACCCAGGTGGGCCTCAAGTTCCGCAGCCGCACCGTGGTGCTGACCGCGGGTACCTTCCTCGACGGCAAGATCCACGTGGGCCTGAACAACTATGCGGCTGGCCGTGCGGGCGATCCACCGGCCGTGAGCCTGTCGGCACGCCTGAAGGAGCTCCAGCTGCCTCAGGGCCGTCTGAAGACCGGCACGCCGCCGCGCATCGACGGCCGCAGCATCGACTTCAGCCAGTGCGAGGAGCAACCTGGCGACGGCATGCCCGGCGGCGTGAACGAGGGTGAAGTGCCCGTGTTCAGCTTCATGGGCAACCGTGCGATGCATCCCCGGCAAATGCCTTGCTGGATCACGCACACCAATGCGCGCACGCACGAGATCATCCGCAGCGGCTTTGACCGCAGTCCCATGTTCACCGGCAAGATCGAGGGTGTGGGTCCGCGTTACTGCCCCAGCGTGGAAGACAAGATCAACCGCTTCGCGGACAAGGAAAGCCACCAGATCTTCCTTGAGCCCGAAGGCCTGACCACGCACGAGTTCTACCCCAACGGCATCTCCACCAGCCTGCCGTTCGACATTCAGTACGAACTGGTGCGCAGCATGAAGGGGCTGGAGAACGCCCATATCCTGCGCCCCGGCTATGCCATCGAGTACGACTACTTCGATCCGCGCTCGCTCAAGAGCAGCTTCGAGACCAAGCAGATCCAGGGTCTGTTCTTTGCTGGTCAGATCAATGGCACGACCGGCTACGAGGAGGCAGCAGCCCAGGGTCTGTTCGCTGGCCTGAACGCAGCACTGCAGTGCCGTGGCGAAGGCCCCTGGATGCCGCGCCGTGACGAGGCCTATCTGGGCGTGCTGGTCGACGATCTGATCACCAAGGGCGTGACCGAGCCCTACCGCATGTTCACCAGCCGCGCCGAGTTCCGCCTGCAGCTGCGTGAAGACAATGCCGATATGCGCCTGACCGAAGCGGGTCGCCAGATGGGCCTGGTCGACGATGTGCGCTGGGATTCCTTCAGCCGCAAGCGCGATGCTGTTTCACGTGAAACAGAGCGCCTCAAGTCCACCTGGGTGAATCCGCGTGTGGTTGCTGCAGAAGAGTCCGAGCGTGTGCTGGGCAAGGCCATGGAACGCGAATACAACCTGTTCGACCTGCTGCGTCGCCCCGGAGTCGATTACGACAAGCTCATGGGCATGAACCAGGGCAAGTACGCCAGTGCCGATGTGCAGCCCGAGGCTCTGGGTGAGCTCAGTGCCCCGGTGATCGAGCAGGTGGAGATCGCCGCCAAGTACTCGGGCTATATCGACCGCCAGAAGGATGAAGTCGAACGCGCAGCCCATTTCGAGCGTCTGCGTCTGCCGTTGGACTTCGACTATATGCAGGTGGCAGCGCTGTCCTTCGAGGTGCGCCAGAAGCTGCAAAAGCACAGGCCCGAAACCCTGGGTCAGGCTTCGCGTATTTCGGGGGTGACGCCGGCGGCGATCTCGCTGCTCATGGTGCATCTGAAAAAAGGCGGCTTCAAGGGCTTCACCACTCAGAACGAAGAGGCTTCCGCATGAGCCAGGTTTTGCGTACCCAGCTGGAGCAGGGCGTCCAGGCATTGCAGCTGGAACTGGCCCCGGCCCAGATCGATCTGCTGATGTCCTTCATGGATCTGCTGCAGAAGTGGAACAAGGTCTACAACCTCACGTCGGTGCGTGATCCCCAGGAGATGCTGACACATCACCTGCTCGACAGCCTGGCTGCCGTGCCCGCCTTGCTTCGGCATGTGAACCGCCAGCCGGTGGAAGAGGGCAAGCGCCTGCCGCTGCTGGACGTGGGCTCGGGCGGAGGTCTGCCCGGCGTGGTGTTTGCCATCTGCTGCCCGCAGATCGATGTGAACTGCGTGGATACCGTGGGCAAGAAGGCCGCATTCATCCAGCAGGTGGCGGCAGCCTTGCGCCTGCCCAATCTGCGCGGCATTCATGATCGGGTGGAAAACCTCAAGACCCGCTATCCGGTCATCAGCTGCCGCGCCTTTGCGTCCTTGGTGGATTTCACTACCTGGTCGCGCAAGGCTCTGGCCGAGGACGGCATCTGGTTTGCCATGAAGGGCAAGCACCCCGACGACGAGATTGCCGCCTTGCCCGCCGATGTGAAGGTGTTTCACGTGGAACCTTTGGCCGTGCCCGGCCTGGACGCCGAGCGCTGCGTCATCTGGTTGAAGCTGGCTTCTTGAGCGGTAAAGCTCGGCCGAGGCACTTTGTTTCCAAGGGGAGCAAAGTGCCTTTTTACATACTGTGTCAGGCAACATCTGCGCAATGCAGATGCGCCGGTCATGGCCCTCGCATAAACTTGCTGTTTTCCATCGCGCAGGGTTTGAATGTTTGGCATCTCTGATTACGGCGCTTTCGCAGCCGCCGTTACCGTTTTCTTGCTGATCCCTGGACCAGGCAATCTGGCCTTGATTACCTCCACGGGCAAGGGCGGATGGAGAGCGGGCCTTGCATGCTGCCTGGGTGTGATGGCTGCCGATCAGGTGCTGATGTGGCTGGCCGTGGCCGGTGTGGCAGCGGTGCTGGCCGCCTATCCGGCGGCCTTTCACGCCGTGCAGTGGGTGGGGGCGGCCTATCTGGCCTGGCTGGGCTACAAGCTGCTCACGGCCAAGCCTGGCGATGCGCCGGCCATTGAAATCCAGCCGCGCCAGTATTTCCGCCAGGGTGCTCTGATCACCCTGATGAACCCCAAGGCCATCGTGTTCTACATGGCATTCTTCCCCATGTTCGTGGACCCGGCCCGGCATCAGGGCGCCATCACCTTTGGCGTGATGGCTGCCACGGTGGCGGCAATTACCTTTATCTACAGCGTCATCGTGGTGACGCTGACCACGGTGCTGGCAGAGCGTCTGCGTGCCAATCCGGCCGTGGTGAAGTGGCTGGAAAAAACAGCCGGTGTGTTTCTGATCGGTTTTGGCCTCAAGCTGGCCGCCAACTAAAAGAGAAGTTCAATGGCCAAAATTTTCTGCGTTGCCAATCAAAAGGGTGGAGTGGGCAAGACCACGACCACGGTCAATCTTGCCGCCGGTCTGGCCAAGGTCGGCCAGCGCGTGCTGCTGATCGACCTGGACCCGCAGGGCAATGCCACCATGGGCTCCGGCGTGGACAAGCGCGCGCTGGAGTTGACGGTCTACGACGTGTTGCTGGAAAACGCCAGCGTCAAGGAAGTAGCCCAGAAGTCCGAGCAGGTCGGCTATGACGTGCTGGGCGCCAACCGTGAGCTGTCGGGCGCCGAGATCGAGCTGGTCTCGCTGGAGCGTCGTAACGAGCGTCTCAAGACCGCTCTGCAGGCCGTGGCTGCCGACTACGACTTCGTGCTGATCGACTGCCCGCCTTCGCTGTCCATGCTGACCCTGAACGGTCTGTGCTCGGCGCATGGCGTGATCGTTCCCATGCAGTGCGAGTACTTTGCGCTGGAAGGCTTGACCGATCTGGTCAACACCATCAAGCAGGTGCATGCCAATATGAACCCCGACCTGCAGATCATCGGTCTGTTGCGCGTGATGTTCGATCCGCGCACCACGCTGCAGCAACAGGTCAGCGACCAGCTCAAGGAGCATTTCGGCGACAAGGTGTTCGATACCGTGATCCCGCGCAATGTGCGCCTGGCCGAAGCACCCAGCTACGGCCTGCCCGGCGTGGTATTCGATGCCTCGGCCAAGGGCAGCAAGGCCTTTGTCGAGTTCGCCGAAGAGATGGTGCGCCGCATCAAGAAAATGTGAGTGTTTCACGTGAAACAGCTCCCAGTCTCCCATCCAGCCATCTTTAACGACCATGACCTCTGAAGCACTGAACCCGCAGCATGTCTGGCTGCTTCCCGGCTGGCAGAACTCCGACCCTGGCCACTGGCAGAGTCTGTGGCAGGACCGGTACGGCTACCAGCGACTGGAGCAGCACAGCTGGCAGCATCCGCTGCGTGGGGACTGGAGCATTCGCCTGCAGGAAACCGTGCTCGACGCTCCTGCCCCCGTGACGCTGGTGGCGCACAGCCTGGGCTGTATTCTGGTGGCATGGTGGGCGGCGCATTCTCAGGTTGCGAAAACCAAGGTGCGCGGCGCTCTGCTGGTGGCCCCCGGTGATACGGAGCAGGAAAGCCTGCGCGGCGCTTTGCCCGGCTGGTCGCCTGTGCTGCTGCAAAAGCTGCCCTTCCCGTCGATACTGGTGGGCAGCGAGAACGACCCCAACTGCTCGGTAGCACGCGCACAGACCATGGCACAGGGCTGGGGCAGCCGTTTTGTGAATGCGGGTGCCGCAGGCCATATCAACACGGCCAGCGGACTGGGACTATGGGAAGCCGGGCATGAGCTGCTGCTCTCCCTTTAAAGAAAGAATTCAGCAATGGTGACTAAGAAACCCAAGGGCCTGGGACGTGGTCTGGAAGCCCTGCTGGGCCCCAAGGTCAGCGAAGCAGAGCAGGTCGCCGCGAGCGGGTCTCAGGCCAATCTGCCGAGCTCCCTGGCACTCAATGTGATGGTGGCCGGCCAGTACCAGCCGCGCACCCGCATGGACGAAGGCGCCTTGTACGAGCTGGCCGAGAGCATCAAGGCCCAGGGCATCATGCAGCCGATTCTGGTGCGCCAGCTCTCCCGGGGCGACAACGCCGGCAAGTACGAAATCATTGCTGGCGAGCGGCGCTTCCGTGCCGCGCATATCGCGGGTCTGTCCGAGGTGCCGGTGCTGGTGCGCGAGGTGCCCGACGAGGCGGCAGCGGCCATGGCACTGATCGAGAACATTCAGCGCGAAGACCTGAATCCGCTGGAAGAGGCGCAGGGTCTGGCCCGTCTGGTCAAGGAGTTCGGCCTGACCCACGAGCAGACCGCGCAGGCCGTGGGCCGCTCGCGCAGTGCTGCCACCAATCTGCTGCGCCTGCTGAATCTGGCCGAGCCCGTGCAGACCATGCTGATGGCCGGCGATATCGACATGGGCCATGCACGGGCGCTGCTGACGCTGGACCGGGCCACCCAGATCACGGCAGGCAACCAGATCGCGGCCAAGAAGATGTCGGTGCGTGAGGCCGAGTCGCTGGTCAAGAAGATCGGTGCCGAGTTCAATCTGACGCGCCAGAAGGCCAAGAAAGATGGCAAGTCGCGCGACGTGAAACGCATCGAGGAAGAGCTGTCCGACCTGCTCACCGCCGATGTCGAGGTGCGCATCAAGAAGACCGTGCGCCGCCACGGCAAGCAGCAGGAAATGGGCGAGATCGCCATCCAGTTTGGCTCGCTGGAGGAGCTCAACGGCCTCATCGAAAAGCTGCGCGGCGAAGTCTGATTCTTGGGCCCAAGCAAGCGAAAAGAGCATCCACAGATGCTCTTTTTTTGTGCGCGCGCAGCGTTCAGCTGCGGTAGCCGGGGTCGATTCGTTCGAGCTTGCGCAGCAGGGCAGGCCAGGCAAACTGGCCGCCCATTCCGCCGGTCTGCACCTTCATGGCATGGGCGATGCCCTGCAGAATCTGCGGGTTGACCTCGGTGAGTTCGGTGCCGCCGGACTGGGCCGCGATCTGGATCTGGCAGGCGGACTCGAAGACGTACATGGACAGAAAGGCATCGGCAATCGTGGGGCCGCAGGTCAGCAGACCGTGGTTGCGCAGCATGAGGAAGTTGGCCTCGCCCATGTCGGCCAGCAGACGCGGCTTCTCGTCCTCGCGAAAGGCCACGCCCTCGTAGACGTGATAGGCCAGGGACCCCAGGACAAAGGTGCTCTGCTGGCTGATGGGCAGCAGACCGTTCTTCTGGGCCGCCACGGCCACGCCGGCACGCGTGTGGGTGTGGATCACGCATTGCGCATCGGCGCGGGCCTCGTGCACGGCGCTGTGGATGACGAAGCCGGCCGGGTTCACGGGGAAGGGCGAGTCCATGAGCTTGTTGCAGCCCAGGTCCACCTTGATCAGCGAAGAGGCCGTGATCTCGTCAAACATCAGCCCGTAGGGGTTGATGAGAAAGTGATGCCCGGGGCCCGGCAGCCGCGCGCTGATGTGGGTGAAGACCAGATCGCTCCAGCCGTACAGCGCCACCAGCCGGTAGCAGGCGGCAAGGTCCACGCGCAACTGCCATTCCTCGGGGCTGACCAGATGCCGGACGCTGGGGATGTTCAAGGGTTCTTGGCTCACGGGCGACTCTCCTTCATCGTTGATCCGATGAATGTAGACACTCGTGTGCCGGCAGTCTGTTGGCTAGGCGACAGAACTCTGGAAACTCGGGCGAGGCGGGTTCGGATCAGGCGCGGTGGCAATGCCCATGGCGGGTGTTGGCCCGGGTCCGGAGCATAAAAAAACAGGAGCTTGCAGCGCAAGCTCCTGTTGATTTTCAGATCGCTTTTGTACTTAAACCGAAGCAGATCATGCGAAAGCAGCTATCAAAAGCGCTTACTTGATCTGGCCGCGCGACAGGTCCTGGATCATGCGGGCGGCCAGATACAGGCGCGGTACGATGGTGTTGATCTGCACGTATTCGGCATCGTTGGAATGCGCGCCATAGCCTGACAGGCCGAAGCCCTCGATCACGCCGCCCTTGGCCTTCAGGGCCGCAAAAGCCGCATCCGTGCCGCCGCCCGTGGCCTTGTCCATGACCTTCATGGGCAGCTTCAGCTCCTGCTCATAAATGCCCTGGGCGTGGGCGGCCAGCTTGCGCGCCGTGGTATTGGCTTCCAGCGGCGGGCGGCGCACCTCGAACTTCAGCTCCACCTTGCTGGCGGGGAGCAGCTTGCTGCCGATCTTGTCCTGCATGGCTTTTTCCAGCGCCGTGAAGTCGGCCACGCGCAGCGCGCGGGCATCGGCCTGGGCCGTGGCTTCGGCGGGAACCACATTGCGGTTGGTGCCGGCCTTGGACACCGTCCAGTTGAGCTTGAGGCCGTCCTGGGGCTGGGACAGATCCTTCATCTGCAGCAGCTGGTGCGACAGTTCGTACAGCGCATTCACGCCGTCCTCGGGCTTGGCGCCCGCATGCGATGCCTTGCCCGTGACCTTGAGGTAGGCGGCGCCGATGCCGCTGGTGGCCAGGCGCAGGCTGCCGTCGGTGCCGCCGCCTTCAAAGCTGAACACGGCGTCCTGCTCGGCCCCCAGGCGGGTGATGGTGCTGCGTGCGCCGGGCGAGCTGATTTCCTCGTCGCCGTTGATCAGCACGGTCAGCGTGCCGTAGTCCTCGATGCCCAGCTTCTTGAGCAGGGGCACGATATGCATGATCAGGGCCACGCCCTGCTTGTCGTCGGCAATGCCCAGGCCATAGGCCTTGTCGCCGTCGACGCGGAAGGGCTGGTCCTTGAGCATGCCGGGCAGATAGACGGTGTCCATATGCGCGATCAGCATGATGCGACTGCTACCCTTGCCCTTGAATTCGGCATGCACCATGGGGCCGACCTTCTCGGGCGTGTCATCGAGGCGGTAGATGTCGCTGGGCTCGATGATCTCGACCTTGCCGCCCTGGGCGCGCAGCTTGCCGGCAATGTATTCGGCAATCTTCTTCACGCCCGCCACATCCTTGCTGCCGGACTCGATATGCACCAGATCGCGCAGCGTATCCAGGTAGGGCTGCTGCTCCTTTTTTGCATGCTCCAGCCATTCGGCCTGAGGGGCAGCCTGGGCAGAGCCGAAGGCCAACACCAGGGCCAGGGGCAGGGCGCGCAGCAAAGGGGCAGAGGGCGTGTTCCAACGCATAGAAATTCTCCTTGAGGGGGGGCGGGCCGCTCCCGGATAGGGCCACGGCAGGAAAGGCGGCGTGATGCACCGCTCAGGGAATTCAGCTTAGCAGCCGTGTTTGCGGCCTCAGCGCTGAGGGACTAGGGATAAATACCAGGGTAACTTGATTTCTCGCGGCAACAAAAAAGCCCTGCAGCTTGCGCAGGCAGGGCTTGGTGGGTTGCGCCTGCGGCTCAGGCCGCGGCCAGATGGGCCTTGGTCTTCTTGCTCACGCCGTCGCCGACGATGACGGCCGAGACCACGGACAGCACCAGCGCAATCGCCGAGCCGTAGAACACGGCGTTCGTCATCTGGTGGTCCAGCATGTAGCCGAAGACCGGCGCGGCCAGGCAAAAGCCCAGATCCAGGCCGGAATACACCGTGCCGTAGACGCGGCCCGTGGCGCCGGGGGGCGCTGCGCGCTTGATCAGCATGTCGCGCGAGGGGCCGGCCAGGCCCGTGCCCAGACCGGCGATGGACGCCACGATCACGGCCGCCATGCCGGGCAGCCAGCCCGTGCCGACGACAAACAGCAGCAGGCCAGAGCCCAGCATGCAGATGGAGATCACCTTCTCCAGCCGCTGCACGCGGCCGACCAGAAAGCCGCCCACCACCATGCCCGCAGCGCCGCACAGCATATAGCCGGTGACGATCAGCGCCGTCACGGACAGCGGCAGACCGTACATGGATTGCAGGGCCGGGCTGGCAAAGCTCTGGATGGCGCTGAGCGCGCAGGTGCTCCAGAAGAAGAAGGAAAAGCACAGCCACACCGATGGCAGCTTCATGAAGGCCATGGGGTGTTCCTGGGGGGCGGCAACGGCGCCGGCGGCGGGCTTGGCGGCCGCGCCGGCGGCTTCGGCACGGTCGTCGAGTGCGTCGCGGTTGAAGACCATGATGGCCAGCACCATGGCGGCACAGATGGCGCCGCACAGGCAGGCCAGACGCCAGGAGCCCGTGGCCGTGGTGATGCCGGCCATGAACAGCGGCGCCAGCGCCCAGCCGATATTGCCCGACAGGCCGTGCACCGAGAACGCATGGCCTATGCGCTGCTGCGACACGCGCTTGTTGAGGATGGTGAAGTCCACGGGGTGGAAAGGCGCATTGCCCAGGCCCGCAAAAAAGGCTGCGGCCAGCAGCATGCTGTAGCCCTGTGCCGTGCTCGCAATCAGGCCGGCCACGACAAAGCTGCCGAGGGCGGCAAACAGGATGGGACGGGCACCAAAGCGGTCCACCGCAAAGCCGGCCAGCGCCTGGCCGGTGCCGGAGACGATGAAGAACAGCGAGACCATGACGCTGAGCTCGGCATAGCTGTAGCCGAATTCCTGGATCAGCCAGGGGAACAGCGGCGGCAGCAGCAGGTGGAAGAAGTGCGACGAGCCATGGGCCAGGCCGATGAGGCCGATGGTGCGCGCATCACTGCGCAGTGTCTCTGGCGCCTGGTTTTGGGATGTTGTGGAGGCAGGGCGGTTCATATATCGCATCTTAGGCAGAGCGGTCTCGTCTTGTATGCGATAGTCTGCCAATTGCTATCGCAAACCAGCCAATCCATATGCCCAGCCTCCAAGACTCCGGACCCCTGCGTGCAGGCAAGGCCTCCGCCTATGTGGAGACGCTGACGCCCCATCTCTACATACCCACGGCTCAGCGCCCGGTACGCGCCAAATGTCGCTGGCTGGAGGCAGACACCCAGGTCAGGCCCCACCGTCATCCCTGGGGGCAGCTGGCGATCTCCACCACGGGCACCATCCGCCTGACGGTGGCGCAGGGCACCTATATCGTGCCGCCGTCGCGTGCGCTGTGGGTGCCGCCTGGCATGGAGCATACGGTGACCATGGTGGAAAGCGCCGATTTGCGCACGCTTTACTTCTTCCAGTCTCATGGGCATTGCGGCCCCGATGTCGGGCCCGAGCAGGAGGCTGTCTGGCGTCAATGTCGGGTGCTCAATGCTTCGGACCTGCTGCGTGCCGTGGTGCGAGAGCTGCCCACCCTGCCCGATGACAGCCTGCAGCTGTCCGAGCAGGACAGGGCGCGCGAGCACCATCTGAGTGAGCTGCTGCTTGAGGAGCTGCGCCGCGCCAGCGCTGTGCAGCTCGGCGTGAACCTGCCCCAGGACAAGCGCCTGCGCCTGCTGTGCGAGGCCGTGCTGGCCGACCCGACGCGCAACGAGACGCTGGAGGACTGGGCACGCGATACCGGGGCCAGCCCGCGCACCGTGGCGCGGCTGTTTCGCCAGCAGCTGGAATGCAGTTTTACCCAGTGGCGTCAGCAGGTGGTGCTGGCCCATGCCGTCAGTCTGGCGGCGCGCAACTGGCCGATTCAGCGCATTGCGGCCGAGCTGGACTACAGCCCCAGCGCCTTCAGCGCGATGGTGCGCCGCACCGTCGGCATGCCGCCGGCGCAGTTCTTCGGCATGCACACCAAGGTCACGGCTGCCAGCGATTGATTTGACAGCGCTGCGGGTCTTCTCTTCCCGTCTCTGGGGGCCTGCGAAAAATTTTTGCGGCGGCATGGAATGAAAGCAGCAGGCCAGCGCTCTTTATCACCATGATCTTCTCTGCCGAGTCGCGCTACAACCAGTGGGTGCGCGAGCATTACCGCTTCTTGCTGCGCAGTGCCTGGGCACTGACGGGCTCGCGCGCCACGGCCGAGGATGTGGTGCAGGACTGCTTCACCAGCGCCTGGCGTTTTCGCAACCAGCTGCGCGACCAGAGCATGGCCCGGGCATGGCTGTTCCAGATCATGCGCCGTCATGCCTTCAGGCATTTCGATCCCGGGCAGCTGCAGGCTCAGCCGCTGGAAGAATCCTGTGAGCAGGGCGTGAATCACCATGAGGCACTCGATGTGCAACTGGACGTGGTCAAGGCGCTGAGCCGCATTGCCCCCATCCATCGCGAAGTGCTGGTGCTGTACTACTTTGACGACATGCCCACGGCCCAGATGGCCGAGGCGCTGGATATTGCACCGGGCACCGTGCTCTCGCGCCTGGCGCGGGCCCGTGAAGCGCTCAAGACGGTGCTGCAGGAGCCGGCGCGCCATCCCGCCGGGGCCGCCATCGAATCTTGCGCTGCTGCCAGCGTGATACCGCTGAGAAAGCGCGCACCATGAAACACCAAGACCGCCCCGAAGACACCGATTTCGACCTGCGCGCCCGTGCCGAGCTGGCGCTGGCCTTCGAGCCCGGCGAGCCGCCGGCCCATTTGCTGCGCCACACGCCCTGGTATGCCCGCCGTGGGCTGCAGGCATTGTGTGCGGCAGCGATCCTCGGCAGCGCCGCGTGGGGCAGCGTGCTCGGCCTGCGTCCGCCGCAGATGGTGCGCTCGGCCATCGAGCATGAGTACTACGAGCGCACGCTGCGCGGCCAGTTCATCGCCGAGGCCGAGATGGCCCGGCACATGGACTGGCCCGCCGACCGCAAGCTGCCCGGCTACACCCAGCTCATGCGGCCCTGCGACATCGACGGCAGCCGCGCCTATCACCTGACCACCTTTTTCGAGAAAGGCGGCATCGTCACCGTGCTGGCCTTCGAGCAGCCCCAGCGGATTGCAGACGGCCAGGGCTGGTGGGCCAACAGCTACTGGCAGGTGGTGCGCTCGCGCGAAGGCCGCCCGCTGGTGCTGATTGCGCAGAAGAAACAGGCTCTGGCCGTGGCATCACGCGCCCTGGGAGCCCCCGAGAAAGTCGATGGCTGAACCGGATCTATTCACCACAAACAACGAGGAGACATCATGCAACAACCCACATCCCTGCCGCGTCGTCGCCTGCTCGCGGGTAGCGCCAGTGCACTGGCTGCGGCCGGTCTGGCCAGCTTCCAGGGCCAGGCCGTGGCACAGGCAGCTGCGCCTGCCGCCAAGCCTCTGCCCGGCTATGCCGGCTTCAAGAATGCCGATGCCGTGATCGTGCACAGCTCCACCACCATCGAGACCCGGCGCAGCGCGTTTGGCTCCAGCGTGGTCACTCCCACCAGCCAGCTCTATGTGCGCAACAACCTGCCGACGCCGCCCGAGAGCATCGTGGCCGACCGCGATGCATGGGCGGTGCAGATCGATGGCGTGAACCGGCCTCGTCAACTGAGCCTGCGTGAACTCAAGACCATGGGACTGGAGACCGTGACCATGGTGCTGCAATGCTCGGGCAACGGCCGTGGCTTCTTCCCCTCCAAGCCCAGCGGCACGCAATGGACCGTGGGCGCTGCAGGCTGCGTGGTCTGGAGCGGTGTGCCCGTGCGCGATGTGGTCAAGGCCCTGGGTGGCGTGGCCGGCGGCATGCTCTACATGACGGGTACGGGCGGCGAGGTACTGCCTGCAGGCCTGGACCCCAAGAGCGTGCTGGTGGAGCGCTCCGTGCCCCTGTCGGCCATGGAAGACGCGCTGCTGGCCTGGGAGATGAACGGTGAGCCCGTGCCACTGGCCCATGGCGGACCGCTGCGCCTGATCGTGCCGGGCTACACCGGCGTGAACAACATCAAGTACATCAAGCAGCTGGCCTTTACTGCCAATGAAAGCGAAGCGCACATCATGTCGCACGGCTACCGCATCTCGCCTCCGGGCAGCAAGGGCGATCCCAGCCAGCCGTCGGTGCAGGAGATGAGCGTCAAGTCCTGGATCAACAGCCCCATTCCCGAAGACGGAAACCGGGCCGCTGGGCTAGTACAGATTCAGGGCGTGGCCTTTGGCGGCATGCATGCCATCAAGGGGGTGGAGGTCTCCATCGACGGCGGCAAGAGCTGGAAGCAGGCCCGTCTGGTGGGCCCCGATATGGGCCGCTATGCCTGGCGTCAGTTCGTGCTCCCGGCCCAGCTGCCCAAGGGCACCTACCAGCTGGCCAGTCGCGCAACCGACGTCAGGGGCAATGTGCAGCCCGAGACGCGTGGTGAAAACCAGAGCGGCTACAACAACACCAGCTGGGCCGACCACGCGGTCACCGTCACCGTGGCCTGAGCGCCGCACTCGCTGCCCATGCCAGGCGCCGAAGAAGGGGCCCGGCCATGGCTATCCAAACCACGATGCATCGCATTTCCCCAAGAACAATGATGAAGACAAAACCCACCCTCGCTGCCCTCTTGCTGACCATCCTGGCAGGCACTGCCGCCCATGCCGATCAGGCCGCCCAGATGGCGCGCGGCAAAGAGCTGTTCACCACGGCTGCCGTCCCTGCCTGCGCGGTGTGCCATACCCTCAAGGATGCCGGAGCCGAAGGTGCCATCGGCCCCGTGCTGGACGAGCTGCAGCCCGATGCAGCCCGTGTGGCACGTGCCCTGAAGGATGGCATCGGTGCCATGCCCTCCTTCAAGGCCACGATGAGCGAAGCCGACATCGCTGCTGTTGCTCTCTATGTGAGCAAGGCCAGCGGCGCAGCCAAATAAAGCGGTTCAGCCGCGTTCTGCGCCATCCAGCGGCATGGCGTAGATCCAGACCTTGTGGCGGCTATTGCCTTGCAGGCAGGCCGTCGCTTCCACGCCGGGCAGCTGGAAGTCCAGGCTGACCAGCCAGCTGCCGGGCTGCATCTCGGTGGCGGCCTTGACGGCGGCGCGGCCCATGCTCTCGGGCCGCTGGAACAGATAGACCAGCTGATAGCCGCTCCAGTCGGCCAGCCAGATATCGCCCCGCCGCACGCGTGCCCAGGGGCAGCGCAGGGCGCTGGCAATCACCAGCGGCCAGCTCCACTCCAGGCCCTGGAGACGGGTCTGCGGCAGCTCGCTGCGCAGCGCGCGCAGGCCGTCGCCCATGCCGCAGCCGGCATCCAGCACCTGTGCCTGGTCGGGCAGCCTCACGACCTTTGCCAATCCTTTGAGCGCATGCAATGGCGTCGGAAAGACGGGAGCATCGCGCCAGGCATTGAGCGGGTAGATCAGCAACAGCAAGGCCAGCGGCAGCAACCATCCCCATGCGGGCAGCTGGCTGGCGCTGAGCACCAGAAACGACAGCGGAAAGCCTGCGGCAATCAGCAGGCGGCGCCACCAGCTGTTGCCCCAGAGACTGGCGGCCGAGCTGGCGGCACCCGCCAGCAGCAAGGCCAGCCACCAGACGACGATATGGCCGAGCGCAAAGAAGGCGACCCAGGCCAGCAGCCACGTCAGCAGCGCAGGCAGAGGCCATACCAGGAAAGACGATTTGTTTTCCATCAGATTGTTAATTTTGTGAAGGATCTTATGCAGGTGTGCGACCGGGTGATGCAACGCAAGTACTCACTGCATCGCCACTTGTATATTGTGCAAATTACCCCCCCAAGGAGGGGTATGCGGGCGTTCATCTCGCCGTAAAAATTACCATTTTTTGCTTATGTATACTTTTCGGCTTTCACCGGCGGAAAATCAAGAGGAGTGATTCATGCGCCTGGCTCTACCAAGCCTTTCATTGGCAGCTCTTGCGCTGACGGCATGCGCGGCACAGACGCCGCAGGATCAGCTGGCACCTGCGTCGCCTACGGTGCGTCTGTGCGAAGGCAACAACTGCTCCGAGCTGCCGCGCAATGTCGCGACCTTCCGTGGCGAGCCGGTCAATCCGGAAGCTGAACGCCGCCAGGCGGCCCTGGTGCAAAGGGCCGAAGCCGATCTGCAGAAAACCCAGGCCGATCCTCGCGCGGCCTACGACCTGGGTCTGCGCTATCTGCGCGGCGACGGCGTGGAGCGCAACAGCTATCAGGCCATCGAGTGGATGCGCAAGGCCGGCGATGCCGGTCATGGCCCGGCCCAGTTCGCGCTCGGCCGCCTGTATCTGCTGGGCTTTGAAGAAATGGGTCCGGACCCCGCCGAAGCCGAGGCCTGGCTGTCGCGCGCCGCCGCCAAGGGCTTCAAGGAAGCCAAGTCTCTGCTGCCCCAGGCGCAGGCCGCCAAACAGAATGCTCATGCTCGCTATCAGGCCATCGAGGACGAACGCAAGTCCTGGAATCGCTGGTACGTGAGCGCGCCCTACTACCTGGTGTGGGGCTCGTCGGGCTGGTATTACCGCTGAAGCGCGTCGAGCGCCTCAACATTTTTCATTTGTAGAAAGCATCTCTATGTCCAAGAAGACAACGCTGCGTCTGGCAGCCATCGCATCGGCCCTGGCACTGGGCGGTTGCGTGACCCCCGGCGGCGGCACCATTTCCACCGGCACGGCTCCCACGGCTGCCACCGGCGCAGCGGGCGGCGCCACCAGCGTGAATGCCAACGCTTCTCTCGAGCGTTGCGACGCGCCTCTGGGCACGCTGGCCGTGGACGACGGTCGCGGCAAGGAGTGGTATGCGAGCTTCGGCGCGGCCACCAAGATCACCACCATCGAGCCTCTGATCCGCCTGGCCGTGCAGCAGTCCAACTGCTTTGTGATCACCTCGGTGGGCAACAACCGCACTGAAAGCAAGATGTCGGCGATCACCGACAAGCAGCGCAATTCGGGCGAATTCCGTGCCGGCTCCAGGCAGCAAAAGGGCCAGCGCGTGGCCGCTGACTACTACATGGAGCCCTCCATCATCATCGACAACGATGCCACCGGCCAGCTGGCTGCCGGCGTGGGCGGTCTGTTCGGCAACGTGGGCACGCTGATCGGCGGCGCCATGCAGAGCAAGGCTTCGGTGGTGACGCTGAGCATGTTCGACATCCGTTCGGGCGTGCAGATCTCCATCTCCGAAGGCAACTCCACGGCGACCAACTTCGGCGCTGCACTGGGTGCCTTCGGCGGCGGCGTGGGCGGCGGTCTTGGCGGCTTCTCGCGCACACCCGAAGGCAAGGCCACCGTGGCTGCCTTCATGGACGCCTACAACAATATGGTGATCTCGCTGCGCAACTACAAGGCGCAGGAAGTCAAGGGCGGCCTGGGTCGCGGCGGTCAGCTCAAGGTCGGCAAGTAAAGCGTCGATCCGAGAACAGAAAAGGGCCTGCAACTGCAGGCCCTTTTTTCATGGTTGGCGCACTTTCAGCCAGCGTGAGCAAGGCTCACTGCAGCTGAAAGATCTTGCCCGGGTTCAGGATGTTCTTGGGGTCCAGAGCCTGCTTGATGGCACGCATCATCTGCACCGCACCGGCTCCCGCCTCTTCGAGCAAAAAGCCCTGCTTGTGGATGCCGATGCCGTGCTCGCCCGTGCAGGTGCCGCCCAGCGCAATCGCGCGTGCCACCAGCGTGTGGTTGAGTTGCTCGGCCTGCTCGCGCTGGGCGTCGTTGTCGGGGTCGATCAGATAACCGAAGTGGAAGTTACCGTCGCCCACGTGGCCGACCAAGAAGTAGGGGATGCCGCTGGCATCGGCCTCGGTCACGCATTCCAGCAGCGCATCGGCCAGGCGGCTGATGGGCACGCAGGCATCGGTGGTGATGCAGCGGCAGCCGGGCACGCTGGAGACGGCCGCGAAATAGGCGTTGTGGCGTGCGGTGAACAGACGCGTGCGGTCCTCGGGGCGCTCGGCCCATTCAAAGGCATTGCCGCCGAATTCATGGGCAATGTCCTGAACCATCTCGGCCTGCTCCTTCACGCCCGTGGGCGAGCCGTGGAACTCCATCAGCAGCATGGGCTCCTCGCGCAGGGACAGCTTGCTGTAGGCGTTGACCATGCGTACGGAATTCACATCGACCAGTTCCACGCGAGCAATGGGAATGCCCATCTGGATGGTCTGGATCACCGTGTGCACGGCGTTTTCGATGCTCGAAAAAGAGCAGATGGCTGCGCTCACCGCTTCGGGCAGCGGGTAGATGCGCAGCGTGATCTCGGTGAAGATGCCCAGCGTGCCTTCGCTGCCCACCAGCAGACGGGTCAGGTCGTAACCGGCAGCGCTCTTCTTGGCACGGTTGCCGGTACGCACCACTTCGCCATTGGCCGTCACCACTTCCAGGGCCAGCACGTTCTCGCGCATGGTGCCGTAGCGCACGGCATTGGTGCCGCTGGCGCGGGTCGAGGTCATGCCGCCGATCGACGCGTCGGCACCGGGATCGATGGGGAAGAAGAAGCCGGTGTCCTTGATGGCCTCGTTCAGGGCCTTGCGCGTGATGCCGGGCTGCACGGTGATGGTCAGGTCTTCGGTGTTGACCGAGAGCACGCGGTTCATGCGGCTGACGTCGATGGTGATGCCGCCCTGCACGGCCAGCAGATGGCCTTCCAGCGACGAACCGGCGCCATAGGCAATCACGGGCACGCCGTACTGGTCGCAGAGCCTGACGGCGTCCTGCACGTCCAGGGTGGATTCGGCAAACACCACGGCTGCCGGCGGGGGCGCGGCAATCGCGCCTTCGTCGCGGCCATGCTGCTCGCGCACGGCCAAGGCCGTGGAGCACTGGCTGCCGAAACGTGTTTGCAGAGCCTGCAGAAATTCTTCGGGGATGGGGCGCTGCACGAAATCGGGCTGCAGCGAGGTATGGGCAACGGGTGCGTTCATCGGGGTCTCCAGAGGAGAAAAAGAATACCACCAGGTCCCATCCGGGCGTGTACGTATTGCGCACTAGGCCAGGGCGCAGGAAGCGGCGGCGGCTGGTTTTGCGCATGCCTTGGCAGACATCGTGGCTTTCGCGGCAGCGCAGCCGCCTTGTGCGAGCACATAGATAAGTTTCGCCCTAGCTAATGAGAATTCAGTGTTTAGGGTTTGTGCCGGGTGTGCCTATATTGGCAAGCCTCATGGCGTGCGCTGCAGAGCTCGCTTCAAACCAAAAAAGCAGTTCGGAGGGCGGAGCTATGCGCGATACGGGTCGCAGATCATTCATTCAGGGGCTGGCCGGGGTGTCGGCGGCAGGAATGCTGGGCGGGGCATGGCATGTGGGTGCCGCGCAGACGCAGGCCTGGCCAACGCGGCCCATCAAACTGGTCGTCACCTTTCCGCCGGGCGGTTCCAGCGATATCGTGGCCCGGGTGCTGGCTCCCGCGCTGGCCGAGAAGCTGGGCCAGAGCGTGGTCATAGACAACAAGCCCGGTGCGGGCTCGTCGATTGGCGCGCAGATCGTGGCGCACAGCGCTAACGACGGCTACACGCTGCTGGTATCCAATTCGGCGGCACTGTCGATAGCGCCATCGCTGCTGCAAAGCCCTGGCTACGACCCCTTGCGCAGCTTCGAACATCTGGCCTACATCGGCGCAGTGCCCACGGTGTTTGCCGTGCACCCTTCGGTGCCCGTCAACAGCTTGAGCGAGCTGGTGAGCTGGATCAAGGAGCAGCCTGCTCCCGTCGCCTTTGGCAGCGGCGGCGCCGCTTCGGTGGGCCATCTGGTGGGCGAGCAGTTTGCACAGACGCTCAAGCTGTCCATGGAGCATGTGCCCTACCGCGGCGCCGGCCCCATGCGTGCGGATCTGCTCAGCGGCCATATCAAGCTGGCCATCGATGCGCTGCCGCAGAACATTGCGCTGCACAAGCAGGGCCGGCTCAAACTGCTGGCGCTGACATCCTCACGCCGCGTGGCGCAGGCACCAACGGTGCCCAGCGTGGCCGAACTGGGACTGGCACAGCTGGTCTCGGAGAACTTCGTCGGCATCTCGGCACCGGCTGGCCTGCCCAGGGCTCTGGCCGAAAAAATCGCCAGCGCGGTGCGGCAGATCAGTGCGCGTCCCGAGTTTGCGCAGACGCTGGAAGCCCAGGGATTCGTGACCCGGGACATGGAATCCAAAGCCTTCACCCAGTTGATTGCGGACCAGCATCTGGCCTGGGGAGATATCGCGAAGAAAACAGGTGCAAAACTTTAAGCAGAAGAGACAACGATGAGCAGCGAGAAACTGTATTCACCCCGTAAGCCACGCTATGCCGTGGTGCTGTTTGGCCCCGAAGGACAGGGCAGTTTCAACGAATCGGGACTGCGCGGAGCGCACAAGGCCAGAGAGGCCGGCCACGAGGTCGATGTGTTCTGGGTGGCCGGCCAGTCGGCCCAGCAGCGGGCAGCCGAAATGTCCGCATTGTGCGGTGGTCGCTACGCGCTGATTCTGGCGCATGGCGGCCAGGGTGACGGTCCGGTGCAGATCCTGGCCGAGCGCTGGCCCGAGCAGGCCTTTGCGGTGACGCAGGGCAGCTGGACGGCAGCCAATGTGGCGCGTTACGAGGTGCTGCAGGAGCAGTCGGCCTTCCTCGCCGGCGTGCTGGCCAGCCAGTGGAGCAAGACGGGCAAGGTGGGCCATTTCTCGGGCGAGAAGGTGCCGCCGGGTCTGCGTGGCCGCGCGGCCTATGCGGACGGGCTCAGGCGCGCCGGTTTTGAGGGGCAGCTCGTCACCCAGTTCTGTGGTCATCAGCATCGTCCCGGCTGGGCCCGCACCTGTGTTTCGGCCATGGTCGAGCAGACGGACCTGGACATTGTGTTTGCCATGATCGATGGCGGCCGCCCCGGTGTGACGCAGGCCTGCCGCGCACATGGCGTGGCGCAGATCGGCAATGTGCTGGACTGGGTGGCGCGCGACCCCGAGGTGTTTGTAGCCTCGGCGATCTGCGACTCCGGCGAGGCCTTGTTTCGCGCCGTCGAGGACCATGCACGGGGCCTGCTGCCACTGGGTGGCTATCGTGCCTTCGGCCTCGAGGAGCCGAGTCTGGTTCGGCTGGAAATGGGGGCCGGGGTGAGTGCTGCGCAGCGCAGCCTGGTTGAAGACTGGGCGCAGCGCCTGATGCGCCGCGAGTTCGAGATTCGCCTGGACTATGCCGGGGCCGAGTTTGCCTTGCCGCAGGAGGAACTCAGCGCCGCGGCGTGATCCGGAAATCGCCGCGGCAAGGTCTCAGTACTGCTGAGCGCCCTTGTCGAATTCGGCGCGTGACAGCTGGCCGTTGCGGTCGCTGTCAATCTCTTCGAAGCGCTGGGAAATGGCGGGCAGCTGGCGCGCTTCCTGCGCACTGAGCTGACCGTCGCGATTGGCGTCGGCACGCTCGAAGGCCGCCTGCACGCTGTTCTTGGCGGTGGGGGCCTGCTGCACGCCGGTGGCCGCGCCCGATTGCACGATGCGCGCCGGCTCCTTGTTCTCGCCGGCATTGCCGCTGCCGGTTTGTGCAAAAGCCATGCCCCCGCCGAGGGTGAGTGCGGAGAACAGCACCACGCTGACGACTTCGAATGACGAGACCTTGCAATTGAGCAGATTCTTCTTGTTCATGAATGGCATTCCTTCTCTATGCGATAACAGGAGTGCATTGCACCCTGTGAGGCGGCAAAGGGCCAGCACTTTTGCCTGCTGTTGCCTCAGACTACATTTGCCTGCGGGCTGTAACGCACAATGGCGGCCGTATCTGAGGGCCGTGCCGGCCCCGAAAAATCGCAGCTTTGACAAGGGATGACTCATGGGCAACCGCCTCACGCAAATCGCCACCCGCACCGGAGATGACGGAACCACCGGCCTCGGAGACAACACCCGCGTTTCCAAGAACAGCGGCCGCCCGCATGCCATGGGCGATGTGGATGAACTGAACTCGCATATCGGTCTGCTGCTGTGCGAGCCGATGCCCCAGGATGTGCGCGACCTGCTGATCGACATCCAGCACCAGCTGTTCAACTTGGGCGGCGAGCTGTCCATGCCGGGCTATGAGCTGCTCAAGGAGGATGCGCTGCTGCAGCTCGACAACGCACTGGCCCACTACAACGCACAGTTGCCGCGCCTGCAGGAGTTCATCCTTCCGGCCGGCACGCGCGCTGCCGCGCAGGCCCATGTATGTCGCACCGTGGCGCGCCGTGCAGAACGCCAGGTGGTGGCGCTGGAGCAGGCCGAGGCCATGCGA
Organism: Comamonas sp. C24C; assembly: GCF_053345995.1. Lineage (NCBI taxonomy): Bacteria > Pseudomonadati > Pseudomonadota > Betaproteobacteria > Burkholderiales > Comamonadaceae > Comamonas > Comamonas sp. C24C. Next base: position 188,930 of record NZ_JBKFBC010000009.1, on the reverse strand, counting down.
GCCGCTCCGCGCCAGTATCTGAATCGCCTGTCCGATCTGCTGTTTGTGCTGGCCCGCGTGCTCAACCGCATCGACGGCGGCGACGATGTGTACTGGAAGAGCGAACGCCTGGCGCGCGCCCAGTCCGAGTGAGGCAGGGGCGGGAGACCGGGCATGCGTCTGCGACATATCGAAGTCTTCAATGCCGTGATGCAGACGGGCAGCGTCAGCGCGGCTGCGCGCCTCATCAACGTCACCCAGCCTGCGGTCAGCCGCACGCTGCAGCATGCCGAGTTGCAGATGGGCTTTGCGCTGTTCCAGCGCGCGCGGGGGCGGCTGACGCCGACCAATGAAGCGCTGGCCCTGTTTCCGCATATCGAGAAGTTGTTCGAGCAGCTCGACGAGGTGCAGCGTCTGGCCGCCAACCTGCGCCACGGCCAGTCGGCCGACCGGCTCAATGTGCTGACGGTGTTTGCGCTCAGCCGCGAGGTGCTGCCGCGCGCCGTGGCGGGCTTCAGGCGCCGCCATCCAAAGGTCCAGGTGCACGTGCAGGCGCTGCACACGCCGCAGGTGGTGTCGGCCCTGCTGCTGCAGGAGGCCGATGTGGGCTTCGTGATCAGCTCCGCGGGCCAGCCCGCGCTGGAGCACGAACTGCTGGCCGAGGTCGACATGTTCTGTGTGTTGCCCAAGGGACTGCTGCCGCCTTCGCGCGTGCGCGCCGAAGGCATGGAACTCAAGGATCTGGCCGAGCTGCCTGTGGTCGCGCTTGATGCGCGCGACCCGCTGGGCATGCGCCTGGGTCAGGCCTGCCGCGAGCATGGTGTGGGGCTGTCGCCCGTGGTGACGGTGCAGACCTACCATGCGGCGCTGTCCATGGCCGAGTATGGGTTGGGTGCGGCCATCATGGACGGCTGCACGGCCCTGGCGGCCGACCGGCGCCGCGTGCACGTGGTGCCGCTGTTGCCGCGCATCACCGTGGGCGTGAACGCGCTGAGCCTGCCCCAGCGCCCGGGATCGGTGCTGGCGCGTGCCATGACCCAGGAAATGCACAAGGCTCTGCGGGAGCTTCTGAGCGCCTCCTGAGCAGGCCCGCGTTCAGGCTGCGCGCATCTGCGCCGCCAGCCGCTGTGCCGAGCCGAAGGCCAGCGTCAGGCCCAGTGCACCATGGCCGGTCTGCAGCCACAGATTGCGCGGTCCGCCGCGCTGGCGGCCGGTGATGGGCAGGCCCGTGGGTGTGGCCGGGCGCATGCCGCTCCAGGGGTGCAGCGAGCCCTGCAGCGGCAACTGGGCAAAGACCTGCTGGGTGGAGCGGCGCAGGCTGTCGATACGGGCCGGATCGATGCGTGTGTCGCGGCCGATGATCTCCACCATGCCGGCCACGCGCAGGCGCTCGCCAAGGCGCGCGAACACCACCTTGCGCGCGGTGTCGGTCACGCTCACGCGTGGCGCGGCGTGGGTGTGGTCGGCCGGTATGTCCACGGTGATGCTGTAGCCCTTGAGCGGATAGACGGGAATGCGCAGGCTCAGCTGGCGCGCGTGGGCCTGGCTTTCCCAGCCGCTGGCCAGCACGTAGTGCTCGGCCTGCAGCAGGCCTGCGGCGGTGCGCAGGCCGGTGACGGCGTCGCCCTGGCGTTCGAAGCCCAGCACCTCGGTGTCGTAGCGCAGCTCGGCGCCGCGTGCGGTCAGCAGCGCCGCCAGCTGCTCACACAGCTGGCGGCAGTCGGCGGCGCTTTCGCTGGGGGTATGAACGGCGCCCGCCATGCGGCCCGCGTAGCCTGCCAGCGCGGGCTCCAGGCGCACGGCGACTGCCGCATCCACCACCTGCTGGCTGGCGCCGCCAAGGCGCGATTGCAGGGCCACCTGCCGGGCCGCGGCATCCAGGCCCTGCTGCGTTTGGTACAGCACCAGTTTGCCCGGCGTATGCAGTGCGCAGCTCAGGGACTCCTGCGCCTGCAGACTCTCGAAAATCTGTCGGCTTTCGGCGGCCAGCTTCAGCAGCGCCTGCGTGCCGGCCATGGAGGCGCGCGCATTGCAGGCGCCCAGAAAGCGCAGTCCCCAGGCCCATTGGGCGGGATCGGCGCGCAGGCGCAGGGCCAGCGGCGAGTCCTTCTCCAGCAGCAGCTGCGGCAGCATCTTCCAGATGCCGGGATCGGCCAGCGGCTGCACATAGGAATAGCTGAGCTGCGCGCCGTTGCCGCCGCTGGCGCCCGCTGCCGGGCCAGGCCCGCGTTCCAGGACCGTGACGCGGCAGCCCGCGCGCTGCAGCGCATAGGCAGTGGCCAGGCCGACGATGCCGGCGCCCACGATACAGACATGCATTGATCGTTTCTCCATGCTGTCGCACTGTAGGCCCGTGCGGGGCCAGACAGCCATGGCATTTGGCATGCAGGGTATGCACCCAGGTTATGGCCTGCTCGCGCGATGCGTGCGGCCGGTTGGCCCCCGGTCGCGGTGTTTACCCGGAGCATGGCGGTGCCTGCGCTGTCACCCATAAACCAGAGGCATGGACCAGCCCGATATTGTCATCCTCCGGAGCCGGGCGCGCTTTCTACACTGGCGGCACATCCACCACCGAAGAGGAGACACCGCATGCAACTTCACTCCACCGTGCTTTGTGCGGCACTGAGCCTGGGTTTTCTGGGCTCTGCCCATGCCGATACCCTGGCCAAGGTGCGCGACAGCGGGCGCATCACGCTGGCCTACCGCGAGTCCTCCGTGCCCTTCAGCTACCTGGACAACGGCAAGCCCATCGGCATGACCGTGGAGCTGTCGCAGGCAGTCGCCGAAGCCGTGAAGAAGGTGCTGAATCTGCCCGCGCTGGAGGTGCGCTGGCAGGCCGTGACCTCGCAGAACCGCATGCCGCTGCTGGCCAACGGCACCATAGACCTGGAGTGCGGATCGACCACCAACAACACGGTGCGGGCCAAGGAAGTGGGCTTTGCCATCAATCACTTCTACACCGGCACACGGCTGCTGGTGAAGAAGAGCTCGGGCATCCAAAGCTATGCCGACCTCAAGGGCAAGACAGCGGCCATCACCACCGGCACCACCAATCTGCAGGTGCTGCGCAAGGCCAATGCCGAGCAGGGCTGGGGCATGAACATCGTCATGGCCAAGGACCATGCCGACGGCTTTCTGCTGGTCGAGAATGACCGCGCCGCGGCCTTCGGCATGGACGACATCCTGCTCTACGGCCTGATCGCCAACGCCAAGAATCCCAAGGATTTCCACGTCGTGGCCGATGCGCTGCAGGTCGAGCCCTATGCCTGCATGCTGCGCAAGGACGACCCGCAGTTCAAGCAGCTGGTGGATGGCGTGATCGGCGACCTGATGAAGTCGGGCGCCTTCGCCAGGCTCTACGACAAATGGTTCATGCAGCCCATCCCGCCCAAGAACGCGGCCCTGGGTCTGCCCATGAGCGAGCAGCTGCAGCGCAACGTGCAGGAGCGCGGCGACAAGCCGGCGTTCTGAGATGCAGGCGGTCGGCATTCTCGGCGGCATGGGGCCTGCAGCGGGCGCGGATTTCGTGCGCCTGTTCGTGCAGGCCTGCACCCGGCATCTGCAGGGCCAGGGTCTGCCCGTGCACGACCAGGCCTATCCCGAGCACTGGCTGGTACAGCTGCCCATGCCCGATCGCACACAGGCGCTGCGCAGCGATCCGCAGTCCCCTGCGGGCCCGGCTGCGCATCTGCTGCAGGGTGCGGGCCGGCTCGCGGCCCTGGGCGTGCGCAGCGTGGCCCTGGCCTGCAACACGGCCCATGCCTGGCATGGGCAGATACAGGCGCTTTTCCCGCAGTTGCGTGTGCTACACATCGCGCAGCAGACGGCGCTGTACCTGAAGGCAGGCGGCGCGCGCCAGGCCCTGGTGCTGGCCACGGACGGCACCTATGACAGCGGGCTCTACGACGCGGCGCTGGCCGATTGCGGCATTGCCGCACTGCGGCCCGGACCGGCGGGCCGGGCCCGGCTCATGCAAGGCATCTACGAGGGCGTGAAGCAGGGCGATATGCCGCTGGCTGTGCAATGCTTCGGCGAGGCGCTGGCGCCGCTGCTGCAGCGCCATGGCGCCGTGCCCGTGATCATGGGTTGTACCGAGATTCCGCTGGCCCTTCCGCAGGCATCGCAGGCCCGCGGCGCCGAGCTGGTGGACCCGGCCTGGATACTGGCCTGCGCGTTGGCACAGGACGCCTACGCGCATTAGCTGCGACGGCAGCACGCTTGCGGAGCGGGCCAGGGCGCATCAAAAAGATGAGCTGCAACCGCCTGCGGAAAAACAAACATGGACTGAATCATTGCCAGGTTTGTTGATGGGCCAGCGATAACAGCTCATCTTTTGATGATTGCGGCAGGCGCCATGCCGGCGTGTGCTACGACTTCCGGGCGTCTTGCATCGTTGATTCCATGGCGGCCTTGTAGATGCTTTGCCGGGGCCGCTGCATCAGGCGGCGCAGCATGGGCTCGAATTCGCTCAAGGGCAGGGTCTCGGCCCGGGGATCAAAGGCCGGGTTGTCATAGAGTTCGCAGAACTCGGCCGTGCGCGTGTAGTGCGGATGCTCCCGGAACTGCTCGCGCATGTCCCTGTCCAGGCCGATGTGATGGAAGAAATAGTGACCCTGGAAGATGCCGTGATGCTGGACCATCCAGTGGTTGGCCTCGCTCACAAAGGGCTGGAGAACCGCTGCGGCTATGTCGGGGTGGTTGAAGGACCCGAGGGTGTCGCCAATGTCGTGCAGCAGTGCGCACACCACATACTCCTCGTCGCGGCCGTCGCGCAGCGCGCGCGTGGCGGTTTGCAGGGAGTGGGTATAGCGGTCCACCGGAAAGCCGCCATAGTCGCCTTCCAGCAGCTTCAGATGGGCCATCACCCGATCGGGCAGGCCGCTGGTGAAGTGTGCGAATTCGCCGCCGATCAACTGCCAGTCTTCACGCGTGCTGTCTTGCATGCGCAGAAAGTTCGCCCGTGCATTCATGCCATGTCTTTCGTGGGTTATGGTCGTTGCACTGTAGGGCGCTGGCAGGGGCTGCGCTGTCAAGGGCATGACATGCCGCCACCGCCTTGATGCGCGGATCCTGTTGGCCGCAGACGGGGGCGAGGGCTGCAGGCGTCAGTAGGTTTCCAGGTGCAGACGTCCTTCGCGCTTGAGCCTTGAGCCCAGTTCGTCCCAGCCCAGTCCTGCTTGCTGGGCCACATCACGCAGTGCCAGCACGACGCCGTCCTCCATGCTTTTGAGACCGCAGACATAGATGTGCGTGTTGTCGTCGCGCAGCAGCTCCATGAGGTCGGCCGAGCGCTCGCGCATGGCGTCCTGCACATAGCGCCTGGGCTGGCCGGCCACGCGCGAGAAGGCGAAGTTGATGTCGATGAAATCCTTTGGCAGGTTCTGCAAGGGGCCGAAATAGGGCAGCTCCTGAGGCGTGCGCGCGCCGAAGAACAGCAGCAGTTTGCCGCTGTCGAACTTGCCGCTTTTGCGCAGGCGGCGGCGCCACTCCGTCATGGCGCGCATGGGCGCGCTGCCCGTGCCGGTGCAGATCATCACGATGTGCGAGCGCGGGTGGTTAGGCATGAGAAAGCTGCTGCCGAACGGACCGATGACCTGCACCTTGTCACCTACCTGCAGATCGCAGAGATAGTTGCTGGCCACGCCTCGCACGGGCTGGCCCTGGTGATCCTCGACCACGCGTTTCACGGTCAATGCCAGATTGTTGTAGCCGGGGCGCTCGCCGTTGCGGGCGCTGGCAATCGAGTACTGGCGCGCCACATGGGGCTTTCCGCCGGCATCCACACCGGGCGGGACAATGCCCAGCGACTGGCCTTCGAGCACTGGAAAAGGCATGGCGCCGAAGTCCAGCACGATATGGTGGGTCTCGTTGTCGAAGCCGGCTTCCGTGCAGTTCAGATTGCCCACCACCGTGGCCGTCACCGGAGCCTTGGGACCATGCAGATTGGTGTAGGCATGGGCGGCAGACCAGGGCGGTGTGGTGGCGCCATAGCTGGCTGCGCGAAAGACTTCCGCAGCGCCGCTTTCGGCCAGACCGGCAGCGGCCGCAATCACGGCCTGGGCCTGGCTCAGGTCCTGCACATCGACGGCATTCTCGGTCGTCTGCGCGGCGGCCAGCACGTCGGCAGAAAGTTCTTCGGGCAGGCTCTCCCAGCCCAGTTGCTCGGTCACGCTGTAGGGCTTGCTTGTCGACACCAGGCGCCAGTTGTCGATGGAGCCGGTGGGGCAGGGCGAGATGCAGTCCATGCAGCCGTTGCACTTGTCCGCCATGACTACATAGTTGTTGTCGTCATGCGTGATGGCGTCCACGGGGCAGGTCGCCTCGCAGGTGTTGCAGCGAATGCAGATCTCCGGGTCGATCAGATGCTGCTTCAGGATGCCGTTTTCAATCAGCGTGATGGTGCTCATTTTGTTCTCCAAACCGTGGCAACCCAACTCAGTGACATCGAGCAAGGGTCGCCCCGCCGCGAGGATGTCGTCCCCCTTGGGGGAAGCGGCTCAGCCGCTCAGGGGGTATCAAAATTTCACGTACTCGAAGTCCACGGGCTGGCGATTGATGCCCATTACGGGGGGCGCAATCCAGCCGGCGAACTTGCCCGGCTCCAGGCATGGCTTCATCAGCGATGCGACAAAGCTGCGGTCGTCGTCGCTGGCCAGCCACTCGCTCTTCCTGGTCAGCCATTCCTGCTCGCTCACGGGGCGGCCGTCGGGGCTGATGCGCACGCCTGCCAGCGCGCCGATCTGGCGGTTGAAGGCCTTGTGCGGCACCGTCAGGCGAAAGTCGATGCCGGCCTTTTCCATCACCTTGTTCCAGCGGCCCACACCGGCATTGCTGTCCTTGATGTAGTCGTCGCGCAGCACCTCGTTCAAGGCGTTGAGCATGGGCACTTCCTTCTCCTGCAACTTGCCGTCCACCACTTCCAGCACCTTGTAGTTCTGCTCGTGCAGTTTGTGGTCGTCCTCGCGCTTGCCCTCTTCGTAGCGGCCCTTGAGGCCCGAGCTGTAGAAGGTGGCGGCATTGCTCGACTGGTCGGCGCCGAACAGGTCGATGGTCACGCTGTAGTGGAAGTTCAGATAGCGCTGGATCGTGGGCAGATCGATGACGCCCGCATTGCGCAGCTTGTTCACATCGTCGGTCTTGAGCTCGTTCATGACCTGGCAGGTGCGTGCCAGAACGCGCGAGACGCCGGACTCGCCGACGAACATGTGGTGCGCCTCTTCGGTCAGCATGAATTTGGTGGTGCGCGCCAGCGGGTCGAACGCGGATTCGGCGAGCGCTGCGAGCTGGAATTTTCCGTCTCTGTCGGTGAAGTAGGTGAACATGAAGAACGCCAGCCAGTCCGGCGTTTTTTCATTGAAGGCGCCCAGAATGCGCGGGTTGTTTTCATCGCCGCTCTGGCGCTCCAGCAGGGCCTCGGCTTCCTCGCGTCCGTCACGCCCGAAATGCTTGTGCAGCAGGTAGACCATGGCCCAGAGATGGCGGCCTTCTTCCACATTGACCTGGAACAGATTGCGCAGGTCGTACATGGACGGCGCGGTCAGGCCCAGGTGGCGCTGCTGCTCCACCGACGCAGGCTCGGTATCGCCTTGCGTGACGATGATGCGACGCAGGTTGGCGCGGTGCTCGCCGGGCACGTCCTGCCAGGCCTTCTCGCCCTTGTGATCGCCAAAATGAATGCTGCGTTCCTGATCCGCCGGGTTCAGGAAGATGCCCCAGCGATAGTCACGCATCTTGACGTAGCCGAACTGCGCCCAGCCCTGCGGATCCACGCTCACCGCGGTACGCAGATAGACGTCGTAGTTGGTCGATCCTTCCGGGCCCACATCGTCCCACCAGCGGATGAAGCTGGGCTGCCAGCTCTCCAGCGCACGCTGCAGCGTGCGGTCACCGCTGAGGTCCACGTTGTTGGGAATCTTCTGGCTGTAGTCGATGCTGCTCATGGGGAGTCTCCTGTGATGTTTTGCCGATTCATGAAGCCGTGTAGTCGCTTGAAACTGGTGCTGAGCGACCGGCGGACGCCGAGTCAGGGCCGTTGGCTCATACCCTGTTGAAATCGAAGCCGGCTTTCTGTCCGGTGCCGTAGAGCTTCAGCGCCCCTTTTTCGCCCACCGCGTTGGGGCGGTTGAAGATCCAGTTCTGCCAGGCCGACAGACGCCCGAAGATGCGCGTGACCATGTTTTCCTGGCTGGCGAAACGCAGATTGGCTTCGAGGCCCGTGAGCGCGTCGGGCGACATCGCGGCACGCTCTTCCATGGCGATGCGGATCTCGTCTTCCCAGTCGATATCGTCCAGTGCGGCGGTGACCAGTCCCAGCTGTTGCGCGGCATCGCCGTTGAGCGGCTTGCCAACGGCAGCGCGCGCGGCCTCAAGCGGCTCGGACTCCTCATAGAAGCGGCGCTGCAGACGGCTTTGATCGTTGACCAGCGGCAGCAGGCCGAAGTTGAAGGCATCGAGCTCGATGACGGGCTCGCGCTCGGGTTCGTCGGGCAGCACCAGCATGTAGGCGCGATCGGCGCAGAAGACCAGCTCGGCCAACATGCCGACAAAGCAGGAGCCGGGTTCGATCAAGGCGAACAGCGACCGCGACGACACATCGAGGCGTGCAAAGGTACGGCGCAGCAGGCCTGTGGTTTGCTGCACCAGCCAGTGATCGCGGTGCGTCACCAGGGTCTGGCCCGCCGCCAGCACGGCGCGCGCATCGCCCTCGGTCTTGAGAATCCAGGTGCCCACATCGAGCTCGTTGGTGCGCAGATGCAGGATGGCGTCGTCGAGCTCGCGGCCCATGGCCAGCGGCCACCAGGCGGCGCCTGCGCTTTCTATGGCTTCAAGGCTGGCGGGCTGTTCGCCACGGGGGGCCTTGACCGTGATGGTGGCGCTGCGCTTGCTGCGATCGATCTGCACGCTGACGTGTCGATAGTGCAGGCCGCCCGGGCTTTGCTCGCGTTGCAGCCTGGCAAGCTGTACGCCCTGGGCCGAAGCCGGGCGCGGGCTGCTCTCGCCCAGTGCTGCGGCACGTTGCTGCACCACCTCGGCAAACTGCGCGGGCTTGGCGATCGCATCCACCAGTCGCCAGTCCACGGCACGCTGGCCGCGCACGCCTTCCACGCTGGTGCAGAAGATGTCGGCCAGGTCGTGGCGCACATGGCGCTTGTCGGTCACGCGCGTCAGCCCGCCCGTGCCGGGCAGCACGCCCAGCAGCGGGACCTCGGGCAGCGATACCGAGGAAGAGCGGTCGTCGATCAGCACGATGTCGTCGCAGGCCAGCGCCAGCTCGTAGCCGCCGCCCGCACAGGCGCCGTTGACGGCGGCGACGAACTTGAGTCCGTCGTGCCGGGAGCTGTCCTCCATGCCGTTGCGCGTCTCGTTGGTGAACTTGCAGAAGTTCACCTTCCAGGCGTGGGACGAGACGCCGAGCATGAAGATATTCGCGCCCGAGCAGAAGATGCGCTCCTTGCCGCTGGTGACGATGACGGAGCGCACCTGCGGGTGTTCGAAGCGGATGCGGTTGAGTGCATCGTGCAGTTCCACGTCCACGCCCAGGTCATAGCTGTTGAGCTTGAGCTTGTAGCCGGGGCGTATACCGCCGTCCTCGGCAATGTCCAGCTTGAGCCGGGCGATATTGCCATCCACTTCAAACGACCAGTGCCGGTACTGGCTGGGGTCGGTGCGGTAATCGACGACGGTTTGCTGCTGCATGCTCGGCTCCTGCTGAGATGAAAAATAGTGCAGTTATTGACTAGGTGTAGGCACAATTATGCAGATGGCTCAAAAAAATGCACGCGGTTTTAGGCACTATGTTGCATGTTTTGCGTTAACTAAGGGAAATCCTTAGCTGCTCGTCAATCGCTGCACGACACTGAAATTCAGGTGTTTTTGCAAGAAATCCTTTTTCTATAAAAGGATTGAAGCTATCAATTGGAGAGCGATCGAGGCCAAGGCTGCTGGTCGGCAAACCCGGCACTGGCGCGGGATGATGGGCTGCTTGCAAAATGGCTTCACCATGCTGACCTTTGCAGATATCCAAGCCGCCGCTGCGCGCCTGAATGGCGCCGTCCTTCAAACTCCTTTTGTGGAATCACGCACGCTCTCGCAGATCACGGGGGCGCAGGTCTATCTCAAGTTCGAGAACCTGCAGTTCACGGCATCCTTCAAGGAGCGCGGCGCGCTGAACAAGCTGCTCATGCTCAGCGATGCCGAGCGCGCACGCGGCGTGGTCGCCATGAGCGCGGGCAACCACGCCCAGGGCGTGGCCTATCACGCGCAACGTCTGGGCTTGCGTGCCGTCATCGTCATGCCGCGTTTCACCCCGGGTGTGAAGGTGGAGCGCACGCGCGGCTTCGGCGCCGAGGTGGTGCTGCATGGCGACACCTTGGCCGAGGCCCGTGCCCATGCCTACCAGCTGGCGCAGGAGCAGCAGCTGACCTTTGTCCATCCCTATGACGACGAGGCGATTGCCGCCGGCCAGGGCACGCTGGCACTGGAAATTCTGCAGGCCCAGAACGATCTGGATGTGCTGGTGATTGCCATTGGCGGCGGCGGCCTGATCGCGGGCATCGCGACGGCGGCCAAGGCCATCAAGCCGGGGATCGAAGTCGTGGGGGTTCAGACCCAGCGCTTTCCTTCCATGGTCAATGCGCTGCGCCATACCGATCTGCCCATGGGCACGTCGACGATTGCCGAAGGCATTGCGGTGACCCAGCCAGGCCTCATCACCCAGGAAGTGGTGCAGCGCTGCGTGGATGATTTGCTGCTGGTGGACGAGGGCGATATCGAGCAGGCCGTGCTCATGCTGCTGGAGATCGAAAAGACGCTGGTCGAAGGCGCGGGCGCGGCAGGCCTGGCGGCTCTGCTGCGCTATCCGGCGCAGTTCAAGGGCAAGAAGGTGGGTCTGGTGCTGTCGGGCGGCAACATCGACCCCATGCTGCTGGCCGCCATCATCGAGCGCGGCATGGTGCGCTCCGGCCGTCTGGCCCGCATCCGCGTCAGCGCGCGCGATGTGCCCGGCGTGCTGGCCCAGATCACCACCACCGTGGCCGCTGCCGGGGCCAATATCGAGGAGGTGCACCACCAGCGTGCCTTCACCATGCTGGCCGCGCAGAATGTGGAGATCGAACTGGTGCTGCAGACTCGCAATCAGCCCCATGTGGAGCAGGTGCTGCAGGCTCTGCGCGCGGCGGGCATGGAAGCCGAGCGCATTGGCTGATGTGCTCGCTGGCGGGCTTTCCCCTAGCGGGTGACAGCGGCCTCTGCGCCAGAATGCCTGTCAACCATTGTTGAAAGGAGCATTGATCGCATGTCACATGATCCCGCCGTCGACCACGAGCCGCAGGATGCGGCCGAAGCCGTGGTTCCCTACATCCCCGTCATCATTCCGGCCGCCGGTGCGGTGATGATGTTTCTGCTGGCCTTCATTGCCGTGAACATGGCCTGAGGCCGACACCTGCTCAAGGCATTCCAACCCTGGCTGACCCAACCCCGCGATGCGGGGTTTTTTTATATCCGAACACGTCATCAATGTTTGAAATGCACATACTTTGATGCATAAGATGCATAGTTATTGCCAGTGAATTGCTGACAAATTCGAAGCCCCTCCCTAGAATCGATGTCCCGCCGCTATTCAAAACAAGGTTGTTTTGACTTAATCGGATGGACTGCAGGCGCCAACAGGCGCTAGGGAAAGCAAGCGAGACACCTTCAAAAGCCTTTTTTCAAAGACGCATCCGGCTCGGACTACAGAGGATGCTTCTTTGAAAAATTGGTTTTTAATTGAAGGACTTCCCCCATGAACGCCGCTGTGCAAAGCCTGAACATCCAGGCTCCCGATTACGTCAAGAACCCCAAGCTCATCGCTTGGGTCGCCGAAATGGCTGCGCTGTGCAAGCCCGCCCAGATCCATTGGTGCGACGGCTCGCAAGCCGAATATGACGCGCTGTGCCAGCAACTGGTGGATGCCGGTACCTTCAAGCCCCTGGCCAAGCGCCCCGGCTCCTTCCTGGCCTGGACCGATCCTTCGGACGTGGCCCGTGTGGAAGACCGCACCTATATCTGCTCCGCCAAGAAGGAAGACGCAGGTCCCACCAACAACTGGATGGACCCTGCCGAGATGCGCGCCACGCTGAACCCTCTGTTCGACGGCTGCATGGCTGGCCGCACCATGTACGTGGTGCCCTTCTCCATGGGCCCGCTGGGTTCGCCCATCGCCCACGTGGGCATCGAGCTGTCCGACAGCCCCTATGTGGCCGTCAACATGAAGATCATGACCCGCATGGGCAAGGCCGTGTATGACGTGATCGGCACCAGCGGCGAGTTCGTGCCCTGCGTGCACACCATCGGCGCACCTCTGGCCGCAGGCGAGAAGGACGAAACCACCTGGCCTTGCAGCAAGACCAAGTACATCGTTCACTATCCCGAAACCCGCGAAATCTGGTCCTACGGCTCGGGCTACGGCGGCAATGCGCTGCTGGGCAAGAAGTGCTTTGCGCTGCGTATCGCCTCCACCATGGGCCGCGACCAGGGCTGGCTGGCCGAGCACATGCTGATCCTGGGCGTCACCAACCCCGAAGGCAAGAAGTACCACGTGGCTGCCGCCTTCCCCTCCGCCTGCGGCAAGACCAATTTCTCCATGCTGGTGCCCCCCAAGGCCTTCGACGGCTGGAAGGTCACGACCATCGGCGACGACATCGCCTGGATCAAGCCCCAGGCTGACGGCTCGCTGCGCGCCATCAATCCCGAAGCCGGTTACTTCGGCGTGGCTCCCGGCACCAACATGCTGACCAACCCGAACTGCATGTTGAGCCTGGACAAGAACGTGATCTTCACCAACGTGGCCCTGACCGATGACGGCGACGTGTGGTGGGAAGGCATGGAAAAGGACCAGGGCAAGCTGCCCGATCACCTGATCGACTGGCAAGGCAAGGACTGGACGCCCCAGATCGCCAAGGAAACCGGCGCCAAGGCCGCCCACCCCAATGCCCGCTTCACCGTGGCTGCCACCAACAACCCCGCGCTGGACGAAGCCTGGGACGACCAGAAGGGCGTGAAGATCGACGCCATCATCTTCGGCGGCCGTCGCTCCACCACCGTGCCTCTGGTGACTGAAGCCCGTGACTGGACCGAAGGCGTGTACATGGCTGCGACCATGGGCTCCGAGACCACCGCCGCCGCCTTTGGCGCACAAGGCGTGGTGCGTCGCGATCCCTTCGCCATGCTGCCTTTCGCCGGCTACAACATGAGCGACTATTTCCAGCACTGGCTGGACCTGGGCGCCAAGATCGAAGGCCAGGGCGCAACCCTGCCCAAGATCTTCACCACCAACTGGTTCCGCAAGAACGCCGAAGGCAAGTTCGTCTGGCCCGGCTACGGTGAGAACATGCGCGTGCTGAAGTGGATGATCGACCGTCTGGAAGGCCAGGCCCAAGGTCAGGAAACCGCCTTCGGTATTGCGCCCCAGTACGCTGAAATCAACTGGAGCGGCCTGGACTTCAACGCCGCCCAGTTCGACAGCGTGACCAATATCGACAAGGCTGCCTGGGCCGAGGAAATGAAGCTGCACGGCGAGCATTTCGACAAGCTGGCTTACAACCTGCCCAAGGCCATGCTGGATACCAAGGCTGAGCTGGAAAAGCGCTTGAGCGCTTGATTCTCCCCCTGAGCCGCTGCGCGGCTTCCCCCTAGCAGGGCGCCCCTCTCTCTACGCGCTTCGCGCTATGGGAGGGGGACGACACCAGCGCGGCGGGGCGGCCCTTGCGCGGTGTCCCTGGCTGAGACTGTGCACATTAAAAAAGCCCTGCTGATTTTTTTCAGCAGGGCTTTTTGTTTGCTTTTATTTTTGTAGCTGTAAGCACTTTCTAAATCTGGGATAGAGGCTTGTTTGACTCTATTTCCCCATGCAAAAAGCCGCGGCCTTGTGGGCAGCGGCTTTTCGGGGGAAGCGGTCCGGACGCTTAGCGGCTCTGACGATCCATGGCACGGGCCAGATCGGCCATCAGGCGGGCATCTTGCAGCGCAGCGTTCCAGACGCGTTCATCGGCAGCGGCTTGCTGGCGGCTCTTGACCCAGGCGCGGTAGCCGGTACGCACCAGATTGATGGCGCGGCGGGCGGGCTGGGAGAAGAGGGCGATGCTGGCAAAGGCCATGGCCCACAGAACCATCCAGGCAGCCATCATATGACCGTCGCTCCAGGTCTCGGTGGCCTGGAATACGCCGGCGGCCAGAGCGGCAAGCACCACGGCCAGCACCATCCAGTGCGATCGGGACTGGGATTGCGCTTCATGTTCGGCGGCAATGGCGGCCATGCGTTCGTCGCTGGCCTGATAGATACGCACCACACCAGGGTGCTCGACACAGTAGGAGTTGTAAATAAAGTTGCTCATGGCAGTTAACCCTTTGACCCACGCTTTTGGCGAATTGCCCGGGGAATAGGTGTAACTATAGGGATTACCCTAGGTATGTTCAAATTTATATTTTGAATCTGTAGCATTCACGGTAGTGATGTATCGGGTGATGCCATGTCTTTGAACTTTCGCTCTCTGGATCTGAATCTGCTGCGCGTCTTCGATGAGGTCATGTCCGAACGCAGTCTCACGCGCGCGGCGCACAAGCTCAGCATCACCCAGCCGGCGGTCAGCAATGCCATGCGCCGGCTGCGCGAGGTCCTGGGCGACGAGCTGCTGGTGCGCCAGGGGCAGGGCGTTGAGCCCACGCCGCGCGCCCAGGCTCTGTGGCCGGTGATACGCGAGGCCCTGCAGCATCTGGAGGGCGCACTCGCACCGGACGAGTTCGATCCCGAGACGGCCAGCACCACGTTCGTGATCGCCATGGCCGATGCCACGGCCGCCACGCTGATTCCGCCGCTGTACCCGATCCTGGAGCGCGAGGCACCGGGCCTGGGCATACGCCTGCTGCCGCTGACCACGCGCGATCCCAGATCCCTGCTCGACGATGGCGAGGCCGATATGGCCGTGGGCTATTTCCCCGCCGTGCTGGCCGATCTGACGGCGCGTGCACAGGCCGGCGGTCTGGTGGCGTTTGACAGCCGCCGCCTGTACGAGAGCGAGTACCTGTGCGTGATGCGCAAGGACCACCCGCTGGCGCATGTGCCGCTGACACTGGACAACTACTGCGCGGCCCGCCATATGCTGGTCAGCTTCTCGGGCCGCTCCTTCGGCTTCATCGACGAGGCCCTGGCCTCGCTGGGGCGTTCGCGCGAAGTGGTGCTCACCGTCAACCAGTTCTTCACCGCAGCGCGCGTGGTGATCAATTCCGATCTGCTGACCATCCTGCCGCGCCATTTCGTGCCCGTGACCGGCATGGGCGATCAGCTGGAGTTGCGCGATCTGCCCTTCGATGTCACGCCCGTGCATGTGGATGCGCTGTGGCGCCGGCGCGGCCCGCACCCGCAGGCCTATGACTGGCTGCTGAAAACGCTGACGCGCTCGGCTGAGATCACCTTTGCCAATGGTTCGGCCCAGGTCACCCAGCATGGTTGACTAAACTAGCCGCATGAAGATCCAGCTGCTGTCCGACCTGCACCTTGAAGTCCACCCCCAATTCGTGGCCCAGCCGGCGGCCGGCGCCGATGTGCTGGTGCTGGCTGGCGATATCGGCTCCTACCAGAGCAGCAGCCAGGTCGATGGCGAGAACTTCGGGCTGGAGCGTTTCTCGCCGCTGCCGCAATACGCGGCCTGGCCCACGCCCGTGCTGTTCGTGCCCGGCAATCACGAGTACGACATGCAGGACTTCGACGAGGCGAGACTGCGCCTGCAGCGCGTGTGCGACAAGCTGGGCCTGATCTGGCTCGACCGTGAAACCGTGGTCATGGACGGCGTGCGTTTCATCGGCACCACGCTGTGGAGCGACTTCGACGCCATGGCCATGCATGAGGGCGTGAGCGATGCCACGCGTTTGCACAGGCTGCGCGAGAAGGCTTTTCGCGCCGCCAATTTCTATCTGCAAAAGACCGGCGGCAGCCGCCAGGGCGAGCCGTTTCTGGCCGCGCCCATGCGCGAGGAAAGCCTGCTCTGCCAGGACTGGCTGCGCGCCGCGCTGCAGCAGCCGTTTGACGGGTCCACGGTGGCCGTGACCCACTTTGCGCCCAGCCTGCGCAGCGCCGATCCGCGCTACGGGCTGGTGCCCGGCACGGCCGGTTTCTGCAATGTGATGGACGACTTTCTGCCCCATGCCCAGCTCTGGCTGCACGGCCATCTGCATTGCGCCAGCGACTACATCGCCAGCGGCCGGCGCGAGGACGGCAGCGCCTGGCAATGCCGCGTGGTGGCCAATCCTCTCGGCTATGCCCGCAAGGGAGAGCAGGAGGACTTTCTGCCGGCATCGACAATTGACTTGAGCCAAGTCAAGATGCTGACTGTCCCTAGCCCTTAGGCTCGAGACATCAACAAGGAGAAATTGGTATGAAGATCTTGCTCGCTGTGGACGGCAGTGCCTACACCCAGAAAATGCTGGCCTATCTGACCTCGCATCAGGAGATGCTGGGCACGGGCCATGAGTACACCATCATCACCGTGCAGCCGTTGCTGCCTCCGCGTGCACGCGCTGCGCTGGGCAAGGAAGTGGTGGAGCAGTACTACGACGAAGAATCCGCCAAGATCCTGCAGCCCGTGCAGGAGTTCCTGAAGGCGCGTGGCGTCGAGGCGCACAGCATCTCCAAGGTCGGCCCCATTGCCGACACCATCATCCACGCCGCGCAGGACGGCAAGTTCGACCTGATCGCCATGGGCACGCATGGCCACGGCGCGCTGGGCCGCCTGGTCATGGGCTCGGTCAGCTCTCAGGTGCTGGCGGGCTGCACCATCCCCGTGCTGCTGATTCGCTGATTTTCATAGCTGCTTGCGCTTGATGTGCATATACATCAGGCATAAAACGGCGTCAAATCAAGGATAGATGAGCGTCCACAGCTACAAAAACCAAAGTACCTCCGTTTGAACCGCTCTCGCAAGGCCGTGCTGCAAAGCACGGCCTTTTTCTATGGCCGGCATCAATCGACCTGCAGCAGCTGCCGGGCCTTGCCCAGCAAGGCCTGGCTGACATGGGCCAGCACGCGCGACTCCAGATTCCAGCAATGCCAGAACAGCGCGATGGACAGTGCATGGCCGGGCGCAATCTCGACCAGATCGCCGGCCTCCAGCGCTGGCTGCACCAGCAGCTGCGGCAGCACGCCCACGCCCCAGCCGGCACGCACGGCGCGCACCTGCGCCTCGCAGCTGGGCAGCAGGATCTGGTGCTGCAGCGACACATTGCGCAGGCCCAGGCAGCGCGCCACGAACTCGGCCTGCATATCGTCCTTGCGGTTAAAGGACAGATAGGGCAGCTGGTTGAAGTTCTTGCGCGTCAGCCCCTGCGGCAGTCTTTGCCGGGCAAACTCGGCCGAGGCCACGGCCACATAGCGCATGGCGCCCAGGGGCTGCACCGTGCAGCCGCGCAGGGCCTGACCCAGCGTGGTGACGCAGCCCATGACCTGGCCCGAGCGCAGCAGCTCCTGCGTGAAGTCCTGGTCGTCGACCACCACCTCCAGCGGCAGGCCGCTCTTCACCAGCTCGTCGAGGGCCGTCATGGCCCAGGTGGCAATGCTGTCGGCATTGATGGCGATGGAGACGATTTCGCCGGCCAGGCTCTGTCCGGTCTGCGGTGCCAGCTCCTGCAGCTCGTGCGCGAGATCGGCGCGCAGCAGGCGCAGCTGCTTGGCATGCTTGAGCAGCAAGCGGCCAGCGCTGGTGGGCTTGACGGGGCGCGTGCGCTCCACCAGCACCGAGCCCACCTGCGCCTCCAGCGCCCGCAGGCGCTGGGACACGGCCGACTGGGTGATGTGCAGCTTTTGCGCGGCGCGCTCGAAGCCGCCTTCCTCCACGATGGCGGCCAGGCATTCCAGCGCAACAGGGTCCCAGGAACTCATGGCTATTCCATTAGCATTTCTGATGAAACTGCTGAAAATTTAATGCTGCTTTTGTTTGCCTGCAAGAGTGCAGACACTGGCCGCATGAACATCATCGTCCTGGGCGCCGGCATCATCGGCATCAGCACCGCCTGGCATCTGCGCGAGCGCGGTCATCAAGTCACCGTGGTGGACCGCCAGAGCGGTCCGGCCCTGGAGACAAGCTATGCCAATGGCGGCCAGATCTCGGTCAGCTACTGCGAGCCCTGGGCCAATCGCCAGGCGCCCTG
This sequence comes from Comamonas sp. C24C, assembly GCF_053345995.1. Taxonomy (NCBI): domain Bacteria; kingdom Pseudomonadati; phylum Pseudomonadota; class Betaproteobacteria; order Burkholderiales; family Comamonadaceae; genus Comamonas; species Comamonas sp. C24C. The sequence goes on along the minus strand of NZ_JBKFBC010000009.1, from coordinate 170,774 downwards.
GAAGGCGCTGAAATGGATGTTCGACAAACAGGCTCCGCTGCTGCTGCGGCCCCGGCTCGAAAGCGCGCAATGGCGCTGGTGCCTGCAGTTCCTGGCCCAGTGCAATGACCGCGCCTTTGCGCGCAATGTCCAGCAGATCGTGGCGCTGGGCGCCTACAGCCATCTGGCGCTCAAGGACATGGTCCAGAAGACCGGTATCGAGTTCGAGCGGCTGGAGCGCGGCATTGCCCATTTCTACAGCAGCCCGCAAGCGTTTGCCGAGGCCGCCGAAGGCGTGGAGCTGATGCGGCAATACGGTGTGCAGCGCCGTCTGGTCAGCCGCGAAGAGCTGCTGGCCATCGAGCCTGCATTCACGCCCTATGCTGCGCAGATTGCGGGTGGCACGTTCACCGCCACGGACGAGTCCGGTGATGCGCGTCTGTTCACCGAAAAGCTGGCCGACCTCTGTGCCCAGGCCGGTGTGCAGTTCCTCTACGGCCACGACATCCTGAGCCTGCAGCCGGCGCGCCGGGGCAAGCCTGCCCAGGTGCAGCTTCGCGGCGGCAGCGATGGCGCCCGGCGCATGCTGAGCGCGGATGCCGTGGTGGTCGCCTGTGGCTCCTACACGCCGCTGCTGCTCAGGCCTCTGGGCGTGCATGTACCCATCTACCCGGGCAAGGGCTATAGCGCCACCCTGCCGCTGCTGCGGCCCGAAAAAGCCCCCATGGTCTCCACCATCGACGACAGCCGCAAGGTCGCCATGAGCCGTCTGGGCAACCGCCTGCGCGTGGCCGGCACCATTGAGTTGGGCGGCTTCGATCTGAGTCTGGACACGCCCACGGCCAGGGCGCGCTGCGAGATGCTGGTCAGGCGCGTGGAGGAGCTGATGCCCGGCGTCTGCGACACGCGCCTGCCCGAGCAGGGCGGCGATCCGCAGTTCTGGTGCGGTCTGCGGCCCGCCACGCCCAGCAACATTCCCTGCATCGGTGCGACTCAGGCTGCCGGAATCTGGGTCAATGCCGGGCATGGCACCCTGGGCTGGACGCATGGTGCGGGGTCGGGCAAGGCCATGGCGGCCCTGATGAGCGGCGAGCGCCCGGCGCTGGATTTCCGGTTCTGGGACGAGCCGGCCCCCGAGATCGCTCGCGGTGCGCGGATCGCGTCGGCCTGAGACAGGGCATAGGACTGCAGGACGAGTACGGGCTGGCTGACTCTTTTGCCCGGATTGACGGTATCGCTGCGTGGGGCTCTTACATACAATCACGCCAGCAACTCGTCCATGCCATGACCCAGCACGACATCACTTCTGCCCTTGACACTTCACGTTCCTTCGCGCGCTCATTGCCCATGGCTTTGCTCAAGGCCCGCGAGGCGGTCATGGTGCGCTTTCGTCCCTCGCTGCGTGCGCACGGACTGACCGAGCAGCAATGGCGCGTGCTGCGCATCATGTCGGTGGCCGACAGGCGTCTGCGTCCCATGGAGCTGTCGCAGCTGACCTTCATCAGCATGCCCAGCCTCTCGCGCCTGCTCAAGACGCTGGAAGGGCGTTTGCTCATCAAGCGCGGCCGCCATGTGGCCGATCTGCGGGGCTCCGAGTTCGCCCTCACGCCCGCCGGGCAGGAGATGGTGGCGCAGATCGTGCCGCATTTCGAAACCATCTACTCCGAGATCGAGGAGCAACTGGGCAGCGCCGAGAGCGAGCAGCTGTTCCGCATCCTCGAGCATGTGGTGCAAAGCCTGGGTCTGCCCGGAGAAGACGAGCTGGGCACGGACTGAGGCGCCGGCCACGGCACAATGCAGTTATGAGTGCTGCGATCGCCGTCATCGACTTTGAAACCACGGGCATGACGCCCGCCCAGGGCGCCAGGGCCACCGAGGTGGCCATCGTGCTGCTGGAGCAGGGCCGCGTGGTGGACCGCTTCCAGAGCCTGATGCAGACCGGGGCCTGGGTCTCGCCCTTCATCACCGAGCTCACCGGCATCACCAACGCGATGCTGCGCACGGCGCCGCCCGCCGCCGAGGTGATGCGCGATGCAGCCCGCTTTGTGGGCGGCGCACCCATGGTGGCCCACAACGCATCGTTCGACAGCAAGTTCTGGCAGGCCGAGCTGGCACTGGCGGGCGAGGCTGCGCCCCAGCTGTTTGCCTGCACCGTGCTGCTGTCGCGCCGCATCTATCCGCAGGCACCCAGTCACAGCCTGGGCAATCTGGCGCGCTATCTGCACCTGCCTTCCACGGGCCGCGCCCACCGGGCGCTGGCGGATGCCGAGATGGCGGCGGCCCTGCTGGCCCGCATGCAGCAGGACCTGTGCGAGCGCCATGCCCTGCCCTGGCCCGAACATGCGCTGCTGATGCAGCTGCAGCGCTGCAGCAAGGCCAAGGTCGGCGGCTGGCTGGCGCAGCAGGCCGGTCAGGGACTGCTGGCAGTTCAGACCCAGGACTGATGAGGATTTTGGACTGCAGGCCTTTGCAGTCATGCGTCAGAAGCTATCAAAATTGATGATTCTGGCCTTAAGCCCTTACGGATTGTGACCGGCTAGGTTCAAGTTGATAATTGCTCAAGCCCTGCAGATGCTCCCTGGGATCTGCTGATCTTGAACCGTGGCGCACCGTTGTGGTCGCTGACCTGAGCTCTGAATTTCGTGAACTCCGCCTTGCCTACCTCCGTCTTGCGTTCGGCCTTGCCTTTCTCGCAGCGCGAATTTCGCGATGCGCTGGGGCAATTTGCCACCGGCGTGACCATCATCACGGCGCGCAGTGCAGAGGGCCATGCGGTGGGCTCCACGGTCAGCTCCTTCAACGCCCTGTCGCTGGCGCCCTCGCTGGTGCTCTGGAGCCTGGGTCTGAAGGCCAATTCCCTGCCCGTGTTCCGCCACAGCACCCACTACGCGATCCATGTGCTGGCGGCTTCGCAAAAGCCGCTGGCCGAGCTGTTTGCACGCAAGGGAGCGGACCGGTTCAGCCATACGCAGCACCATGACTCCGAGCATGGCGTGCCGCTGCTGGAGGGCTGCAGCGCGGTCTTCGAGTGCCGCAATCTGCGCCAGCATGAGGAGGGCGACCATCTGCTCTTCATCGGCGAGGTGGAACGCTGCGAGCACCATGCCGACCGCGCGCCGCTGCTCTACCACTCAGGCCATATGCACGCCCACGGCTTCGTCAGGTAAGGCCGGCTGCCGACTGGGAACCCTACCTAGTCGACTTGAACGATACCGATCTCCAAGGCCCGCCCTAGATTGCACCCAGGCCTGCAGCGCCATGCCGCAGGACATTGGTGCAACGCTTTGGAGACACATCATGATCGATTGCGAAGACAGGCCGGCCCATACCCAGCGCAAGGTGGCCGCGGCAAGCAGCACGGGGCTCGAACTCAGGCGCATCTCACCCGCCATCGGCGTGGAGGTTTCGGGCATAGACCTGCGCCAGCCCATGAGCGAGGAGCAGACGCGCGAGCTGCGCCAGGCGCTGGTGGCGCACAAGGTGCTGGTGTTTCGGGAGCAGAACATCACGCCTGCCCAGCATGTGGCGTTTGCACGCCGCTTCGGCGAGCTGGAGCTGCACCCGGTATTTCCCCATCACCCCGACCATCCCGAGCTGGTGCTGCTCGGCGGCAACAGCAAGATCCCGGGCACCGAGAACGTCTATCACACCGATGTCTCCTGGCGCGATACCCCATCCATGGCCTCGGTGCTGCGCTGCGTGGAATGCCCCGAGGTCGGCGGCGACACGGTCTGGATCAATATGGAGCAGGCCTACGAGCAGTTGCCCGAGACGCGCAAGCAGCAGATCGCCAGCCTGTATGCCGTGCATGACATCCTGCCCTCGTTCGGCGCGCGCATGACGCCCGCGCAGCAGGCCCAGGCGCGCGACAAATATCCGCCCGTGGTGCACCCGGTGGTGCGCACCCACCCCGAAAGCGGCCGAAAGATCCTCTACGTCAACGAAACCTTCGTCACGCATTTCGCCAACTTCAGCTCGCACTTCGACAGCTTCCGCTCGGCCAACGAAATTCATGCCCAGCAGCAGGATCTGATGAACTATCTGCTGCGCCAGCCCGCGATTCTGGAATACCAGATGCGCCTGCACTGGGAGCCCAACACCATTGCCATGTGGGACAACCGCTCCACCCAGCATTACGCGATTCAGGACTATTTCCCGGCCGTGCGTCGCATGCACCGCGCCACGGTCAAGGGTGACAAGCCGTTCTAAGCCGTGCGCCGGCCAAACTGGGTCGTGCAGGTGGTTTAACGCTGCGTTAAACCACCTGCGGCAGTCTTGTCTTGTAGAGTTCAAAGCAGCAAGCATCTGCTTTGAACCTCCCAACCAGCGAGACAGAACATGCAGCAACAAGACTTTGATTACGACTTTCTGGTCATAGGCGGCGGCTCGGGGGGCGTGCGCGCCAGCCGCGTGGCTGCCGGCCTGGGGTCCCGTGTGGCCGTGGTGGAAGCCGCCCAGCTGGGCGGTACCTGCGTCAACGTGGGCTGCATCCCCAAGAAGCTGCTCAGCCATGCAGCGCATTTCAGCCAGCTGGCCGAGGAGGCGCGGGGCTTTGGCTGGCAGCTGGAGCAGCCGCGTTTCGACTGGCCTGTGCTGATTGCCAACAAGGACCGCGAAATCGAGCGTCTGAACGGCGTCTACGGCCGCATGCTGGCCGGCGCAGGGGTTGCCGTCATCCACGGCCGTGCAAAGCTCTCAGGGCCGCATAGCGTGCAGGTGAACGGGCAGACCCTGCATGCCCGCCATATCCTGATCGCGACGGGTGGCACGCCCAGCCTGCCCGATATCCCGGGCATCGAGCATGCCATCACCTCCAACGAGGCTTTCCACCTGCCGCAGCTGCCCAGGCGCGTGGTGGTCGTGGGCGGTGGCTATATCGCCGTGGAGTTCGCCTCCATCTTCAACGGCCTGGGCGCAGAGACCACCCTGCTGCACCGTCGCCAGCAGCTGCTGCGCGGCTTTGATGCCGACCTCGGTCTGCACCTGGGCCAGGAGATGGCCCAGCTGGGCGTGAACTTCCGCTGGGAGGATGAGATCCAGGCCATAGACAAGCAGGCGGACGGCCTGCACCTGCAGCTCAAGAGCGGCGAGCAACTGGTGGTGGACTGCGTGATGTACGCCACGGGTCGCGTGCCCCTGATCGAAGGACTGGGGCTGGAGGCGGCAGGGGTCAAGGTCAACGACCAGGGCGCCATCGAGGTGGACCAGCATTTCTGCAGCAATGTGCCATCCATCCATGCCGTGGGCGACGTGGTCGATCGCATGGCCCTGACGCCCGTGGCGCTGGCCGAGGGCTCGGTGGTCGCCCATCGTCTGTTCGGTCAGGGCGACAAGAGCGCCCCCGACTACGAACTGGTGCCGACGGCGGTGTTCTCCCATCCGCAGGTGGGCACGGTGGGACTGTCCGAGGAGGCGGCGCGCGTGCGCTTTGGCGCGGTGCAGGTCTTCCAGTCCAGCTTCAGGCCGCTGACCAACCGCATGGGGGCCGAGCCCGAGAACGTCTTCCTCAAGCTCATCGTCTCCAAGGCCGACCAGCGCGTGCGCGGTGTGCATATGGTGGGCGAGGGCGCGGGCGAGCTGATGCAGGGCTTTGCCGTGGCGCTGCAATGCGGCGCGACCAAGCAGCAGTTCGATGCGACCATAGGCATACACCCGACCGTGGCCGAGGAGCTGGTGACCATGCGGGAGCCGGTGCGGGAATGAGGCGCGACACCCGCGTTTTCGCACTGCGCGAGGCGCCGGGTGGAAGCACCATGAAAAATGGGCCTCAGAGGCCCATTTTTTGAACAGATGAGTTGGTATCAGCCGCGTGTGGCGTCCGGCAGCTCGATCTTGACTTCCAGAACCTCAAGGTTTTCCTGGCGCTCCAGCTGTACCTTGATGTCATTGGGGTTGATGTCCACATACTTGGAAATCACGGCCATCAGCTCTTTTTGCAGGGCCGGCAGATAGTCGGGCTTGCCGCTTTCGCCGCCCACGCGTTCACGGGCGAGAATGATCTGCAGACGCTCCTTGGCGACCGAGGCGGATTTTTTCTTCTCTCCGAGCAGAAACGACAACATGGACATATGGCTTACCTCCCGCCAAACATGCGTTTGAAGAAGCCGGGCTTGACGGCTTCGGTAAAGCGCATGGGTTTTTCTTCGCCCAGGAAGCGTGCCACCACGTCCTGATAGGCCTCGGCCACGTCGGTGCCTTGCATGTGCACGGCCGGAATGCCCTGGTTGGAAGCCTGGAGCACGGTTTCGGATTCGGGGATCACGCCGATCAGCTCGATGCGCAGAATGTCCTGAATGTCCTCCAGCGACAGCATCTGGCCGTCTTCCACGCGGTTGGGGTTGTAGCGCGTGATCAGCAGATGTTCCTTGATGCTCTCGCCCTTGACGGCACGTTCGGTCTTGGAGCTGAGCATGCCCAGAATGCGGTCCGAATCGCGCACCGACGAGACTTCGGGATTGGTCACCACCAGGGCCTCGTCGGCATAGTGCATGGCCATCAGTGCGCCGCTTTCAATGCCGGCGGGCGAGTCGCAGATGATGAACTCGAAGTCCATGGCGGACAGATCGTCCAGCACCTTCTTCACGCCTTCCTGCGTCAGGGCTTCCTTGTCGCGGGTCTGCGAAGCGGCCAGCACGAACAGGTTTTCGCACTGCTTGTCCTTGATCAGGGCCTGGTTCAGATTGGCTTCGCCCTGGATGACATTGATGAGGTCATAGACCACGCGGCGTTCGCAGCCCATGATCAGATCGAGATTGCGCAGACCCACATCGAAGTCAATCACTGCGGTCTTGTGGCCGCGCAGAGCGAGGCCGGATGCGAAGCTGGCGCTGGTGGTGGTCTTGCCGACACCGCCTTTGCCGGAGGTCACGACGACGATTTTGGCCATGTTTGCACGATTCCTTTAAGACAAATGGGGCAGGTTGATAGGGTGTCCGGTGTGTCTCATACCGGCTCGATAATGATTTTTTCTCCTTCAAGACGCACCTTGGCAGCTTTGCCGGCGACTTCTTTGGGGAGATCGGTTTCAATTGTGCGGTAGATACCTGCAATGGAAAGCAGTTGCGCCTCCATGCAAGTGCTAAAAATTCTGGCGCTGGTATTGCCGCTGGCCCCGGCCACGGCGCGGCCGCGCAGCGGCGCATAGACATGGACGTTGCCGTCGGCAATCACCTCGGCACCATAGCTGACCATGTCCAGAACCACAATGTCGGTGCCCTTGGCATAGACGCGCTGGCCCGAGCGCAGCGGCCGGTCCACGATGACGGCATCGGCCAGAGGCGCGGGCACCTCGACCTCCACCTCGCGAATGATCTCGTGGATTTCCGGCTCGGCGCGACGCGCCGGCATGGCATCGGGAGCTGCGCTCAGCCCCAGGGCCTTGGCCGCCTCCATCTGGGCCTCGCTGCCGCTGCGCACGGCAACCGGCACGGTACGGTGGTTGCGCAGGGCCTCGAGCAGGGCCGGGAAGTCGATCTCCTGCTCGGCTTCAGACACCTGGCTGAGGTCGATGAGCACGGGGTCGTTGTCGAAGAAATCGGGGTCGTCGGCCAGACGACGTGCCAGATCCTGCGCCAGTGCCTGCATGTCGGTGCTGCGAAGCACCACGGAAAGCACCGGCAGTTGCGCGCTCTTGAGGTCAAAGCTGGGGCGCTCGGCGCCGGTCGGTTCAACAGACATGGATGGGATCAGCGCACATCAGGTGCTCTATGAGGACGACAAAGTGTACCTGTCAACCGGCAAAAGATAAGGTCACCGAGTGTTTGCACTGCAACACTTGATGCACCTCAGAGGCCCCTATCTGCACAGGTCTGGATGAAAATACAGTCATGTCTCCAGAGCTTTTGATCCAGGGCGCCTGTGCCAGCATCACCTTGCGCCGACCCGACGTTGCCAACAAACTGCTGCCCGAAGACCTGAGCGTGCTGCGCCGCCAGATCGATGAGGTCAATGCCAACCCGGCCGTGCTGGTGCTGACGCTGCAGGCGGTGGGCCGGCATTTCTGCAGCGGCTACGACATAGCCGAGATTGCCAACAGCCAGAACGAGGGCAGCTCCTTCGGCGAAATGGTGGATGCCGTGGAAAACTGCCGCGCCGTGACGATTGCCGCGATCCAGGGCGGGGTGTTTGGTGGTGCCACCGATATGGCGCTGGCCTGCGACTTCCGCGTCGGCGGTGCCAACAGCCAGATGTTCATGCCCGCCGCGCGGCTGGGCCTGCATTTCTACGGCTCGGGCCTGGAGCGCTATGTGACCCGGCTGGGCCTGGATACGGCCAAGCGCCTGTTTCTGACCTGTGAGAAGCTACAGGCCCAGGCGATGAAGGACTGCGGCTTTCTGACCGATCTGGCGGACGGCGCAGATATCGGCGAGCGCGTGGCGCAGCTGCAGAACACGCTGTCCGGCATGGCCCCGCTGGCCTTGCTGGGCATGAAGAAGCACCTCAACGCCATTGTCCGTGGCGTGCATGACAAGGCCGGCATCGATGCTGCCGTGCAGGCCACCATCGAATCGGCCGATCTGAAGGAAGGTGGCGCGGCCTGGCGCGAGAAGCGCCAGCCTCTGTTTACCGGGCGTTAGGCCACCGTCTCTGCCTTGGCCAGGTATTCCCTGGCAAAGCCCTCGTACCAGTCCAGGCAGCCGGGGTTGGCCATGGCGTCCTTGTTGACCACCTTGGCAAGGGGCTGGCCCAGCAGCAGCTTCTTGATGGGCAGTTCCTGCTTCTTGCCGCTGAGCGTGCGCGGGATCTCGGCCACGGCAAAGATATCGTCGGGCACAAAGCGGGGCGACAGTGCCGAGCGGATGGCCTTGTTGATGCGCTCGCGCAGGGCAGCATCCAGCTCCACGCCGGGGCGCAGGGCGACAAACAGCGGCATATAGCTGTCCTTGCCCAGATATTCCAGGTCCACCACCATGCTGTCCAGCACCTCAGGCAGGGCCTCGACGGCGCTGTAGATCTCGCTGGTGCCCATGCGCAGGCCGTGGCGGTTGATGGTGGCGTCGCTGCGGCCGTAGATGATGCAGCCGCCCTCGCCAAGCAGCTTGATCCAGTCGCCATGACGCCAGACCGGCCCCATTGCTGCCGGGCCGTCACCGCCGCCGGGTTGGCGGCCATGGCCCGCCGGGTACATGTCGAAATAGCTCGATAGATACCTTTTTCCGTCCGCATCGCCCCACAGGAACAGCGGCATGGATGGAATGGGCTGGGTGCAGACCAGCTCGCCGACCTCGTCCATCACGGGCTGGCCCTCTTCGTTCCAGGCTTCGACGGCTGCGCCCAGCTGGCGGCATTGCATGACGCCGGGCACCAGCGGCAGATCGCGGTTGCCACCGATAAAGGCGCCCGCAAAGTCGGTGCCGCCGGATAAGTTATTCCACCAAATATTGGCGCGGCCCAGTTTCTCGAATTGGTCTGTTCCCCACTGCTGTACCTCGGCAGACAGCGGCGAGCCCGTGCTTCCCAGCCCGCGTATGCGTGACAGATCCCCGCAGGCCGACAGATCGACACCGGCCTTCATGCAGTTGGCGTAGAAGGCCGCACCCGAGCCAAAGCTGGTCACGCCGGTCTCGGCCGCGAAGCGCCACAGCGTGCCCCAGTCGGGCTTGTCCTTGCTGCCGCCGGGGCTGCCGTCAAAGATCACGCAGGTTGTGCCGCCCAGCAGGCCCGAGACCTGGGCATTCCACATCACCCAGCCCGTGGAGCTGTACCAGTGGTAGCGCTCGCCCCAGCTGTTGGGCTCGTAGCTGCAGCCGATGTCGTTGTGCAGACCCTTGAGCTGCAGGGCCACCAGCACCATACCGCCATGACCGTGGACTATGGGCTTGGGCAGGCCGGTGGTGCCGCTGGAGTAGACGATCCACAGTGGATGGTCGAACGCTAGCCATTCGGGCTCAAAGGCAGCGGTATCGGCATCATTTCTCGCTGTAACGCTTGTGTAGTCTGCGGTGTCAGCTATCTTTATCGAGGTATTCAGATTGGGCACCAGTACCACGTGTTGCACGCTGGGCAGGCCCTGACGCAGCTCCTGCAGGACCTCGCGGCGGTCTATGTCCTTGCCTGCGTAATGCACGCCGTCCACGGCGATCAGCGCCTTGGGTGCAATCTGCTTGAAGCGGTCGAGCACGGCATGGGTGCCCATGTCGGGTGCGCAGATGCTCCAGATGGCGCCCAGGCTGGCGCAGGCCAGAAAGGCGACCATGGCCTCGGGAATATTGGGCAGATAGGCCGCGACGCGGTCGCCCTTGGCGACGCCCTGGGCGCGCAGATGCAGGGCCAGGGACGCCACCTGACGCTGCAGCTCGGGCCAGCTCAGCTCGCGCTGCAGGCCCTGCTCGTTGCGGCTGATGACGGCCGGCATGCCGGCGGCATGGGCGGGCTGGACATGGCGCAGCACCTGCTGCACATAGTTCACCTGCGCGCCCGGGAACCATTGCGCTCCGGGCATGGTGTTGCTGGCCAGCACCGCGCTGTGCGGCGTGGGCGACTGCAGGTCGAAGTACTCCCAGATGCTTTGCCAGAAGGCATCAAGATCGCTGGTCGACCAGCGCCACAGCGCGTCATAGTCGGCGAAGCTCATGCCGCGCGTTTCACGCAGCCAGTTCTGGTACAGCCGGATCTGGGGAATATAGGGGGCGGTGTTGGGGGAGGCACAGGACATGGCCTCAGCCTAGCGCTGCAGTCCGTGCAAGTCATTGGTGGTGGCCCTCGCAGATGTCACCTGTGCAGCACGGATGCGCGGTCAAACCGATAATCGGGGCCTGTCTACACCGTCAACGGCGCATGCCGGCGACCCGCACCCCATGTCCGCTTTGCCCACCCGCGTGCTGGCCGTCATTCCGCCGATGACGCAGCTCAACACTCCCTACCCCTCCACGGCCTACCTGACGGGCTTTCTGCGCTCGCGCGGCATCACCGCCATGCAGGAAGACCTGGCACTGGCCCTGGTGCTGCAGCTGCTCTCGCCAGATGGCCTGCGCGCCGTGGCCGAGCGCATCCGGAGCCTGCCTGCCAAAAAGCACACGCCTGCCGTGCAGTCCTTTGTCGCGCAGCAGGAGCGCTATCTGGCCACGATTGCGCCCACGATTGCGTTCTTGCAGGGGCGAGACTCCACGCTGGCTCACCGCATCGTGGGGCGCCACTTTCTGCCCGAAGGCCCGCGCTTTGCCACGCTCGATGTGTATGAGGACGAGGAAGGCGGCGATCCGCTGGGCTGGGCTTTCGGGGCCCTGGGACTGCAGGACAAGGCCAAGCATCTGGCCACGCTGTACCTCAACGATCTGGCCGATGTGCTGCGCGATGCCGTGGACGAGCGCTTCGAGTTCGTGCGCTATGCCGAGTCGCTGGCCGGCAGCCAGCCCACTTTCGATCCGCTGGCCAGCGCATTGGAGGCAGAGCCCAATCTGGTGGACGAGGTGCTGGAGCGCCTGACACTGGAGGCCGTGGAGCGTCACCAGCCCACGGTGGTGCTGCTGTCCGTGCCCTTTCCGGGCTCGGCCTATGCGGCGTTTCGCATTGCGCAGACCATCAAGCGGCGCTTTCCGCAGATTGCCACCGTGCTGGGTGGCGGCTTTGTCAACACCGAGCTGCGCGAGCTGGCCGAGCCGCGCGTGTTCGACTACTTCGACTTCGTGACGCTGGATGCGGGCGAACGCCCGCTGCTGGCGCTGCTCGAGCATCTGCGCGGCGAGCGCGGCAGATCGCGTCTGGTGCGCACCTTTGTGCGCGGCGACGACGGCAAGGTGCAGTACGTGAACATGATGGAGTCCGACATCGCGTTTGCCGAGGTTGGAACGCCCACCTGGGACGGTCTGCCGCTGGACCGATACCTGTCGCTGCTGGACATGCTCAACCCCATGCACCGTCTATGGAGCGACGGGCGCTGGAACAAGCTCACCGTGGCCCATGGCTGCTACTGGAAGAAGTGCAGCTTCTGCGATGTCAGCCTGGACTATATCGGGCGCTACGAGGGCGCCAGCGCTGCCGTGCTGGCCGACCGCATCGAGGCCATCGTCGCCGAGACCGGCCAGACCGGCTTTCACTTTGTCGATGAAGCCGCGCCGCCCAAGGCGCTCAAGGCGCTGTCGCAGGAGCTGATTGCGCGCAATGCCGGCATCTCCTGGTGGGGCAATGTGCGCTTCGAGAAGACCTTCACACCCGAGCTGGCCGAGCTGATGGCCGACAGCGGCTGCATTGCCATCTCTGGCGGTCTGGAAGTGGCGTCCGACCGGCTGCTGGCGCTGATGAAAAAAGGCGTGACCGTGGACCAGGTGGCACGCGTGACCAAGGCGTTCTCGGAGGCCGGCATTCTGGTCCATGCCTATCTGATGTACGGCTTTCCGACGCAGACCGTGCAGGACACGGTGGACGCGCTCGAGTATGTGCGCCAGCTGTTTCTCAACGGTTGCATTCAAAGCGGCTTTTTTCACCGCTTCAGCTGCACCGTGCACTCGCCCGTGGGCCTCAACCCCGAGGAATACGGTATCGAGCTGCCGCCGCTGCCCGAGGGCAACTTTGCCAAGAACGACCGCCCCTTCATCGACCCTACGGGCGTCGATCACGACGCACTGGGCGCGGCGCTCAAGAAGGCCATCTACAACTTCATGCACGGCATCGGGCTGGAGGAGGATGTGCGCATGTGGTTCCCGTTCAAGGTGCCCAAGCCCACGGTCAAGCGCGATCGCATTGCGCGTGCGCTGCAGCAGAAGCAGAAGCAGTGAATTTGATAGCTGCTAGCGCTTGCTGATAAACAACTTTAGATCTGTTTATCCATTAATTCATTGACGGTATTGCGCTGCAAGCTATGTATTTGATAGTTTGCCCTGGTGCAGCCGTTTTCCCGCGTGTGCGAGAGACCACAGTCCCTGGTTTACCAGTGCTTGCACGGCCCCAGCGGGCAAGCACTGCTTGCCATAATCTGCTCCGTTTTTTATATCTCCAAGGAGCGATGGGATGGGAATGTTTCAATGGACGGAGCGATCGTCCGATGTCTTGCAGGGCGGTGGCGTCATCGGCCCCGATGAGCGACTGCCCTGGACGCAGACCGGTTTGATGGGTATCCAGCACGTGATCGCCATGTTCGGCTCCACGGTGCTGGCTCCCATCCTCATGGGGTTCGATCCCAATCTGGCGGTGTTGATGAGCGGCATCGGCACGCTGATCTTCTTTCTCATCACCGGCGGCAAGGTGCCCAGCTATCTGGGCTCTTCCTTTGCCTTCATCGGCGTGGTCAACATCGCCACCGGCTATGTGGCCAGCCAGGGACCTGCCAACGCCAATATCGGCGTGGCGCTGGGCGGCATCATTGCCTGCGGCTTTGTCTACATGCTGGTCGGCCTGCTGGTGCAGATGGTGGGCACGGCCTGGATCGAACGCTTCATGCCGCCCGTGGTGACGGGCGCCGTGGTGGCCATCATCGGCCTGAACCTGGCCTCGATTCCCATCAAGAACATGGCGTCCAACAACTTCGAATCCTGGATGCAGGCGCTGACCTTTGTGTCCGTGGCGCTGGTGGCCGTGTTCACGCGCGGCATGCTGCAGCGCCTGCTGATTCTGATCGGCCTGATCATTGCCAGCGTGCTCTACGCCGTCTTCACCAACGGCCTGGGCTGGGGCAAGCCCGTGGATCTGAGCGGCGTGCTCAATGCCGCCTGGTTCGGCATTCCCAGCTTCCATGCGCCGGTGTTCACCAGCAACGCCATGCTGCTGATCGTGCCCGTGGTCATCATCCTGGTGGCCGAGAACCTGGGCCACATCAAGGCCGTGACGGCCATGACGGGCAAGAACCTGGACCAGTACATGGGCCGGGCCTTCATCGGTGACGGCGTGGCCACCATGGTCTCCGGCGCCGCCGGCGGCACGGGCGTGACCACCTATGCCGAAAACATCGGCGTGATGGCGGCGACCCGCATCTACTCCACGGCCGTGTTCTTTGTGGCGGCCCTGCTGGCCGTGCTGCTGGGCTTCTCGCCCAAGTTCGGTGCGCTGATCCAGGCCATTCCCCTGCCCGTCATGGGCGGTGTCTCCATCGTGGTGTTCGGCCTGATCGCCATTGCCGGCGCCAAGATCTGGGTGGACAACAAGGTGGACTTTTCCGACACCAAGAACCTGATCGTGGCTGCCATCACCCTGATTCTGGGTACCGGAGAATTCACGCTGAGGTTCGGCGAATTCGCGCTGGGCGGCATCGGCTGCGCCACCTTCGGCGCCATCATCCTGTACGCACTGCTGGCCATGGGCGAGCGCAAATCTGAAACCAAGGTACAGGCCAAGTGAGTGCCAACATGTAATCGGGGGAACATTCCCCTGACAGCAGCGCGGGGCCTTTGCCGAGAATCCCGGTATTAATGTTCCGCGCTGGTAACATTTCTCGCTGGAGATATGCCGCCCTACCCGGGCGGTTTTTTTTAGTTGGAGCATGCAATGTCCATCGCAGATCGCGTACGTTACCCAGAATTCCTCTCGCGCGTCATGACGGCCGAAGAGGCAGCCGCCCTGATTCCCCACGGTGTCAATGTCGGCATGAGCGGCTTCACCGGAGCCGGCTACCCCAAGGCATTGCCCCAGGCCATTGCGGCCCGCGCCAAGGCCGAGCATGCCCAGGGCAAGCCCTACAAGATCAATGTCTGGACCGGCGCGTCCACCGCCGCCGAGTGCGATGGCGTGATGGCCGAAGCCCATGCCCTGGGTCAGCGCCTGCCCTTCAACACCGATCCCATCGCGCGCAAGGCCGTGAACTCAGGTGAGATCGACTTCATCGACATGCACCTGTCCCACGTGGCGCAGCATGCCTGGTTCGGCTTTCTGGGCCATATGAACGTCGCCGTGATCGAGGTACTGGGCGTGACCGCCGACGGCCTGCTGATCCCGTCCACGGCCGTGGGCAACAACAAGACCTGGCTGGAGATTGCCGACAAGGTGATTCTGGAGGTCAACACCAAGCCGCCTGCCCGGATGGAGGGCATGCACGACATCTACTACGGCACGGCCATCCCGCCGCGCCGCATGCCCATCAACATGACGCATGCCGACGACCGCATCGGCGATGCCTACCTGAAGGTGGACCCCGCCAAGGTTGTCGCCGTGGTCGAGACCCACAAGGGCGACCGCGACAATGTGTTTGCCACACCGGACGAAAACTCGCAGAAGATCGCGGGCTACATCATCGACTTCCTGGCCCACGAGATGAAGATGGGCCGCCTGCCCAAGGAAATGCTGCCCATCCAGTCGGGCGTGGGCAATGTGGCCAATGCCGTGCTGGCAGGCTTGCTGACCGGCCCGTTCGAGAACCTGCTGGGCTTTACCGAAGTGCTGCAGGACGGCATGCTGGATCTGCTGCGCGCGGGCAAGATGAGCAAGGCCTCGGCCACCTCCATCTCGTTGTCTGCGGCAGCCTACAAGGATTTCGAGGACAACATCGACTTCTACCGTGAGCGCATCATCCTGCGCCCGCAGGAAATCTCCAACCATCCCGAGCTGGTGCGCCGCCTGGGCATCATCGCCATGAACTCGATGATCGAAGCCGACATCTACGGCAACATCAACTCCACCCATGTCATGGGCACGGGCATGATGAACGGCATCGGCGGCTCGGGCGACTTTGCCCGCAACGGCTATCTGTCCTTTTTCGTCACGCCCTCGGTGGCCAAGGACGGCAAGATCAGCTGCATCGTGCCCATGTGCTCGCATGTGGACCACACCGAGCATGACACCCAGATCATCGTCACCGAGCAAGGTCTGGCCGATCTGCGCGGCCTGTCGCCCAAGCAGCGTGCGCAGGTCATCATCGACCAATGCGTCCATACGGACTACCGCGCCCAGTTGCAGGATTATTTCGACCGCTCGCGCCAGCAGGGTGCACAGCACACGCCCCATATCCTGACCGAGGCGCTGTCCTGGCATCAGCGCTTCATGGACAAGGGCGATATGCGCGCCTGAATAGGCTCCCGCTGAGCTGCTGCGCCTGGGCGGCTTCGCGGCTTCCCCCAGGGACGACACCATTGCTGCGGGGCGGTGGGGCCGCCTAGCCCCTTGCTTGGTGTCTCTGACTCGGGGTGTGGGTGGGCTGATCGCTGCGAGCTAGTCCGCTTGGTGCTGGCGTCTGCTGCTCCAAGTCCTTAGCATCGAAGGACGCTCTGCAAGGAGCGTCCTTTTTTCATGCACCACAAGGACTGGTATGGCGATCTGGACCCGAGAGCTCGATCTGAAAGCGCTGAACGCAGGCAGCGCAAACACTGCAATTTCCCATCTGGGCATTGAGTTCACCGAATACGGCGACGACTATGTGCGCGCCCGCATCCATGTGGATGAACGCACCTGCCAGCCCTACGGCATCTTGCACGGCGGTGTCAGCGTGGTGCTGGCCGAGACGCTGGGGTCGATGGCTGCGGCCTGCAGCATTCCCGAAGGCTATCGCTGCGTGGGACTGAGCGTGACCGCCAGCCATGTGCGCGCAGGCCGCAAGGGCAGCTGGATCACCGCCACGGCGCGGCCCACGCACCTCGGGCGCACCACGCATGTCTGGGCGGTGGAGCTGCGCGATGAGGAAGGCAAACTGACCTGCAACTGCAGCCTGACGATGGCGATCCTGCCGCCCGAGGCCGCAAAGAATGTGCGACTGGATGCTGCTTCGTTGGGCGGGGTTCAGTAGGTTTTGGTTTGCGAGACCGCTTTGTTTTGAGGATATAGGCCGGGTTTCGTCCCGGCCTCTGTCCATAAATCAGGTACCCAGTTTCACTCCAAACATCAAACGGAGGAGGTCTCAAACGCTTATCTATCAGGCGTGAACAGCTATCACAACAAGACGACAGTCACACTCCCAGCAACACCGACAGCTTCTGCGGCTGCTGCAGCAGATCCGCAGACTCCGCCTGCAAGGCCAGCCGGCCTTTTTCCATCACCACGGCCTTGTCGGTATGGGCCAGCACCTTCTTGTAGTCGCGGTCCACGATCAGCGTGGAGATGCCGGTCTCGCGGATCTGGGCAATCACGCGCCAGATTTCGGCCACCACCAGCGGAGCCAGCCCCTCGGTGGCTTCGTCGAGAATCATGAGGCGGGGGTTGGTCATCAGCGCGCGGCCGATGGAGACCATCTGCTGCTCGCCGCCCGAGAGTTGATCTCCGCCGTTGGACAGTCGCTCCTTGAGGCGTGGAAAGGTTTCCAGTACACGCTCGTAGGTCCATCCCCGGCTGCCGTCCAGGCCGGCTCTGGCACTCATCAAGAGGTTTTCCTTGACGGAGAGGTTGGGGAAGACGCCGCGCCCTTCGGGGACATAGCCAATGCCGAGACGCGCCATTTTCTCGGGGGCGGAATTCGTCACGTCCTTGCCATCGGCAAACACCTGGCCCGAACGCGCCGGCACATAGCCCATCAGCGTACGGATCAGCGTGGTCTTGCCCATGCCGTTGCGGCCCAGCAGGCCCACGGCCTGGCCCTGGGGCAGATCCAGCGAGATGCCGTGCAGGATATGGCTGTCGCCGTAGAAGCTGTGCACCTCCTGCAGGCTGAACATGGCATGGTTCGAAGCCCCGGAATGTGGGCGCGTGCCTGTGCCAGAGGCACCAAGCGAGGGCCGCCCCGCAGCGATGGTGCCGTCCCCCTCCCGCGCAGCGAGAGAGGGGGAAGCGGCAGAGCCGCTCAGGGGGTGCTTTGTTTCAAGCATGCTCTTCCTCTCCCAGATAGGCGGTGCGCACGACCGGGTCGTTGCGAATCTGATCGGGCGTGCCCGTGGCCACCACGCTGCCGTTGACCATGACGGTGATGCGATCGGCAATGCGAAAAACGGCATCCATATCGTGCTCCACCAGCAGCACGGCATGTGCGGACTTGAGCTCCTGCAGCAGCTCCAGCATGCGTTCTGTCTCTTCGGCGCCCATGCCTGCCAGAGGTTCGTCCAGCAGCAGCACGTGCGGTGCCGTGGCAAGGCACATGGCGACTTCCAGCTGACGCTTGGCACCATGGCTCAGGCTGCCGGCGATGCGCCCGGCATGCTGGGCTAGACCGGCGCGCTGCAGCGCAGATTGCGCCCGTTGCATGCTGGCCGCGCAATGCTGGGCCGACTCCCAGATGCGCCAGGGCCTGGGCATTGCCTGGGCCTGGGCCGTGAGCCGGCAGTTCTCCAGCACCGTGAACTCAGGGAAGATGGTGGTGCGCTGGTAGCTGCGGCCGATGCCGGCCTTGGCGCGCAGTGGCTGCGGCATCTGCGTGACGTCCTGGCCTTCAAGTGCAATGCTGCCGCTGCTGGCCGCTATCTCGCCCGAGAGCATGTTGATCAGCGTGGACTTGCCTGCGCCGTTGGTGCCGATGACGGCATGGACCTCGCCCTGATGCAGATCCAGGTCCACATTGTTCACGGCCACCAGCCCGCCAAAGCGCCGCGTCAGGCCGCGCACGGACATCTTTGGAGCATTGCCTGCATCAGCCATGATCCGCTCCTTGCTCGACAGCTTCTGGCGACTTGCCGGTCCGCGCTGCTGCCTTCTTCTGCCATTTATCGTTGATGCCGACCAGGCCCTTGGGCAGCAGCGCGACCAGCGCGATGATGGCAAGGCCCAGCGTCAGCTGCCAGTGGTCTGCGGCATTGCCCACGATGGCATGGGTGCTCAGCAGCTCCTTGAGCAGCACAAAGGTGATGGTGCCCAGCACCGCACCGCGCAGAGAACCCACACCGCCCAGAATCAGCATCAGCAGGACCTCGCCGGAATGGTGCCAGGCCAGCAGTTCGGGGTTGACCACGGCATCGCGTGCGGCCAGCAGAAAGCCCGCCAGCCCCGCCAGCGCACCGGCGATCACAAAGCCGGCGAGCTTGTAGCCATAGGTGGCAAAGCCGGCAGCGCGCATGCGCTGCTCGTTGACCCGGATACCGGCCAGCGCATGGCCGAAGCGGGAGTGACGCAGCATGGCGATGAAGGCATAGACCAGCACCAGTGCGGCCAGTACCACGAAGTACTGCGTGCTGCTGCTTTCCATGTCCAGTGCTCCGATGGCCGGGCGCTGCATCAGGTAGATGCCGTCGCTGCCGCCAAAGTAGCCCACGTCGTGCACGACGAAGAAAGCCAGTTGCGCGAATGCCAGCGTGACCATGATGAAGTACACGCCCTTGGTGCGCAGACTCAGGGCGCCCACCACCAGCGCATACAGGCCCGAGACGCCGACTGCGGCGCCCAGCATGACGAGAAAGTTGCTGCCGTCCTGGCCAGCGGCCTTCACCGCCGCATAGGCACCCAGGCCGAAGTAGGCTGCATGGCCCAGGCTGACCAGCCCTGCGCCGCCCACCAGGATATGCAGGCTCAGCGCAAAGATGGACAGGATCATGATCTTGACCACCAGATCGGACAGATAGGCCGACCAGAAGGGCTGGGCGGCCGCCAGCAGCACTGCGGCGGCCAGCGGCAGCACCACCCCTACCCAGACGCTGTGCGCGCGAATCGGGCGGCTCTGGTTGGTGACGGCAGGGGCTTCGGCATAGGCCTGATTGGATTGCGGCAGCGGCGTATAGGAGGTGTCGCTCATATCAATGATCCTTGGCACTGCTTGCAAAACTGGCATGAACCAAGCAGGGGACACCGGGCAAGGTCCATCCCGCAGCGAAGGTGTTGTCCCCCTCTCGCGTAGCGAGAGAGGGGGAAGGCGCGAAGGAGCTCAAGGGAAACTTCATCATCTTTTCCCCATCAGGCCTTCAGGGCGCCATACGAGGATCACGGCCATCAGCAGATAGATGCTCATACCGCTGAGTTCCTGGAAGAACACCTTGCCGAAGGTATCCACAAAGCCCACCAGCAGCGAGGCAATCAGCGCTCCGGTAATCGATCCAATGCCGCCGATGACCACCACCACAAAGCAGATGATGAGCACGCTGGAGCCCATGTTCGGATAGACCGAACTCATGGGCGCCGCGATCATGCCGGCCAGGGCAGCCAGGGCCACGCCCACGGCGAACACGATGCGGTACAGGCGCTTGATGTTGATGCCCAGGCCACGCACCATGTCGCGGTTGCTGGCACCGGCGCGAATCATCATGCCCAGGCGCGTGCGGTTGACGGTGTAGTACATCAGCAGCGCCACCAGCAGGCAGGCAGCGGCGGCAAACACGTTGTACCAGGGGTACTGCATCATGCCCATGAGAGGAAAGCTGCCGGCCAGCCAGGCCGGCTTTTCCACGCCATGCACATCGTTGCCTACAAGGATGGCGCGCAGGCCTTCAAACACCAGGATCAGGCCATAGGTCATCAGCACTTGCTGCAGGTGATCGCGTTCGTAGAGAAAGCTGAAGAATGCCCATTCGAGAAAATAGCCCAGCACCACGGCCAGCACCACGCCGACCAGCAGCATGGTGATGAAATGCTGGCCCAGATAAGGTGCCAGCGAGAACGCCACGTAGGCTCCGATCATGTAGAAGCTGCCATGGGCGAGGTTGATCACTCCCATGATGCCGAAGATCAGCGTCAGGCCGGAGGCCAGCAGAAACAGCAGCAGTCCGTACTGAATCGAGTTCAGACACTGCACCAGAAAAGTGGCGAGATCCACGGCAATCCTTGTTGAAGCGGGAGGGCTGAAGCAGCGGCAGCTACCGCCCCGCGAATCACGGATTCGCGTTGGAGACGAGGCGCTCTGCCGGGGCCGGCACCCAAGGTGCGGCATGCGCAGAGCAGCGACGTATCCAGGGCGGTATGGCTTGCTTCTGTTACATGCGGCAGCCGCGGGCCGGGTCCGCCAGCGCCTTCACCGCCACGCTGATCTTCTTGTTTTCCTTGCCGTCGACCTTGCGCAGATAGATGTCCTGCACGGGGTTGTGGGCCTTGCTCAAGGTGAAGTCGCCGCGCGGGCTGGCAATCGTGGCTTTTTCGATGGCGGTGCGGAAGACATCCTTCTTGCCGATGTCGCCGCCGGCCGCCTTCAGGCCCACGGCCAGCATCTGCGCTGCGTCATAGCCTTGCACGGCATAGACATCGGGCTGCAGCTTGTAGTTCTTGGCGTAGTTGGTGCGGAAGGCCTGGTCGCGCGCCGTGCCCAGTTCGTCGGCATAGTGCAGCGTGGTCAGCATGCCCTGGGCGGCCTCGCCCTGGGCGTCCAGCGTGCCGTCGGTCAGAAAGCCCGGTCCGTAGAGCGGAATGGTCTTGGACAGGCCAGAGGCGTGATAGTCCTTGACGAATTTCACGGCACCTGCACCCGCAAAGAAGGAGAACACCGCATCGGGCTTGGCCGCTGCGATCTCGGTCAGCAGGGCCTGGAATTCAACGTTGGGAAACGGTAGCGTCAGCTGCTTAGTGACCTTGCCGCCGCTTTTCTCGAAGCCTTCCTTCATGCCATTCACCGCTTCCTCACCCGCCGCGTATTTCCAGGTGATGGTCATGGCGGTCTTCTTGCCCTCCTTGGCGGCAACCAAACCCATGGGATAGGCGGTCTGCCAGTTGGAGAAGGAGCTGCGGAAGATATTGGGAGCACACATGGGGCCGGTGACTGCATCGGCTCCTGCATTGGGCACGATGAGCACGGTGCCGCTTTCCTTGGCGGCCTTGGCCATGGCCATCGCCACGCCGGAGTGCACGGTACCGATGATCACGTCGACCTTGTCGCGCTTGATGAGACGATTGACGTTGTCCGTGGCCTTGGCGGGGTCGGATTCGTCGTCGACCTTGAAGTATTCGATCTCGCGTCCGCCCAGCTTGCCGCCCTGTTCGGCGACCTGCATGCGAAAGCCGTTCTCGATCGCCACGCCCAGAGCTGCATAAGTGCCGCTGAAAGGCAGCATGAAGCCGACCTTGATCTTCTCCTGCGCCATGGCGCTGCTGCCGCTTGCGGCGGCAGCCAGTGCGATTGCGCTCCATATTGCCCATTGCTTGCTCATGCTTGTCTCCTGCTGGTTGATGGATGAATGCCGGCTTGTTCTCAGATCAAGGGATATGACTGGCTGTGGTGCTGGGGTTCGCACTGATGCACGAGCGCACTCTAACAACTTTAGGTTTAAAGCAATACCAGCGATTGCCCTAGTTGGATGACGCTGTTGCTAACGCTTTTTGCGCGCTTGCAGCAGGCCGTCAGCGCGGTTTCGTGTCCAGTTCCCGCAAGCGAAAGCGCTGGATCTTTCCGGTTGCGGTCTTGGGCAGTTCGTCCACGAATTCAATGAAGCGCGGGTATTTGTAGGCAGCCAGCCGGTTCTTCACAAAGGCCTTGAGTTCGTCCTCGCTGGCGCTCTGTCCGGGCTTGCACACCACATAGGATTTGGTCTTGGTCAGGCCCTGCTCGTCGGTCACGCCGATCACGGCCGCTTCCAGCACGGCAGGGTGCTGCTGCAGCGTGGACTCGACCTCGAATGGCGAGACATAGATGCCGCTGACCTTGAGCATGTCGTCGCTGCGGCCCGCATAGGTGTAGTAGCCATCGGCATCGCGCACATATTTGTCGCCGCTCTTGAGCCAGGCGCCCTGGAAGGTGTCGCGCGTCTTGTCGCGGTTGGCCCAGTACATCAGGGCAGCGCTCGGGCCCTTGATGTAGAGATCGCCGATCTCGCCATCGGCCACGGGCTGTCCGTCCTCGCCGCGCAGCTCCACCGCATAGCCGGGCACAGGCTTTCCGGTGCTGCCGTAGCGTATATCGTCCGGGCGGTTGGAGAGGAAGATATGTAGCATTTCGGTGGAGCCGATGCCATCCACTATATCGGCACCGAAGTGGTTCTTGAAGCGCTGGGCAACCTCGGCCGGCAGGGCTTCGCCGGCCGACGAACACATACGCAGGCTGACCTGTTCGCGTGTCGGCAAGGCGGGGTGAGCCAGCATGCCCGCAAAGCCCGTAGGCGCTCCAAAAAACACTGTGGGCCGGTGCTCGGTCCAGCGTCTGAAAGTGGCTTCCGGCGTGGGGCGCTCGGCCATCAGCACCACGCTGGCTCCCACGCTCAGAGGGAAGGTCAGGGCATTGCCAAGGCCGTAGGCGAAGTAGAGCTTGGCGGCGGAAAAGCAGACATCGTTTTCGTTCAGGCCCAGCACTGGTTTGCCATACAGCTCGGCCGTCCAGTAGGGGTTGGCATGGGTATGCACCGCCCCTTTGGGCTTGCCGGTGGAGCCTGAGGAATAGAGCCAGAAGCCGGGGTCGTCGCCCATGGTCCTGGCTGCGTGGGCCAGTGGCGTTTGCTGCTGCAGCCAAGGCTGCAGCGCCTCGAAGGCCGGTGGCAGGCCTGGCGATGCTTCCTCGGGTCTGGCGACCCAGATATGGTTGACCTCATGCTGCGCCTGCTCCAGGGCCTGCTGCACCACGGGAACCAGCGCGCCATTGGTCAGAATCGCCTGCGCTCGGCAATGTTCGAGCATGTAGGCGTAGTCGGCTGCGGTGAGCAAGGTATTCACCGCCACCGGCACCACACCTGCGTACATGGCTCCGAGAAAGGAGATCACCCACTCGCGCATATCGTGCATGACCAGCAGCACGCGCTCCTCGCGATGGATGCCGGCGGCGAGCAGGCCGTGGGCCATGCGGCGGGCCTGCTCCTGCAACTGCGCATAGCTGAGCGTGCCCTGGTCATCGGTGTAGGCGTTCTTGTCACCGCGCCCCTGGTTGAGATCAAACAGATGCTGGGCAAAGTTGAAAGCTTGGCTGAAGTCGGTCATGGCTCATGCTCCCGTCGTTTCGGCCAGTGCCTGCAGAACCTGCGGTGCAGCTTGTATGGCGCTTTTGCGATGATAGAAATCCAGTGCCCGCAGGCCGCCGAGTTCGGAGCCGCCACCGGCGCGGCCCGGACCTCCATGCTGGGACTGGGGCATGACATTGCCATGGCCCGTATGCAGCTTGGCGACAGCGGGCGTGACCACGTGCACGCGGCCGTGGCTGGCGGCGAGCTCGGTGGCGCTGGCGGCCAGGGCCTGGTCGTCATCACCGTAGATCGAGCAGACCAGCGAGCCCTGGCCGCGATGCGCAAGTGCCAGGCCATGGGCCAGGTCACGGTAGGGCAGGAGCGTGGCCACCGGGCCAAAGACTTCCATGTCATGCACGAGTGCACTGCCATCGGGGTCTTGGGTGCCCAGCAGCACGGGTTGGGCGCAGGCCGCAATCGCCGGGTCGGCATCGATCAGCGCATTGCGCCGGCCGTCATGCAGGGCCGTGGTGTGTTCCAGCAAGCGGCCCAGGCCTTGCTGCACGCTGTCGTACTGCTCGCGGTTGACCAGAGATCCCATGCGCACGGCGTCGTTGCGCGGGTTGCCCACGGAGATCTTCGCCAGCTGCGCACTGATGGCCTGGGCCAGGGTGTCATACAGGGCCTGCGGCACCAGCACGCGGCGTATGGCCGTGCATTTCTGGCCGGACTTGACCGTCATTTCGCGCACCACTTCACGCGCCAGCAAGGCGGCGGCTTCGCTGTCCGGGCCATGGCCGGGCAGCAGCATTGCACAGTTCACGCTGTCGGCCTCGATATTGCTGCGCACCGAATGGCGGCTGATGGCCGCGTGAGAGCGGATGGTCGCTGCAGTGTCCGCAGACCCTGTGAAGGAGACCACATCCATGGGCTGCAGCTGATCCAGCAAGCCGGCGGCACTGCCGCAGACAATGGACAGCGCGCCCGGGGGCAATATGCCGGCGTCGATCACATCCTTGACCATGCGCTGTGTCAGCCAGGCGGTGGCCGTGGCCGGTTTGACAATGACGGGCACGCCCGAGAGCAGGGCCGGTGCCGCCTTTTCCCACAGTCCCCAGGCAGGAAAGTTGAAAGCGTTGATGAACAGCGCCACACCGCGCGTCGGAACCTGGATATGGCGGGACAGAAAGGCTCCGTCCTTGGCCAGCGCGACGGCTTCGCCGTCGCTCAGATGTCTGGCGTCGCCCAGCGCTGCGCCCCATCTGGCGTATTGATTCAGGGTGTAGATACCGCCGTCCACATCGACGGCGCTATCGTTTCTGACGGTGCCGCTGTTGGCGGTGGAGATCTCGTAGTACGCGTCACGCCGGCTTTGCAGCACGGCGGCAATATCGGCCAGCAGGCTGGCGCGCCGGGCGTAGCTCAGGGCGCGCAAGGCATTGCCTCCGGTGTCGCGTGCAAAGGCAAAGGCGGCACCCAGATCAAGCCCGGTGGCGTCGACACGCACCAGCTCGGCCCCCAGTACCGGATCTCGTAACAAACTGCCCGGGCCGCTGCCGGTTTGCCAGCGGCCTGCCATATGGTTGGCCAGTAACTCAGTCATGGGGGTCTCCTGAAGTGCTGTTCTGATCAGCATCAAATCTTTGGTGAAACATGCAATATTGTGCGTGCAATTAAAAGATAAATACGAGACAATGCAGTGTCAAGCAATATATTGCATGATTCGCGTTAACCCCGACTGTTTATCATTCACGGCCTCTGAGGAGCTTTATGGATCAGTTAGACATGGCATCCGCGTCGGTTGCGGAAGGGGATGAGGCGGGCAAAAGCCCGTTGCTGCAGGCCTTGGGCGAGAGGGTGCGCAATCTGCGTGCGCGCCGCGGTCTCACGCGCCGCGGGCTGGCTTCTGCGGCCGTGGTGTCCGAGCGCCATCTGGCCAATCTCGAATACGGCACGGGTAATGTCTCCATCCTCGTGCTGCAGCAGATCGCACAGGCACTTCAGTGCAGCATGGCCGAGTTGCTGGGCGATGTGACGACGGCCAGCGCCGAATGGCTGCTTCTGCGCGAGTTGCTCGAGGGCCGCAGCGAGGCCGATCTGCAGCGCGTGCGGCTGGCGGCCGGAGAGATTCTTGGGACGGCGCCCAGTGGAGACCCGCACCGGGCTTCTCGCATTGCCCTGATAGGCCTGCGCGGCGCGGGCAAGTCCACGCTGGGCCGCATGCTGGCAGAGCAGCTGAATGTGCCGTTTCTGGAGCTGAATCAGGAGATCGAACGGGTGGCCGGCTGCAGCGTGCGCGAGATCTACGACCTCTATGGCGCAGGTGCCTATCGCCGTTACGAGCGTCGTGCACTGGAAGAGGCTGTGCAGATCTACAGCGATGTGGTGATTGCCACTCCGGGTGGCATTGTCTCGGACCCCGCGACCTTCAATGAGTTGCTCAGCCACTGCACCACGGTCTGGCTGCAGGCCCAGCCCGACGAGCATATGGGCCGTGTCGTGGCCCAGGGCGACACGCGGCCCATGGCGGCCAACCCTGAGGCCATGGACGATTTGCGCCGGATTCTGGACGGCCGATCGGCCTTTTATTCCAAGGCCGACCATGTGTTGGACACCAGCGGCAAGAGCTTGGCGCAAAGCTTCAGGCAGCTGAAGACACTGGTCGCGGCCTGAGCGGATTCAGGCGGGCAGGGCGCGCTCAAGTATGGCTGCGATATCGAGCCCCGCAGGGTCGAACGCTCCGACCACCATGGACCCGCCTTGTGCGCCAAGGCGGGTCTGGATGAAGCCATCGGCCATGGCCGCGGGCGCGTGCCTGTGCAGCAGGCAGGCCTGGGCAAGCAGACACAAGTCCTGCACCAGTCGGCGCGCTTGCGGCTCCAGTGCATCGGGTGCGGCAGACAGGCGCCTGGCCAGCGATTGCGCCATCGCCGTCAGCAGGGGGTGGTCGGCAGCCATATCGCCTAGATCCTGCAGCAGCAGGCGCGCAGCTTCTGGCTCGCGGCCCATGGCGCGCAGAACGTCAAGACACATCACATTGCCCGAGCCCTCCCAGATGGAGTTGACCGGCGCTTCACGGAACAGGCGCGAGACGATGCTTTCCTGCACATAGCCGTTGCCGCCAAAGACCTCCATGGCTTCGCCCGTGATCTCCACCGAGCGCTTGCAGACCCAGAACTTGGCGGCCGGAGTCATGATGCGTTTCCAGGCACGAGCCAGCAGGTCGCCGTCGGCCTCCGACTCATAGGCTTGCGCCAGATACATGGCGAGCTGCATGGAGGCTTCGCTTTCGAGTGCCAGATCCGCGAGTACGGAGGCCATCAGCGGCTGATCTGCAAGATGCTTTCCAAAGGCCGAGCGCTGACGTGCATAGGCAATCGACTGCACGGTGGCGCTGCGCACAATGGCTGCGCTGCCCAGCACGCAGTTCAAGCGCGTATAGCTGGCCATTTCGATGATGGTGGGAATGCCGCGTCCTTCCTCGCCCATGAGAATGCCCCAGGCGTCCTGCAGCTCCACTTCCGCGCTGGAGTTGCTGCGGTTGCCAACCTTGTCCTTGAGGCGCTGCACACGAACCGGGTTCTTGCTGCCATCGGGGCGCCAGCGCGGCACGAAAAAGCAGGCATGACCGCCGAGGTCGCCGCTTGCCGTGGCCATGCGCGCCACCACCAGATGGGCGTCGCACATGGGGGCCGAGAAAAACCATTTGTGGCCGCGCAGCAGATATTCGCCGCCGCGGCCGCCCTCATGCACCGGACGGGCCACCGTGGTGTTGGCGCGCACGTCCGAGCCACCCTGTTTTTCCGTCATGCCCATGCCTATCCAGATGGATTTTTTCTGGGCCAGCGGCAGATCGCGTGCGTCGTACTCGTGGTTGAACAACTGGGCCTTCAACTGGCTCCAGAGCCTCGGCTCTTTTTGCAGCACGGGGATGGCCGCTGTGGTCATGGTGGCCGGGCATAGCGTGCCTTGCTCCACCTGGCCGTGCAGGTAGAAGCCGGCGGCCCAGGCGCTCCAGCGACCGCGACCCTGGCTCTCGAAGGGCAGAGAGATCAGACCCTGCTCGCGATACAGCTCCATGAGGCGATGCCAGCTGGGGTGGAATTCCACGGCATCAAGCACACGCCCGCGCGCGTCGAAGCGCTGCAGCTCGGGGGTATGGTGGTTGGCGAGCTCGGCATGCTCCCAGTTCTGCTTTTCGCCAAGCTGCTGGGCAAAGCGGCTCAGGGCCGGTACAAAGCTCTGGGCCTGCTGGCGCTGCAGCACTTCCTGCAAGGCAGTATCTGCCTGCAGCAGGTTGATGTCGGTCAGCTCATCGAACTGGTTGAAGACTTCATGGGTGTCCAGGGCCTGCATGTGCGATCACTCCTGTGCTGTGCGCTTGTCACAGCCCAATATAGAGCGCCGCATGGCTGGCGAAAAGCGGGTTTTCAGCCGCCTTGTCGCCGGTGTTCAGCGCCTGCGTGCCTGCTCGTACAGGCCCATGACGCGCGGCACGTTTCCTTCCAGCTGGCGGATGCGATCGGGGCCTGTCGGGTGCGTGGAGAGAAAGCCTATGCCGCCTTCGCCGGTGGCCTGGCCCATCTTGCGCCACAGGCTCACAGCGGCCTGCGGGTTGTAGCCGGCGCGGGCTGCCAGCTCCAGTCCGACCAGATCGGCATCGCTTTCGTCGTTGCGGCTGAACTTGAGGCTGAGCAATTGCCCTCCCAGCCGTGCCGCAGCATTGCCGATATCGCCCAGACCCAGTAGTTGCGCGCCCAGCGATATGCCTATGCTGGTGGCCTGGTTCTTGGCCAGCTGCTCGCGCGAATGCTCGCGCAGGGCATGGGCCATCTCGTGGCCCATGATCATGGCGATCTCGTCATCCGTGAGCTTGAGCTGGTCGATGATGCCGGTGTAGAAGGCGATCTTGCCGCCGGGCATGCAGAACGCGTTGATCTGCTTGCTGCCTATGAGGTTGACCTCCCAGCGCCATTGGCTGGCGCGCGGATTCCATTGCGCGGCATAAGGGATGAGGCGCTGGGCAATGGTGCGCAGGCGTTGCAGCTGCGGGTTGCCGGCATCTGCCAGCGCACCCTGGGCCTTGGCTTTCTGCAGCAGCTCCTGGTACTGCTGGGTCGCCGAGTTCTCCAGCGTCTCGGCCGGCACCAGCTGACGCATGACGGATGCCTTGCCGACCTCCACCTGCGCCTGTGCAGGCATCAGCGGCGCGCAGGCCAGTGCAAGCAGCAGGCAACTGCGGGTGGCGGGCAGGCGCAGGGATGAGATGAGGGCGTGCATGAGCGCCAAGTCTAAGCGAGCTGCAGCCGGCCTCGGGTCAGACGGTTTCTGCAGTCTTGCGCTCTGCCTGCACCACCAGCCACAGACCGCCGATCACGCCGAGCAGACCCAGCACGGACCACCAGGCCGGCCGCTCGCCCACCACCAGCAGCGACAGCGCAAAGGCGGTGATTGGCTCGGCCTTGCTCAGGGCCACACCGGTCGCGGCAGACATGCCGCGCAGGCCCACGGAAAACAGCAGATAGGCAAATCCCGTGGCGACCATGCCCAGATAGATCACCACGGCCCAGCCTTCGGCGCTGATCTGCAGCGGCCCGCCCAGCCAGGCCGAAACGGGTAGCGACAGCAGGGCCGCATAGGCAAAGACCCAGGCATTGACCGTGGCTACACGCGATTGCATCACCAGGGCCTGATTGACCAGGGCGTAGGCGGCGTAGGACAGACCGGCGAGCAGGCACAGGGCCATGCCCGCCCATGGCAGATGCTGTCTGTCGCTGGCGGCCAGCGCCATGACAATGCCTCCGCCCACGCCGGTGCAGGTGCCCAGCCACCATTGGGAGCTGGGCATGCGCTTTTGCACCACGGCCTGCATCAGACCGGCCCAGATGGGGCCGCTGCCTATGGCCAGCGCCGTACCCAGGGCCACGCCGCTGGCCTTGACGCCGGCAAAGAAGCTGAGGTTGTAGATGGCCATGCAGAGGCCGCAGAACACGATACGCGCCCAGCGCATGGGCTGGCGTGCATGGCCTCGGTCCAGCAGCAGCGCCAGCGCGCCAAAGAACAGTGCGGCCATGACCATGCGCAGGCCGCCCACCCAGTAGGGCGAGAGCTGTGCGGGCGCGAAATACTGTGCCGTGCCCGTGGTACCCCAGAGCATGGCGGCGGCCAGTACCAGACCGACAGGACCCAAAGCATTTCGGGACGATGAGGAAGAGATAGCGGAAGTGACAGACATGAGTGAGCCATCATGCGCGGGCCCGGGCCGCCCATCTGTCGAGAAACGCTTGAAGTGCGCCGGCTCAACGCGGCTCACGCAGTTGACGCGATGTCACGCCGCGTTCGCGCCGCAATGCATAGACCAGGGCGCTTGCCGAGGCGTAGCCGCAGCGCAAGGCGGTCGCTTCGAGTGCCGTCCCCTGTTTGAGCTGCAGCACGGCAGCATCCAGACGCAGGCCGCGCAGCCAGTCCTGCGGGGTGCGGTCAGTCAGCTCCACAAAACGGGCATGGAACTGGGCCACGCTCAGGTGCATCAAGCCCGCCAGTCTGGCCGTGGGCCAGCTTTCGTGCAAGGCGGCCTGGACCTGCTGCTGCAGCCGCAGCAGATCCAGTCCACGCCGCTGCAGCAAGGTTGGGGCCTGCAGCACCAGTGCCATTTGCGCGGCGGCCGACAGGCTCGACTGAGGAAAGCGCAGCGCCGGTGGCACGGCAAAGCGGCGCAGCTTGTCCAGCCCCTCGGCCATGGGCGCATCGATCACCAGTACCTGGGTTTGCGGCGCGGCCAGATAACCATGGTCGGCCCCTGCAGGGATGACCATGCCGCAGGCGCTGTCTACAAAGCTGGGTCTGCCGGCCACCTCCAGCTCCATGCGGCCCTGCAGCGCAAACAGGATCTGGACATAGTCGTGGGCATGGGCCTGATGCTCGCCGCTGTAACTGCGCACCGATGCCTGTGCCTGGTCAAGCACAGGGCGCGGGGATGCGGTGTCACGGCTCATGGGTCAATCCTGCTTACAGAAAGAGACGGCGGTCGGGGCAATGGTAGCGCCCGGCGACTGGCACGGGCAACCGATAATGCCCTCTGCCTCAGAGAATCAGACCATGACCGAGTCGTCCCAAACAAGCAGCAATCCCTCTTCCGCAGACGTCGCCATCAAGCCCAAGCGCAGCTGGAGTCAGGCCTTCAAGGTCTACGCTCAACCCACCAGCCTGCGCATGCTGGCTCTGGGCTTTTCGGCCGGCCTGCCTTTGCTGCTGGTGCTGGGTACCCTGAGCTTCTGGCTGCGCGAGGCCGATATCGACCGCACGACGATCGGATTCCTGAGCTGGGTGGGTCTGGCCTATGCCTTCAAATGGGTGTGGTCTCCGCTGGTGGATCGTCTGCCCCTGCCGGCGCTGACGCGGATGCTGGGCCGCCGCCGCAGCTGGCTGCTGTTTTCGCAGCTGCTGATCGTGGCGGGCCTGCTTGGCATGTCGTTCATGGACCCCAAGCAATCGCTGCAACCCCTGGTGTGGTGCGCAGTGCTGGTGGCTTTCGGCTCGGCCACGCAGGATATAGCGCTTGATGCCTATCGCATAGAGTCCGCCAAGCTCGACGACCAGGCGGCCCTGGCTGCCACCTACCAGACCGGTTATCGCCTAGCCATGATCTGGGCCGGAGCCGGCGTTCTGTGGGTGGCGGCACAGGTGCAGGGGGATGTGCAGGGCTATATGGTGCAAGCCTGGCATGTGGCCTATACGGCCATGGCGGCAAGCATGCTGGTAGGCATGATCACGGTGCTGCTCTCGCCCGAGCCTGAAACCCGCCCCATGGCACCGGCACGCAATGCCGCCGAATGGATCAAGGGCGCGCTGATTGCGCCATTTGCCGACTTCATCGGCCGCTATCGGTGGCAGGCGCTGCTGCTGCTGGCGCTGATCGGCCTGTATCGCGTCAGCGACGTGGTCATGGGCATCATGGCCAACCCGTTCTATGTGGACATGGGCTACACCAAGGAAGAGGTGGCAGCCGTGACCAAGGTGTTCGGCGTCATCATGACGCTGCTGGGCGGCTTCGTGGGCGGCACCATGGCCGTGCGCTGGGGCGTGATGCGTGTGCTGATGCTGGGAGCCGTGCTGTCGGCCTGCACCAATATGCTGTTTGCCTGGCTGGCCACGCGCGGCCACGACGTCGCGGCGCTGGTCTGGGTGGTCAGTGCCGACAATCTCGCCGGGGGGATCGCCTCGGCAGCCTTCATCGCCTATCTCTCGGGCCTGACCAATGTGCAGTACTCGGCTACGCAATATGCGCTGTTCAGCTCCATGATGCTGCTGGCGCCCAAGTGGCTGGCGGGCTTCTCGGGGGTGTTTGTCGATACTTATGGTTACGAGTCGTTCTTCCACACCACGGCGCTGATGGGCTTCCCGGTGCTGCTGCTGATTTTCCTGGCATCAAGAGTGAAAATGGGCTCTGGTGCTTGATGGGAAAGCGCTGTTAGCTATTGTTTTTTGAGGCGTGTAGCGTTTACCGAACTTTACGCGCCAGACAAGAGCAGATCATCTGCGTGCTGCAGCATGGTGCCTTGAAGAAATATCGAGGCGCGAGCATGACTACACTGCCCCCTATGAGCACGCACCAACTTCTGATGATTGAGGACGACGTTCGCCTGGCGCAAATGGTGAGCGATTATCTGGGCAATAACGGCCTGGAAGTGACCCATATGGCCGATGGCAAGAGCGGCCTGGAACAGCTGCAGCCCAGCGATGGCGGCTCGGTCGAGCTGCCCGATCTGGTGATCCTGGACCTGATGCTGCCGGATATGGACGGCCTTGAAGTCTGCCGCCGCATACGTTCCATGCCTGGTGCCCCCGCACAGGTCCCGGTGCTGATGCTGACCGCCAAGGGCGATCCCATGGACCGCATCATCGGCCTTGAGCTGGGCGCCGACGACTATCTGCCCAAGCCTTTCGAGCCACGCGAGCTGCTGGCCCGCATTCGCGCCATCCTGCGCCGCAAAGGTGGCGAGAGCCAGACGGCACCCGCGAATGCCGTCATGCGCTTCGGCAGCCTGGAAATCGATCGTGATGCCCGTACCGTGTCGGTGGGCGAGCAGCAGGCCGATCTCACTTCCTACCAGTTCGATCTGCTGGTGGCGCTGGCCGAGCGCGCCGGTCGCGTGCTGACGCGCGACCAGATCATGGAAGCCGTGAGAGGCCGCGAACTGGAGGCCTTCGATCGTTCGATCGACGTGCACATGGGCCGCATCCGCGCCGCGATCGAGGCTGACCCCAAGGCTCCCAAGCGCATTCTCACGGTGCGCGGTGTGGGCTATGTTTTTGCCAAGCAACAAGACTGATGAAGCTGCTGCATGTCTTCTCTCAGCGCCTGTATCTGCGCATCTGGCTGGCCGTGGTGGTCGGCGTGGCCGTGCTCACGCTCTGCGTGGCCTGGGCCTGGAATATTGCCGAGGAACAGCGCGCGCAGAACAGCACCACCCCGCCATCGCGCGAGATGGTGCTCAAAGGTCCCGAGGGCGAGGTGCTGGTGGAGGGGCGTGGCAACCGCATCTCCGGCTCGCCCGTAGATGGCGTGCGTTTTGAAATTGCCGCCAGGGACGGG
Organism: Comamonas sp. C24C; assembly: GCF_053345995.1. Lineage (NCBI taxonomy): Bacteria > Pseudomonadati > Pseudomonadota > Betaproteobacteria > Burkholderiales > Comamonadaceae > Comamonas > Comamonas sp. C24C. The sequence continues at coordinate 137,645 of NZ_JBKFBC010000009.1, read as the reverse complement.
CAGGTCTATGAGCTGTGGATGGCGCCGCGCGAGTGGCGTGAGGGCCGCCCTCCGCCGCGTGATGGTGCCGTGGCCTTCTGGCTGCGGCCACCGTTCGGCTTTCTGTGGATGCTGGGCCTGGTCGGCGTGGCGGTGGTTGTGGGCGTGTTCCCCATCATTCGTCGCCTGCTCAAACGTCTGGAAAACCTGCAGCGCGGCGTCAAGCGCTTCGGCGAGGGCGATCTGTCGGTGCGCGTACCCGAGCATGGCCATGATGAGGTGGCGGATCTTGCACACCAGTTCAATGCCGCTGCCGCGCGTATCGAGACCTTGATGACCTCTCACAAGTCTCTGCTGGCCAATGCCTCGCATGAGCTGCGTTCGCCGCTGACGCGCATCCGCATGGGCCTGGAGTTCATGGGCGACGATCCGGCCAGTGCACGTGCCAAGGCCGAGATCCAGCGCAATATTGGCGAGTTGGATCAACTGGTTGACGAGATCCTGCTGGCCAGCCGGCTGGACTCCAGCGAGGTCGATGTGGGCACGGTGGAGTCGGTCGATCTGATCGGTCTGGCGGCCGAGGAATGTGCACGCATCGATGCCGATCTGGAGATGCAGACCGATGGTCCGCTGGAGGTGCAAGGTATCGCGAAACTGCTGCGCCGCGCCGTGCGCAATCTGCTGGAGAACGCGCGCCGCTACAGCGAGGGCGAGATCACGCTGTCCTTGTCCAGGCAGGACGGTATGGCCGTGATTCGCGTCGAGGACCATGGCCCTGGCGTTCCCCAGGCGCAGCGTGAGCGTATTTTCGAAAAGTTCTATCGCCTGCCTGGCGCCAGCGAGCGCTCCGGCGGTGTGGGTCTTGGCCTGTCGCTGGTGCGCTCGATCGCCGAGCGGCATGGTGGCACGGTGCACTGCGAGGCACGCCAGGACGGCCGTAGCGGTGCGAGCTTTGTGATCTGTCTGCCTCTGGTCTGATCCGGCTCCCCCAAAAAAAGCCCCGCAGGTTTCGGCCTGCGGGGCTTTTTGTTTCTGTGCGGTGTTTGGGCGGGGCGGCCTATGGAGACATAGCCCAGGCCATGGCTGGCTCCCAGATCTTGTGGCCCCCAAGAGTCACAAATACATCAGCTTTCACACGCGATAAAAAGAGCGATACCAATCCACAAAATGCTGCACGCCGGTGGCCATGGGCATGGCTGGCGAGAACCCGACCCAGGCTTGCAGGGCTCTTGTGTCCGCCGACGTGCTGTGCATGTCTCCGGGCTGTATGGGCAGCATTTGCTTGCGAGCGGTAATTTGCAGGGCGCCCTCCAAGGCGGCGATGTAGTCCATCAGCACGGTGGGGGCGCTGTTGCCGATATTGAAGATGCGATAGGGCGCAGTGCTGGTGCCAGGGTTGGGGTTCTGGCTGTCATAGCTGGCGTCGGGCGTGGCGGGCTTGTCCAGCACGCGCATGACGCCTTCGACGATATCGTCGATATAGGTGAAGTCGCGCACCAGCTTGCCTTCGCCATAGACATCGATGCTCTCGCCGGCCAGCATGGCCTTGGTGAACTTGAACAAGGCCATGTCGGGGCGGCCCCAGGGACCATATACCGTGAAGAAGCGCAGACCTGTGGTGGGAATGCCGTACAGGTGCGCATAGCTATGGGCCATCAGCTCATTGGCCTTCTTGGTGGCTGCGTAATAGCTGATGGGGTGGTCCACCGCATCGCTTTCGGCAAACGGCATCTTGGTGTTGCCACCATAGACGCTGGAGCTGCTGGCATAGACCAGATGCTCCACCTGGTGTTTGCGGCAGCCTTGCAGGACATTGCCAAAGCCCAGCAGATTCGAGTCGGTGTAGTCGTCGGGCTGATCGATGGAATAGCGCACCCCGGCTTGTGCGGCCAGGTGCAGAACTTTGCTGGGGGCTACCTCGGCAAACAGGTCGGTCATGCCTTGCCGGTCCGCCAGATTGAGTTCCACAAAGCGGAAGTGGGCGTGTGGGCGCAACTCGGCGAGGCGGGCATGCTTGAGCGCCACGTCGTAGTAGTTGTTGAGGTTGTCGATGCCAACCACGGGCACACCTTGCTCAAGCAGTCGCTTGGCGCAATGCATGCCGATAAAGCCGGCACAGCCGGTGATCAGAACGGGATTCATGGGGCAATCCAGAGATATTGGTATTGCGCAGGTGTTGCGCTGGCAGGCATTTTCTCGAAAGGCATGTTCAGTGTCTGCAGCGCGGTTTTTGCCTGGGTGGTGAAGATGCCGTCCCACCAGCCCGCGACGGGCTTGTCGGCGCGTGTGATCAACAGCAGGCCGCCTGCGGTATCGGCGCCGGCCTGAGACAGGCACTGCCTCAGCTGTGCACCATCGGAGCAGCCCAGGGCGTAGGTTTGCGGGAACTGCGAATGCAGCATGGCAGCCATCATATGGTCCGAGCCGACGATGACGCCCTTGCCCTCATAACCGGCCTTGCGCAGTTCCTGGGCCAGTGTCTTGACCGGATGGTTGAGCTCGTCGGGATCGTTCTTGCGACCGCCCTGCCAGGGGCGCAGCGTGGCCATGATCAGAAAGATCAGGGCAAAGACGATGACGAAGACGGTGAACATGCGGCCCACGCCCTGCTCCAGCAGTGCCGGGCGCCAGACATACAGGGCCAGTGGTGCAATGGCCGTCAGAGGCAGCATCCAGCGCTGCTTGAAGTCCGTGACATCAGCTGCCAGCACCATGCCCAGCAGGCAGACAGCAATGATGAGCAGGTAGTTGCGCAGCAAAGGCCTGGCCCATTCCTGGCTGGGCAAAGACGCGTCGGTGCCGGGCTTCCAGAGTCTGGAGCGATAGCTGAGCACGGCGGCAATCAGCCACAGACCCAGGGTGGAAAGCAGGGCCTTGAGCAGATTGCCCAGACCTTTCAGATGCGAAGCCTCGGTGGAGATGGACATCTTCTGTACGGTCTCGGTGGTTGCCATGCCCCAGTGCGAGGCCAGCCAGAAGGCATGGGGCGCAAACACCAGCAAGCCCACCAGCGGAGCCAGCCACCAGCCCCTGGCGAAGATGGCGCGACGTACCTGTGTCACCGTCATGGAGGCCACGAACAAGGCGCCAATGAGCATGGCATAGCTGTATTTGGACAGCATGCCCAGACCGCAGAAGAGGCCGATCCAGACAAAATTAATGACTTGCGGCTTTTGAACCTGGCGCAGTACCGCCCACCACAAGCCCATGGTCATGGCCGTCACCATCACCGTATGGGTCTGGTCACGCAGCGAGTCCCAGCCGAAAGGCGGCATCAGCAGCAGACCTGCGGCCACCCACCAAGCGCCCTTGCGATCGAGCAACTCCCGGCCCGCCAGCCAGGCCAGGCAATAGGTCAGGGCGATCAGCAGATGTTTGAGCAGGGCCAGTGCCAGCACCGAGGGGCCGAGAACCTGGCAGACCGCCCATTGCATCCAGGTATACAGAGGCGGCTGCGGGCCATAACCCAGATGCAATTGCTGGGCCCAGAGAATCTGTTCGGACTCATCCCATTTCATGCCCGCGGAAATGCTGATGCGGGAAACGATATGGGCACAAACTAAAAGAGCCAGCCATATCCATGGCTTGGCATATAGGGCTTGCTGCCAGTCGGGGCGAATAGAAGTCGAGGAGTTTGATGCCATAGGATTTGGCGAGTGCACATGTTTTGATAGTGCGCACTTACGATTGCGCTTGGCTTTGCAGGCCAAACAATGGGCCTGGCGCAAATGGCACCTGGGGTATTCAGTTAGTATAGGTGACTGTTATCCAAAATCATTGAGCATGACGTCCGTGCACGATTCCAATCCCGAAGTTTCCATCGTTGTTCCTGTTTATAACGAGTTCGATAATCTGCCCGACTTGGTGGCCCGTATTGACGAGGCCATGCGCACCCAGCCGCTGAGCTACGAACTGATTGCGGTGGACGATGGCTCGACGGATGGCAGTGCCAAGCGTCTGCGCGAGCTGGCCGAACAGCATCCCTGGGTGCGTGCCGTCTGTCTGGTACGCAACTACGGGCAGTCCAGCGCCCTGCAGGCCGGTTTTGACCGCGTGCGCGGCCGTTATGTGGTCACGCTGGATGCCGACCTGCAAAACGAACCCGGCGACATTCCGCTGTTGCTGGAGCGTCTGGAAAACGATCCCGATGTGGACATGATCTCGGGCTGGCGCAAGAACCGCCAGGACAAGGCGCTGTCGCGTCGTCTGCCTTCGGTGCTGGCCAACCGCCTGATTTCCAAGTTCACCAATGTGCAGCTGCATGACTACGGCTGCGCACTGAAGGCCTACCGCCGCGAAATCATCGACCGCATTCGCCTGTATGGTGAGATGCACCGCTTCATTCCCTCGCTGGCGCGTGATGCCGGCGCGCGTATCACGGAGATTCCGGTGCGTCACCATGCACGCACGCGCGGTGTCTCCAAGTACGGCATAGATCGCACTTTCCGGGTGATTCTGGATCTGATCTTCATTGTCTTCTTCATGCGTTTTCGCCAGCGCCCGCTGCATGCCTTTGGCGGCATGGGACTGTGGATGGCCACGCCTGGCGTGCTGATTCTGCTGTGGCTGCTGGCGCAGAAGATCATGGGTGAATCGATTGGCGGCCGCCCCCTGTTGATGGCAGGGGTCATGCTGGTGCTGATGGGCATGCAGTTCATCGCGGCAGGTCTGATCGGCGAGCTGCTGACACGTATCTATTACGAGTCGGGCAGCGGTCTTCAGTACTACGCCAAGGATTACGGCTCCGTCGAATACAGGGCCGAAAACAAGGCTGCGAAAACCGAGACCACGCTCCTGTGAGCAAGACGCGTAAGGCGTTTGTCCGGGCCCTGATGGGCATCGCTTTGCTGGCCGCCGTTGTCTACTTCGCCAACCCCGTTCAACTCTGGGGCCGGCTGCAACAGGCCAACCCCTGGTGGCTGCTGGGAGGTTTCGGGATTTCCATCGCCTCCAACGTCGTCTCGGCATGGCGCTGGCGTGCCATGGCGCGGTGGCTGGGGGCCCAGATGCCGGTGGCCTCAAGCATGCGCTGGTACTTTCAGGCCATCGGCCTGAATGTGCTGCTGCCCGGCGCTGTGGTGGGCGGTGATGTCTATCGCGCTATAGCGCTGCAGAAGACCGGGCAGGCCAAGGCGGCCAGCAATCTCTCGGTGATTCTCGATAGGGTCAGCGGCCTGTGGATGCTGTGCGCGATCGGCGGTCTGGGTGCGGTGGCTTGCGCTTCCACCCTGGCTCCCTGGGTGCGCCTGAATACCGCTCTCTTCATCACGCTGCTGCTTGCTGTCACCGTGATCTGGCTGCTGCTGCCCTGGGCCTTGCTGCAGGGTTTGCGCAGCAACTGGTTCAGGCTGCCCGGCGCTTGGCTGGAGCCTGTGCGCATGGCAGCCGACAGCCCCGACTTTCTGTCCCAGCTTTGGCTGCAAGCCGCATCCTCGGCCCTGGTGCAATTGCTGTCCGCCGCAGCGTTGGCCTGTGGCGCCATGGCTCTGGGCCTGCATTTGCCGCCGGCTGCCTGGGGCTTCGTCATCGCCCCCATATTCCTGATGGCGGCACTGCCTGTGAGTGTGGGCGGTTGGGGCACCCGTGAAGCCGCAGCCGTTGCGGCGCTGGCTCCGTTCGGCGTGCCTGCGGTTCTGGCCGTCGGGGTCGGCCTCTTGTATGGTGTCTTTGCCTTGGGCCAGGGGGCTCTGGGAGCCCTGGCCCTGGGCTTGCCGGGCAGGGCTCAGTCCTGAGCCGATGCGGGAGCCCGGGCTTCCAGCCTGCAGATACCGCCCCAGAGCACGGCCAGGCTGAAGATGTAGAACATGTTGCCGCTGTTGTGCGCGAAGAATACCTGGGTCCAGCCAAAGCCGAAATAAGCCAGTGGCAGCAGGGTGGCTGCTGCACGCAGGGCCAGCAGCCTGGGGCGCTGCGCCGCATCGGCACGTGCCAGCCGGCGCGGCGTGGGCCAGAAAATCGCGGCAGGCACGGCATAGAACGCCAGCAGCAGGATCAGGCCTGGCAGCCCGCGCTTGACCCACATGTCCAGGATTTCGTTGTGCGCATGCCCATACTCCATGACCGAGGGATGGGCCAGGCCTTGATCGACCATCTGTTTCTTGGCCGCAGGGTAGCCAGCCAGTCCCCAGCCACTGAAGGGGCGCTGTTCAATCAGATGAATCGCAAGCCGCCATTGCTCCAGGCGCTGGCCGACCGAGGTCACCGCATATTTCTGGGGATCCTGCAGATACTGCGAGACTTCCCGGGCGGCTTCGGCGCTGCGTTGTTCCAGCTTTTGGTAGGCAGGCACTGCCACGATCAGCCCCAGCATGAGCATTGCTGCCGCAGCCATGCTGGCCAGACGCTTGTAGCCATTGAGCCAGGCCATCAGCCAGATGGCCGCGATCAGCAGCGGTATCACCACCCAGGAGCCGCGGGAGTCGGAAAGAAAGGACGCAAAGACACCGCATGCACCCAGCAGGCCCAGGGCAGCGGCCCGGGACTTGCTCCAGCGGCCCAGCACGGCCAGCGACAAGGTGGCAAAACCCAGGTACATGGCGATGCCGCCATACTGGATGGCATTGGTAAAGCCGGATACACGCGGCATCTTGAGCACGCCGGCCTGGTACACGGCAATGGCCAGGGCACCCGCGCAGCCCAGGGCCAGGCCCCAGACAATGGCCGAGAGCCGGACACCCGATTTGCACAGATACCAGAGGCTGAGAGCGGCCAAGGCATATTTCGCGCCGTAGCCCCAGCCTGCCGCCGAGAACCAGCGATCAAAGGACAGGCTCCAGAGCAGTCCCAGCACCAGCATCAGCCCCACCAGCACCAGGGTTTCACGCCGAGCAGGGCCTTTGGGGCGAGCGGCGACGGAACCGGCCAGAGCCAGAAGAGCCAGGGCCGTGGATCCGTAGGAGTAGCCCGAAGGCACGCAAAGGCTCAGTGCAAAGAATGCAAAGCAGGCGGTATCCAGGGCATGAGCAAGGGAAGCCGCCCGCTTGCCGGGCTGGCCGGGTTGAGGCGCGACGGATGTAGGCACATTCATAGTTGTATCGGGTTCTTCTGCGAGGCAATGGGCTTCAACCTACACTGCAGGTCTTGTGTTCGGTGCAGAAGTGTATGTCGTCATTACCCATTGTCTTTATCAATTTGTCCAAGGACGCGGAGCGTCGCGAGCGCATGACTGCGCAGTTCGCGCAAATGGGGCTGGCGGCATCGCGCCTGCCTGCCGTGTGGTGGGCGGATCTGTCGCAGGCCGAGCAAAGACATTACTTCTGTGCCCCTCAAAGCCATGGTCGCTACTTCAAACCCCTGAGCAACGGAGAGAAGGGCTGCTACGCCAGCCATCTGCGGTCATGGCAGCAGCTATTGGATGGCGATGCGCCTGCCATGGTGGTCTTCGAGGACGATGTGCGGCTTCTGCCGGATTTGCCCCAGGCGCTGGCGGCGATCGAAGCCCTGCCCGCCGATGGCAGCTGGGACATGATCAAGCTCTATGGACGCGAGCCGGAAAAGATAGCCAACCAAGGGCCGCTGGTAGAAGGGTCTTTGCAGCTGATCTCCTATCAGCGGGTGCCCAGCTTTGCCGCTGGTTACGTCATCAGCCGCTCCGGTGCCCGCAAGATGCTGGAGGCGCGTGTTCCCTTCGACCGGCCGGTGGATGTGGATATCCGCTTCTGGTTTGAAAACGACCTGCGTGTTTACGGTGTCTATCCCTCGGTCATTGCCCTGGACGACACCAGCGAGGTCAGCAGCATCTGGGCCCAGCAGGCGGCACCGACGAACCGCCTGCAGAAAATACGCAAATTCAAGATGAAGCTGGCATTGAACTGGGGCAATTTCCGGGCCGCAAAACCTCAGGTCTCGGCGGTGCTCAAGCCTTGACCGGCAGCAGCCTTTGATATTGGCCCCACATCTGCTCGCGCCCATAGTGGCTGAGTGCATGAGCACGCGCTGCCGAGCCCAGGCGCTGGGCCAGGTCTGGGTCCTGGAGCAGTCTTTGCAGTGCATCCGCCATGGAGTCGGGGTCTGACTCCTGCACCCGCAGGCCGTTCACCTCGGGAGTTACGACTTCCCGGGCTCCGATGACGTCGGAGACGACGCAGGCACAGCCTGCAGCCATGCCCTCCACCAGGGCCAGAGGCATGCCTTCCCAATGCGTGGCCAGAACAAAGATCTGCGTCCTGGACAGTCGCTGGGGCAGGTCCGAGACATTGCCCAGGAAGCGAACCTGCTGCTCAAGCCCCAGTTCGGCCACCAGCCGCTCGGCTCTGGCCCTGAGCGAACTCTTGCCTGCACCGGCCAGATAGAGTGTGGGCGTCAGGCCGCGTTGCCTGAGAGCGGCCATGGCCCTGATCAGCGTGTCGTGATCCTTCTGGCGCGCAAAGCGTGAAGCCATGTAAATCGCCGGCTCGCGCTCCTGCCAGTGCTGGGGAATGGCATCTTGGGCAAAGCGCGTCAGATCGATGCCGTTGCAGATGGCAATGCATTTTTCGGCCGGGAAACCCCGCTCGACCAGGCTGGTCCTGACGCCTTCGGAGACGCCGATGTGGGCCTGGGTGAACGGCTCCAGCGCCAGGGCCTGGCGCAGACGACGCGGCGTGTATCGCTCGCGCGAGTTGTGCTCCACATGAAAGATATGCGCCACGCCTTCGGCCGCGGCCGCGCGGCGGCCCCAGATATGGTCACTGAAACCATGGGCGAACACCGCATCGGGCTTGAAGCCGCGAATGATCTTGCGCAGCTCCCAGACGGTGAGCGCATGCAGCCAGTTGGACACCACGACGACCTGCAGGCCTTGCTGGCGCAGGGCCTCGATCTTGCGTTCATCCGTGCTGGGCTTGCGGCGCAGCACCAGCAGAACCTCATGGCCGGGCGTGCGCAGCGCGGCCAGGCTCAGGTCCACGGCGACCTGGGTGGCGCCGGAGAAGCCTCCGGTAACAAAGTGAAGAATGCGCATGGCTCGCTATCGTGGCTCGCAAATGAAAAAAGCATCTGGTCGTTCGCTGGAGCGACCAGATGCCTTGGGGCTCGGGGGAATCAATGCCCGCCGGCAAACACCTCGCCGGCCTTGAGGCGGTAGGTCGTGCCGCAATAAGGGCACTTGGCGTCGCCGGTCTTGGCCACATCCAGGTAGACCTTGGGGTGGCTGTTCCACAGCTTCATATCGGCCTTGGGGCTGGGGCAGAACACACCACCCTGGGCATTCAGGTCTTTGGCGGCCAGTTCGACGACGGCGTTCGTGGTCATTTCTCGTGTCTTTCGTGTTTTCAAAAATGAAGCATGGCCGGCAATGCGGGCGCAACTGAAGTCAGAAGCACCGAGCAAGGGCCATCCCTGAGCGACGATGCGCCTCCCAAGGGGGAAGCGGAAAAGCCACTCAGGGGAATTCACACTCTGGTGAGCCAGTGTGCGTATTTGGGGTTGCGGCCGTTGACGATGTCGAAATAGGCCGTCTGGATTTTCTCGGTAATCGGGCCACGGCGGCCTTCGCCGATCTGTATGCGGTCCACTTCACGGATGGGCGTGACTTCTGCGGCGGTGCCGGTGAAGAACAGCTCGTCCGAGATATACAGCTCATCGCGGGTGATGCGCTTTTGCACCACTTCCAGGCCCAGGTCTTTGCAGATGTGCAGCACGGTGTTGCGCGTGATGCCGTTGAGTGCGCCGGCGGACAGGTCGGGGGTGTAGATCACGCCATCCTTGATCACAAAGATGTTCTCGCCCGAGCCTTCGGAGACAAAGCCCGATGCGTCCAGCAGGATGGCCTCGTCGTAGCCGTCGTCCAGAGCCTCGGTATTGGCCAGGATGGAGTTGGTGTAGTTGCTCACCGCCTTGGCCTGGCTCATGGTGATGTTCACATGGTGGCGGGTGAAGCTGGAAATCTTGGTGCGGATGCCGCGCTGCATGCCTTCCTCGCCCAGATAGGCGCCCCAGGCCCAGGCCGCCACCATCAGGTGGATGGTGTTGCCCTTGGGCGAGACACCCAGCTTGCGGTCGCCAATCCAGGTCAGCGGGCGCAGATAGCAGGATTTCAGGCCGTTGGCCCTGACCACCTCGACCTGGGCCTGATTGACCTGCTCCTGGCTGAACGGGATCTGCATGCGCAGGATCTTGGCACTGTTGAACAGGCGCTTGGTGTGCTCTTCAAGGCGGAAGATGGCCGTGCCTTGTTCGGTTTCGTAGGCGCGCACGCCTTCAAAGGCGCCGCAGCCATAGTGCAGTGTGTGGGTCAGCACATGGATCTTGGCATCGCGCCACTCCACCAGCTGGCCATCCATCCAGATCTTTCCGTCGCGGTCGGACATCGAGGGAACAACAGGGCTCATAAAACCATCCTCTATGGGTTGTGTGTTCGGCGGGCGCTGCTGCCGGATAGGCGGCAGCGCTTGTCTCCTGAAGCTGCCATTTTAGGGGGAGGTCGGCTCCGATGTCCGGGCTGTTGCTTCCGTAGTAGTCGGGTTCAGGTCTTCCTTGGGCTCGGGACGCTGCAGCTCCCATTTCATGAGACGGCCGCCGACGAACTCGCAGGTCACATGGGACTGTGTACCGTCGGTCCAGCGGTAGATCTCGGGGCTCTGGCCTTCTTCGGACAGGCGCTGGCCCAGGGAGCGGGTCATGGCCACCACATGGACCAGCGGGACCTTGGGCTTGAGCTTGGCATTGAGCATCACGGCGCTGCCCACATAGCCGATAGGCCGGTCCGACGCCTTCTTCATGATGGTCATCAGGCGCGTGAAGTGCAGCAGCCCCCACATGAGGATGCCGCCTGCCACGGCCGCCACGCCAGGCCAGCCCGCAGAGTTGTAGGCTGCGATCATCAGCACGATCAAGCCCAGGGGAACCAAAATATTGCGCAAATTCATGGGCTTATTGTCTTACGAGGGTATGGGTTTGAGGTTGCGGACAGTGCGTATGCCCACACAGGCTGCTGTGACCAAGGGGTTTTCAAAAACAGTAGCTGAATACGTATTTCAATCAACGATTTCAACTAATTTATTAGCTGAAATTGAGGGCTGAAAGGCGCAAGCAGCTATCAAAATACATCAGCCAATGCCACGCACGATGTTGATGGCCTCATCCACGCGCTCCACGGCATGAATGGTCAGGCCGGCGATGGGCTTCTTGGGGGCATTGGCCTTGGGAACCACGGCGATAGTGAATCCCAACTTTGCCGCCTCCTTGAGTCGCTCCTGACCGCGCGGTGCAGGGCGCACCTCGCCGGCCAGACCGACCTCGCCAAACGCGATAAAGCCCTTGGGCAGCGACTTGCCGCGTAGGCTGGAAGTGATTGCCAACATCACCGCCAGATCCGCTGCCGGCTCGTTGATGCGCACGCCGCCCACGGCATTGACGAAGACATCCTGGTCGGCGCAGGCCACGCCTGCATGGCGGTTGAGCACGGCCAGCAGCATGGCCAGCCGGTCGCGGTCCAGGCCGACCGAGAGGCGACGCGCAGCCGGGCCGCCCTGGTCCACCAGGGCCTGGATTTCCACCAGCATGGGGCGCGTGCCCTCCAGCGTCACCAGCACGCAGCTGCCGGGCACGGGCTCGCTGTGCTGGCTCAGAAAGATGGCGCTGGGGTTGGTCACGCCCTTGAGGCCTTTTTCCGTCATCGCGAAGACGCCGATCTCGTTGACGGCACCAAAGCGGTTCTTGATGGCGCGCACCAGGCGGAAGTTGCTGTGCGTGTCACCTTCGAAGTAGAGCACCGTGTCCACCATGTGCTCGAGCACGCGCGGGCCGGCCAGCGCGCCGTCCTTGGTTACATGGCCGACCAGAATGATGGTGATGCCTGTGGTCTTGGCCGCACGCGTGAGATGGGCCGCGCATTCGCGCACCTGGGCCACGGAGCCCGGAGCCGAGGAAAGCTGGTCCGAATACACGGTCTGTATCGAGTCGATGACTACCACGGCGGGCTGGGTGGCCTCCACGGTGGCCAGGATTTTCTCGAGCTGGATCTCGGCCAGCACATTGACCTGGCTGTTGTCCAGCCCGAGCCGGCGCGAGCGCAGCGCCACCTGGGCGCCGCTTTCCTCGCCCGTCACATAGAGCGTGGGCAGGCCGATACGGTGCAATGCATCCATGGCTTGCAAAAGAAGTGTGGACTTACCTATGCCGGGGTCGCCGCCGATCAGCACCACGCCGCCTTCGACCACGCCGCCGCCCAGCACCCGGTCCAGCTCCTCGATGCCGCTGGGGGTGCGCGCCACATCCTGGGCCTCGATGGCCGACAGCGGGGTGACGGGCTGGGCATTGGCCAGGCCTGCATAGCCCTGGGGCTGGCTCAGGCGGTTCTTACCGCCCGAGGCGGAGTCGGCCACGGTCTCGACCAGGCTGTTCCAGGCGCCGCAGCCCGGGCATTTGCCCAGCCAGCGCGGGCTGGTGCCGCCACAGGCGTTGCAGGTGAAAGTGGTTTTCTCTTTGGCCATGGGCGGCAACTATACCGACTGGCCCGGGCCGCAAATGCTGCCGCCCATGCGGAGCGGGCGACAAATTTCAGAGCCAGTAACCATGAAAAGCGCGCGTTTATATAACTGCTCCGCATGACAGGCCGATTTAGGCTACAATTGCGCCTATCGACACAGCAGCTGCTGTTGAGAAACAAATTACCGCGCGATGGAGCAGTCTGGTAGCTCGTTGGGCTCATAACCCAAAGGTCGGAGGTTCAAATCCTTCTCGCGCAACCAACAAAAAGCCTTCTGGAAACAGAAGGCTTTTTTCGTTGTGCTCGCACTAAAACAGGCACATCCCAAGAAAGAGATGCCGAGCAAGTGCCGCCTCGCGGCCGGGTTGCCCCGGCGAAGGCATCGCCCCCTCCGTTGGCACGAAGCCTGTGGAGAGGGGGCGCCCGGCCAGGGGAGGCGCAAAGCGCCTCAGGGTCTGCTTATGGATACAGGCCGCGCGCTTCGCGGGCGTGGAGAATGCGCTTGCAGGCCACGATGAAGGTGGCGGTGCGCAGCGTCACCTTGTGCTCCTGAGCCACGGCCCAGACGCCGGCAAAGGCTTCCTGCATGATGCGCACGAGGCGGGCGTTGATCTCGTCCTCGGTCCAGAAGAAGCTGGAGAAGTCCTGCACCCACTCGAAATAGCTCACGGTCACGCCGCCGGCATTGGCAATCACGTCGGGCAGAACCAGCACGCCTTTTTCGTTGAGGATGTCGTCGGCCTCGGGGGTGGTGGGGCCGTTGGCGCCTTCGATCACCAGCTTGGCCTTGATCTGGCCTGCGTTGTCCTTGGTGATCTGGCCTTCCAGTGCCGCGGGGATCAGGATGTCGCAATCCACGCCCCAGAAGTCGGCTGCATCCATGGCCTCGGCGCCGGCAAAGCCGCCCACGCCGCCGGTGTTGCCCACATGCTCCAGCAAGGCCGCCACATCCAGGCCGTTGGCGTTGCGGATGGTGCCCGTATGGTCCTGCACCGCCACGACCTTGGCGCCGGCGTCGGCAAACAGCTTGCCTGCCGTGCCGCCCACATTGCCGAAGCCCTGCACGGCCACGCGTGCGCCCTGCACATTCAGGCCGGTCAGCTTGGCAGCTTCCACACCCACGGTGAACACGCCGCGGCCTGTGGCCTCGACGCGACCCAGCGAACCGCCCAGGTCCACGGGCTTGCCCGTGACCACGCCGGTGGCCGTGGCGCCCGTGTTCATGGAGTAGGTGTCCATCATCCAGGCCATGACCTGGCCGTTGGTGTTCACGTCAGGTGCCGGAATGTCCTTGGTGGGGCCGATCAGCAGACCGATTTCGCTGGTGTAGCGGCGGGTCAGGCGCTCCAGTTCGGCCTTGGACAGCTGGCGCGGATCGACGCGGATGCCGCCCTTGGCGCCGCCGTAGGGCACGTTCACGGCTGCATTCTTGATGCTCATCCAAGCCGACAGGGCCATCACTTCGGACAGCGTCACATCCTGGTGGAAACGCACGCCGCCCTTGCCGGGGCCGCGGCTCAGGTTGTGCTGCACGCGGTAGCCCTCGAAGTGGGCGATGCGGCCATCGTCCATCTCGATGGGCACATCGACGACCAGGATGCGCTTGGGGCGCTTGAGCGTTTCCACCCAGCGGGCCAGCGAGCCCAGATAGGGGGTGACACGGTCGACCTGTTGCAGATAAATGCCCCAGGGACCGAGATGATCGGGGTTGAGGTAGGAAGGCAGAGCATGCGCTGTGGACAGCGCTGAAGAGTCTTTGGCTTGCATGATGTAGGCCTGGTTGACTGAGTGGAGCAAGGTCGTTGTAAGCCCTTGCTGTCCGGGATTCACAGTGTGCGCGCGCCGAATTTTCCTGTCCAAGGCTTCTTGTTTGAGATGCTATGCGTTTTGTGCATAACCATCGGAAAGCCGCTCTGGATGCGGTCCGGGTGCCGGATGAGTGGCGGGGCGACAGGAAATTTGCCATCATTGCCGCCATGTCTGAAAACCAAGATTGCCAAAGCGGCTGGTGCGGCCCTGCACCGTTTGCGAATACCCCGCCCATAGGCCTGGCGCCCGAGCTGCAGACGCAGGACGAGGTGCTGCCTGACTGGAAGGCACTGTGGCCCGATTTGCCTGAAGACAGCTATGCCACGGCCGATGCGCTGTGGTGGTCGCGCAAGCTGGGCACGGCCCAGGCCCGGGGCGCCGACGTGGCAGTGCTGATGCGCGAGGCCGCCGATGCGCGTGCCGTGCAGAGCGCGCTGGCGCGCAGCTGGAACTGGTGGCCCGCCGATCGCGCGCCGCGCTACTGGAAGTCCGGCGGCCCGGGGCGCAATGCCGCGCTGCTGCATGTGCCGCTGCCCGAGGACGGCATTCGTCAGGGCTTGAATCCGGTGCCTGCGCCGGCCACTGTCTTCAATCTGCGCAATGCCGAGGCCGAGATCGCCTTGCGCATAGGCCGGGAGGTGAGCGCAGAGCAGGCCGCAGCCCTCGATTACGACAGTGCGCTGGCATTGGTGGACGCCGTCTGCGTGGCCGTGGAATGGGTGGATGTGCGCTGGCGCGACGGCACCAAGGCCCCGGCCCTGGCCTTGCTGGCGGACGGCCAGTGCCATGGCGGACTGGCGCTGGGCGAGTGGCAGAGCGCTTCCGTCATCGCCGGGCGCGACTGGGCGCAGCAGCTGTGCACGGTGACCGTGAATGGCGGCTCGCCGCAGCGCTTCACCGGAACGCACAGCCTGGGCGATCCGGCCTGGCTGCTGGTGGACTGGCTGCAGCATGTGGCGCGCGAATACGGCAGCGTGCCTGCCGGCACCGTGGTGACGACAGGAACCTGGTGCGGCTGCATGCCGCTTCAGGCCGGCGATCGCTTCGAGATGGAGTTCGACGGCCTGGGCGCACTGGGCTGGCAGTTCTGATCCATCCTGGCGGCATAAAAAAGGAGCTTCTACCGCTTGTTGATGAATGATTTCAGATACTTTTTATTCTGAAAGTCATTGATCACAAGCGATATAAGCTCTTTTTATGAGAGCGAAGCGCAGTGCCGATGTCTGCTGGCTGCGGGCGCTGTCCGTATCACCGGACCTGGATGTGATCCAGCCCCGGTGCGCCGGGCGGGTATTTCAGTTCCAGATTGCCCAGCACCTCGCGCAGCACCGTGGCCACCATCAGATTGCGGTGGGTCTTGGAGTCGGCGGGCACAATCGTCCAGGGCGCCCATGGCGTGTGCGTGGCAGCCAGCAGCCGGCCGTAGGCCTGCTGGTAGTCGTCCCACTGGGCGCGCACCTTGAGGTCGTTCTCGTCGAACTTCCAGTGCTTGCAGGGGTCGTCCAGCCGCTGCTGCAGCCGCTCGCGCTGTTCGTCCTTGCTGATGTGCAGCATGAACTTGACGATCACCGTGCCGGTCTCGCTGAGCATGCGTTCGAAGTCGTTGATCTGCGCATAGCGCTGGGTCTGCTGCTCGGGCGTGAGCCAGCCGTTGACCACGGGCACCAGCACATCCTCGTACTGGCTGCGGTTGAAGAGCACGATCTCGCCCGCCCCCGGCGTCTGCTGGTGGATGCGCCACAGGTAGTCGTGGGACTTCTCCACCTCGGTGGGCGCCTTCCAGCCCACGGAGCGCACGCCCAGCGGCGACATGCGACCGAAGACAGCGCGCAGCGTGCCGTCCTTGCCGGCCGCGTCCATGCCCTGCAGTATGACCAGCAGCTTGAAGCGCCGGTCGGCATAGAACAGGTTCTGCAGTGCGTCCAGCTCCTCGGCCAGGGCTTCGACGCCGGCCTTGTCCTGGGACTTGCTGCCGCCCGAGAAGGGCTTGGCGCCGGGATCGAACCCGGCCAGCTCGCAGCGCCCGGCCTTGACGGCAGCGGCGCCCGGTTGCAGGGCCTTCCAGCGTTCGCGCAGCGCGGCATCGCTGCTGGTGAAGATCGATTGCGGCATGGGCGGCGGCCCTCAATGGTGTGACGAAGCGTCCAGCCTAGCGCATGGCCGGCGGCTGCTCAAGCGGCGGCCGACCCGCACGGGCGTGGCGCATTCAGTCCATGTGGATGCCGCGCTCGTTGATCAGTCGTGTCCAGCGCTGGCTTTCTGTTTGCAGGTGACGCGCCGCTTCCTCGGGCGTGGAGCCGACGACCTCGGCGCCTATGGCCTGGAAGCGCTCGATCACGTCGGGCTGCTTCATGGCGGCCACAAAGGTCTGGTTGAGCTTCTTCACGATGGCCGGCGGCGTGCCGGCGGGCATGAAGGCGGCGAACCAGGGCGAGACTTCATAGCCCTTGATGCCGGCTTCCTCCATGGTGGGTACGTCGGGCATGCTGGTCGAGCGCTTGGCCGTGGTCACGGCCAGCGCGCGCAGCTTGCCCGACTGGATGTGGGGACGCGCCGAGGTGATGGAGTCGAACATGTAGTTGACCTGGCCGCCCAGCAGGTCGGAGACGGCGGGGCCCGATCCCTTGTAGGGGATGTGCAGCATGTCCACGCCCGCCAGCGAGGTGAAGACTTCGCCGGCCAGGTGGATGGAGGTGCCGTTGCCGGCCGAGGCATAGGTCAGCTTGCCCGGCGCGGCCTTGGCCGCGGCCACCACGTCGGCCACGCTCTTGATCTGGGGCTGGGTGGAGTTGGTGACCAGGATGTTGGGCACCACGGCCAGCACGCCCACGGGCGCGAAGTCCTTGATCGGGTCATAGCTGAGCTTGCGGTACAGCGGCTTGTTGGTGGCCATGCCGATGGAGGTGATCATCAGCGTGTAGCCGTCGGCCGGGGACTTGGCCACGAAGTCGGCGCCGATGTTGCCGCCCGCGCCGGGGCGGTTCTCGATGACGAAGGGCTGGCCCAGCGTGCGCGCGGCCTTCTCACCCAGGGTGCGGGCGATGGCATCCATGGCGCCGCCCGGCGGGAAGGGCACGATCCAGCGAATGGGTTTGCTGGGCCAGTTGGCCTCGGGCGTCTGGGCATGGGCGGCGGAGGCCAGGGCGCTCAGGCCGAGGACGGCGGGCAGGGCGGCGAGGGTGCAGAGAAGGCGGCGTTGCATGGTGGATGTCTCCTGAAGATGAATGTTGTAGTTGGTGCGGTGTCAGCGGACTGAAGGGGCAGGCGCAGACACGGGGGCGGATGAAGCTGCGGCAGCGAGGTCGATGTGCGTGGGTTGCAGGCCCTGGCGCGCGCGGTCGAAGCGGTCGAGCTGGGCCGGATCCACTTCCACGCCCAGGCCGGGGCCGTCGGGCAACTGCAGGGCGAAGTCGGCAATCGGCATGCGCTCGGTCACGATGTCGTCCACCAGCAGCTGGGGGCCGAACAGTTCGCAGTTGTGGTGGCGCCCGCCCAGCGTGGCGAACACATGGGCCGAGGCGGCCGAGCCTATCGAGGTTTCGAGCATGGTGCCGCCGTACCAGCCGATGTCGGCGGCCTGGGCGATGGCGGCGACCTGGCGCGTGCGCAGCAGACCGCCGTGCTTGGCGACCTTGAGCGAGAACACGTGGCAGGCCTGCTCGCGCGCCAGGCGCATGGCGTCGTGCGGCGTGCACACGCTCTCATCGGCCATGACAAGGGCAGTGGACGGCAGCGTGGCCGTGAGCTCGCGCAGCGCGGACACGTTCCACTGGGCCACGGGCTGCTCGATGAGGCTGACGCCGGCCTCGATCATGGGCGGCAGAAAACGCCGCGCCGTGGCACCGTCCCAGGCCTGGTTCACGTCCACGGTCAGCGTGGCGCGGCCCTGCAGGCCGCGCGCGATCTGGCTCACGTGGGCCAGATCGGCCTCGGGCGCTCGGGCACCGATCTTGAGCTTGAAGATGCGGTGGCGGCCCTGGTCCAGGCGCAGCTGGGCCTCGGCCAGGTCGCGTTCCACATCGCCGCTGGCCAGCGTCCAGGCCAGGGGCAGGCTGTCGTGCTGCTTGCCGCCCAGCAGCTGCCACACGGGAACCTGCAGGCTGCGTGCCACGGCGTCGAGCAAGGCCATTTCCACGGCGCTCTTGGCAAAGGCATTGCCGCGGCAGGCTAGGTCCATGCGGGCCAGACAAGCCTCGATGCGCGCGCCGTCCTGGCCCGCGAGGGCCGGGGCCAGATGGTTGGTGATGGCGTGGTAGATGCTCTCGGGCGACTCCTCGTTCCACGACGGGCCGCCGATGGTGGCGGCCTCGCCGAAGCCCGTGGCGCCGTTGCGCAGCCACAGCTGGACGATGACCGGGCTTTGGCGGTTGATGGCGCCGAACGACAGCTTGTGCGGGCGTATGGTGGGAATGTCCAGGATGCGCGCGGTAATGCGTTCGATGGGGAAGCTGGTGGTCATGGGCAAGAGGCCGTGAGGGCGGAAGGCGTTGGGGCGGGCAGCTGCATGGCTGCGATGGTCGCCAGCGTAAATCCATGAATGCTGTTGATCTACTGAATTATTTTTGAGGTATTGTTCGATGACATCGATGTATCTACCCGGAAGCCGCCCATGGAACTGCGCCAGCTGCGCTACTTTGTCGACATTGCCAAGACCGAGCACCTGACGACCTCGGCGCGCAATCTGTTCGTGACCCAGTCCACGCTGTCGCACGGCCTGCGTCAGCTGGAGGAGGAGCTGGGCATGGTGCTGTTCGAGCGCATAGGCCGCGGGCTCAAGCTCTCGCAGGCCGGCGTGGTGTTCCGCAACTATGCCGAGCGCGCACTGCACGAGATCGAGGCCGGGCGCATGGCGCTGGCCGATCTCAGCGAGCTGCAGACCGGCGCCCTTACCCTGGGCGTGATCCCCACCTTTCTCAACACCCTGGTCGCGCCGGCCGTGGCGGCCTTCACGCGCGCCTATCCCAAGGTCAACGTGGTGGTGCGCGAGCTGCTGGCGCCGCCCGTGGAGGCCGGCCTGCTCGACGGCAGCCTGGACCTGGGCGTGAGCTTTCATCCGCCGCAGCGCACCGAACTCGAGGCCTTGCCGCTGTTCGACGAACGCATGATGCTGCTGGTCAATCCCTCGCATGCGCTGGCCGGGCGGCGCACGCTGGCGGTCAAGTCGCTGGTCGACGTGCCGCTGGCGCTGCTGCCGCGCAGCTTCTACACGCGCAGTCTGATCGACAACGGCCTGCGCGACGCGGGCGTCACGCCCAGCCTGCGTGTGGAAATGGGCTCGGTGGAATCGCTGATCGCGCTGTGCCGCTGGGGCGACATGGCCACCATCGTGCCCGAGCGCGCGGCCCAGCAGGCCAGCGATATGGTGGCCATACACCTGGTGGGCCCGCAGCTGGTGCGTACGGCCGGACTGCTGTGGCGTCGCGGCAGCCATTACAGCGCTGCGGCGCGCGAGTTCGCGGCGCTGCTGGCGCCCGCGGCGCGCGCCAGCCTGGGGCGAGAAGCCTAGTGCCGCGCGCCGGGCTCAGCGGCCCGTGGGCTGCCTGCCCATGAGTTCCACAAAGCGCCGCGTGGCCAGGCCCTGGGGGCGCTCCTTGGACCAGACCCAGTCCACAAACAAGGTCGTGCCGTTGCTGAGGTTGAGCACGGGAATCTCCATCAGCGCGCCGCTGCCGATATGCGATTCCACCAGTCCCTTGGGCAGCCAGCCCCAGGCCAGGCCTGCGCCGATCAGCGATAGCGCTGCCTGGTGACTGTCCGTGCGCCAGAGCTGGCGTGCAAACACAAAGCGCGGATCGGTCTGCTGCGGGTCGCGGCTGGCCACCAGCACCTGGCGCGTGGCGGCCAGCTGCTCCACCGTGAGCTGCGGCGGTGCGGAGCGGCCCGGTCCATGCTCGGCCAGCGCCTGCTTCCAGGGCTCGAATTGCGGCGACATCACGGCCACCAGCGTCTCGCGGCCCATTTCCTGGAAACCCTCGCGCCCATCCATGGCGGGCCGCTCGAACACCAGGGCCAGATGGGCGCGGCCCGCATGCAAGAGCTCCAGCGCATCGACCTGAGGCGCCGCGAGCACCTCGATGGGCAGGGCCGGAAACTCTTGCACCAGCTGGTGCAGCGGCTCGCTCCAGTGCGTGGCCAGCAGCTCGGGGGCGATGGCCAGCGTCAGCCGCTCTTCCAGCCCTGCGTGCAGGCTCTGGGCCTGCCAGTTCAGCAGCTGCAGCTGCTCGGCCAGCAGGCGCGCCTGGGGCTCGAGTGCGCGGGCCGCGGCGCTGGGCACGGGCTCGCGTCCGCTGCGGTCGAACAGCTGCAGGTCCAGCTCTGCCTCCAGCTGGGCAATGGCCATGCTGACGGCCGACGGCACACGCCCCAGCTTGCGTGCAGCTGCTGAAAAGGAGCCGGCATCGAGCACGGCGAGAAAAAGCGGGACCTGGTCGGCGCTAAAGGGCATGGTGTCGATCTGTCAGAAAAATTGATAGGAACTGACTTTTATCTTCAATTTCCAGAACATACACTGCGGCCCATGTCTCAACAAGCCTCAGCGATGGCATCCGCTTCCTCCTCTGCCGCGTCTCTCAAAAATACCGCTGCCTTTGCAGCCCCCATCAAAGCCACGGGCCTCCAGGGCCCCAAGCGTCGCATCCTCTACGTGGGCTTGTACGAAACCATCGCCATCATCGTCTCCAGCCTGATCTTCATGGCCATCGGTCAGAAGGCCAGCGATTCCGGCGTCATGGCCGTGGCCGCCTCGGTGATCGCGATCTGCTGGAATCTGAGCTTCAACTACCTGTTCGAGAAATGGGAAGCGCGCCAGAGCGTCAAGGGCCGTTCCCTGATGCGCCGTGTGGTGCATGCCATCGGTTTCGAAGGCGGCATCGCCGCCATGCTGATCCCCTTGATGGCCTGGTGGTTCGGCATCTCGCTGTGGGAAGCCGCCGTCATGGAAGCTGGCCTGCTGGTGTTCTTCATGGTCTACACCTTTGCCTTCAACTGGGCGTTCGACCGCCTCTTCGGCCTGCCGGCTTCGGCCCAGGCTGTGGCGGCCTGATCCCGGCCTGACCTGCCTGTCACGCTTGCCCGGCAAGCGTGGGCAGCCATGAAAAAAGCGTGTTCCTGTTTACCGGGAACACGCTTTCTTTTTTGGGCCTGATGCAGCGGTCAGCGAAGAATGCTGAGCATGGCCTGCAGCACAAAGGCGTTGATGATGTCGATGAAGAAGGCACCGACCAGGGGCACGATCAGAAAGGCCTTGTGCGAAGGTCCGTACTGGTTGGTGATGGCCTGCATATTGGCCACGGCCGTGGGCGTGGCGCCCATGCCGAAGCCGCAGTGGCCGGCGGCCAGCACGGCGGCATCGTAGTTGCGGCCCATGATGCGGAAGGTCACGAAGGCCGCGTACAGCGTCATGACGATGGCCTGCGCGGCCAGAATGACCATCAGCGGGCCGGCCAGGTCGGTCAGCTCCCACAGCTTGAGCGACAGCAGCGCGATGGCCAGATAGATGGACAGCGCGGCATTGCCGAACACGTCGATGGCGCGGTCAAAGACCTTGAAGCCGAACATATAGTCCAGCACGTTGCGGATGACCACGCCGCCGCCCAGCGCCCAGACAAAGGTAGGCAGCTGGATGACTGTTCCCATGGTCAGGCCGGTCATGAATTCGGCAAAGGCCAGGCAGCCCGCGAAGAGGGCCAGCGTCTCCACCGCCGCATCGGCCGTGATCAGGCGCGGAGCCTTGTTGGGCGACTCGAAGTTGGCGACCGCGCTGCCTTCGCTCACGGTGGGCGCATCGGCGCGCAGCTGCTCGGACTCGGTCAGCGGCTGGGCCAGCTGATGGCGCGTGATCAGCCGCTTGGCCAGCGGGCCGCCCACCAGGCCGCCGATGATCAGGCCGAAAGTGGCGCAGGCAATGCCCAGGGTGGTGGCTCCCGTGAGGCCGTATTGGTTTTCCAGCACCGAGCCCCAGGCTCCGGCCGTACCGTGACCGCCCACCAGCGTGATGGAGCCCGCGACCAGGCCGATCAGCGGATCGAGTCCCAGCAAGGAAGCCAGACTCACGCCCACGATGTTCTGCATCATGATGAAGACGGCAATCACACCCAGGAAGAGGAACAGCGCAGAGCCACCCTCGCGCAGCTTGGCGAAGTTCGCGCTCAGGCCGATGGAGGAGAAGAACACCAGCATGAACGCCGACTGCAGGCTGCCTTCGAAGCTCAGCGCCAGTCCCGTGGTCTGATGCAGCATGAAGATGATGGCCGCCACGACCAGGCCGCCGGACACCGGCTCGGGAATATTGAAGTCTCGCAGAAAGCGGATATGTCTGGTCATGAGCTTGCCGAGCATGAGCACAAGCACGGCCATGATGAGGGTGTAGTACGCGCCGAAGGTCACGTTCATGAGGATCTCCAGGGGGTTCCATGCGACGGCCGGATTGCCTGTCCGCGAATGGCAGGCCATCGGCTGTGCATGGCTGAGCACATGGACCGGACATTTGCTGTCGATGGTGCCAAAGACTCAAAGATAGGGGCTGTAGGTGCTTGCCCACTCATGGCCGGCGGCCCGTCGGTGCCGGGCTGCTTGAGAGCAGGAAAGCGGTGTGCGTCATTCCTTGCGGATGCGCACCATGCCACGAATATGCTTGAAATGAGATGGCTACATTCGTGTTTTGCGAAATTACCTTTTACCGTGCTCCTGTTTCTGGAGTGCGCAAAGTCGAATCTGCTATAGCCATCCGCAGGCAGCGCGCCTCTGCCGCCAATGGGCAAAGCGCCTTGAAGCCCTGATTGCCCGCCCTCGCCGTAGAATGTCGGGCTTCACCCCCGAGGAGCGCTGCAGCCGGTCATCCCAGAGATGTTTGACCCGTCAGGCTCGGGGTGGCAGATCCGGTTGGCGATCTGCCCGTACTGACAACGGCGCTCACCTGTTTTCGATTCTGTTTCTGGTTTTCACACAGGTGAGCTGATGTCCGCTGCTACCCCTTCCACCGCCATTCCTCCCATGCGCCTGTCGGGCCTGGAGCCTGTCTTCATCGGCGATGAGACGCTGTTCGTCAACGTGGGCGAGCGCACCAACGTCACCGGCTCCAAGGCCTTTGCGCGCCTGATCCTGAACGAGCAGTACGAGGAAGCGCTGGCCGTGGCGCGCCAGCAGGTGGAAAACGGTGCCCAGGTGATCGATGTGAACATGGACGAGGCCATGCTGGACAGCAAGGCCGCCATGGTGCGCTTTCTGAATCTGATTGCCTCCGAGCCCGATATCGCCAAGGTGCCGGTGATGTTGGACAGCTCCAAATGGGACGTGATCGAGGCCGGCCTGCGCTGCCTGCAGGGCAAGGGCATCGTCAACTCGATCTCCATGAAGGAGGGCATCGAGGAGTTCAAGAAGCACGCCAAGCTGGTCAAGCGCTATGGCGCGCCCGCCGTGGTGATGGCGTTTGACGAAAAAGGCCAGGCCGACACCTTTGCGCGCAAGATCGAGATCTGCGAACGCGCCTACCGCATTCTGGTCGACGAAGTGGGCTTCCCGCCCGAGGACATCATCTTCGACCCCAACATCTTTGCCGTGGCCACCGGCATCGAAGAGCACAACAACTACGGCGTCGATTTCATCGAGGCCGTGCGCTGGATCAAGCAGAACCTGCCCGGCGCCAAGGTCTCGGGCGGCGTCTCCAACGTGAGCTTCTCCTTCCGCGGCAACGACCCCGTGCGCGAGGCCATCCACACCGTATTCCTCTATCACGCGATCGGGGCTGGCATGGACATGGGCATCGTCAATGCCGGCATGGTCGGTGTGTATGACGACCTGGAGCCACAGCTGCGCGAACGCGTGGAGGATGTGGTGCTCAACCGCCGCCCCGATGCAGCCGAGCGTCTGCTGGAGATCGCCGACAGCGCCAAGGGCGCGGCCAAGGACGACAGCAAGAAGCTCGAGTGGCGCGGCACGGCCGAGGCACCGAAGACCGTGGGCGAGCGTCTGTCGCACGCCCTGGTGCACGGCATCACCGACTTCATCACCGAAGACACCGAAGAGGCCTACCAGCAGATCGTGGTGCAGGGCGGCGGCCGCCCGCTGCACGTGATCGAAGGCCCGCTCATGGATGGCATGAATATCGTCGGCGACCTGTTCGGTGCCGGCAAGATGTTCCTGCCCCAGGTGGTCAAGTCCGCGCGCGTGATGAAGCAGGCCGTGGCCCACCTGGTGCCCTATATCGAGGAAGAGAAGCGCCAGCAGGAAGCGGCGGGCCTGGACGTGACCAGCAAGGGCAAGATCGTCATCGCCACCGTCAAGGGCGATGTGCACGACATCGGCAAGAACATCGTCACCGTGGTCCTGCAGTGCAACAACTTCGAAGTCATCAACATGGGCGTGATGGTGCCCTGTCACGAGATCCTGGCCAGGGCCAAGGCCGAGGGCGCGGACATCATCGGCCTGTCGGGCCTGATCACTCCCAGCCTCGAGGAGATGCAGTATGTGGCCGGCGAGATGGACAAGGACGACTACTTCCGCATCAAGAAGATTCCGTTGCTGATCGGCGGTGCGACCTGCTCGCGCGTGCATACGGCCGTGAAGATTGCGCCCAAGTACGACGGCCCCGTGGTCTATGTGCCCGACGCCTCGCGCTCGGTCAGCGTGGCGCAGAGCCTGCTGGGCGAAGGCAAGCAGGCCTATCTGGACGAGCTGAGCGCCGACTACGACAAGGTGCGCACCCAGCATGCCAACAAGAAGAAGACGCCGCTGTGGACGCTGGAGCAGGCCCGCGCCAATGCTGCCGTGGTGAACCATGCCCCCGTGGTGCCGCGCACCCTGGGCCGTCGCGTGTTCAATAACTTCGACCTGGCCGAAATTGCCCAGTACATCGATTGGGGCCCGTTCTTTCAGACCTGGGATCTGGCGGGTCCCTACCCGGCCATCCTCGACGATGAGGTCGTGGGCGTGGAAGCGCGCAAGGTGCTGGCCGATGCCAAGCTCATGCTGCAGAAGATCATCGACGGCCGCTGGCTGCAGGCCAATGGCGTGATGGGCCTGTTCCCGGCCAATCGCGTGGGCGACGACATCGTGTTCTACACCGACGAATCGCGCAGCCAGGTGCTGACCACCTGGTACGGCATGCGCCAGCAGACCGAAAAGCAGGCCGTGGACGGCCCGGATGGACGGCCTGTGATGCGCCCCAGCCGCTGCCTGGCCGATTTTGTGGCCACCAAGGAGTCGGGCATTGCCGACTATGCCGGCCTGTTTGCCGTGACAGCCGGTATCGGCGCCGAAAAGAAGGACAAGGAATTCGAAGCTGCGCTGGACGACTACAGCGGCATCATGTTCAAGGCCCTGGCCGACCGCCTGGCCGAAGCCTTTGCCGAATGCCTGCACCAGCGCGTGCGCAAGGATCTGTGGGGCTATGCCGAAGACGAGGACCTGAGCAACGAGGAACTCATCAAGGAAGCCTACAAGGGCATTCGCCCCGCGCCCGGCTACCCTGCCTGCCCCGATCACACGGCCAAGATCGACCTGTTCAAGGCGCTGCAGGCCGATGAGATCGGCATGACGCTGACCGAGAGCCTGGCCATGAACCCGGCATCCAGCGTGAGCGGCTTCTACATCGGCAATCCCGAGGCCAGCTACTTCAACGTGGGCCAGATCGGCGAAGACCAGCTCGCCGACATGGCTCAGCGACGTGCGATGGATATCGAGGAGCTGCGCCGCTATCTGGCGCCAAATCTGGGCTGAACCCGCTTCACAGGCATGCTTTGCGAATGAAAAAAGCCAGGGACGACCCTGGCTTTTGGGTTTGGAGTGCGCCGCTCAGGGGCTACTTCTTGAGCACAGGTGCGAGCGTGGCACGCAGTCGGTCACCGGGCTCCTCGGTCCCGGTTGCACGGATTTCCAGCGAACGCTCCACCATGCCTATATGTTCCAGCAGCAGCGCCTTGGCACCCTCGGTGTCGCCGCGTTCCAGGGCGGCCACGATGCGTTCGTGCTCGGCGCAGGATTGGCTGGCGCTGTGCGTGGACTGATAGAGCGTGGCCGCCAGGGTGGTGCGTGCCGTCAGATCACGCAGCGTGTCGGCCAGCAGCCGGTGGCCCATCTGTTCGGCCAGGCAGACATGGAAATCCGCAAGCAGGAAGGAGCGCGTAGCGCTGTCCGCACCGGCGATGGCTTTCTGCTCCTGGGCGATATGGCGGCGCAGCCTGGTGATGACGCGCTGCAGCGGCTTGCCAGCTTCCTGCAAGATGCCGGTCTCGATGATCCGCCGGGCAGAGAACGCGTCCATAGCCTCGGCAGCAGAGGGTTGGACCACGTACCAGCCCCTGCGGGCCTGGACCTGGACAAAGCCGCGAGCCTGCAGCTGCATCAGCGCTTCGCGCACCACGGTGCGGCTGACGTCGAAGTTGTTGGCCAGCTCCTGCTCTCCCAGTCGTTCGCCGGGTGCCAGTTTCTGGGCCAGGATGGCTTCGACGACGCGTTCCGCGATGTGCTGGGGAGAGGCAGGAGTCATTGCTGGCTTTATTAATGGCTGGACTGAGGGATGGGGACTATGGCAGGCGGCACCATAGCAGATGCAGGCTCTTCGTTCTCGGTCCGTGGCTCAGCTCTGCCGTCAAGTACCGCATGGGCACGTTCGCGGTCGATGTCGCCTTCCCAGGCGGCGATGGCCACGGTGGCCACGCAGTTGCCGATCAGATTGCCCAGAGCGCGTGCAATGCCTATGAACCAGTCCACCGACAGTACCAGCACCAGGCCGATCGCAGGGATGGCGGGGATGGCATGCAGGGTGGCGGCCAGCACCACGATGGCCGAGCCCGGTACGCCGTGCGCACCCTTGGAGGTCACCAGCGCGATGGCCAGGATGGTCAGCAGGTCGGACATGCTGATCGGGGTGTTGGTGGCCTGGGCGATGAAGACCGCTGCCAGTGTGATGTAGATGGAGAACGCGTCCAGGTTGAACGAATAGCCGGTGGGAATCACCAGGCCCACGGTGGAGTCGCGCACACCCATGTTGCGCAGCTTGGCCATGATCTGGGGCAGCACGCTGTCAGAGGAGGTGGTCGCGAAGACGATGGTCAGTTCCTCGCGCAGATAGCGCAGCAGCTTGATCAGGCTGAAGCCCGACAGGCGCATCACCAGGCCCAGCACCACGAAGACGAAGATCAGCACCGAAACGTAGAACAGCGCCACCAGCATGCCCAGCTGCTTGAGCGAGCCTATGCCGTACTGGCCCACGGTGAAGGAGATGGCACCCAGCACGCCCAGCGGTGCCAGCTTGATGATGATGCCCATGACCTTGAACAGGGCCATGGACAAGGTGTCCACCAGCTCGGAAACGGGCTTGCCGCGCTCACCCAGCATGGTCAGCGCGCAGCCGAACAGCACGGCGAACAGCAGCACCTGCAGGACGTCGCCCTTGGCGAAGGCTTCCACCACGGTGGTGGGAATGAGCTTCATCAAGAAATCCACCGTGCCGCCGCTGGTCAGCTTGTCGGCATTGCTGGCGTAGGCCGCCATGGCCGAGGCGTCGAGCTTGCTGGTGTCCACGTTCATGCCCACACCGGGCTCGAAGACAAAGGCCAGCACCAGGCCCATGCCCAGGGCGATGGTGGTCAGCACCTCGAAATAGATCAGGGCCTTGACGCCCACGCGACCGACGCGCTTGAGGTCGCCCGCGCCGGCAATGCCGTGCACGACCACGCAGAACACCAGTATGGGAATGATCATCTTGATGAGCTTGATGAAGCCATCACCCAGGGGTTTGAGTTTCACGGCCCATTCAGGGGCCAGTAGTCCGGCGAGCACACCCAGTATGAGTGCGATCACCACCTGTCCGAACAGTGATCTGACAAAGCGGCGCATAGTCGTCTTTCGCAAGTTGTGGAATCTTGTATGCAAGTTGACTGCAACTTGCATACAAGAATGTAGGCAAGCGAAAGGCGTGCCAGCAGAGGGTATTCCTGCAGATTTCCGTAATTTCGAAGAGGGTCAGCCCTGACTTTCATGCATGAAATCGGGGTGGTTGTCCGTCCTGGTGCGAGATCGGCAGCCTGTGTGCACGTGCGTGGTGCGCGGGCGGTGAGCATGCCCAAAGTTTGGGCACCAGGGTC
This sequence comes from Comamonas sp. C24C, assembly GCF_053345995.1. Lineage (NCBI taxonomy): Bacteria > Pseudomonadati > Pseudomonadota > Betaproteobacteria > Burkholderiales > Comamonadaceae > Comamonas > Comamonas sp. C24C. The sequence continues at coordinate 109,364 of NZ_JBKFBC010000009.1, read as the reverse complement.
TACAGCAGAGGGCTCAGGGCACCCAGCAGGTTGTCCCAGATGCGTTTCCACCAGCGGGTGGCACGCACCTGTTCCAGCGTCACTGCATCGGACTCGCGCAGATAGCTTTGCTGGCGCTGACGGATGGCCTCGGTGATGGCTTCGTCATGCAGCAGCACATTGTTCTCGAAGTTCAGGTCAAAGCTGCGCAGATCCAGATTCGTGGAGCCGATCAGGCTGACCGAGCCGTCCAGGCACAGGGTCTTGGCATGCAGCAGGCCGGGGCGGAATTCGTGGATATGGACGCCGGCACTCAGCAGCCGCCAGTAGTGGCTGCGGCTGACGGCACCGACTATCCAGGAGTCATTGCGGGCGGGCAGGATCAGCGTGACCTGCACCTGACGCAGCGCTGCGGCGCACAAGGCATCGAGCACCGTGCTGTCGGGCACGAAGTAGGGGGTGGAGATCACGACCTCGCGCTGCGCGCAGGCCAGCAGGCTGGCAACCAGCTGGGGTGTTGAGCGTGCTCTTTCCGTCGGCCCTTCGGCAATCGCAACGGCATGGAAGCCGTCGTCAGCGGCAGCACCGGCCTCGGCCTCGGCCTCTATTGCCGGTGGTGCAAAGCTCGCATCGGACTGCGCCCAGTCGCTGGCAAAGGCCTGCTGCATCTGCATGACCACGGGTCCCTGCAGGCGCAGCATGATGTCCACCCAGGGTGCATAGCGAGCCTTGATGTGAAAGCCCTCGTCGGCGCAATTCTGGCTGCCGCAATAGTTGATCCTGCCGTCTATGAGCGTGATCTTGCGGTGGTTGCGCAGGTCGATGCGGCTGGTCAGCATGACCTTGAGCAGATTGCTGATGGGCAGGGCAATCGCCAGGTGCACGCCGGCCTGCCGCATCTGCTGCCACAGTGGCGAGCGCGTCAGTGCGCGCGATCCCAGTCCGTCGACCATGGCACGGCAGGTCACGCCGCGCTGCGCGGCGCGTATCAGGGCATGGGCCATATCGGTGCCGGTGCCGTCGTCCAGCCAGATGTAGTACAGCACATTGATCTCGTGGCGTGCGGCATCCATGTCGGCCAGCATCTGCGCCCGGGCATGCGCGCCATCGCGCATCAGCTCGGCCCTGTGGCCGGGCCGCGGCACAAAGCCGTTGATGGACGAGGCATAGCGAAAGGCCGGCAGCCATTGACCGGGAATGGTCGGCAGTGCCTGCGGGCTGCGGTCGGCATCGGTAGCGGCGCTGCTGTGGGGCTGGCAGAACTCGCGCACATTGAGTCTTCTGCGGCCTGGTACGCGGCCCAGGGCTACCTCGCCAAAAAGGTAGTACAGCAGGCAGCTCAGATAGGGCAGCAGCACGATGACCATGAGCCAGGCCAGGCGCACGTCGGGCCGCATGTCCCGGCGCAGCAGGATACGCAGGCCGAAACCGGTGATCAGCAATACATGAAGAGTCAGCAGCAGCCAGGTCATGAATCAGTGCAGCAACGATGGACCTTGTCGAGCATAACGGGCTCAGGCCCAAGCACAAGCTGCAAGCCCTGATTCATATGCAACGAGCTTGAACTCATTGATGAAAAAGCGCGGACTGCTATCAGTAATGCAGCGACAGAAGATAGACATGGCACTGGCATGGAACCTGCTTCCTTTTCTTGTCAAAGCAAACAAGCAGGGGGGAGTGCATGGAAATGGTGCCATTGACTGCCATCGACAAGGCAGATACCGGTTGGGTCATGGTTGCGTCGGCGCTGGTCTTGCTGATGACCTTGCCGGGCATCGCCCTGTTCTATGCGGGGCTGGTGCGTCGCAAGAATGTGGTCAACACCATGGTGGCCGTGTTCGCGGTGGCCTGTGTGGTGACCCTGACCTGGTTCGGCCTCGGCTACTCGCTCGCGTTTACTGCCGATTCTCCCTGGCTTGGCAATCTGGGGCGCGCCTGGTTTGCCTCATTGCACTTTGATGGCCGGCGCAGCGTGATCTCGGTCAGCCACCTGGCGCCGCATCTGCCCGAGGCTGCCTATGCCCTGTTCCAGGCCGCATTCGCCATCATCACCACCTCGCTGATCGTGGGGGCCGTGGTAGAGCGCATGCGCTTTGCGGCCCTGCTGGTGTTTGCCGCGCTGTGGAGCGTGGTGGTCTATGCCCCGGTGGCGCACTGGGTGTGGGAGAGCGGCGGCTGGCTGAACCAGCTCGGCGCACTGGACTTTGCCGGCGGTGCCGTGGTGCATGTGAACGCGGGTGTGGCGGCGCTGGTCTGTGCCTTCATGATGGGGCGCAGGCGTGGCTATGGCACCGAGCCCTTCGAGCCGCACAGCCTGGGCTGGACGGCCATGGGCACGGCGTTGCTGCTGTTCGGCTGGTTCGGCTTCAACGCCGGATCGGCCCTGTCCGCCGACGGGCGTGCAGCGCTGGCCTTTGTGGTCACGCTGGTGGCGGCCTCGGCCGCGGGACTGGCATGGATGGTGGTGGAGTGGCTTGTGCGCGGCGCACCGACCTTGTTGGGCCTGCTCTCGGGCATGGTGGGCGGACTGGTGGCTATCACCCCGGCTGCGGGCTTTGTGCAGGTGGGCAGTGCGGTGTGGATAGGCCTGATTGCGGGCGCTGTCTGCTTCTGGGGCGCAACCTGGCTCAAGCGCCGGCTGGGGGCCGACGACTCGCTCGATGTCTTCGGCGTGCACGGCGTGGGCGGCATTGCCGGTTCCATCCTCACGGCGGTGTTTGCCGATCCCCTGATCGCGGGCACAGGCGCCACGGTGCTGAATCAGCTGATTGCCGTGGCAGCGGTGGCTGCCTACAGCGCCGCAGCCACGGCCGGGGTGTTGGTGCTGATCCGTCTGCTGATGCCGTTGCGGGTGGATGCCGTGCAGGAAATGGAAGGCCTGGATATCAGCCTGCATCTGGAGCGTCAGCACTAGTGATCCATCAAAGACAGGAGCGGTGTATGGAGGACAGCGAGCGAGTGGCAGTGGCCGCACATCTGCATGTGGTGTTGCGCCGCAAGACAGGCCGGGTGACCGATACCGAATGGATGGCCTGCAACCAGGCCTATGCACAGGCCATGGTGGCTTTTGCGCTGGAGCATGCGCGAGAGCAACAGGACGAAGAGCTGGCGCGCCTGGCCCGGCGCCTGCAGGACAGCTGGAGCGGCGACAAGCCTCGGCATGCGGCGCCGGCCGAGACCGCACAGAGCGATAGCTCGGTCACCACCAAGGCCGCCGAGATACTGCGCACCTCGGCACGCTATATCGGCGGGCTGCGCTGAGGCACAAGCCGGATCACAGCCTGGCGTCACGGATCACAATGCCTGTGGGCCGTGGCAGTCCGCCGCCGCAGGCTGCGGCGGCAACGAGCCTGGCCTATTGCTTTTTCAGCTCGGCAATATAGGCATCGCGGGCCTTCACGCCATCGGCCGTGAAGTCGGTGAATACGCCGTCAATGCCCAGACGGTAGTAAGCCAGATATTCCTGCAGCGGGTCGCCCTTGAAGATGCCCGCGAGCCGGCTGGCCTCGCTGCGGAAGGTGAAGCTGTGCACCACCAGACCGGCCTTGTGCGCATTGGCGATCAGGCCGGTGTCCTTGAGCGCGTTGACGTCCTTGAGGCCTGCACCGTCCTTGTAGGGAACGACGGAATGGGCCAGCACCTGGGGTTTCCAGGGACCGATGCCGTCGGCATAGGTCTTGATCTCGGCCAGGCCTGCCGGCGTCTGCATGACCGCGAAGGTGCGCGCATCGCCGGCCAGAGTCCAGCTATAGGGGCGGCCGCTGATGAAGGTCCATTCGTCGGCAGTGATATAGCCGACGGAGCCGTCCCTGAAGTTGTAGTCGTTGCCATCGATCAGCTGCACTCCCTTGGCCCGCATGCCTGCCTTGCGCAGATACTTCAGGCTGTCGGGGTCGAAGCTCTGGATGTAGATGGGCGCTTCCTTGCGGTTGAGATTGTTCCTGTCCAGCAGCGCCATCACGGCGTCCTCGAAGGGGTGCTCACCCGTTCCGCAGCTGTTGGCAATGGCCTGCTGGTTGTTCCAGTAAGGGTTCTTGGTCTCGGCGTAGACGGCAATCGTGCGGCCTGCCGCCTTGCCCTTGGCGAGCGCGATATCGATCACATCCTGTGCGCTGATCAGTGGCAGCTTGCCATTCCATTCGCTGGGGCGATCGGCGCGGTTGTCCAGCGTGGTGCCGCCAAACAGCGTGCGCAGCTCATGCAGGGTGAAGTCCGAGATGGACCAGTCGCCGGTGTGGTCCTCGCCATCGACCACCAGAGCCTGCAGCACCGACTTCTGATTGTTCGGATCGATGCGGTCGCTCAGGTACTGCGCGGGGCCATTGGCGGCAATGGGCGGGTACTTCACGTTGACCAGCACGCCGGGCGTGTTGCGCTTGCGGCCAGCCACATAGGCATTGATCTTGGCGACCTCGGCGATATTGGTGCTGTCACTGAGCCAGGCGTTGTGGCGTGCCACCAGCTGGCAGTCGCGGCTCAGGTGCATGTCCAGCTCGATCATGTCGGCACCGGCATCGATGGCTTTCTCATACGCCATCTGTGTCTGCTCGGGGTACAGCCCCGAATAGCCGCGGTGGGCGATGACCTGGGGCTGCTTGCCGTCCAGCGTCAGAAACTGCGGCGCAGGTGCCGGCGTCGGGCCGTCTCCACCGCCACAGGCGCTCAGGGCAAGGGCGGCAAGCAAGGTCAGAGCAAAGACGGGGTGGCGGGTATGGGACATGGTTTCAGGCATGGATGGATATCGCCTCATGCTTGCGGTTGTTGATGACGGTTGTGTGACCGTGCCCTCAGAGCATTTCACGCTCCGAAGCACAGGGCTGCGGGGTGGCAGCACTGTGCGGGATACGGCTGTTACAGCCCCAGCTTCCTGGCGACGTAATCGGCATCCTTGTCGCCGCGTCCCGAGAGATTGACCAGAATATGCTGGTCCTTGCCGAGCCCTGGCGCTTCGCGCATGGCCCAGGCCACGGCGTGCGCACTTTCCAGTGCCGGGATGATGCCCTCCACACGCGACAGCGTCATGAAGGCATTCAGGCATTCCTTATCGTCCACAGACTGGTAGTCCACGCGCCCTATGTCCTTGAGATAGCTGTGCTGCGGGCCCACGCCGGGGTAGTCCAGGCCCGAGGCGATGCTGTGCACGGCGGCCGGCGTGCCGTCGGCGTTCTCCAGCACATAGCACTTCATGCCGTGAATCTCGCCGGGCTTGCCAACCGACAGCGTGGCGGCATGGCGACCGGGCTTGTCCACGCCCTCGCCGGCAGGCTCCACGCCCACCAGATGCACGGACGCGTCACCCAGGAAGGCCGTGAAGATTCCCATGGCATTGCTGCCCCCGCCCACGCAGGCTGCCACATGGTCGGGCAGCTTGCCGTGCCGGGTCTGGAACTGCTCGCGTGCCTCGCGACCGACGATGGACTGGAAGTCCCGCACCATCATGGGAAAGGGGTGGGGGCCGACCACCGAGCCAATCGCGTAAATGGTGTTGACGGGGTCCTGCAGATAGACCTCGAAGGCGCTGTCCACGGCCTCCTTCAGCGTGGCCGCGCCGCGCGTGACGGGCACCAGATTGCAGCCCAGAATGCGCATCTTGGTGACGTTGGGGTGTTCCTTCTCGATATCCACCTGGCCCATGTGAATCTCGCAGGGAATGCCCACCAGTGCACAGGCCGTGGCCAGGGCTACGCCATGCTGGCCGGCGCCGGTCTCGGCAATGACTTTTTTCTTGCCCATGAACTTGGCCAGCAGTGCCTCGCCCAGGCAGTGGTTGATCTTGTGCGCCCCCGTGTGATTCAGATCCTCGCGCTTGAGATGGATCTGCGCGCCGCCCAGCTGATCGGACAGGCGTCTGGCGTGAAAGATGGGGCTGGGTCGGCCCACATAGTCGGCAAACAGTGCGGCCAGCTCGTCCTGGAAATCCTGGCGTTTGACGATCTCTTCATAGGCTGCTGCGATCTCGTCCATGCATTGCTTGAGCTCGGGTGGCACGAGCTGGCCGCCATAGGGGCCGAAGAAGCCCTGGGCATCGGGCATGGCTTGGGGGTTCTGGGTCATGGCTTGTCTCCTGGGGTGTTGTGCAGCAAAGCTGCATTCATAGCACATGGCGGGCTTGGGGCGCTTGCAGGCAAGTCCCGATGGAAGAGTCGTGAGAAATGCCTGCAGCCCCCACGAAGAATGTGCTGACAGCTATTGTTTTGATATTTGCGACGCCCTCTCTTGCTCTGAAACACAATAAGGGCATGAAAGCCAGCTCAGCCCGCGATATTGTCTTTGCCCATGCTCTGGAAACTGCCGCTGCGCACGAGGCGCTGCCAACGGCCGAGCGCTGCACTGCCATCACGCAGGAGTGTCTGCATGCCCAGGGCAAGACCAGGGGCGGCGGCCGTGCGGCGTTCGAAGGCTTTCTGCATGAGCGGGCGCAACGCGTGATTGCTGCGGCGCAGCTGCCTGCCGACATACGCGCGATGGCCCGGCAGCGCGCCGGCATTTCGCGCTGGATGGTGCTGGCCGTAATGGCTGCGGCGTTTGCGCTGGGTTTTGCGGGCCATGCGATCACCGACCCGCATCGGGTGGACCTGCTCTCTGCCTCCCTGATCGGTATCGTGCTGTGGAATCTGCTGGTCTATGCGCTGTTGCTGCTGACCTGGCTGCGCAGTCTGGTGCGGCACAAGAAGGCGGTGATTGCTCCGCTGGAGCCCGAACAGGGGCAGGGCGCTGCGGCAGCGCCCGGCGGCTGGCTGCAGAAGCTGCAGGCAAGGAAGTGGAGTGTTTCGCGCGGCACGGGGCTGCGCAAGATGGCGCTGAACTTCGAGCGCAACTGGTGGCAGGTCAACCAGCGGCCGCGCCACGCGCAATGGCTTGTGTGCCTGCATCTGGGGGCCGCCATGCTGGCGCTGGGTGCGCTGGCATCGCTATGGCTGACCGGCCTGACCAGGGCTTATCAAGTGGGCTGGGAGAGCACGTTTCTCTCGCCCTCCGCCGTGCAGACCTGTCTGAATCTGCTGTTTGCGCCGGTACAGCATCTGCTGGGTCTGGCTCCGTGGAGTCTGGCCCAGATCCAGGCGCTGCAAGGCTGGTCGGCCGGTGATGCCGCAGATGCGGGGCCGCGCTGGGTGCAGCTCTACAGCTGGTTGCTGGGCTTGATGGTGGTGGTGCCGCGCCTGCTGCTTGCGCTGTGGCAGGGTGCCAGGGTCTGGTGGTTGAGCCAGCATCTGACCTTGCCGCTGCAGCAGCCTTATTTCCAGAAGCTGCAGCGTGACTGGGCGGGGCGCGCCACGGCGCTGCTGGTGCAGCCCTACAGCCTGGACATCACGCCCGAGCGCGAAGCCGCCCTGCGCAACCATGTGGCGCAGAGCTACGGCGCTGGGGCGCAGCTTGCGCTGCTGCCGGTGCTGGCCTATGGATCGCCCTTGCCGGACGCTGCGGTCGTTGACGCACAGCAGGTGCTGTTGCTCAACCTGGCCGCTACGCCCGAGGCGGAAATCCACGGCGTGCTGCTGGCGCAGGTACTGAACCGCTGGGGCGCGCAGACCGATGTGTGGCTATGGGCGGCGGACTTTCGTGCGCGCAACAGCGGTGCCCCGGCGCGCGTGCAGGAGCGCGAGCAGCTGTGGCGGGAATTTGTGCGCAGCGCGGGATTGAACGCGACCCTGGTGCCCGGCGCAGGAGTGTGATGATGAGCGAGAGCAAGGAACTGGTTCCAATCGACAGCAGCGTTCAGTGGTGTCTGCTGTCGCACACCAATATCGGCAAGACCACGCTGACCCGTACGCTGATGGCCGACGACGTCGGCGAGATTGATGATGCCGCCCATGTGACCACGCAGTCACAGCGCTATCTGCTTCAGAAAACGCAGCAGGGTGATGAGCTGTGGCTTTGGGACACACCGGGTTTCGGCGACTCCGTGCGGCTCTATGAGCGCCTGCGGCAGCAAGGCAATCCGCTGGGCTGGTTTCTCAGCAATGTCTGGGATCGCTGGCGCGACAAGCCTTTTTACCTGAGCCAGCGCGCCCTGCTCGCCGCGCGCGATCATGCGGATGTGATGCTCTACCTTGTCAACGCCGCAGAAGACCCGGCGGATGCCGGCTACTGGAGCGCCGAGATGAACATACTGGCCTGGTTGAACAAGCCGGTCATCGTGCTGCTCAACCAGATCGGCAGCGACACCACGGCCGCTCAAACGCAGCAGGATCTGCGGCGCTGGCAGCAGGCGACGCAGAGCTTTCACAGCGTGGTGCGCGACGTGCTCGTGCTCGACGCCTTCACGCGCAGCTGGTGGCATGAGCGCAGGATGATGCAGAGCATTGCGCCACTGTTGCCCAGCTCCAAACAGCCCGCCTACCAGCGTCTGCTGGAGCAGCGGGCCTGGCAGCAGCAACAGCGCGAGCAGGCGAGTCTGGCGGTCATGGCAGAGCAGCTGCTGACGGCTGCGGGGCTGCATGAAAAGCTCGATCCCGAGCAAGGCAGGCTGCTGGCGCGTGCCTGGCAAAGCCTGAGCCAGCTCACCGCCAAGCTGGGCAAACCGGCAGAGGGTGAAGAGCGGCTCGGAGCCCAGGCCAGGGCGGCCGTGCAGCGGCTGCTGCAGACTTTGCGTCAGGCGGATGTGCAGACCACGCAGCGCTTGCTCGAGATTCATGGACTCGACGGTCAGGCGGCCAGTCAGATTCAGGAGCAACTGCGCAGCCAGCTTCAGATCACCACGCCTGTGGATGCGCAGGCGGCCAGCTTGTGGGGTGCGTTGACTGCCGGTGCGGCCACAGGATTGGGGGCCGATCTGATGGCCGGAGGCTTGACGCTGGGTGCCGGTGCCCTGGTGGGCGCGCTGCTGGGGGCCCTCACCTTTGGAGGCGTGGCCTGGGGAGCGAACAAGATGTTCGACCAGGAGCAGCAGAGCTTTCGACTCTCTGGCGACTATCTGAACGCCAGCGTGAGCCAGGTACTGCTCAAGTACCTGCTGATCTCGCACTTTGGCCGCGGTCGCGGGCGTTACACCAGCCCGGCGGCACCCAGCCAATGGAGTGAGCTGGCCCAGGTCGCGGTGCAGGCACATGCTGCGCAATGGGCGGCACTCTGGGCGCAGTTGCGCGAAGCAAATGCCGCAGGGGTGGCCACCGATGCGCAAAGAGTCGCCATCACGGAGCTGCTCTCGCAAAGCCTGCAGCAGATCATGGCCGATCTCTATCCGGGGCTGAACGCGGACTCCAGAGTCAGAGACGCGGAAAGCGCACCGTAAACAGGGCACCGCCACGCTCGGAGACGCCCGTGCTGACGGTGCCGCCCTGTGAGGTCACAAGAGCCTTGACGATGGACAGGCCCAGGCCCGAGCCTTCCCGGCGGCGCTTGCCTGGTGCCTGGACAAACCGCTGAAACGGATGGGCCTGGACCTCGGCGGCAAGGCCGGGGCCCGCATCGCCCACTTCCAGAATCACCCATGACTGGTTCTGGTGGTCTGAGCTCGCATGCACCCGGATGCTCAGCCAATGGCCGCTGCTGGCATGACGCAGCACATTGCTGATCAGGTTGGTGGTGATCTGGCGCAAGCGGTCGGTGTCGGCTTTGATGTCGGTGCTGCCATCGCCGTCCTGCATGGGCAGATCCAGTGACAAGGCCATGTCCAGCTTTTGCAGCTGCGGGTGCAGCTCCTCGACGACATCGCCGACCAGTGCGGCGAGGTCTATGCGTTCCTTGCGCAGGGACAACTGCCCGGCGTCGGCCATTGACAGGGTGTGCAGGTCGCCGACCAGTCGTCCCAGGTGCTCGACCTGGGCCAGCAGTGTCTTCATTTCGGCCTGGCTGGAGTCGATGACGCCGTCGCAGATCGCATGCAGTCTTGCCTGTAGCACCGTCAAAGGGGTACGCAGCTCATGGGAGATGGAGGCGGCCGTGGCCAGCCGCTCCGCTTCCAGGGTCTCCAGCGAATCGACCATGCCGTTGAAGGCATCGATCATTTCTGCCATCTCGCCATGGGCATTGCCCTTGACGGCCCTGGAGGCCAGGTCGCCGCGCTCCACGCGCGCAGCCACTTCCACCATGGAGGCCAGCGGACTGGTGATGCGGCGGGAGATCCAGAAACCCACGGCCATGCCGAAAGGCAGGCTGACGGCCAGACCGATGACCAGCGACCATTTCTCGCCGAACAGGCGGTCGCCTTCCCAGTACTCGGAGTAGATCTGCAAGGCTCTGGGGCTGTCCTCCAGATCCTGGGACTTCAGCGCTTCCAGCTCGGTCTTGACGGGGCTTGGCAGGTGGCGATAGAACTCGCGGTACTGCAGCTCGGAAAACGCCAGCACGCCAATCGCCAGCGAGGCAATGGCCAGCAGCACGGCCGCCGTGATCCACAGGCCAAAGCGGACCCAGATGCGGTTCAGTCCCAGGGCCATAGACGATAGCCAATACCGCGCACGGTCTCGATCAGTCCGTCCTGTCCGGCCAGTTGCAGCTTGCGGCGCAGCTTGGAGAGATGGGAGTCGATCACCCGCTCCAGAGCGTCGCTTTCCGGCAGGCAGTTCTCAATCAGGTAGGCGCGTGAAAAACAGCGGCGCGGCTGGGCCGCCAGACAGGCCAGCAGTCGAAATTCCGTGAGCGTCAGCGCCAGGGGGACGGCCTGGCCCGCATCGTCGTAGACGGCTGCGCTATGGGCTTCCACGTCGATCTCTATGGGTCCGACGCGAATGGGGGCTGCCACCGGCGCAGGCTTGGCCTGGGTGCGGCGCAGCACGGCACGTACCCGTGCCACCACCTCGGGAGGGTTGAAAGGCTTGACCACATAGTCGTCCGCCCCCAGGCGCAGTGCCAGCAGCTTGTCCACATCGTCGGCCAGGGCCGTCACCATGATGACGGGGACATCGCTGTCGTTGCGAATCATGCGCAGCACATCCACGCCATCGACCTTGGGCAGGTGGATGTCGAGCAGCACCAGGTCCGGGCGCAGCTGGCGAAAGCTTTGCAGGGCCTCCTCGCCGTCCTGCGCCATGCGGATGCGCAGGCCGTCGCGTTCCAGATAGGCGCTGAGCACGCCGGCAATGGCGGGTTCGTCTTCGACTACAAGCACCAGGGGCGTGGAAGCAGGTTGAGCAAAAGTAGCCATGGTTTTTTGTGCAGCAAAGTCATGCATCTGCGGGACTCCCTGAATCTTGTTGTTTGCACATTATGTGCGTTGCCGCTGCAATAAACGAATGGCAGCGGCTCTCCATAATTCCTACATAAACCCTGCAATCTGGCGAAAGCTTGCTGCCGTCCAATGGCGAGGATGGAAAGCTGTTTCTGCTTTCTGCAGGTTCCCGGGTGACACCTATAGCTTGAGCCAACTGCGCTGTGATATTTCCCTCCCACGTCTCGCGTCTTCGCATGGGCAGCCTGTGTCTGTGCGCCTTGTCGTTGCTGGCAGGCTGTGCTGCGCCCGAGGCAGTCAGGCTGGACCGGACCACGCCATCTCAGTGGCAGCAGCAGGAGTCGGCTCAAAAGTCGGACCCTGCGGAGCTGGCCCGCTGGTGGCGTGCCTGGAATGACCCCGCGCTGAATGCGCTGGTGGACGAGGCGCTGTCCCAGAACCTTGACGTGGCTCAATCCGTGCTGCGCCTGCGTCAGCAGCGCTTGCTGGCAGGCACGGCCGATGCGGCTTTTCGCCCCACGGTCAATACCGGAGCGCGGACCTTGCAGGATATTGCGGCAGTTGACACCTACTTTCATGCCAGCATTGATGTGAGCTGGGATCTGGGCCTGTTTGGCGATTCCGCCGCAGCACGCCGTGCAGGCGCGGCCGGTGTGCTGGACGCGCAAGCCCAGCTGCATGCGGCGCGGGTGGCCCTGGTGGCCGATGTGGTGCACCGCTATCTCGATATCCGGCTGGCCCAGGTGCAGCGCAGTCTCGCCGAAAAGCAGTTGCAGCAAGCACAGCGACAGCTGCAGCTCTTGCAGGTTCGGCATGCGCAGAGGCTGGCCGATGCCCAGTCTCTGGAGCAGCAACAGCTGCAGCTGCGCACCGCAGAGTCCCAGCTGTCCACCCTGAACGAAGCCCAGGCGCGTGCCGCCCATGCGCTGGCAGCCCTGCTGGGGCGCGAGCGCGCCGAGCCGCAATGGCTGCAGCCCAGTGGCGATGCCGCGTTGCCCGCAGTACAGGCACTTGCCGTGCTGCCGGCAGACCTGCTGCGCAATCGCCCCGATATTCAAAGTGCCGAGGCTGCGGTGGAGCAGGCCGCGGCCGAGGTCGGCGTGTCGCGCGCGGCGCTCTATCCGCGGCTGACCCTGACGGGGTCCTTGCTGTATGCCTACAACCTGACGCGCAATCACCGCACGACTTCGGACTCCATCCCCATGGTCGGTCCGCAGATCGATATTCCGCTCTTTGACTGGGGTCGCCGCCGTGCCGTGGCGGACGGCAAGGAGCTGGCGTTGCAGGCCAGCATCAAGGCCTACCGCCAGGCTGTGCTCAACGGTATTGCCGAGGCGGAATCGGCGCTGGCGGCGGTTGCCGCCCAGCAGCAAAGGCAGCAGCTGCTGCAGTCCGAGAGGCAGATCCATGCCGGGCGCGAGAAGGCCCAGGCAGTGCGTCAGCAACTCGGCCTGTCCAGCGAATTTGCGGGTATCGACAACGCCCGCGCCAGCCTGCTCAACCAGAGCGAGCTGGCAACCGCCAGGGCTGCCGAGGCGCTGGCCTATGTGGCGCTCTACAAGGCCGTGGGCGCTGCGCCCATCGATGCCGCGGTCTCCGAGGTCCAGCCATGATTGCCCTGGCGCGCAAGACGCTGATCTATGAGTGGAGGCGCTTTGTCCCCTCGGTGTTCGCCGTGGGATTTTCGGGCGTTCTGCTGGCCATGCAGGCCGCCCTGGTGCTGGGCATCTTCGGCTCTGCGGCGATCTACGTGACGGCTTCTTCGGCTGACCTCTGGGTGGGCTATCCGGGTACGCAAAGCGTAAACTTCGGGCGCAATATCGGCAGCGATGTGGAGATGCGTCTGCGCATGGACCCCGATGTCGCGGCCGTGGAATCCTATGTCTGGGTCGATGGCGACTGGCGAGCTCGCGCCGGCGCCCAGGGCGCGACCGGAGGCGGAGTGTCGGTCTATCTCTCGGGCGTCAGCACTGCGGACAACTCCATGATGTTCACCAAGGTGCTCACCTCCTGGCAGCGACAGCTGCTGCGCGAACCCGGTGCCGTGATTGTGGACAGGGCGGACCTGGGGACTCTGGGTGCGCAGGAAGGCAGCACGGCCTGGATCAACAACCATGCGGTCAAGATCGTGGCTGCCGTCGACGGCTTGCGCGGGCTGGGCGGCGTCAACGTGATCGCATCGCTCAGCACGGCCCGTGAAATTGCAGAAACCAGTGCCGAGCATGGCAGCACCTATTTCGTGGCGCGTCTCAAGCAAGGAGCCAAGGCAAGCGAGGCACAGGCGAGATTGAGCCAGTCCAGCAGCAGCTTCGGCCCGTACGAGGTCTGGACGGCGGATGCCTTTGCGCGCCGCTCTCAGCGTTATTGGATGCTCGATACCGGCGCCGGTGCCGGCGTGCTCTTCATGGCCGTCATCGTCTGCCTGGTGGGCGCCATCGTGACCAGCCAGTCGCTCAAGGCGGTGGTGGCAGGATCCGCCCGCGAGTATGCGGTGCTCAATGCCCTGGGCGTGAGCCGGGCGGCCCTGGGCCGCGTGGTGGTCGAGCAGGCCTGCTGGATTGGCGGTCTGGGCTTTGTGCTGGCGGCATTGGCCAGCGCGGTGCTGCTCAGCATTGCAGCCGCCTATCGCGTCCCTGTGGCCCTCAACCTGTCCGCAGTACTCGCCTGCGGCTTTCTGGTGGCCGTGCTGTCGCTGCTGTCGGGTCTGGGCGCCATGCGCAGCCTGCTGCGTGCCGACCCGGCAACCCTGTTGCGTTAAGGCCTGAAACATGCAAGCCGAGACCATGGAACGCGTCAAAACACCTGCTGCAGCCAAGGAGGCTGTGCCCAGTCTCGAGGCCGTGCGCCTCGACAAGTCCTTTGTGTCGGGCATCGTCCAGGTACATGTGCTGCAAGGGCTGTCCGTCAGCCTCTACGCGGGGGAGCTGAGCCTGATCTCCGGCCCGTCGGGCTGCGGCAAAAGTACGCTGCTGTCGCTGATGTCGGGACTGCAAAAGCCCGATGCCGGCCATGCGCTGGCACTGGGCGAGGACCTGGCCAGGCTCGGCACGGCGGCGCTGGAGAAATTTCGTCTGCGCCATACGGGCTTCGTCTTCCAGGGCTTCAATCTGTTTCCGGCCTTGACGGCACTGGAGCAGGTGCAACTGCCGCTGGGCTATATGGGCCTCAGAAGCGCCGAGACATCGCGCCGCGCCAAGGAGGCGCTCGATGAAGTGGGGCTCTCGCACCGCAGTCATATGCGCCCGGCCCAGCTGTCGGGCGGCGAGAAGCAGCGTGTGGCCATCGCACGTGCCATGGCCAAGCAGCCCCGTCTGCTGTTTGCCGACGAGCCCACCAGTGCACTGGATGCCGAGAGCGGTCAGCGCGTCATTGACTTGCTGCACCGCGCAGCGCGCAAGCACGGCACCACGGTGCTCTGCGTCAGCCATGACCCGCGTCTGGTGCGCCACGCCGATCGCGTGCTGGGCATGGAAGACGGCGCCATTCGCAGCGACTGGCGCCAGAACAGCCCCATCAAGGAATAAACAATGAACCCAAGCCCATTTCGTCTCAGCATTGTGTCGGGCGCGCCGCTGCTGGCGGCGGCCGTGCTGATGCTGGGCGGGTGCTCTCCGTCTCAGGACGCGGCCTCCGTGGTCACACCGGCTGCAGCCCAGACCAAGCCTCAAAGCCAGGTGGCGGTTGCGCGGGGCAAGATCGACGTCGAAGGCGGTCTGCTCGATCTGTCGTCGGCCGCATCGGGCATGGTGCAGCAATTGCTGGTCAAGGAAGGTCAGAGCGTGCAGAAAGGCCAGCTGGTGCTGCGTCTCGCGGACGATGCGGCGCGTGCCGATCTGGCGGTGGCGGAGTCCGAGCTGCAGCTGGCACAGACCAAGCTCAAGACGCGCCAGGATCGCCTGCCCGCGCTCAAGGCCACGCTGACGCGTTGGCAGGCTGCAGCCAAACAGGGCGCGGCGGATCTGCAGAGTGTGGACGAGGCCGTGCAGGCTCTGCGCGACGCACAGTCCGAAGTGGATATTGCGGCTGCGGAAGTCACGGTCGCCAAGCGCAAGGCAGAGCAGCTGCGGGCCCTGCTGCAGCGCCACGAGCTGCGTGCGCCCGAGGCCGCCGTCGTGGTGCGCCTGCTGGCCCAGGGCGGCAGCATGCTGCAAAGCGGCAGCCCGGTGGCCGTGCTGCTGCCCAAGCGCCCCCTGATCGTGCGGGCCGAAGTCAACGAGAGCTATGTGACGGCGATTCGCGAAGGCATGAAAGCCCAGGTGGTCGTTGACGCAGACGGCAGCGCTGCCCGCCAGGAGTTTCCTGCTGCGACCGTGCTGCGCATCAGTCCCGTCTACGGCACGGCCCGGCTGCAGGACGACGCGCAGCGGGGCCCGGTAAGAGTTGTGGAATGCGTGCTGGCATTTGACCAGCCGCCCGCCAATGTCAAGGTCGGTCAGAACGTGAGGGTCAGTTTCCATGAATAAGCGCATTCAGATTTTCCCGTCGCCTGCAGGTACAGCTTCGACCGGCTGGATGGTGCAAAGCGATTTCGACGGCACCATCAGCCTGCTGGACGTGACCGATACCCTGCTCAACCGCTTTGGCAAGCCGGGTTGGCAGGAACTGGAAGACGCCTGGGAACGTGGCGAGATCGGCTCGCGCGAATGCATGAAGGGTCAGGTGGCCCTGCTGGACATGAGCGAGGCCGAGCTGCAGAACCATCTGGACGGCATAGCGATCGACGAGCACTTTGCCGGCTTCGTGGCCGAGGCCAGGCTGCATGGCATCAAGGTGCAAGTCGTCAGCGACGGCATCGACTATGCGATTCGCCATGTGCTCGCACGCCATGGACTCGGGGATCTGGAAGTCATCGCCAATCATCTGGTGCAGACGGGAGAGCGCAGCTGGCGACTGGATTCGCCCTGGGCCAGCAATCACTGCGCACGAGCCAGCGGCAACTGCAAGTGCGAGCGCCTTGCCGAGCAGCAGGCGGTGCATGGGCGGGTGCTCTATATCGGCGACAGCACGTCGGACTTCTGCGTTTCCGGCAAGGCGGATTTCGTGCTGGCCAAGTACAAGCTCATCGACTATTGCGAGAGCCAGGGGATTGCCCATGCGCGCTTCGAGCATTTTGCGCAGGCCACCCAGCTGCTGGAGCAGGTCTTGCTCGGCATGGAGCAGACTGCATGAATGCCGCCGATGGATTGGGGCTGCTGCAGCAGCCGGATTTGCAGCAGCTGTGCGTGACGCCGCATGAGTTCGTCATGCCCGGCGAAGGCCGCAATGCCCGCACGGGCGTGCTGCTGATTCATGGCCTGACCGGCACGCCGGCCGAGATGCGCCTGCTCGCCAAAGGTCTGAACAAGCAGGGCTTCACGGTCTACGGGGTGCAACTGGCAGGACATTGCGGCAGCATGGAAGACCTGGTGGCCGCGCGCTGGACGGACTGGCTGGCAAGTGTGGAGTCGGGTCTGCAGCGCTTTTCGCTGCATGTGGACCATGTGGTGGTCGGCGGTCTGTCCATGGGGGCGCTGCTGTCGCTGGCCGTGGCCGAGCGCCATCCCGACAAGGTGGCCGGCGTCTGTGCGCTGTCCACCACCTTCCGCTATGACGGCTGGAGCATTCCGGCCTATACCAAGCTGGCGTTCCTGCTGCCGCTGTTCCGCCTGCTGGGCATCGGTCGCAACAGCGTCTTCATGGAGGCGCCGCCCTATGGCATCAAGGACGAGGCCTTGCGCGCGCGCGTGGTCGAGCAGATGAACAGCGGCGACAGCTCTGCGGCGGGTCTGCCCGGCAATCCCTGGTGGAGCGTCATCGAGCTGCGCGCCCTGTCTGCGAATGTGCAGACCCGACTGGCGCAGCTGCGCTCGCCCTGTCTGGTCATTCATGCCCGGGAAGACGATATTTCCTCGGTCAGCAATGCCCACGATATCCAGCGCGGCGCGGTCAACGCCCATGTCGAGCTGGTGCTGCTGGACAATTGCTATCACATGATCACCATCGACCGCGAGCGCCGCACCGTGATTGCCAAACTCAACGAATTCATCGCGCGCATTGCCAGCTCGGCGGCGCCTGCCAGGGGTGCGAATGGGTAGTGATCTCTCGCCCCTGGTGGTGACGCTGTGGATACTCAATGTGCTGGTGGACAGTGGCGGACAGCTGGCTTTCAAGGCCGCGGCCAGTGAACCCGGGCATCGCAATGGCACGGAGCGCTGGCGCTTCATGCTGGCCAGGCCCTGGCTGTGGGTGGGCATTGCCTGCTATGTCGCGGAGTTTCTGGTCTGGCTGGCGTTTCTGTCGCTGGTGCCGCTGTCGGACGGGGTGCTGCTGGGCTCGATCAACATCGTTGCCATCATGATTCTGGGCCGGGTGCTGTTTCGTGAAAAGCTCGCGCCCATGCGCGTGGCCGGCATCGTGCTGGTGTCCATAGGCGTGGCCATCGTTGGATTGCATTGAGGGCTGTCGGCTATGAAGCGTTTTTACATTGTCGGCTTTCTGGTTCTCATGGCCTTTGACACGCTGGCGCAGCTCAGCTTCAAGCAGGCCGGTGATTCCGCATTGCCGCTGGAGTTCTCGACCGGCTGGCTGCTGCGCGTGTTCAGCCAGCCCTGGATCTACGGTGCCTTCGTGGGCTACATCGGGGCCTTTTTCACCTGGATGAGCCTGCTCAAGCACGCTCCCATCGGCCCGGCATTCGCCGCCTCGCATCTGGAGATCATCTCGGTGCTGGCGATCTCGTACTGGCTGTTCAACGAGCCCATTGGCTGGCCGCAGATCATTGGCTGTCTGTTCATCGTGGCCGGCATCATGTGCCTGGCCGTGAGCGAGAAGCCAGAGGCCGAGCAGGCCGCCTGAGATGCGCCAGCCCACCGTGCCGCCAACGGCAGGCCTGCCACTGCAGCTCGGCGATCTCTGGCCCTCGGGGGCGGGCAGCCTGGCAGCGCAGCTGGCCGCGTGGCTGGGCGTGGAGGAGGTGCAGCTCGAATGCTCGGGCACCTCGGCCCTGATGGTGGCCCTGCGCAGCCTGCACGCCCTCAGTCCGGGGCGCAGCGAAGTCGTTGCACCGGCCTATACCTGTCCGCTGGTGGCGCTGGCGATTGCGCAGTGCGGGCTGCAGCTGCGTCTGTGCGATCTGCGTGCCGATGCGCTGGACATGGACCCGGTCTGCCTGCAGCGCCTGTGCAGCGACCGGACACTGGCCGTGCTGCCAACCCACCTGTGCGGACGTGTGACCGATGTGGACGCCGCCCTGCAATGCGCGCGTGCCGTGGGCGCCTATGTGATCGAGGATGCGGCCCAGGCGCTGGGCGCACGCAGCGACGCAGCTTCGGTGGGCCTCAAGGGCGACATCGGTTTCTTCAGCCTGGCCGTCGGCAAGGGGCTGAGCACTTTTGAAGGCGGCGTGCTGATGGCACGCGAGCCCTCCATGCGTGCCGCGCTGCACGCCGCCGGCGCCGCCACGCGCCTCAGCCCATGGTGGGAGCTGCGCCGCAGCATCGAGCTGCTGGGCTACGCCATGCTCTACCGGCCCTGCGGGCTGCGCATGGCCTACGGCAAGCCGCTGCAGAAATCACTGTCCCGCGGTGATTGGGTAGAGGCCGCAGGCGATGACTTCGACGATCTCATTCCCCAGCACCGTCTGGGGCGCTGGCGCCAGAGCGTGGGTGCCAAGGCATTGCGGCGGCTGGCAGCATTTCAGCAACAGACCTCCGAGCAGGCCGGTTTGCGCATCGCCCGGTTACAGGCCTGCGGGCTGGAAGTCGTGCAGGATGCCGTTCCCGGGGCGCGGGGCGTGTGGCCGGTGATCCTGCTGCGCATGCCCAGCCAGCAGGCAAGGGACGCCGTGCTGCGCGCGCACTGGGGTAGTGGCTGGGGTCTGTCCCTGCCCTTTGTCCATGTGTTGCCCGACTATGGCCGCTACGACCATGTGCTGGGTGCTGCGCGGGGCGACACCGTCGGCCAGGCGCGTGACTGGGCGCAGCGCCTGCTGGCCATCAGCAACAGCCCGTGGCTGGATGAGGCACGGTTTGCCGAACTGGCGGGCCACCTCCGGTCCGTGGTTCAACATGCCTGATGTTTAGGAAACGATAGCTTGTTGCGCTTGATATGAAAAGACTTCAAGCCTTTTTGATGTTTAAATCGATACCAGTCAAGCGGTAGATGCTTTGATTTTTGCAGCGCCCGCCATGGCTGGCGCGGTCAGGCCCAGGGCCGCCTCCCTGCTTTTGAGTGTCCCTTCGCGCTGGTGCACATAGTCGCGCGTCAGCGGCACGGCATCCTGCCTGCGCGCCAGCTGAACCTGGAAGATGGCGATGTCCTGGTAGCGGAACGCGGTTTCCGACATGGACAGATAGAACTCCCACATGCGGCAGAAGCGCTCGTCATACAGGGCTGCAGCTTCGGCGCGGCGTGCCATGAAGCGCTCGCGCCACAGGCGCAGGGTCTGGGCATAGTGCAGGCGCAGCACCTCGATATCGCAGATCACCAGCCCCGCGCGCTCGATGGCCGGCGTGAACTCCGACATCGACGGAATATGGCCGCCGGGAAAGATGTAGCGCTCTATCCAGGGATTGTTGAAGTCGGGCACATCGCTGTTGCCGATGAAGTGCAGCAGCATCACGCCGTCCTCGCTGAGCAGCTCATGGCATTTGCGGAAGAAGGCGTCATGGAATCTCGTGCCCACATGCTCGAACATGCCGACCGAGACGATGCGTTCGAAGGGGCCATGTGTTTCGCGATTCATGTCGCGGTAGTCTTCCAGCCGGTACTCCAGCCGCTCGCCATGGATGGACTGCGAGGCCCTGGACCGCGCGCCGGCCAGTTGTTCCGTGGACAGCGTGATGCCGGTGACATGGTCGGCGCCGGCCACCTCGGCCAGATAGCGCGAGAGACCGCCCCAGCCGCAGCCGATATCGAGCACGCGCTGGCCCGGCTCGATCAGCAGTTTGGCGGCGATATGGCGCTTCTTGGCCAGCTGTGCCGTTTCCAGGTCTTCGCTTCCCTGCTCGAAATAGGCGCAGGAGTACTGGCGCTCGCTGTCGAGAAACAGCTGATAGAGCCGGTCGTCCAGATCGTAGTGATGCGCCACGTTGGCACGCGATTTGCCGCGCAGATTGTTCTGCAGCAAGGGCCGCAGCTTCATGCGCCAGGCATCGAGCACGCGCACCGTGGCGCTGACGGGCACATGCCTCGCACCGCGCAGCACCAGCTCCAGAACGTCGTAGACCGTGCCTTGCTCGACCAGCAGGCGCTGCTGCATGAACAGCTCGCCAAAGTTGAGGTCGGGGTCGCGCAGCAGCGCAAGGACGGCGCGTCTGTCGGCAAAGCGCAGGCGCGCCTGAGGCTGGCCGCCGTCGCCGAAGATTAGCGCCTTTCCTGAAGGAGTGATGACTTCGAGCCGTCCCGTGGTGACCAGAGGTGCAAATGCGTGTTGCAGCAATTTTTCGGTCAACCGATCCAGCATGTCAGCTCCTTGAAGCGAAGTGTTGAAAAGTGATCGGTGAAATCGCTCTAACTCGTGCTGCTGAGTGCTATGCGCTGTATCAGCCGCTGGTTCAATGCATGTTGCCCGGCCTGCCAGCCGGCCAGCGTAGCGGCGTCAATCTGTGTGTCCTGGCCGTCGCCCGCGCTCATCAGTCGTTTCCACCAGGTGCCATAGTGCCATGACGACACGTCGCCCGTGATGTCACTGCCCGCGATCTGTCCGCGCAGCGCATCGATCAGCTGCACGGCCTGCTCTTCCAGCATCCGGCCCTGGTCCCAGTTGGTGCGTACGACTTCGGCGGCGAACACATCCTTGTCTATGCTCAGATACGTGTCCTGCGGCCAGTCATGCAGATGGCTGGACAGCGCCTGTACCAGCTCGGCGATATCGGCAAAGCTGCGAAACGCCTTGCCCGCGCCCACGCGCCTGGCCCAGCCGGTGTCCACGCCGCAGCTCCAGTAGGTGAGCTTGCCGGCGCGCAGCGGCCGCAGATAGTTTTCCCAGGCGTGGGCCGAGCCAATGTCCTGCGAGGTAATGCCTGCCACATGGACCTGCGACACGGCGGGGTGCATGGCCACGCGCCGCACCCAGGAGCCGCAGTGCACGCCCCAGGGAAAGCGCATATTGTCGGGGTGGTTGTCCAGCACCACCACGCGCAGCGGATGCTTGGCACTGAAGCCCTTCTGGGCGATGCAGCGCTCGATCAGCGGCCAGCTCAGATGGTGAAAGTCGCCGCTGCCCATGAGCACGGTGCCGTGCTGCGCGGGCAGCTGCTCCTGCATGGCCTGGCTGAAGCGCCTGAAGCTGCGCAGGCCGCAGCCAAAGCGCACCAGCTCCTGCCAATCAGCGAGCGGCAAGCGCCTTTCCTGGGTCAGCGGGCCAACCGATCCGTCGACATCCAGCACCACAGGTGTTTGTTGCATCATGGCTTGTCACTCCACTGGCGATCGCTTTCAAACAGACCGGAAAAGCGCCGGCCCAAAGCGCGCAGCAAGGGGTTGCGGATGAAGACCAGATGTTGCGTCATGGTGAAGCTGGCGCCGAGCTGGGCCTTGACCTCGGGATCGGTCCAGCCCGCCACATAGTGGGACAGACCCCGCTCCAGTGCGTATTCGAGATTGACCATCCAGCTCACGAAATAGAGGTTTGCTTCGCGCGCTGCGGGGTAGGACAGGCCTATGTATTTGTCGATCAGCTTGCCGTCATGCTCGAAGCACAGATTCCAGCCCAGCAGCGCATCGCTTTGCGCGTCGCGATACTCGAACACCATGCCGCCATTGTCCGCATCGCGCAGCAAGTCGGCAAAGAAGCCGCGCGTGAGTTTGTCGAAGTGAATGTCGCTTTGCGCGTACACCGCATCAAACAGCGCGTAGTAGGCATCCACCCGGGCATCAGCGGCAAAGGCTGCGCCGGTGGGGATACGCTGGACGGAGAGCTGTGCGCGGCTTTTGAGCTTGCGCCTGAGGCTGCTGCGGCGGTTTTTGGACAGGCCGGCCAGATACTCGTCCGCACTGGCAAAGCTGATGGGCACATAGGCCAGGGCCTGGCCTTCGAGGGCAATGAACCCCTGCTCCGAAAGCGTGTCAGCCAACTCCTGCGCAAAGCAGTTGTCTTCCTCGCTTAGCAGGGGCGATGCCTGGGGCAAATCCTTGACGATGGTGAGCAGGGTGCGCCCGGCCATGGCGCGCAGCTGCCGGGCCAGCGTCGCGGCATCCACGACGCGCGGCAGCGGCGCATATTCGCTGACGGTGGTGCCGATGAAGTCCGTGGTCAGCCTGAGCTTGGTGCTCAGCCAGCGGCCGCCCGGCCACGACAAAAGACGCGCCTTGAGCGCGTCATCTGCGGTGGTCAGCAAATCGAAAGGGGCGGTGAATGCTGGCGCCGGCCATTCCTTCAGCAAGGCAAAGCCTTCTGGAGGATGGTTGGTGAACTGCTGCAGCAAGCCACTGGGTTCGAGCTGGTTGCGGAAATTTTCCGTCGCCATTTCGCCTTTTTGTAGTCGGTTTTGATGGCGCCTGAGTGTGTCTGCAACGCAGAAAACTGGCACAACCCAAGCAAGAGACAGCGAGCAAGACCTGGGCGGCCCCCGCCGCCGCACAGAGAGGCTGTCGTTCCCCTCCCGAAGAGAGAGGGGGAAGCGGCGGGGCCGCCCAGGCAAAGCCGCTTTTGGGAATCAGGCCTTCTTGGCCTTGGTCAGCAACTGATCCAGCAGCACCATGGCTTCGTCGATCTCGCTGCGCGAAATCATCAGCGACGGAGCGAAGGTGATCACGTTCTTGTAGTAGCCGCCCACGTCCAGCACCAGGCCGCGCTTCTGACCCTGGTACTCCAGGCCGCCTTCGAGGCCGATGTCCACCATCTTGTCCAGCAGCGCCTTGTTGGGCGTGAAGCCGTCTTCGGTGCAGATTTCGGCACGCAGCGCCAGGCCCAGACCGTCCACATCGCCGATTTCCTTGTGGCGCTTCTGCAGCTCCTTGAGGCCTTCGAGGAAGTAGGCACCCGATTCGCGCACCTGACGACCGAAGTCCATCTCGTGGGTCATCTTCATGACTTCCAGGCCCAGGGCCGTACCCAGCGGGTTGGAGGCAAAGGTGGAATGGGTGGAGCCGGGCGGGAACACCGTGGGGTTGATCAGCTCTTCGCGAGCCCACAGGCCGGACAGCGCATTCAGACCATTGGTCAGGGCCTTGGCAAACACCAGCACATCGGGCTGGATGCCGAAGTTTTCCACCGACCACAGCTTGCCGGTACGCCAGAAGCCCATCTGGATTTCATCGACCACCAGCAGTACGCCGTGGTCGTCCAGCACCTTCTTCAGGCCGGTAAAGAAGTTGGCAGGCGGGATCACGTAACCACCGGTGCCCTGAATGGGCTCGATGTAGAAGGCTGCGTATTCGCACTGGTTGGTCTTGGGGTCCCAGACCGCGTGGTATTCGTTTTCGAACTTGCGACGGAAGTCGGCCACGATGGATTCCGCGTACTCCTCTGCCGTCATGCCCTTGGGGCGGCGGAAGGGGTAGGGGAAGGGGATGAACTGTGCTCGGTCGCTGAAGTGGCCGAAACGGCGGCGATAGCGGTAGCTGGAGGTGATCGAGGAAGCGCCCAGCGTACGGCCGTGGTAGCCGCCTTCGAACGCGAACATCAGGCTCTTGCCGCCGCTGGCGTTGCGCACGACCTTCAGCGAGTCCTCGATGGCTTGCGCGCCGCCCACGTTGAAGTGCACGCGGCCGTCATGGCCCCATTTGCCCTTGGCGTCTTCGGCAATGAACTTGGCCAGTTCGATCTTGGTGGGGTGCAGATACTGGCTGGCCACCTGGGGCAGCTCCTGCAGTTGCTCGATCATCTTGGCTTCAAGACGCTTGTTCTTGTAGCCGAAGTTGACGGCCGAATACCACATCTGCAGATCGAGGTAGGACGTGCCGGCATCGTCGTACATATAGCTGCCTTCGCAGCCCGTGAAGATCTTCGGAGGATTGACGTAGTGGACGGTGTCGCCAAACGAGCAGTATTTGGCTTCGTCAGCCAGCAATTGGGCAGTATTGATCACAGCAGAAAGCGCTCCGCAAAAATGGATTCGGTCAACGGTATGCGGCAGCAGTGTGCGTTTGCAATATTTCCGGGCTGTCGAGCATTTGTGTGGGAATTGTGGAGAGGTCCTTATTGCCGGCTTGCTGCGGCATCAAGGACTTGAAACCGGCATGGCAGCTCTGCCGCTGCGGTTTCTGCAGGCCCAAGGCCCCGGGGCCGAGTCGCCACAGGCTGGCCAGGTGGCGCGGAGGCCGCCGCGGCGGGCCGATCAGCCCAGGGCCACCACGCGCAGCACCTCGGCTCCATAGGCATCGAGCTTCTTGGTGCCCATGCCGCTCACGCCCCGCAGCTCCTGCAGGCTCTGGGGATTGAGTTCGGCAATCGATGCCAGCGTGGCGTCGTGGAAGATCACATAGGCCGGCAGATTGTGAGACTTGGCCACTTCGGCGCGCCAGGCCTTGAGGTTGATGAAGCGAACCTGTGCATCGGGGCCCAGATTGACCGCAGCCGCATTGGCGGCGGACTTCTTGCTCTGCTTCTTGCTGCGTGAAGCGGCCACGGCCTCGCGCAGCTGCACCTGTATCTCGCCCTTGAGCACGGCACGCGAGCCCGCGGCCAGACACAGGGTGTCGAACACATGGCCGCTGTTTTCGCTCACTACCTTGTGCAGGCCCAGGGCCCCCGTGGCCAGCAACTGGCGCATCACGGCGCGCAGCTGCGGCTCCGAATACTCCTTGCCGATGCCGAAGGTGGACACCTTGTCGTGCTCGTACTGCGTGACCTTGTCCGTCTCCTTGCCGCGCAGCACGTCCATGATGTGGCCCGCACCGTAGGTCAGGCCGCTGGCCTCGTGCACGCGGAAGATGGTGGAAAGCAGCTTGCGCGCCGCATCCGTGCCGTCCCATAGCGCGGGCGGCTCCAGGCAGTTGTCGCAGTTGCCGCAATGGGTGCGGGCAACGGCCTGCAATGGCTTGCCATCCAGGCTCGGCTCCTGCCCATACTGCTCGCCAAAATAGGCCAGCAGGCGCACACGGCGGCAGTCCGTGGCCTCGGCCAGACCGAGCAGGGCATCGAGCTTGCCGCGCATCACCTGCTTGAACTGCTCCTCGGCCGGGCTCTCGTCGATCATGCGGCGCTGGTTGACCACGTCGCTGAGACCGTAGGCCATCCAGGCATCGGCGGGCAGGCCGTCGCGGCCCGCACGGCCGGTTTCCTGGTAGTAGCCCTCGATGTTCTTGGGCATGTCCACATGGGCCACAAAGCGCACATCGGGCTTGTTGATGCCCATGCCGAAGGCAATCGTGGCGCACATCACCACGCCTTCTTCGCGCAGAAAACGGTCCTGATGGTTCTGGCGCATTTCCTGGGGCAGGCCCGCGTGGTAAGGCAGGGCATTGATGCCGTTTTGCACCAGGGTCTGGGCCAGCTCCTCGACACGCTTGCGCGACTGGCAGTAGACCACGCCGGCCTCGCCCTCGTGCTCGCGTTCGATAAAGCGCAGCAGCTGGTTGCTGACGTCCTTTTTCTCGGCGATCTTGTAGCGGATGTTCGGGCGGTCGAAACTGCTGATGAAATGCTGGGCCGCTTCCAGCTGCAGGCGCTCGATGATGTCGGCGCGCGTCAGCGCATCGGCAGTGGCCGTCAGCGCGATGCGCGGCACATCGGCATAGCGCTGGTGCAGCACGCTCAGCGCGCGGTATTCGGGGCGGAAGTCGTGTCCCCACTGGCTCACGCAATGCGCTTCGTCGATGGCGAACAGCGACAGCTTGCCCTGGGCATGCAGGTCGTCGAGCAGACCCAGAAAACGCGGCGTGTTGAGTCGCTCGGGAGCGGCGTAGAGCAGGGTGATGTCGCCGCTTTGCAGGCGCAGCTCCACCTCCTGCGTCTCGTCGTAGCTCAGGGTGGAGTTCAGATAGGCGGCGCTGATGCCGGCCTCATGCAGTGCGCCGACCTGGTCGTGCATGAGCGCGATCAGCGGCGAGACCACGATCGTCACGCCATGGCCGAGTTGCTGGCGCGCAATGGCCGGAACCTGATAGCACAGTGATTTGCCGCCGCCCGTGGGCATGAGCACCAGCGCATCGCCGCCGTTGATGACATGCGAGACGATGGCCTGCTGGGGGCCACGGAATTGCTCGTAGCCAAAAACGGCTTGCAGAATGGATTGCGCGGAAGACACCGGGTACTCTTGAATCGATAGCTGGTAGCGCTTGCTGTATATGGGTTTGAGGTGGATTTGACCTCAGATGCAAGCATCAGGACTGGCCCTATTGTGCGCCGCGACCCGACGCGCTGCCCGGGCCGGGTTATGCGCAATCAGCCAGCCTGCCCTATGGTGGAGGGCGAAAAATGCGCATCCAGCTCGTAGAGATCGGCGGGATAGGTCAGGCGCACAAAGGTGATGGGCAACTGCCCGGTCCAGGTGCGGCGGTCGATCACCAGGCAGGGAAAGCCGGGCTTGATCTCCAGCAGGCCGGCGGTTTCCTCGCTGGCTGCCTCGGCGCGGATGCGGTGTTCGGCCGAGCTCCAGGGCACATGGTTGACCATCCAGGAGCTGGGGCTGTGCTCGGTGAACGGCTCGTGCTCGGCGTCCGGCACGGATTCGAGATTGATCAGGCGGTCTTCGATACAGAACGGCCGGGATCCCGCCATGTGCAGGCACAGCACATGGACGATGGCGGCCGGCCGGACCATGCGCATGGCCTCCATGTCCTCGCGCGTGCTGCGCCGCTGCGTGCGGCCGAGCAGCCTGCTCGAATACTCCTGACCCATGCCCAGCACCACCTGGCGCAGATCGGGGATTTCGAGCACGGCAGAGCTGGTTTGCGGGCGCGTCACAAAGCTTCCCGCCTTGCGCTTGCGCACCAGCAGACCGGCCTCTGCCAGCTTGTTCAGCACCTTGCTCACCGTCATGCGCGAGCATTGGTAATGGACGGTCAGCTCCATCTCCGACGGGATGCGATAGCCGGGCGGCCAGCGGCCACTGAGAATGTTCTGTTCGATCTCGGTGAGAATTTTCCCGTGCAGCGACATGGAAGAGTGTTTGTCCATGGAGTGGATTACACCAGCAAATCCGGCCGGATGCCGCTGCGCCTTTCTATGCGTTCAATACGGAGCGCGCGATGATGGTGCGCTGAATCTCGGAAGAGCCTTCGTAGATGCGCAGGATGCGGGCGTCGCGCACATAGCGTTCCAGCGGCATCTCACGGGTATAGCCGTAGCCGCCATGGATCTGCAACGCTTCGTCGGTCACGAAGCTCACCATCTCCGAGGCGAACAGCTTGGCCATGGCCGACTGCTGGGTGAAGGGCTGCCCCTGCTGGCGCAGTGCCAGGGCCTGCATGGTCAGGCCCCAGGCAGCTTCCAGGCGCAGCTTCATGTCGGCAAGCTTGAACTGTATGCCCTGCTTGTTGGCGATCGGTTCGCCGCCCACCAGGCGCTGGTTGGCCCAGTCGGCCGCCGCCTTGAGCGCGGCCTCGGCGATGCCCAGCGAGGTCGCCGCCACGTCCAGGCGGCTGTTGTCCAGCACTTTCATGGCGGTCTTGAAGCCGGTGCCCTCGGCGCCGAGGCGATTGGCCGCCGGGACGCGTACGCCGTCCAGCGAAACTTCAAAAGCATGGCCGCCGCGGATGCCCATGAGCTTTTCGGGCGACGAAATCTGTATGCCGGGCAGCTCGCGCGGCACGATGAAGGCACTGACACCGCGTGCCGCAGCCTCCGCATCGGTCTTGGCGAAGACCACCATGAAGCGGGCCTCTGCCGCATTCGAGATGAAGTGCTTGACGCCCGTGATCAGATAGTCGTCGCCGTCGCGCACGGCCCGGGTGCGCATGTCTGCAGGGTGAGAGCCGCCACGCGGCTCGGTCAGCGCGAAGGCCGCCAGCCATTCCCCGCTGGCGCAGCGCGGCAGCCATTGCTCACGCTGGCTGTCATCGCCGCCAATGAGAACGGCATCCGTGCCCAGGTAGTGGGCACCGATCATGGACGAGGTCGCTGCACAGGCACGCGAGATGGCGACCAGCGACATCAGCATGGCGGTGGGGGTGACGCCCGGCCCACCGAAGCGCTCCGGCAGATTCATGCCCATCACGCCCAGCGCGGAAAGGCCGGGCACATGGCGCGTGGCGGAAAAGGCTTCCTCGTCCATGGCCTGGGCCAAGGGCGCCAGGGTTTCCTCGGCAAAGCGTGCAACGGCATCGGCAACGGCCTGATCTTCTTCGGTCGCGCCCAGACGAATCAATGACATGGCGGTCTCTCCTTGTTTTCTTGCTATCAAAATCAACCCAGGGCGCCTGCTTCGCGCAAGGCGGCAATGGCGTCCGTGCTGCGGCCCAGCCAGCTTTGCAGCAGCAGCTCCGTGTGTTCGCCCAGGGCCGGTGCGCGTTGCGCACGATTGGGCAGTGCGCCGCTGAAGTGCACGGGCTGTGTCGGCAGCTGCAGGCCCGGAAGGCGTTCGTCCTCGACCTCGCAGAGCAGGCCACGCGAGCGGATCTGCTCGGAATTCAGGGCCTGCTCGATATTCCAGATGGGAGCTGCGGGAACCCCTGCGCTCTCCAGCCGCGCGACCACATCGGCCACATCGTGCTGCGTGCTCCAGCCCTCCAGCGCGGCGCGCAAGGCGGGCTCGTTGGCCGAGCGGGCTTCGTCGCTGGCAAAGCGCGGATCGCTGGCCAGCTCGGGCAGATCCATGGCGGCTGCGGTGGCATCGAACAGCTTCTTGTTAAGCACGGCCAGGGCGTAATGGCCGTCACGTGCCCTGTAGACGCCGAACGGCGCCGAGAGCGGATGCCGGTTGCCCACACGCCGCGCAGGCTGGCCGGTGAACAGATAGCGCGACATCGATGTCGCCAGAAAGCTCAGCGTGGTGTCGAACATGGCGACATCGACATGCTGACCGACTCCGGTTCTCTGCGCCTGCAGCAGGGCCGCCAGTGTCGCCCAGGAGGCAAACAGGCCTGCAACCACATCGCTGACCGCTTCGCCGACCAGGGTGGGCGCACCTTGCGACTCGCCGGTGGCCTCCATCAGGCCGCTCATGGCCTGAACAATGATGTCGTAGGCAGGGCGGTGGGCCAGCGGGCCGGTCTGGCCGAAGCCGGAGACGCTGACATACACCAGCCGGGGATTGAGGGCGCGCAGCGTTTCGGGGCCGATGCCCAGGCGCTCGGCTACGCCAGGCCTGAAGTTCTCGACCACCACGTCGACCTGCCGGGCCAGCTCATGCACCACGGCGACCGCGTCCGCATGCTTGAGGTCCAGCACCAGGCTTTGCTTGTTGCGATTCATGACCGTGAACAAGGCGCTTTGCCCGTTCTTCATGGGTCCGATGGCGCGGTAGTCGTCGCCCTGGGGCGGCTCCACCTTCACGACTTCCGCGCCCAGATCGGCCAGCAAGGCCGTGGACATGGGGCCCGCCAGAACCCGGGTGAAGTCGAGGATGCGGATGCCGTCCAGCGGACGGGATGCAGATTTTTCGGTGGATTCAGGCATGGGATTCCCGCTGTTGATCTGAAGCGATGTCTGCATGCTGCCCAAAACATGAATCAATGGAAAATATTCATTTCCCATTCACTGGATTCGAAAAATTGATTCAGATAAATCTGCGACAGCTGGAGTACTTCGTGGCTGCGGCACGCCATGGCAGCACGGCCAGGGCGGCGCTGGCCACCAATGTTTCACAACCCTCCATTTCCAAGGCGATTGCCGACCTCGAAGCCCAATGGGGCGAGCAACTGTTCGTGCGCAAACATGCCGTCGGACTGGACCTGACCGCGGCCGGGCTGGCCAGAAGCCGGGAGGCCCTGAGCCTGCTCGAAGCAGCGCAACTGCTTCAGGAGCCACGCAAGCAGGCGGTTTCCGGCACGCTGAGGCTGGGCTTTCTGAGCACTTTGGGCGCGCTGTGGATTCCGCAGTTGCTCACCCAGATGCAAAAGCGCCACCCGTCCATAGATATCGAGCTGATCGAAGGGGACATCGCCTCCCTGACGCGGCAAGTGGAGCGCGGGGAGATTCATGCCGCACTGCAATATGACCTGGGCCTGGCTCGCCCTTTGCTGACCATGCACCCGGTTGCCGCATTGCCGCCCTATGCCTTGTTGCCTGCCAGGCATGCCCTGTCTGCGGCGCCCAGCGTGAGCCTGGCGGAGCTGGCCCAGTCGCCGTTGCTGCTGATCAACCTGCCGCAGAGCCGCGAATACTTTCTCTCGCTGTTTCGGGAAGCGGGCGTGGTTCCCACGGTGAACTATGAACTGGCGTCGATAGAGCTTGTCCGCTCCATGGTCGCCAACGGGCATGGCGTCAGCGTTCTGACCACGCGGCCGGTGGTCGACCGAACCCACGACGGCAAGCGGCTGGTCTGCAAAAGAATCAAGGGCCGCGTCGCCAAGCAGGCCGTGGTGCTGTCGGTGCCCAGGAGCAATGCCTCGGCGCTGATTGCACCATTTCTGACCGTGGCAAAAAGCGTGATTGCACCCGACTAGCGCAACCCGGGTGCGGTTTTGGTGCGCGTCCCCAGGAGCCGGCGGAGGCGGTCTCTGGGCGAGCGAGTTGGCACATAGCTTGCTCTTGTGGATTGTTGACTCATGTCTATACAGCTGGGAAATGCGGCATCTATGACGCTCGGGTAAGCCTGTATATACATGTTCAATCAGCAATCGCAAACTTCGCTGTCTGCACTGTCGTGCAAGGCTTGAAGTCCGCATCAACAACCGAACTGCTCTGGCATCGACCGAGGAGAGTCCCATGAAATCGACACGTCGCGTTCCAATCTGGCAACTGGCATTAGCCGCAACCGTTCTAGTGTCTGCTGCACAACATGCAGCGGCTCAGGAGACCAAGATCGTCCTGGGCATGTCGGGATGGACAGGCTTCGCGCCGCTGACGCTCGCGGACAAGGCCGGGATCTTCAAGAAGAACGGCCTCAATGTCGAAATCAAGATGATTCCCCAGAAGGACCGGCATCTGGCTCTGGCCTCGGGTGCCGTGCAATGTGCCGCCACCACCGTGGAGACGCATGTGGCCTGGAACACCAATGGCGTGCCCATCGTGCAGATCTTCCAGATGGACAAGTCCTATGGCGCAGATGGCATTGCCGTGCGCAACGACGTCAAGAACTTCGCCGATCTGAAAGGCAAGACCGTCGCCGTCAGCGCACCGGGCACGGCTCCCTACTTCGGTCTGGCCTGGATGCTGAACAAGAATGGCATGACCATGAAGGACATCAAGACCGTGTCGCTGGAGCCCCAGCCTGCGGCCCAGGCCTTTGTCTCCGGGCAGAACGATGCGGCCATGACCTATGAGCCCTACCTGTCCACGGTGCGCGCCAACCCCAGCGCCGGCAAGATTCTGGCCACCACCATCGACTACCCGATGGTGATGGATACCGTGGGCTGCGATCCCAAGTGGCTCAAGGCCAACACGGCAGCCGCCAAGGCGCTGACCCAGTCCTATTTCGATGCCATCGCCATGATCAACTCCGACAAGGAAAAGAGCTACGAAATCATGGGTGCGGCCGTCAAGCAAAGCGGCGAGCAGTTCGGCAAGTCGGCAGCCTTTCTGAAATGGTCGGACAAGGAGGCCAACCAGAAGTTCTTTGCCAGCGATCTGCTGCCTTTCATGAAGGAGTCTGCCGCCATCCTCAAGGAAGCCGGCGTGATTCGCAGCATTCCTGAGAACTACGGCGTCATGTACGACGCCAGCTTCATCAAGTAAGCGCAAAGAGGTTGCACATGGAAGCGGTATCACCTTCTATCAAGTCTGCATCACCCGCATCGGTTCAGGTGGCATCGCCTTCCGTGAGGCCGGCTCGCCGGCGCTATATGGCCCCTCTGGAGCCTGTCAGTCCCAAGGCCAAATGGCTGCTGGGCACGGGCTTCTTCGTGCTGTTCCTGCTGATCTGGTCGGCCGTCACCTTTGGCGGACTGGTCTCTCCGACCTTTCTCGCCAGCCCGCTGACGATGCTGCGCGAAGGCATTCTGCTGTTCACGGAGTTCGACTTTCACCATGACATCGGCATGACCGTATGGCGCGTCATGGGCGGCTTCATCCTGGCCAGCATCGTGGCCGTGCCGCTGGGCATTGCCATGGGGGCCTGGAAGCCCGTGGAGGCGTTCTTCGAGCCCTTTGTCTCGTTCTGCCGCTACCTGCCCGCCTCGGCCTTTATTCCGCTGCTGATCCTCTGGGCCGGCGTGGGCGAGGCCCAGAAGCTGCTGGTCATCTTCATCGGCTCGGTGTTCCAGATCACCCTCATGGTGGCTGTGACCGTGGGCGGTGCGCGCAAGGACCTGGTGGAGGCCGCCTACACCCTGGGCGCCAGCAATACCGGCATCGTCAAGCGGGTGCTGATTCCCGGTGCTGCCCCTGGCATTGCGGAAACCCTGCGTCTGGTTCTGGGCTGGGCCTGGACCTATGTGATCGTTGCCGAGCTGATCGGCTCGTCCTCGGGCATCGGACACATGATCACCGACAGTCAGGCACTGCTCAATACCGGACAGATCATCTTCGGCATCATCATCATCGGGCTCATCGGTCTGGTGTCGGATTTCATCTTCAAAACCGTCAACCGTCGCATGTTCGAATGGAGTTCCCTGTGATGAACCAGCTGTCCATTCAAGGCGTTTCGCGCACCTTCACCAGCCACAAAGGCGTCAGCACACAGGCGCTGCTGCCGGTGGATTTCGAGGTCCGGGAGAACGATTTCGTGACCATTCTCGGGCCCTCCGGCTGCGGCAAATCGACGATGCTGCGCATTGTTGCGGGTCTGGATTTCCCGACGACGGGGCAGGTGCTGCTGGACGGGAAGCTGGTGCAGGAGCCCGGCGCCGACCGCGGCATGGTGTTTCAGAGCTATACCTTGTTCCCCTGGCTGACCGTGGCCCAGAACATCCGCTTCGGGCTGCGCGAGAAAGGCGTGAGCGAAGCCGTCCAAAAAGAGCGCAGCGACTACTTCATTGCCAAGGTGGGCCTGCGCGGGTTCGAGAATCACTATCCCAAGCAGCTGTCGGGCGGCATGCAGCAACGCACGGCGATCGCGCGTGCGCTGGCCAACGACCCCAAGATCCTGCTCATGGACGAGCCCTTCGGTGCGCTGGACAACCAGACCCGGGTGCTGATGCAGGAATTGCTGCTGGGCATCTGGGAGGCCGAACGCAAGACGGTGATGTTCGTGACCCACGATATCGATGAAGCCATCTTCATGGCCAATCGCGTGGCCGTGTTCAGCGCGCGTCCGGGGCGCATCAAGGCGGACATTCCGGTTCACCTGCCGCACCCTCGGCATTACACCGTCAAGACCTCGCCCGAGTTCATGGAGCTCAAGGCCCGGTTGACGGAAGAGATTCGCGCCGAGTCACTGGCTGCGGCTGCTCACTGAGGCCCGCATCATGAATGTCCGAGATCCTGCCCAGCGTAAAACGGCTCCTGCAGCCCAGATGCCGCTCGCGTTGTATCAGCAGGTCAAGGACCATGTGCTGCGCAAGATCGGCGACGGCTCGCTGGCGGCCGGTGCGCGCGTGCCTTCCGAGCAGGAGCTGGTCAACGAGTTCGGCGTGGCGCGCATGACGGTGAACCGCGCACTGCGCGAGCTGGCCGAGCAGGGCGTGATCGTGCGTGTGGCGGGGGTCGGCTCCTTCGTGGCCGAAGAAAAGCCGCAATCGACCCTGCTGCGCATTGCCAATATCGGTGAAGAGATCACCCAGCGCGGCCACGATCATCGCTTCGAGCTGCTCGATATGCGCCGCGAGTCCGCCTCGCCCGAAGTCGCTGCGGCGCTGGATCTCGCGGTCGGCGCTTCGGTCTTTCATCTGCACGGCGTGCACTTCGAAAACGAGCTGCCGGTGCAGATCGAAGACCGCTATGTGAACCCCCGGCTGGTCCCTGACTTCATGGACCAGGATTTCTCTGCCGTGCAGCCCTCGGTCTATCTGGTGCGCAATGTGCAGTACGACCAGATCGAACATGTGGTCGATGCGATCTTGCCGACGGCCGAACAGGCCCGACTGCTGCAGATGGCTATCGACCAGCCTTGCCTGATGCTCACGCGCCGTACCTGGCTGCGCGGCGTCCCGATCACCTGGGTGCATTGCGTGCATCCAGGCATGCGCTACCGACTCGGTAGCCGTTTCCGAACCGATTCAGTGCACGGCGGCTGATCCCGGCCAGGCCCTTGAATCCCTCAGTACGTTTTTGTTTCTCTTGACTGTATAGACAGGTATAGCCATGAACACTACCACCACCCAAGAGCTCTCGAACTCCGAACTGGAACTGCATCCCGGCGAGCTCACGCTGGCTCAGCTGCGCCGCATTCAGGACGGCGGCGTGCAGCTCAGCATGGCGCAGACCGCCTATGGCGCCATGCGCAAGGCCGAAGCGCATGTGCAGCACATCGTCGATGAAGACCAGGTGGTCTACGGCATCAACACCGGTTTCGGCAAACTGGCTTCGACCAAGATCGCGCATGAGCGTCTGGCCGAGCTGCAGCGCAATCTGGTGCTTTCGCACAGCGTGGGCACGGGTGATCCGCTGCCGGACCATGTGGTGCGTCTGGTTCTGGCCACCAAGGCCGTGAGTCTGGCCCGCGGGCATTCGGGAGCCCGCACGGCGCTGGTGGACGCGCTGCTGGCGCTGGCCAATGCCGATGTCCTGCCCGTGATTCCCTCCAAGGGTTCGGTGGGCGCTTCGGGCGATCTGGCGCCACTGTCGCACCTGGCCTGCGTGCTGATCGGCGAGGGGCAGGCCAAAGTGGACGGCAAGCTCGTCTCCGGCCGCGAAGCCATGAAACATATCGGTCTGGAGCCCTTTGTGCTGGGCCCCAAGGAAGGGCTGGCACTGCTCAACGGCACCCAGGTCTCCACCTCGCTGGCGCTGGCGGGTCTGTTCCAGGCTGAAAGCGTGCTGGCCGCAGGCCTGGTGGCCGGTTGCCTGACGCTGGAAGCCATACAGGGCTCCATCAAGCCCTTCGATGCGCGCATTCACGAGGCCAGAGGCCAGCAGGGGCAGATTGCCGTGGCCGCCGCCGTGCGTTCCCTGCTGGACGGCAGTGCCATCGATCCCTCGCACCCCAATTGCGGACGTGTGCAGGATCCCTATTCCATCCGCTGCGTGCCGCAAGTCATGGGTGCCTGCCTGGACAACCTCAGCCATGCTGGGCGCGTGCTGGTCATAGAAGCCAATGCCGCCTCGGACAATCCGCTGGTGTTCGACAACGGCGATGTGATTTCGGGCGGCAACTTCCATGCCGAACCCGTGGCCTTTGCGGCCGACATCCTGGCGCTGGCGATTGCTGAAATCGGTGCCATCTCCGAACGTCGCATGGCCTTGCTGCTGGACACCGGACTGTCGCGCCTGCCGGCCTTCCTGATCGAGGACAGCGGCGTCAACTCGGGCTTCATGATTGCCCAGGTCACGGCGGCCGCCCTGGCGGCCGAAAACCAGTGTCTGGCGCACCCAAGCAGCGTGACCAGTCTGCCCACTTCGGCCAACCAGGAAGACCATGTCTCCATGGCCACCTATGGCGCGCGTCGCCTGGCCGACATGGCCAGGAACACGGCGGTGATCGTGGGTGTGGAGGCCATGGCCGCAGTCCAGGGCATGGACTTCGACCGCCGACTCAAGAGCTCGCCGCTGATCGAGGAGCAGTACGCGCTGATCCGCAGTCAGGTGCCCTATCTGGACAAGGACCGCTACCTGGCGCCCGATATCGAAATCATGCGACTGTGGGCGCTGGAAACCGCCTGGCCCGAGGTGTTGCAGAGCATTCTGCCGAGCAACGCGGCCTGAGCCAGCGCCATGTCGTCACGCCGCAAGCATCGGGCAGTAGCGGTTCTCGCTGCGGCAGGGCGACATTCCGGCAGCGCTTGCCCGGGCGGCGGGTCAGAAGCTGCCCGCGAACTGGTAGCGCGATGCCGGGTGCCACAGGGCCGAAACCGAGGCCACTTGGCCCTGGGAGCGGGTTCTGCGGCGCAGCACCAGACAGGGTTCGGTGACCTCCATGCGCAAAAGCTCCGCCACCTCTGGCGTGGGCATGCTCGCCTCGATGGAGAAACTCACGCCCTGCAGTGGAGCCACGCGCACCAGATAGGCATTCGGCGTCTGGCTTGCAAAGTCCTGGCTCAGATAGTCGGGAGCCACGGCCGGGTTCACATAGCGGTCTTCGACCTGGATGGGGACATCGTTTTCGAAGTGCACGACCACGGAGTGAAACAGATGGGGGGCGGCGTTCAGCTCGAACTGGCGCAGCAGGGCGGTGTCGACCTTGCTGCGCTCGAGACGCTGCAGCTCCCCCCGATGGCGGTGACCGCGAGCCGCAATTTCGTCGGCGATATTGCGCAGCTCGACCAGGGTGGCCTGGTACTTCTGCTGGGCCACGAACGTGCCCGAGCCCTGGACACGCGTCAGTGTCTTTTCGTCGCTGAGCTCGCGCAAGGCACGGTTGACTGTCATGCGCGCCACATTGAACTGTTTGACCAGCGCAGCCTCGCTGGGAATGGCCTGGCCTTCCTGCCATACGCCACTGTGGATCTGCTGCAGCACATGGTCTTTGATGCGCTGGAACGCAGGTACGGCGGCGGTGGTATCGGTTCGCGACATAGGGTTTGTTCGGATTAGAAAAGCTGTCTAGATGATTGACGTTGGCAGGAGTAAATCACAAAATTCGTATAGACAACTTTATGGAAATTAATGAAAGTTGTTCGGACATATAAGAGACATCCAGAGGGATTGACGGAGCAATTTCATGAGTATTGATACAGCAACGCTGGGTTCCTCTGGCGCCATCGAGAGCAGAACCATCGACATGGTTCCGGAGAGCGAGCGCCACGGCACGCCCTCCAGCCAGTTCACTCTCTGGTTCGGTGCCAACATGCAGATCACGGCGGTGGTGGACGGCGCCCTGGCCGTGGTGTTCGGCGCCGAAGCCATGACCGCCATCCTCGGTCTTGTGATCGGCAACATTCTCGGCGGCATCGTCATGGCGCTGCACTCGGCCCAGGGGCCGCGCCTGGGGCTGCCCCAGATGATCTCCAGCCGCGTGCAGTTCGGCGTCAAGGGCGCGGCCCTGCCGCTGGTGCTGGTGATCCTGATGTATGTGGGCTTCGCGGCCACGGGCACCGTGCTCTCGGGTCAGGCCATCAATCTGATGTTCGGCTTCCACAGCCCTGCGGTCGGCATCATCATCTTCGGCGCCCTCACGGCCCTGGTCGCCGTGGTGGGCTACCGGCTCATCCATGTGGTGGGGCGCATTTCCACCGTGGTCGGCATTCTGGGCTTTGGCTATCTGGCCTGGCAGCTGTGCCACCAGTTCGATGTGGTCTCGGCGTTCGGCCAGAAGCCTTTCACCTGGGCCAGCTTTCTCACGGCCATGGCCCTGTCGGCAGGCTGGCAGATGACGTTCGCCCCCTATGTGGCCGATTATTCGCGCTATCTGCCCACCAAGACCTCGACCGCCGCCACCTTCTGGACCACGTTCAGCGGAAGCGTCATCAGCTCGCAGCTGGCCATGACCTTCGGTGTGCTGGTCGCCGCCCTGGGCGCCAACTTCATCAAGAACCAGGTCGGCTTCATGGGCCAGCTGGCTGGCCCGCTGGCGGTGGTGATCTACCTGGTCATCGTCACCGGCAAGCTCACCGTGAACTGCCTCAATGCCTATGGCGGCTTCATGACCGTGCTGACAACGGTCAGCGCCTTCAACCGGAAAACGCAGTTCACCGCGACATCGCGCCTGCTCTACATCCTGGGCTTTGTGCTGGTGACGGTGCTGGTGGCCCTGCTGGCCAGCTCCAACTTCCTGGCCACGTTCAAGAACTTCGTGCTGCTGCTGCTCACCGTCTTCGTTCCCTGGAGCGCCGTCAATCTGGTGGACTACTACCTGGTCTCCAAGGAAAAAGTGGACATCCCGGCGCTCTATGACAGCCAGGGTCGCTATGGCGCCTACAACTGGACGGCCCTGTCCTGCTATGTGATGGGCGTTGTGGTGCAGATTCCCTTCATCAACCAGGCCATGTATGTGGGCCCGCTGGCCAAGGCCATGAACGGTGCCGACATCTCCTGGATCGTGAGCCTGATCGTCACCTCGCTCGTCTACTACCCGCTGGCCAGGAGAAGCATGAACGTGCCCGGCCAGATGATTTACCCCAGCCCTGCTCCTGCCGCGACCACAGGCGCAGACAGGAACTTTGCTGGTGCCACTTACGCCGTGCAAGCCGGCTGAATCCTCCCACCCATTCTTGAAGGATACGACCATGAACGCCAACGACGCCATCATCAGCGCGGCCAAGCAAGACCCCCGCTACGACGCCAGCCGAGAAATCCGCGCTCCCCGCGGCAGCGAGCTGCACTGCAAGAACTGGCTCGCCGAAGCGGCCTATCGCATGATCCAGAACAATCTGGATCCGGATGTGGCCGAGAACCCCAAGGCGCTCGTCGTCTACGGCGGCATCGGCCGCGCGGCCCGCAACTGGGAGTGCTATGACGAAATCCTGGCTCAGCTCAAGAAGCTCGAAGCCGACGAATCGCTGCTGATCCAGTCGGGCAAGCCCGTGGGCGTGTTCAAGACCCACCCCGATGCGCCGCGCGTGCTGCTGGCCAACTCCAACCTGGTGCCCAAGTGGGCCAACTGGGAAAAGTTCAACGAGCTCGATCAGAAGGGCCTGTTCATGTACGGCCAGATGACGGCCGGCAGCTGGATCTACATCGGTGCCCAGGGCATCGTGCAGGGCACGTTCGAGACCTTTGTCGAGGCCGGCCGCCAGCACTACAACAACGACCTGACCGGCAAGTGGATTCTTACTGCCGGCCTGGGCGGCATGGGTGGTGCCCAGCCGCTGGCCGGCGTGCTGGCCGGCGCCTGCGTGCTGGCCATCGAATGCAAGCAGTCCAGCATCGACTTCCGCCTGCGCACCCGCTATGTGGACAAGCAGGCCAAGGATATCGACGACGCGCTGGCCCTGATCAAGCATCACACCGAAAAGGGCGAGGCCGTCTCCATCGCGCTGCTGGGCAATGCGGCCGAAGTCCTGCCCGAGCTGGTCAGGCGTGCCAAGGCCGGCGGCATCCGTCCCGACATCGTGACCGACCAGACCTCCGCCCATGATCTGATCAACGGCTATCTGCCCGTGGGCTGGTCCGTGGAGCAATGGAACGCCGCCGCGGCCGACCCCGGCCAGCACCCCACGCTCAAGAAGGCCGCCGCCAAGGGCTGCGCCCAGCATGTGCAGGCCATGCTGGACTTCCAGGCCATGGGCATTCCCACGGTGGACTATGGCAACAACATCCGCCAGGTGGCCCTGGACGAAGGCGTGAAGAACGCCTTCGACTTCCCCGGTTTTGTGCCTGCCTACATCCGTCCGCTGTTCTGCGAAGGCAAGGGCCCGTTCCGT
This sequence comes from Comamonas sp. C24C, assembly GCF_053345995.1. NCBI lineage: Bacteria > Pseudomonadati > Pseudomonadota > Betaproteobacteria > Burkholderiales > Comamonadaceae > Comamonas > Comamonas sp. C24C. Next base: position 69,913 of record NZ_JBKFBC010000009.1, on the reverse strand, counting down.
TGGGTGGCGCTGTCGGGCGATCCCGAGGACATCTACAAGACCGATGCCAAGATCAAGGAGCTGTTCCCAGAGAACAAGCACACCCACCGCTGGCTGGACATGGCCAAGGAACGCATCGCCTTCCAGGGCCTGCCATCGCGCATCTGCTGGCTGGGTCTGGGCGAGCGCCACAAGGCGGCCCTGGCCTTCAATGAAATGGTCAAGAACGGCGAACTCAAGGCGCCCATCGTGATCGGCCGCGACCACCTGGACTGCGGCTCGGTGGCCAGCCCCAACCGCGAGACCGAAGCCATGAAGGACGGCACCGACGCCGTCTCCGACTGGCCGCTGCTCAACGCCCTGCTCAACACGGCGGGCGGCGCCACCTGGGTCAGCCTGCACCACGGCGGTGGCGTGGGCATGGGCTACTCGCAACACGCCGGCGTTGTGATCGTGGCCGATGGTACGGACGAGGCTGCGGCCCGCCTGAACCGCGTGCTCTGGAACGATCCCGCCACCGGCGTGATGCGCCATGCCGATGCAGGCTACGAGATTGCCGTGGAAGCGTCCAAGCGCCATGGGCTCAACTTGCCGATGGTCAAGTAACTGTCACCCCCTGAGGCGCTTACGCGCCTTCCCCCTCTCTCGCTGCGCGGGAGGGGGACGACAGCCTCGGTGCGGGGCGGCCCTTCCTCGCTGTCTCTCGCCTGGGGCGCGCCAGTTTTAAGCTGCGTTTTGTTGTAGTTTTTGTGCTTTTGATCGATGCAACGCTTTGACCTGAACCAGATTGCGCCCAGCCCTTGGAAGAACGGGGGCGGCAGCACGCGCGAGATTGCCTGCTGGCCGCAGGGCGCGGGCATGGACAGCTTTGGCTGGCGCGTGAGCGTGGCCACGATTGCCCAGGCAGGCCCGTTTTCGGCATTTCCGGGCATAGACCGCCAGATCATGCTGCTCGATGGCGACGGGGTGCGGCTGCACAGCGTCCAGGGCCAGATCGAGCACGCATTGACCGATCGCTGGCAGCCCTTCGCCTTTTCGGGCGATACGGCTCTCGATTGCGATCTGCAGGGCGGGCCGTCCAGCGATTTCAATGTCATGACCCGGCGTGGACAATGGTCGGCAGGGCTGGAGCTGCTCGCCGGCCAGGCCGAGCCGGGGCTCAGCGCTGCGGGACTGTGCATGGTGCTGCAGGGCAGCTGGAAAGCTGCCGACGGCCGGGTGCTGGAGACCGGCCAGGGCCTGTGGTGGAGCAGTACCGGGGCCGAGTCGCTGGTGCCGCAGGGCGAGGATGCCAGGCTGATCCTGGTCAGCCTGACAGCGCACACCTGAAACAGGAGCGGTTTGCGCCTTTGTAACGGACGTTTCAATGAAGATTGATCTGAAAAGTTAAAAGGGGCAGGCGCTGGTAGCTATGAAATCAGGAGTTTCATAGCCTGAATTGTCGTCATCGAACACGAGGAGCATCGCCATGGCGCAAGCTAATCCCCATCCCGCAGTCTCCGCCGACGGCTGCTGGCACAACCTGCGTCTGGCGCCGGAGCTGTATGTTTCCGAGGTGGCGGATATTCCCGAAGGCACGCTGGCCTGCATCGTGGTGCAGGAGGGCCGAATGGTCTGGGTGGGACCGCAGGACGCCATGCCAGCCGAATACCTGGCGCTGCCCAGGCACGATGGCGCAGGGCGACTGGCCACGCCAGGCCTGATCGACTGCCACACCCATCTGGTCTATGGCGGCGAGCGCGCGGGCGAGTTCGCCATGCGCCTGGCCGGTGCCAGCTACGAGGAAGTGGCCAGGGCCGGCGGCGGCATCGTCTCCAGCGTCAGGGCCACGCGCGAGGCTTCGGAGGACGAGCTGGTGGCGCTGGCGTTGCCGCGTCTGGAACAGTTGCTGGCCGAAGGTGTGACGGCCATCGAGATCAAGTCGGGCTACGGACTGGCCCTGGAGCACGAGCGCAAGCAGCTGCGTGCCGCAAGGCGCCTGGGCGAGCTGTGTGCAGTGACCGTGCGCACCACCTTTCTGGGCGCGCATGCGCTGCCGCCTGAGTATGCGGGCCGCAGCCAGGAATACACGGATCTGGTCTGTCAGGTCATGCTGCCGGCGCTGGCCGCCGAAGGCCTGGTCGATGCCGTCGATGTGTTCTGCGAACGCATTGCCTTCTCGCTGGCCGAGACCGAGCAGGTCTTCGAGGCGGCCAAGGCATTGGGCCTGCCCGTCAAGCTGCATGCCGAGCAGCTGTCGAATATGGAGGGTGCTGCCCTCGCGGCCCGCTATGGCGCGCTTTCCTGCGACCATATCGAGCACCTGTCCGAGCACGGCATCACCGAGATGAAGAAGGCTGGCACCGTGGCCGTGCTGCTGCCCGGGGCCTTCTACACGCTGCGCGACACCAAAGTGCCTCCGATTGAGGAATTAAGGGCTGCCAAGGTCCCGATGGCCGTTTCTACGGATCACAATCCGGGTACCTCCCCGTGCTTGAGCTTGCTGCTCATGGCCAATATGGCCTGCACGCTGTTCCGTCTGACGGTTCCCGAGGCTTTGGCCGGCATCACCCGGCACGCTGCGCATGCTTTGGGCCTGCAGGACGAGCAAGGCCTGATTGCCGTGGGCCGTCCCGCCAATTTCGTGCTCTGGCCCGTGCAGCGGGCTGCAGAGCTGGCCTATTGGTTCGGCAGCAAGCCGGACTGCACTGTGGTGCGCCAGGGCCGGATTGCGCAGCAAGCCAAAGCCTGAAGCGGGGAGCGCGAAAGGTTGCTGATGTCTCACGAACAATTTCTCAATGAACTGATTTCCACCCTGGGCGCCGATGTGGCCCTGCGCGGCACGGACACGCCGGAGCGTAGCCGCACCGACTGGAGCGGCACGCCGCCCCAGCAGCCGCTGGCGCTGGTGCGCCCACGCACCACGGAGGAAGTCAGCGCCGTCATGCGTCTGTGCAGCGCCCACAGGATTGCGGTGGTTCCGCAGGGTGGGCTGACCGGGCTGGCCGGTGCCGCGGTTCCTACGGAGGGTGCTGTCGCGCTGTCGCTTGATCGCATGAACCGCATCGAGGACATCGATGCCCAGACCGGGTTGATGCAGGTGCAGGCCGGCGTCACCCTGCAAGCAGTGCAGGAGGCTGCCGTCGATGTCGGCATGGTGTTCGGCGTGGATCTCGGCGCTCGCGGCAGCTGCCAGATCGGTGGCAATGTCTCCACCAACGCGGGCGGCAACGGAGTGCTGCAGCACGGCATGATGCGCGAGCAGGTGCTGGGCCTGGAGGTGGTGCTGGCCGACGGCACGGTGCTGCCCATGCTGCGCCCCATGATCAAGAACAACACGGGTTACGACCTCAAGCAGTTCTTCATCGGTGCCGAAGGCACGCTGGGCATCATCACGCGCGTTCTACTGCGCCTGCGTCCGGCGCCGCAGGCCACGGCCACGACGCTGGTGGCCATGCCCGATTTCGACTCGGCGCTGGCCGTGCTCAAGCGCATGCAATCGCACTTCGGCAACAGCGTCGCGGCCTATGAGCTGATGTGGGACAGCTTTGTGCAGGCCTCCATGGCCTGGCTCAAGCTCGCTGCGCCTTTTGAGCAGCGCTACCCCTTGCTGGCCCTGATCAATGTGGACGGCAAGAACGAGGCGCAGCTGCAAGGCGATGTGCAGCAGGTGCTCGAGCAAGCCATGGAAGCCGGCGAGGTGCTCGATGCCATCGTGGCCCAGTCGGGCGCTCAGGTGCAGCAGCTGTGGAAGCTGCGCGAGGCACCGGCCGAGCTCAACAACAATATGCATCCCGCCATCAACTTCGATGTAAGCCTGCCCCAGGCCGACATCGGGCGCTTTGCCGAAGCCTGCATGCAGGCCTTTGCCACTCGCTGGCCCGGTCACCAGGCTCTGTACTTCGGCCATGTGGGCGACGGCAATCTCCATGTCTCGGTGGATGGCAAGACCGTCAACGGCGAATGCGAGCAGGTGGAGGAGCTTCTCTACCGCATCGTGGGCGAGATGCAGGGCAGCGTCTCCGCGGAGCACGGCATCGGCCTGCACAAAAAGCCCTATCTGAGCAACAGCCGCACGCCCGCAGAGCTGGCGGCGATGCGGGCCATCAAGCTGGCCCTCGATCCCATGGGCCTGATGAATCCCGGAAAGGTGTTTGATCTATGACGAATTCTCTGGTGGCTTCGCTGGCCCGTGCCCAGGTGCGCCCGCTGCCCGCGTACAACGCCGGCCTGTCCAATGAAGCGGTGCGGGCGCGTTATGGCGTGACCGATATCGCGCGACTGGCCAGCAATGAAAATCCCTTCGGTGCCAGCGCCTCGGTGCGCCGGGCGATTGCCGAGGTGGCCAACGATGTGGGTAACTACCCCGATGCCAACTGCACGGCCTTGCGCGAAGCCATTGCCGAGCGCACCGGGCTGCCCGCCGGGCGTCTGGTGTTCGGCGACGGCTCGGAAGACCTGATCAAGATTCTCTGCGAGGTCTTTCTCGCTCCCGGCGATCTGGTGGTGACCCAGCGTCCCGTGTTCGGCCTGCACGAAATCTATCCAAAGATGATGGGCGCGGAGGTCGAGCTCCTCGAACTGAACGAGGAACTGGGCTTCGATGTGAGCGCCTGGTGCGCTGCCGTGGCCAAGGCCCCGAAGATCGCCTTCCTGCCCAACCCGTCCAACCCCGTGGGCTGCATGCTGGATGCTGCGCAGTTTGCGCAGGTGCTGGAGGCCACGCCCGCCAACACCGTGCTGGTGGTGGATGAGGCCTATTACGAATACGCGCTGCATGACGACGACTACCCCGATGTGCTGGCCATGCTGGATGCGCGGGTCGGACCCTGGATCGTGTTGCGCACCTTCTCCAAGGCCTGGGGCCTGGCCGGTCTGCGCGTGGGCTACGGCATGGCCGACAGCGCCGAGCTGGTGAGCCTGATGGACAAGGTGCGTTCGCCCTTCAACGTGAACATGGCAGCCCAGCGCGCGGCGCTGGCGGCCTGGAACGATCCTGCGCACATGCGCAGCGGCGTGGCGACCACGGTGGCGCTGCGCGAGGATCTGCGCAGACAGCTGCTGGCGCTGGCAGAGCCGGGCCAGCCGCTGCAAGGTCTGCGCATTGCGCCTTCGGTAGCCAACTTCCTGTTTCTCGACCTGGGCCGTCCCAATGCACCGGTGACGGAGGCGCTGCTCAGACAGGGCGTGATCGTCAAGCCCTGGAAGGAGCCCGGTTTCGAGAATTTTCTGCGCGTATCCATAGGTACCGAGAAGGACAACGCGCGTTTTGTTCTGGCTTTGCTCGCTGCGATGGAGCAGACTGAGCGCGTGACTGCATGAGCTGCGCGGTTTGATCTTTTTCGCCTCACAGAGACCATCACCATGACTGCATCCTCATCCATTTCGCGTACCTTGTTTGCCGCAGACGCCTTGCTGCCCACGGGTTGGGCGCGCAATGTCCTGCTGAGCTGGAACGAGAGCGGCCAGCTGACCGAAGTGCTGACCGATGTGGACCCGCAAAGCGGCGAGGCCGGGGAGGCGGAGGACGCCGCCAAGGCGGCCGGCCCGCTGATCCCGGGCATGCCCAATCTGCACTCGCACGCCTTCCAGCGCGCGTTCGGCGGGTTGACCGAATTCCGCGGTCAGGCGCAGGACAGTTTCTGGAGCTGGCGCAAGCTGATGTACGGCTTTGCCAATCGCATGACGCCCGAGGCGCTGGAGGCGATTGCGACCTGGCTGTACCTGGAGATGCTGGAGGCGGGCTACACCTCGGTGTGCGAGTTCCACTATGTGCACCATGATGCCGGTGGCAAGCCCTATGCCAACGACGCCAGCCTGTCCCTGGCGCTGCTGCGTGCGGCGCAGAAGACCGGCATCGGCATGACCTTGCTGCCCGTGCTCTATCAGACCAGCGGTTTCGGGGGCCTGCCGCCTCGCGAGGATCAGGCCCGCTTCATTCGCAGCACGGACAGCATGCTCTCCCTGCTGCAGCAACTGGAGCCCGTGACCAGGGCGCAGCAGGCAGCTCTGGGCCTGGCTCCGCACTCGCTGCGCGCCGTGCCGCCGGACAGCCTCAAGACCGCGCTCGCAGGCCTGCACGCCATGCTGCCCAAGGCTCCGGTGCACATCCATATCGCCGAGCAGACCCAAGAGGTGGATGACTGCCTGGCCTGGAGCGGTCAGCGCCCCGTGCAATGGCTGCTCGACCATGCACCCGTCGATGCGCGCTGGTGCCTGATCCATGCCACGCACATGACGCCCGAGGAATATGCAGGCGCGGCACGCAGCGCGGCCGTGGCCGGCATCTGTCCCACCACCGAAGCCAATCTGGGCGACGGCATTTTCGACATGCCGCTGTGGCTCAGGCATGGCGGCCGCTGGGGCATTGGCTCGGACAGCCATGCTTCGGTGAATGCCGCCGAAGAGCTGCTGATGCTCGAATACAGCCAGCGCCTGAGCCTGCGCCAGCGCAATGTGCTTGGCGGCGGCGCCCAGCCCCAGGTGGCGACCTCCATGACCTTGCAGGCGGTGGCCGGCGGTGCCCAGGCTTCGGGTCGCGCCATTGCTGGTCTGGCCGTAGGCCAGCAGGCCGACTTCGTGGTGCTCGATGCCCGCCATGTCGCCCTCAACGGGCTGCCTGCCGACAGCGGTCATGCGGCCCATGTGTTTGCCAGCCATCGCACTTCGGCCATTGCCGATGTCTGGGTTCGCGGCCAGCAGCGCGTGCAGTCAGGCCGCCATGCGCTGCACGAAGTCGCTCAGCAAGGCTTTGTGCAGACCCGCAAGGCATTGCTGCAGAACGCCTGAGGGCGGCTGCATTCAGATTTTTGACAGAAGAGAGACGCTCCATGAGCCAAGCCATCGCCCCCTTTGTCTTTCACCAGGGTACGGCACCGCTGCTGATTTCCATGCCGCATACCGGCACCCATGTGCCGGCCGACATTGCGGCCAAGCTCACGCCCGAAGGGCGCGAAGTTCATGACACCGACTGGCACATGCCGCAGCTCTACGACTTCGCCAAGGCACTGGGCGCATCCATTCTGGCCGCCACGCATTCGCGCTATGTCATCGATCTGAATCGTCCGCCCGATGGTGCCAGCCTCTATCCGGGCCAGAGCGTGACGGGGCTGTGCCCGGTCGACGGCTTCGACAGCGAGCCTCTCTATGCCAGCAAGGACCTGGAGCCCGACGAGGCCGAAGTCGCGCGCCGCCGCGAACTCTACTGGCAGCCCTATCATGCGCAACTGCGCGCCGAACTCGATCGCATCAAGAGCCAGCATGGCGTGGCCATGCTGTGGGATGCGCACAGCATCCGCTCGGTGCTGCCGCGCTTTTTCGAGGGCAAGCTGCCCGACCTGAACCTGGGCACCGCCGACGGCAAGAGCTGCGCGCCGGCACTGGCCCAGCAGCTGCTGGACATTGCACGGCAGGCACCGGACCACACCAGCGTGCTCAATGGCCGTTTCAAGGGCGGCTTCATCACGCGCAACTATGGTCAGCCGGAGCAGGGCTTCCACGCCGTGCAGCTGGAGATGACGCAGTCCAGCTATATGCAGGAGCAGATGCCGTTCGACTACCTGCCCGAGGTCGCGGCGCGCATCCAGCCCACCATGCAGCGTCTGCTGCAGGCCGTGCTGGCCTTCGCCCAAGCCAGCGGCCGCTGAGCCGAGGCTAGTGGCCCTCGGCCTGCAGCTCGTCGCCTAGCCAGCGGCGCGGCCCCGGGCCGCCGCGCTGGCATTGGTCGCCGGGGTTGTACATGCTGCAGACCTTGAGCGACAGACAGCCGCAGCCTATGCACTGGTTGAGGCTGTCGCGCAGGCGCTGCAGCTCGTCGATGCGCTCGTCCAGCCGCTGCTGCCAGATGCGCGACATCTTCTGCCAGTCGCCGCCCGTGGGCACATGCCGCGTCGGCAACCGCGCCAGCTGCGCGGCGATCTCCTCCAGCGTGAACCCAACGCGCTGTGCAAACACGATGTAGGCGATGCGCCGCAGGCCCGAACGGTGGTAGCGTCGCCTTCCGCTGCTGCTTCGCACCGATTCGATCAGACCCAGCGACTCGTAGTAGCGCAACGCCGATGCGTTGACGCCGCTGCGCTGCGCGAAGTCGCTGATGCTCATCAGCGGATCATCCTCAATTTTCATGATGTCTTTCTCCGGGGCTTGACTTAAAGTTCACTTGAACTTGAAGAATGCCGCGATTGTGATCGATAGCCGGTGGAGCCGCAATCAACGGCCCATGCGCTGGTCGGAGTTCTTCTGCTATTCATAGCTGCATCCGCTTGATGAAAAACGATTTCAGATAGTTTTGTGCCTGAAGTTGTTTATTGAAAAGCGATAGCAGCTATCTTTATTGAATCTCTTCCAGCCACCTGCCAATGCTTGTCACAAGCATGGCCGCTCCTGCGTCTTATCGGCAGAGGCGGTCGTTCCGTCAGGCCTGCTGCCGCCAGCAGGGCGGGCGCATTCATTCAGGGAGAGTCCATATGTCAGTCCATTCCACGCCGCCGCTGCGGCCCTTGCTGCTGGCCGGCGGCCTCGCGGCGCTGGCCCTGCTTTCAGGCTGCGGCCGTCCCGGCGCGGGCGATGCCCATGCCAGCAACGGCCCGCCGCCCGCGCCCGAGGTACAGGTGGCCGAGGTCGCCTTGCAGGCCATACGCCCCTGGGACGAGTTCAACGGCCGCATCGAGGCCGTGGAGTCGGTGCAGCTGCGCTCACGCGTGTCGGGCTATATCGAGCGCATCGCCTTCGCCGAGGGCCAGGAGGTGAAGAAAGGCCAACTGCTGTTCGTGATCGACCAGCGGCCCTACCGCGCGGCCCTGGCCAGCGCCCAGGCCCAGCTCGAACGCGCGCGTGCCGCTGCCGGGCTGGCGCAGACGCAGGACCAGCGCGCGCGCCAGCTGGTGGCCGAGAATGCGGTCTCGCGCGAGGAAGCCGACACGCGGGCCGCAACGCTGACCCAGGCCACGGCCCAGGTGCGTGCGGCAGAGGCCGAGCTGGCCACCGCACGGCTGCAGCTCGACTTCACCGAGGTGCGCGCGCCCATCACGGGCCGTGCCAGCCGCGCACTGCTCACCGTGGGCAATATGGCCCAGGCCGACCAGAGCGTGCTGACCACCCTGGTCTCGCAGGACCCGGTGTATGCGTATTTCGATGCCGACGAGCACAGCTTTCTGCGCTACCAGAAGGCCGGCCTGAGCGGCCAGGGCCGCGCGGTGCGCGTCGCCCTGGTTGGCGACAGCGGCTTTGCCCATGCGGGCACGCTGGACTTCAGCGACAACCAGCTCCAGCCGGGCACGGGCACCATGCGTTTGCGCGCGCGCCTGGCCAACCCCGACCGGATGCTGACGCCAGGCCTGTTCGCACGCGTGCAGATGCAAAGCGGCCCGGAGCGGCAGGAGGCCGAGACCCAGGCGCTGCTGATCGACGACAAGGCCGTGCTCACCGACCAGGACCGCAAGTACGTCTATGTGGTGGGCGAAGGCAATCTGGCCGAGCGCCGCGACCTTACGCTGGGTCGCATGGTCGATGGCCGGCGCCTGGTGGAAAAAGGCCTGGCAGCGGGTGACCGGCTGGTGGTGGGCGGCGTGCAGCGCATCTACTACCCCGGCATGCCCGTCAATCCCAGGCCGGTGGCATCAGCGGCCGCGCAGCCCGTGCCCGCCGCTGCGCAGTAAGGGGGAGTGCCATGGACTTCTCCAAATTCTTCATAGACCGGCCCATCTTCGCGGTCGTGCTCTCCATCATCATGTTCGCCGTTGGCCTGGTGGCCATTCCGCAGCTGCCGGTGGGCGAATATCCCGAGGTCGTGCCGCCCAGCGTGGTGGTGCGCGCCACCTATCCGGGGGCCAATCCCAAGGAGGTCGCCGAGTCGGTGGCCGTGCCGCTGGAGGAAGCCATCAACGGGGTCGAAGGCCTGATGTACATGAAGTCGGTCGCGGCTTCGGACGGCAGCCTGCAGGTGGTTGCCACCTTCCGCCCCGAGATCGACCCGGACACCGCAGCCGTGCGCGTGCAGAACCGCGTCAGCCAGGCCCAGAGCCGGCTGCCCGAGGAGGTGCGGCAGTTCGGCGTGACCACGCAGAAGCAGGCGTCCACGCCGCTGATGTACGTGGGCCTGGTGTCCCGGGACGGCGCGCATGATGCGCTGTATCTGCGCAACCATGTCACGCTCAAGATCAAGGATGTGCTGGCGCGCATTCCCGGCGTGGGCGATGTGGGCATCTACGGCGCCGGCGACTATGCGATGCGCGTCTGGCTGGACCCGCACAAGGTGGCGGCACGCCAGCTCACGGCCGGCGAGGTGATCGCCGCGATCCGCGAGCAGAACATCCAGGTCTCGGCCGGCCAGCTGGGCGCCGAGCCCAGTGCGCAGAAGTCCGACAAGCTGCTGTCCATCAATGTGCGCGGGCGGCTGAAGACGGCCGAAGAGTTCGGCGACATCGTGCTCAAGAGCGGCGAAGGTGGTCAGGTCGTGCGTCTGGCCGACGTGGCGCGCATCGAGCTGGGCGCCAGCGACTACACGCTGCGCTCGTGGAGCGACACCAAGAACATGGCAGCCGTGGGCATCTTCCTGTCGCCGGGAGCGAATGCGCTGGGCGTGGCCGAGCAGGTCTACGCGGCCATGGACCGGCTCTCCAAGGACCTGCCCGAAGGCGTGGCCTTCGAATCCGTCTGGGACCCCACGGTCTTTGTGCGCGACTCGATCAAGGCCGTGCAGAGCACGCTGATCGAGGCCGTGATCCTGGTGGTGCTGGTGGTCATCGTCTTTCTGCAGACCTGGCGCGCCTCCATCATTCCGCTGCTGGCCGTGCCCGTGTCCATCATCGGCACTTTTGCGGGCCTGTACCTGCTGGGCTATTCCATCAACACGCTGACGCTGTTCGGCCTGGTGCTGGCGATCGGCATCGTGGTGGACGACGCCATCGTCGTGGTCGAGAACGTGGAGCGCTACATCGAGCAGGGCCACAGCCCGCAGGAGGCGGCCCATCTGGCCATGAAGGAGGTCTCCGGGCCCATCATCGCCATCGCCCTGGTGCTGTGTGCGGTCTTCGTTCCCATGGCCTTTCTCAGCGGCGTCACGGGCCAGTTCTACCAGCAGTTCGCGGTGACCATCGCCATCTCCACGGTGATCTCGGCCATCAACTCGCTGACCCTGTCGCCGGCACTGGCGGCCAAGCTGCTGCAGCCGCACGGCGCACCGCGCGACGCGCTGGCGCGTGTCATCGACAAGGGCCTGGGCTGGTTCTTCCGGCCCTTCAACCGCTTCTTCGACCGCAGCGCCCACGGCTACCAGAATTCGGTGGGGCGCTCGCTGCGTCGACGCGGCCTGGTGTTCGCGGTCTATGCGGCACTGCTGGCCGGCACCGCCGTGCTGTTCCACGCCGTGCCCGGGGGCTTCATCCCCATGCAGGACAAGCTCTACCTGTTTGCCGGTGCCAAGCTGCCCGAGGGCGCTTCGCTGAACCGCACCGATGCGCTCACGCGCCAGATGGTGGAGACGGCCAAGAGCGTGGATGGCGTGGACATGGTCGCCGCCTTCGCGGGCTTCAATGCGCTGCAGTCCACGACCACGCCCAATCTGACCAGCTCCTACATCATGCTCAAGCCCTTCGGCGAGCGCACACGCAGCGCCGAGGCCATCAATGCCGAGCTGGGCGCCAAGTTCGCGCAGATCGAGGGCGGTTTTGCCTATGCGCTGATGCCGCCCCCCATCCAGGGCCTGGGCAACGGATCGGGTTATTCGCTGTTCCTGCAGGATCGCGCGGGCCTGGGCTATGCAGCGCTGCAGCAGGCGCTTGAGGCCTTTCAGGCCGAGATTGCCAAGACACCGGGCATGACCTACCCGGTCAGCAGCTACCAGTCCAACATCCCGCAGCTGGAAGTGAAGGTGGACCGCATCAAGGCCAAGGCCCAGGGCGTGGCGCTGACCGATCTGTTCCAGACCCTGCAGGCCTATCTGGGCTCGGTCTACGTCAACGACTTCAACGCCTTCGGCCGCGTCTGGCGCGTAATGCTGCAGGCCGATGCCGACTACCGCCAGGCCGTGGAGGACATCGCCCAGCTGCGCACGCGCAATGCGCGCGGCGAGATGGTGCCCATAGGCTCCATGGTCACCGTGGTGCCCAGCTACGGACCCGATCCGGTGCTGCGCTACAACGGCTTTCCGGCCGCCGACCTGATCGGCGACTCCGATCCGCGCCTGCTGTCCTCGGCCGAGGTGCTGACCAAGCTGCAGGAGATCGCGCAGCGCACGCTGCCGCGCGGGATCGAGCTGGCCTGGACGGATCTGAGCTACCAGCAGGTCGAGCAGAGCCACGCCGCAGCCGTGGTCTTCGTGATCGCCGTGATGCTGGTGTTTCTGGTGCTGGCCGCGCTCTACGAGAGCTGGACCCTGCCGCTGGCCGTGATCCTGATCGTGCCCGTTTGCATCTGCGCGGCGCTGTTTGGCGTATGGCTGGCCGGGGGGGACAACAATGTCTTCGTGCAGGTTGGTCTGGTGGTGCTCATGGGTCTGGCCTGCAAGAACGCGATTCTGATCGTGGAGTTCGCACGCGAGCTGGAGATGCGCGGTTCGGCAACAGTCGATGCCGCGCTGCAGGCCTGCCGTTTGCGGCTGAGGCCCATCGTCATGACTTCCATCGCCTTCATCGCGGGTGCCGTGCCCTTGCTGATCGGCAGCGGCGCGGGCAGCGAGGTGCAGGCGGCCACGGGCGTGACGGTGTTCTCGGGCATGCTGGGCGTGACCCTGTTCGGCCTCTTCCTCACGCCGGTGTTCTACGTCACGTTGCGCCGTTTTTCGGGCCGTTCGCTGGCCGCTTGCGCGCCCGTCCAGCCGGCCTCTGCTGTGTCACCCGCATCCCTGGAGGGCAGTCATGTCTGAGATCTGCAAACCCTTGCGTCGGCATGCGCTGGCATGTGCCGTGGCGGGCCTTTCGGCCCTGCTGGCAGGCTGTGCGGTCGGCCCCGATTTCCGCGCGCCCGAGCTGCCCCAGGCCGGCGCGCAGTTCGCGCGGGCCGAGCCGTCTGCAGTCCCGCAGCTGGCATCCCCCGAGACCGGCTCCGATGCCGCGTTCTGGCGCCAGTTCCAGGATGAGCAACTGACGCAGCTGGTAGAGCAGGCCCTGCGGGCCAACCAGGAGCTGCGCGGTGCGCTGGCGCGACTCGATGCGGCCCAGGCCCTGCTGGGAGAAAGCCGTCTTGATCAGCTCCCCACGCTCACCATATCGGGCCAGGCGCTGCAGCAACGACGCAGCGAAAGCCAGGCACCAAGCGGGGCACAAAGCGGGCCGCGCAGCCAGCGCAGCTACAGCGCCGGCATCAACGCGAGTTGGGAGCTGGACCTCTTTGGTCGTGTGCGTCGCAACATCGAGGCCGGCAGCGCCGACCTGCGCGCCAGTGCCGCCGATCTGGCTGCGCTGCAGGTCGCCATTGCGGCCCAGGTCGCGGCCGGCTACGCCGATCTGCGCGGCTGGCAGCAGCGCCTGCATCTGGCCGAGGCCAATGCCGCCAATCAGCAGGACACGCTGCGCCTGGTGCAGCTGCGGCTGGCGCATGGCAGCGGCACCAACTTCGACCTGGCGCGCGCCCAGGCGCAGCTGGAGAGCACGCGCTCGCGCATTCCGGCGCTGCAGGCCCGGATCGCCGTGGCCCAGCACCGGCTGGCCGTGCTTACCGGCCAGGTGCCCGAGGCTCTGATCGCGGCGCTGGACGCGCCGGCGGCGTTGCCGCAGTTGCCGCAGAGCATCGCTCCCGGCACGCCCGCCGAGCTGTTGCGCCGTCGCCCCGATGTGGCCGCCGCCGAGGCGCGTCTGCATGCCGCTACGGCGCGGGTGGGCGTGGCCACGGCAGAGCTGTTCCCGCGCCTGTCTCTGGGCGGTCTGCTGGGCAGCTCTGCTCCCAGCACGGGAGCGCTGTTCGAGGCCGGTAGCGCCAGCCGCAACGTGTTCCTGGGCGTGGACTGGTCTTTCCTCGACGTGGGCCGCGTACGCGCGCGCATCGCTGCCAGCGAAGCGGGCGCCCAGGTCGCGCTGGCCCAGTACCAGCAAAGCGTGCTGCTGGCGCTGGAGGACACCGAGAACGCCCTGGTGGGCCTGGCACGCACCCGCACCGAGGATGCCCATCTGGCCCAGGCCGCCGAGCAGCGAGCACGGGCCGAGCAGCTCGCGCAGCGCCGCTACCGCCTGGGCAGCGTGGGCCTGTACGAGGTGCTGGATGCGCAGCGCGACCTCTACGCGGCCCAGGACGCTGCGGCCGACAGCCGCGTGCGTGGCCTGCGTGCCGCCGTGGCGTTGTATCAGGCGCTGGCTGGCGGCTGGGAGGGGCAGCCATCGGCCAGGCCTATGATGGCGTTGCAATGACGCTTTCGCTGTTTCCTGACGAACCCCTGCCCGCCGAAATCATTGATGACGGTGCCGTGCTGCTGCGCGGCTTTGCGACAGCCGAGGAGCAGCGCTGGGTGGCCGAGGTGAGGGCCTTGCAGACACGGGCAGCGTTTCGCACCATGCAGGTGCCCGGCGGCAAGTTCATGTCGGTGGCGATCACCAACGCCGGCGGCTGGGGCTGGATTTCGGATCTGCAGGGTTACCGCTACAGCGCTGCCGATCCGCAGACCGGCAAGCCCTGGCCTGCCATCCCGGCTTTTCTGGGCGAGCAGGCCGCCAGGGCCGCGGCGCTGGCCGGCTATCCGGGCTTTGCGCCCGATGCCTGCCTGATCAACTGCTATCAGCCGGGTGCGCGCATGGGCTTGCACCGCGACCAGGACGAGCATGACTTTGCGGCGCCCATAGTCTCGGTCTCGCTGGGCCTGGCTTGCAGCTTTCTCTGGGGCGGGCTGACGCGCCAGAGTTCCACCCGGCGCCTTGCGCTCAACCATGGCGATGTGCTGGTCTGGGGCGGGCCTTCGCGCCTGGTGTTTCATGGTGTCGCCCCGCTCAAGCCGGGCCAGCACCCGCTGCTTGGCAGTGAGCGCTGGAATCTGACGTTCCGCATGGCCAAGGCTCGCTACCCGGCAGGCCAGCCATCGGAATAGGCGCTGGCGGCAGGGCAATGCCCGGCTGCCCGGCAAAGCCTGCCAGCTTTCCTACAATGGCGGTCTATGAGCCAGTCGCACCCCACCCCCGCCTACACCCGAGCCCAGGAGCTGCCCGCAACGCTTGCCAAGCGCCTCGTCATTCTTGACGGTGCGATGGGCACCATGATTCAGCGTTTCAAGCTGGGCGAGGCGCAGTACCGCGGCGAAGGCTATGCCGGTGCCGACGCTGTGGGCGAGCGCTTCAAGGACTTCGCCTATGACGTCAAGGGCAACAACGAGCTGCTGTCGCTGACCCGTCCCGACGTGATTCGCGACATCCATGAGAAATACCTGGCTGCCGGTGCCGATCTGATCGAGACCAATACCTTTGGTGCGACCACGATTGCGCAGGAGGACTATCACATGGCCGATCTGGCCTATGAGATGAACCTCAAGAGCGCGCAGCTGGCGCGTGCGGCCTGCGACAAGTACAGCACGCCCGATCACAAGCGCTATGTGGCCGGTGCCCTGGGCCCCACACCCAAGACGGCCTCCATCAGCCCCGATGTCAACGACCCGGCTGCGCGCAACATCACCTTCGAGCAGCTGCGCCAGGCCTATCTGGAGCAGACGCTGGCGCTGATTGAAGGCGGTGCCGACGTGATCCTGGTCGAGACCATCTTCGACACCCTCAACGCCAAGGCCGCGCTGTTTGCCGTGGACGAGGCCTTCGAGCAGACCGGCGAGCGCCTGCCCATCATGATCAGCGGCACGGTCACCGATGCCTCGGGCCGGATTCTGAGCGGACAGACCGTGACCGCCTTCTGGCACAGCGTGCGCCATAGCAACCCGCTGTCCGTGGGCCTGAACTGCGCGCTGGGCGCCACGCTGATGCGTCCCTATGTGCAGGAGCTGGCCAAGGCGGCTCCCGACACCTTTATCAGTTGCTACCCCAATGCCGGCCTGCCCAATCCCATGAGCGACACCGGCTTTGACGAAACGCCCGAGATCACCAGCCGTCTGGTGCACGAATTCGCGGCCGAAGGTCTGGTCAATATCGTGGGCGGCTGCTGCGGCACCACACCCGACCATATCGGTGCCATTGCCAAGGCCGTGCAGGCCACGGCCACGCGCAAGCTGTTCTACCCGGCCGAAGCCTGATTCCGCCCGCAATGGTTCGCCCCTGACCCGCGTGAACCATGCGGCCCCGGCACGATCCGGGCAGCCCTGGTGCTTGAGCCACAAGCACCGGCAGCTCTTTTTCCGATGCTTGTCTGCAGGGGCGGGCACAATGGCCTGATTCCGGCTTTGATGCCCCGCCACCGACGACCGCATGACTGCACCACTGCAACCCGTTGCCTCCGTACTGCCCGTGTCCGTGCCCACGGGTCAGGCGGCTGCGCAGGCCGGTAATGTGGCTGCAGCCGCTGTCCCGGATCTTCCCGCAGCGCAGCAACTGCCCGCCGCTCAGGCGACGCCCCCGGCGACCAGCATCGTGCAGTGGTCGCCGCAAACCTTGCAGAACCTCAAGATCCAGGCCTTTGAACATCTGATTGCGCAACTGGCCCTGCAGGTGCAGGCCCAGCCCGGTGCGCCTGCGGCGAGCTGGCCCAGTCAGGGCCTGCCAGCGGCCGTGCAGCAGTTTGTGCAAAGCCTGCTCGCGCAGGTTCAGGTCAGCCTGCAGGGACAGACCCAGCCCTTGCAACTGCTGGCCGGCCAGCAGGGATCGGTTGCGCTGATGCAGGCCTTGGCGCAGGCTGCGGTGTCCGGCGCGCAGCCGCCCAGCTCGGCTTTGCAGACGGCTGCGGCCATGTCGCCCACGGCGGCCGTGGCGCTGGAGCAGGCACAGCAGGGCATGGCTGCAACCGCTGCTGGCGGCGCTGCCACACCGCGTCTGCCCCAGCTGCAGAACTGGCTGGTGCAGCAGGGCACGCTGGTCACACCGCAAGGCGAGCGCAGCTTTTCTCTGACATTGCAGGTGCCAGCCGCCTGGGCGCAGGCTGTGGGTGCGGCAAGCATTCCGGCAGCCCTGGGAACGGGGACGACCCTGCGCCTGCCCATGGCAGATCCGGGTGTCTTGAGTAGCGGTCCTCTGGCTCTGGTGGTGCAGCCGCAGTCGCCTGCGGCGACCAGCACGCTTGCTACCAGCGCATTGCTGTGGCTGGAGTTGCAGCCCGTCACGGCGAGCGCTGCTCAGGCGACTCCGGCACAGATGGCCGGTCTGCCTCTGGCCATGCCCGCACCGGCGCTGGCGCAGGAAGTGCAGCAGCTGCTGCAGAACAAGTCCGATCCCTGGCTGATGATGGCAGCAGCCCAGGCTGCCAATGCCCTGCCTGTGCCGCGCCGCAATAGCGAGCACCGTTCGAATTTGTGCATGACCGAAGGCTGTCAGTACCAGGGTCTGGCACCCTGTGCCCAGCCTTTTTGCAGCGAGATGAATCGCATCTGGGCCGCTTCCGGCGTGGCGCGCAGCGGCTGAACCAAGCTGACGGCGGACTGGACTCTGTGCAGGCCAGACTTTCATAATGCGTCCCGTTGCCTGCTTTTTGAGCAGGCTTCTCGGGTCGGAATTGGCAGCCCCGCTGCCATCCATGTTCCGGCTGTCTTCAGTGCATCAGGCAGTGCCTGACTGCCTGTCATCGCCTCATCTCACAGGTCTTCGACCTTCTCTGTCTTCTGCTGTGCCATGGGCTGGCTGCGGGGGCAGTGACTTCACAATTCAAGGAGAACCACCGGCATGCGCTTGCGTACTGGCATTGCTTGTTCCACATGTTTGACTCTTTTGTCTGCCGCTCTGCCTGCGGCAGCCCAGTCTTCCAACGTCAGCATTGGCGGTCTGATCGACGGCGGCATCTATCGCGGCTTTGATGGCACGGCCCAGGCCGGCACGATCCAGCGCAGCAATCTGGCGATTGCGGGCTGGGAAGATCTGGGCGGCGGTCTCAAGGCCACCTTCCGCCTGAGCGCGCGTTTCGATATCGACACCGGGCGTCTGGAGGATCAGGGCAGCAAGCCGTTCTGGCATGACGAGTCCACGGTGGGCCTGCAAGGCGGCTTTGGTCATCTGCGCCTGGGCCGCGCCCTGTCGGCCATGTGGTCGCAGGACTGGAAGTTCGACCCCTGGGCCAATTTCAACCGCATTTCCTCGCCGGCCTGGTACCAGTGGCACTACCTCACGCCTACCGACCGCTACAGCAACAACGGCACGGCCGAATATGGGCGCATGGCCAACGGCATTTTTTACGACTCGCCCACGGTGGGCGGTTTCACCCTGCATCTGAGCGCCTCGCCGGAGCGAACCGAGGTGCCGCTGACCTTGCGCCGTGAGGGGCGTGGCTATTCGGCCTCCCTCAACTACGACTCTGACAGCCTGAGCGGCATGCTGGCCTTCGAGCGCAACGGCAGCGGAGACAAGGACACTTTCGTGGCTGGCAAATACCGCTTTGGCGCGGCCGCCGTGATGGCCGCCTGGGACTATTCGCGCGTGGCCCAGACGGCACTCTCGGCCAAGGCCGTGACGCTGGGTGCCACCTACCAGATGGGGCAGACCACGCTGAAGGCCGGCTATGGCCGCCAGCGCATGCAGGAGCAGACCAACCATTTCTATTCCCTGGGGGCCGACTACGCGCTGTCCAAGCGCACCACGCTCTATGCCAGCCTGGGGCGCAAGAGCTACGAGTACGGTGCGGACTCGGGAACTTCGTTCGGTGTTGGCATGGCTCACGCTTTCTGAACCCCAGCCTCCCGTCCTCCAGCCGCAGCCTTGCTGCGGCTTTTTTGCGCCCGGCGCGAATGTCCAACAAGAGTTGAGGGAATTAAATCCGCCAGTTTTGGGGTGTTTGTCCGCCTTTGCGCGGACGGCCCAGCACCGTTTCTGGCCCTGATCCAGGCCTTGTCCTGGCAAAAACCGCCAAATACTGTGTTTTTTGCCGATATCTACGCTCTTCCTCGTTGAAATTCAACGCATGAATCCGATGCATTGCGCTGAATTGAGTGCACAAGGGTGGCAGTTGACGGAAGTTATGGCTGAATGTTTCGAATGTGCGCTGAAAATCTGTCAAATGCAATGAAATGGCATTCAAAGATAGCGCTTCTTGCGGCAACTCTTTGGTGGGCAACTATTTGCATGCGGGCTCTGTAAATCCTTGATTTTTTTGCCCAAAATGCGCGGCATTCCCCCGATTGAGGAGAGACCGCGATGTCCTATTCCGTGCCCGAGCAAGACAACCCAGTGCGCGCCGCCGACGCGCAGCAAGCCGCCGCCTGCGGCAGCCAGACCATGCACTGGCATGCGCCGGCCAAGCCCGTCGCGGCCCCCGAAGCGCAGCGCTGGCCCGTGGAGGCAGTGCAGTCCCTGCTGGATATGCCATTTCTGGATTTGCTGCACCGCGCCCAGAGCGTGCATCGCGAGCACTGGCCGGCGGGCGAGATCGAACTGGCGACCCTGCTGTCCGTCAAGACCGGCGGCTGCCCCGAGAACTGCGGCTACTGCCCGCAGTCGGCCGAGTTCGATACGGGAGTGAAGGCCGAGAAACTGATGAGCGTGGAGGAAGTCACCCGCGCCGCCAAGGCCGCTCAGGATGCCGGAGCCACCCGCTTTTGCATGGGCGCCGCCTGGCGCGCGCCCAAGGACCGCGACATCGAGAAGATGAACGAGCTGATCGGTGCCGTGAAGGGGCTGGGCATGCAGACCTGCGCCACGCTGGGCATGCTGCAGCCGCACCAGGCGGCATCGCTGCGCGATGCGGGTCTCGACTACTACAACCACAATCTCGATACCGCGCCCGAG
This sequence comes from Comamonas sp. C24C, assembly GCF_053345995.1. NCBI lineage: Bacteria > Pseudomonadati > Pseudomonadota > Betaproteobacteria > Burkholderiales > Comamonadaceae > Comamonas > Comamonas sp. C24C. Next base: position 50,174 of record NZ_JBKFBC010000009.1, on the reverse strand, counting down.
TACTACAAGGATGTGGTCAGCACGCGCCAGTACCAGGACAGGCTGGACACGCTGGCGGCCGTGCGCGATGCGGGCATCAGCGTGTGCTGCGGCGGCATCATCGGCATGGGCGAGACCGAGGTCCACCGTGCCGGCCTGATTGCCCAGCTCGCGAACATGCAGCCCTATCCCGAGTCCGTGCCCATCAACAGCCTGGTGCCCGTGCCCGGCACGCCGCTGGCCGACAGCGAGCCGGTGGATCCGCTGGACTTCGTGCGTGTGATCGCCGTGGCGCGCATCACCATGCCCAAGGCCCGTGTGCGCCTGTCGGCGGGCCGTCAGCAACTGGGCGAGGCCGTGCAGACCCTGTGCTTCATGGCCGGGGCCAATTCCATCTTCTACGGCGACAAGCTGCTGGTGACCGGCAATCCCGATGTGGAGGCCGATACAAGCTTGATGCGCAAGCTGGGCCTCAAGGGCCTGGGGACATCGGCCGCAAGCTGATCCCTGAATCTCCCCCGGCCATTGCGTCGGGGCTTCTCTTTCCGGATTGCCTAGCCTGGCATCTTGCGCAGGTCGGGCCCTGCCGTGCCTGCGATCTGGCAAGGCGGTGATTCGCCTCAGGAGTTTTTGATGGACCACAGTCTTGCCGGCCGCAGCGTGCGCCATGTCTGGCACCCTTGCACCCAGATGAAGCGGCACGAAGCCGCGCCGCCGATTGCCATCGACCATGCCAGCGGTCCCTGGCTGGTGGATACCGATGGCCGTCGCTATCTGGACGGAGTCAGTTCCTGGTGGGTCAATCTGTTCGGTCATTCGCATCCGCATATCCGGGCGGCGCTGACCGAGCAGTTGCAGAAGCTCGATCATGTGATGCTGGCCGGTTTCACCCACGCCCCCGTGGTCGAGTTGTCCGAGCGCCTGGCCGGCCTGACCGGCCTGGGCCATGCGTTCTACGGCAGCGACGGCGCTTCGGCCACCGAGATCGCGCTGAAGATGAGCGCCCATTACTGGCGCAACCAGGGGCAGCCTGCCAAGCACCGTTTCGTGGGTCTGGCCGGCGGCTACCACGGCGAGACCGTAGGCGCGCTGTCGGTGACCGATATTGCGCTGTTCCGCGACGCCTACGGCCCTCTGGTGCGCCTGTCGGCCACCGTGCCCAGCCCCGATGCACGCCAGGCCCGGCCCGGCGAATCCGCTGCCGATGTGGCGCGCCGCGCAGCAGAGGGCCTGGAGGCCTGGCTGCAAGTGCATCACCAGGAGACTGCTGCCCTGATTCTGGAGCCGCTGGTGCAGTGCGCCGCCGGCATGGCCATGCATGACGCCGAATACCTGCGTCTGGCCCGGGCGCTGTGCGATCGCTATTCAGTGCATCTGGTGGTGGATGAGATCGCCGTGGGCTTTGGCCGTACCGGCAGCCTGTTTGCCCATCAGCAGGCAGGTGTCAGACCGGACTTCATCTGCCTGTCCAAAGGCTTGACGGGCGGCACGCTGCCCTTGTCTGCCGTGCTGACGACCGATGAGGTCTATGCCGCCTTTTATGACGACGATGCTGCGCGCGGCTTTCTGCACTCGCACTCCTATACCGGCAACCCGCTGGCCTGCCGCGCTGCCGTGGCCACGCTGGAGCTGTTCGAGCAGCTGGACCAGCTGGCTGCCAACCGGCAACTGGCTGAAAAAATCAGTGCTGCATTCGCCGGGCTGAATGCTCACCCCCGCGTCAGCAACGCGCGCCAGCAGGGAATGATCTGGGCCTGGGACATCGATACCTCCTTGCCGGACTTTGCACAGCGCTACAACCAGGCGGCGCTGGACCTGGGCCTGCTGCTGCGCCCCATAGGACGCACGCTGTACTGCATGCCGCCCTATGTGCTGGACGATGCCGATATCACCCACCTGGGTCAGGCCGCGCTGACCGCGCTGAACACCACCTTGCAGCAGGAAGCGGAGCTTGCCGCGAAGAAGGGAAAAGCATGATCGGCTGTTTCGTCACGGGCACCGATACCGGTGTGGGCAAGACCCTGGCCAGCTGCGCACTGCTGCACGCGCTGGCAGCCCATCATTCGCGCGTGGCGGGAATGAAGGCCGTGGCCGCAGGCGCCGATCCCGACGGGCAGGGCGGCTGGGTCAACGAAGACACGGTGGCCCTGCGCGCTGCCTCCACGCTGGCTGTGCCGGCGGCGCTGGACAACCCCGTGCTGCTGCCAGATCCCATGTCGCCGCATATCGCGGCCCGGCGCGCGGGCGTGGAGGTGACGCTGGCTCCGATTCTGGACGCCTACCGGCAATTGGCGGCGCAGGCCGATGCCGTGGTGGTCGAGGGCGCGGGCGGCTGGCGCGTGCCGCTGTCCGAGACTCTGTGCATTGCCGATCTGGCCGTGGCGCTGCAGCTGCCGGTGGTGCTGGTGGTGGGCCTCAAGCTCGGTTGCCTGAACCATGCGGTGCTGACGGCCGAGGCGATTCGCGCCGCCGGCTTGCCGCTGGCGGGCTGGGTGGCCAGCCGTGTGGAGCCACAGATGCTGGTGCCGGAGGAAAACATGGACTGGCTGCGCAACCAGCTGGGACGGCTTGGTGCGCCGCTGCTGGCCGATATTCCCTGGCAGGCCAATCCCGATCCTCGCCTGACCAGTTTCTCTTTGCCCAAGGAATGGCAATGACCACATCTTCCAATTTCTGGCTGCAGGATATTCCACGGCAGCTGGCTGCCCTGGACGCCGCCGCACTGCGCCGCACCCGCCGTACCGTGGCGCCCTTGGAAGGCGCGCGCATTCTGGTCGACGGGCAGCCCATGCTGCAGTTCTGCAGCAACGACTATCTGGGGCTGGCCCAGCACCCAGCCATGATCGAGGCGGCCTGCGCGGGGGCGCAGGACTTTGGCGTAGGCTCGGGCGGCTCTCCCATGGTCAACGGCCACAGCACGGCCAATGCCGCGCTGGAGGAAGAGCTGGCCCGCTTTGTGCAATTGCCCCGTGCGCTTTATTTCTATGCCGGGTTTGCCACCAATGCCAGCATCATCCCGGCGTTGGTGGGCGCGGACGATGCCATTTTTTCGGACGCTCTGAACCACGCCAGCCTGATCGATGGCTGCCGCCTATCGCGCGCGCAGATCCACCGTTTCGGGCATGGCGACCTGGCCGCATTGGAGCAGTTGCTGGCTGCCTGCGCGGTGCAGCGCAAGCTGGTGGTGAGCGATGCCGTCTTCAGCATGGACGGCAATGTGGCTGATATCGAGGGTCTGCTGGCGTTGTGCGAGCGTTACGACGCCCTGTTGCTGCTCGACGATGCCCACGGCTTCGGCGTGCTTGGCCCGCAAGGCCGCGGCAGCCTGGCGGCCGCAGGGCTGACGGGGGCCAATGCTTCGCCACGCGTGCTGTACATGGCCACGCTGAGCAAGGCGGCCGGCGTCTCGGGCGCCTTTGTGGCAGGGCATGAACTGCTGATCGAGTGGCTGCTGCAGAAAACGCGCAGCTATACCTTTGCGACAGCTGCACCCGCGATGCTGGCGCGTGCATTGCAAACCAGTCTGCAGCTGATAGAGCAGGAAAGCGCCCTGCGCCTGCAGTTGCAGGCCCGTATCGCCCAGTTGCGCGCGGGTCTGCAGCCCTTGTTGCAGGGCAAGGGCTGGCGGCTTTTGCCATCGGACACCGCCGTGCAGGCGCTGGTGGTGGGCGGCAACGACGCTGCGCTCAGCCTTATGGAGGGGTTGAGCCGTCATGGCCTATGGGTGCCGGCGATCCGTCCCCCCACCGTGCCTGTGGGCACGGCACGGCTTCGCATCGCCCTGTCGGCGCTGCACACCGAGGCAGACGTGAACCAGCTGCTGGCGGCGCTGCAGGAGCTGGCAGGCTGACACTGCCGGGCGGCGGGGCCTGCACTGTCAGGCCAGGGGCGCACAAGGCCCTGGCTCTGGTCTTCGTCGATTTGACCGTTAACAAACCGAACTCTCCGACCCCTGGTCCGTTCGTGGGCCCGTGGTGCGATCGCGCTTGGGCGCGTGCGGATTCTTGATTCTCAACCTCGCAGCCAGGAGCGATTTTGATAGGTTTTTCTAGAGGTCTGGCCGCGTCGCTGGGCATGTTTGCGCTGGGTGCGGCATGGGGCCAGTCTTCCCAGGTCCAGATCAGCGGTCTGCTTGATCTGGGCATTTATCGCGACTTCAAGGGCACGGCACAACTGGGCACGATTCAACGCAGCCACATCACATTTTCGGGTGTCGAGGATCTGGGAGGCGGACTCAAGACCACGTTTCGCCTCAGCCACCGGCTGGATCTGGACACCGGTCTGAACGAAGGCTTTGGGCAAAAGCCCTTCTGGCACGGTGAATCCACCGTCGGCCTGCGCGGCGACTGGGGGCATGTGCGCCTGGGGCGGGCGTTGTCGGCACTCTGGGCCCATGACTGGAAGTTCGATCCCTGGGGCCATATCAATCGCGTGGCCTCCTCGGCCTGGTACCAGTGGTTCTATTACGCGCCCACGGATCGTGTCAGCAACAACGGCGCGCCCGAATTCGGCCGTACGCCGAACGGCATTTTCTATGACTCGCCCACGCTTGGCGGCTTCACCCTGCACCTGAGCGGATCGCCTGAGCGTACCCAGGGAGCGGGCGGTGGCAAGCCCTATGCGGCATCGCTGGAATATGCCCGTGGCCCGCTGTCAGGCCTGCTGGCGCTTGACCGCAACGGCAGCGGCGACCGGGCCTTGTTTGGGGCCGTCAAGTACCGGCTGGGCGTCACCACACTGGGCGAAACGACGCTGATGGCTTCGACCGACGACAGCCGCAGGGCACAGGGCCTGGGGCGCTCGCGCGTGCTCTCGGTCGGTGCTACGCACAAGCTGGCCGCACAGACCACGCTCAGGGCCGGCGTGGGGCGGCAGAAGCTCGATGACGATACCCGTCTGTTCTATTCGCTGGGCGCAGACCATGCGCTGTCCAGACGCACCACGCTATACCTCAGCCTGGGCCACCAGCGGCTGGACCACAAGGGCGGCAGCACCTCGCTGGGCGCAGGCATGTCGCACGCCTTCTGAGTTCATCAAGAAGTCGCTGCCCGCGGCCTACCTGCCCACACCTTCCACCAGCTTGGGCACGCGGGGAGCCACGGCGCACATCAGCTCATAGCCCAGCGTGCCGGCGGCAGCGGCCACCTCGTCGATGGGCAGCACGGCGCCATTGCTGGCGCGGCCCCAGAGCGTGACCTCGCTGCCCTGTCTGGCCCTGGGCACGGGGCTCAGGTCCACGGCCATCATGTCCATGCTGACGCGGCCCAGCGTGCGGGTGCGCACACCTTCCACCAGCACCGGCGTACCTGTGGGGCAGACGCGCGGATAGCCGTCCGCATAGCCGCAGGCCACCACACCCAGACGCAGCGGAGCGTCGCACTGGAAGCGCGAGCCATAGCCCACGGTATCTCCGGGCTGCAGCTCCTGAATGCCTATGATTTTGGACGACAGCGTCATGGTCGGCTCAAGCCCCCAGTGGGCCGCGTCGTGAGCGGGGAAGTCTGGCGAGCTGCCGTAGAGCACGATGCCGGGGCGCACCCAGTCGCAGCGCACATTGCTCTCATCGCCATACAACAAGGTGGCGGCGCTGTTGCTGATGCTGCGCTCGCCGGGCAGGTCCAGCGTGGTTTCGTGGAAGACCTTGAGCTGATGGTCGATGCCATGTGCCACGTCGGCATCGCTGAAATGGGTCATGAACGAGATCTCGTCGACCTGGGGCAGGGCGTTCAGCCGCGCATAAGCCGCACGAAAACGCTCGGGTGTAAAGCCCAGCCGGTTCATGCCGCTGTTCATCTTGAGGAATACACGGTGACCGACCTGGGTCTTGTGGGCGGCCAGCCAGTCGATCTGTTCGTCGCAGTGCACGGCATGCCAGATACCGAGGCGCGAGCAGATTTCCAGGTCGCGCAGCTCGAACACGCCTTCGAGCAGCAGGATGGGGCCGCGCCAGCCCAGTTGGCGCACGCGCTGGGCTTCATCCAGGTCCAGCATGGCAAAACCGTCCGTCGCTCGCAGCCCCTCAAACACGTTTTCGATACCGTGGCCATAAGCGTTGGCTTTGATCACGGACCACAATTTGGCATCCGGGACGGCTTGCCGTACCCGCTCCAGATTGTGGCGAACGGCTTCAGGATGGATGGTGACAGTAATGGGACGAGGCATGGTTTTTCTCAATCAGACCAGTGGGATTCTGGCACTGTCAGCCGGAGCCTGCGTGATATAACCGCCAGTCACTTGCCACGGGGTCTCTTATTTCTTGGCATCGGTCCGCCCGGTGCCAGTTACAGCTAATTCATGAAGCGCGGTTTCTACACCATCATGTCAGCGCAGTTTTTCAGCTCGCTGGCAGACAACGCCTTGTTTGTGACCGCTGTAGAGCTGTTGCGTGCCAATGGTGCCCCCGAGTGGCAACGTGCTGCCCTGGTGCCCATGTTCGCACTGTTCTACGTGGTTCTGGCGCCCTTTGTCGGAGCCTTTGCGGACGCCTTGCCCAAGGGACGGGTCATGTTCATCAGCAACGCCATCAAGGTGGTGGGCTGTCTGATGATGCTTTTCGGCCATCATCCGCTGATCGCCTACGCCATCATCGGCCTGGGCGCAGCGGCCTATTCGCCGGCCAAGTACGGCATCCTGACCGAGCTGCTGCCGGCCTCCCAGCTGGTCAAGGCCAATGGCTGGATCGAGGGCCTGACCATCACCTCCATCATTTTGGGAGTGCTGGTGGGCGGCCAACTGGTGGGGCCGACCATCTCCGAGCATCTGCTGGGCTTTGACTTCCCGTATTTCAGCACCGGCGTGGATAGCCCGGCCGAGGCCGCGATTGCCGTGCTGATCCTGATCTACATCGTGGCGGCCTGGTTCAATCTGCACATCCCGCTGACAGGCGTGGCCATGCGTCCGCTGCGTGAAGACCCGAGCAAGAGCCTGCTTGCCAATCTGCTGGGCCTGCTGCCTGATTTCTGGCGCTGCAGCAAACGCCTGTGGGCCGACAAGCTGGGCCAGATCTCGCTGTCCACGACCACGCTGTTCTGGGGCGCGTCGGGCAATTTGCGCTACATCGTGCTGGCCTGGGGCGCTGCGGCCCTGGGCTACAGCACCACCCAGGCATCTGCCCTGGTAGGGGTGGTGGCCATAGGCACGGCCGTCGGTGCGGTGCTGGCCTCCATGCGCATGCGCCTGGACAATGCCACGCGGGTGATTCCCATGGGCGTGCTCATGGGCCTGCTCGTGGTCTGCATGATCTTTATCGACAATCTCTGGGTGGCCGTGCCCTTCCTCATTCTGCTTGGCGGTCTGGGCGGCTTCCTGGTCGTTCCCATGAATGCGCTGCTGCAGCACCGCGGCCACAACCTCATGGGTGCGGGTCGCTCGATTGCGGTGCAGAACTTCAACGAGCAGCTGGCCATCCTGGCCATGGGCGGTTTCTACAGCCTGTCCACCAAAATGGGATTGACTGCTTTTGGTGCGATCACGGTATTCGGTCTGCTGGTCGCCGCTACCATGGTGCTGATCGGCCTCTGGCACTGGAATAACTGCAAAAAGCACCCGCAAGAGGTCGAGAAACTGCTGGACATCGCCCGTCGCGACTGCCATTGAAGCCCTGCAGCCAGCGCGCTGCATTTACTACACTATCAATAGCTTCTAGCGCTTGCAGAGTAAGCGTTAGAAGCCTTTTTTATGCATAGTCCACTGCCTGTATTTGCGCTGCTGCTCAATGCCCTGATCTGGGGTCTGTCATGGTGGCCGTTTCGTCTCATGCATGAGGCCGGCCTGCATCCGCTATGGGCCACGGCACTGATGTATGCACTGGTGCTGGCTGGTCTGCTGACGCTGCGCCCGGCCAGCCTGAGGCAGGCCTGGCAATACCCGGTGCTCCTGCTGCTGGCGGCCAGCTCGGGCCTGAACAACGTGGCCTTCAACTGGGCAGTGACCGTGGGCGACGTGGTGCGCGTCATCCTGCTGTTCTATCTCATGCCGGCCTGGGCGGTACTGCTGGCCTGGAAGCTGCTGGGCGAAAAGCCCACGCCGATGGCGCTGCTGCGGCTGTTGCTGGCCTTTGGCGGTGTGGTGCTGGTGTTGCTGCCCGCCGATGCCTCGCTGTCGGGGCTGTTTGCCGGACTGACCCTGGCCGATGCGCTGGCCGTGTTTGGCGGCTTCATGTTCGCGTTGACCAATGTGCTGTTGCGCCGCTTTCAAGGCATTCCGGCCCAGGCCCGCATGCTGGCCATGTTTGCCGGCTGCATGAGCATGGGCCTGCTGACAGCCCTGAGCGCCAGCAGCCTGGGCGTGGTGCCGGGCTTTCCGGCCTTCGACGGCAGCTGGGTCCAGGTGGCGCTGGGTCTGGCCGTGCTGCTGATGCTGGGCAACTGGGCCCTGCAATTCGGTGCCGCCCATCTGCCGTCGGGCGTGACTTCGGTAGTCATGCTCAGCGAAGTGGTGTTTGCCAGTGTCTCCTCGGTGCTGATCGCCCATGAGGCGCTTTCGGCGCGCACGCTGGCCGGTGGCGCCCTCATCATGGGCGCGGCCTTGCTGGCGACCTTGGGCAGAATCCCGAGAAAGTAGCCCGCAGCGACACCAGAGCATCCTGCGGGAGCCGCGCCGCAGCGAAGCGCTGGCCGGGTTACAGGAGCTTGCCGGCCAGGATCAGATATCCGGGAACCCAGCCCGTGAGCACGCCTTGCGCGATGCACAGCCAGCCCGTGGGGCGCTCAATGCTCTTCCTCAGGGCCAGCAGTGCGAAGAACAAGGCCCAGAGCACGGCCCAGGCAGCCCAGTTGACGCCCATCCACCAGTCCAGCCCCGAGCTGGCGCTGGTCAGCGTATCCAGGGCCACGGGAACGGCGGTGACCGCCACGAACAGGCTGAACCAGCCCAGACCCCGGCCGTCAGCACCGCTGAAGCGATTGAAAGCCACCCAGAGATAGGTGAATGCGAACAGCAGGGTCAGCGCACCGCTCTTGACCGATGCCGCGTCGGCCGCCGGGCCGAATATGCTGGCCAGGCCAATGCATAGCGACACCACGCCGGTGAAGATGTTGATGACCCAGATTTCCTTGTCGGCAATCTTGCCCAGCATCCACAGGCCGTTGAGAAACAGCACGGCACCCACATAAAACAGCGACAAACCCAACCACATACAAAAGCTCCTTGGCTGCAGGCTGGTGCAGCGCGGCGAGGATTGTGGGGCCGTGCGGGGTAGGGCGTAACCCTGGGTGAACGCAAAAGAGTCTTGCGCCGTGGGTCGGGAATGGGCTCAGAACGCCCCATCCCGACTGCCACGCAGACGGCGGTACAGCGTGCCGCGCGAGATGCCCAGGGCGCGCGCGGCCTGGGAGACATTGCCGCCATGCTGGTCCAGCGTATCCCTGATCAGCTGCGCGCCGTGCTCGCGCAGCGTCGCGAGAGGCGGTGCCTCGGCGACATGCGTTGCTTCGGGGGCTACGGGGCAGGCCAGGTCTTCCGCGCTGCTGGCGTCCAGGTGCGTGCCAAGGCCGTGCGAAGTTTGCAGATGCGCCTGCATCCAGACGCCCAGGCCGCTGGCCAGGCGCAGGGGCGCGGGGCCGGGCTGGCCGCTCAGTTGCAGCAATCGCGGCAGATCATGGCCCAGCAGCTCCAGCGCGCTGCACGCTGCATGCCCGGGCTGGCCGATGAGCTGGGCAGCGGTGCCGTTCATCCAGGCGACGCGGCCATCGGCGGCCACGCCCATCAGCGCCTGCAGCGGCGTATGCAGCAGGGCTGGCGTCACCTGAAAGCGCAGCACCAGATGCTCGTGCGACTGCGCCTGCAGCAAGGTGTTTTCGATGGTCGTGGCGTACATGCCGACCACGGGACTGGCGCCGAAGCTGAAATGCTGCTCCTCCACCATCAGGTTGAGCACCCCGGCCAGGCGGCCGTGCACGTCGCGTATCGGTGCTGCTGCGCAGCGGAAGGCGTGCAGCTCGTCGAAATAGTGCTCGCCGTTGGTGACGGTGCAGGCCTGGCCGGTGGCGGCGACGATGCCCGGTGCGGTCGTGCCCATGGCCTGCTCGGACATGTTCAGGCCGACCCGCTCGTCACGGGGCCGCATGGATGCCGGGGAGACATGGAGCACGATGCCCTTGTCGTCCGTCAGCATCACGCGCGTGCCGGTGCCCGCCAGGGCCTGCTCCAGGGTTGGCAGCTCGTGCTGCAGCGCGAGCAGCAGGCCGCGGCAGCGCTCCTGCGTGGCATGCAGCCGGCTGGGGCTGACGGGAGCCAGAGCCAGCCGCCGTCCATTGCAATGCTGGCGCTGGCTGCGCAGCCAGGACTGGATGACCGCCTCGCTGACCAGGCCCGAGGGACGTATGCCGGCCTCGAAGAACTGGCGGCGAGCCTGCAGGGCACGCTCCGCACCGGTGCTCGAGAAGCACTGCTGTAGCGCGTCCATCGCGCGTGGCTCATCAACGCTCATGTCATGTCCAGGCTGTTCGCAGGAGCGGTCAATGTGTTCCGCAATGGAACAGTTCGAGCCTGGGGAAATCCCGATCATGAAGAAAAACAGGCGATACACCATGCTTTGCGGCATAGCAATCACAACAGGAGACATCGATGAAACGGCTGATCGACAACTCTCATGGATGGCCCGGCCGCATGGCCTGGATGCTGGCCGCCTGCCTGGGGAGCGCAGCGGCTTTCGCGCAAACCGACCCCGCAGCGCAGGCCGCTGCCGCCGTGCAGCGCGTCGACGGCGCCTTCATCCGCGCCAATGCTGCCAAGACCCCTGACTGGCCCACCATCGGCGTGGACTATGCCGAGACCCGCTACAGCCGCCTCGATCAGATCAATGCCGCCAACGTCAAGGACCTTGGCCTGGCATGGTCGTACAACCTCGAGTCCACGCGCGGCGTGGAGGCCACGCCTGTCGTCGTGGACGGCATCATGTACGTCAGCGCTTCATGGAGCGTGGTGCATGCCATCGACACCCGTACCGGCAACAGGATCTGGACCTATGACCCGCAGATCGACCGCAGCACCGGCTTCAAGGGGTGCTGCGACGTCGTCAACCGCGGCGTGGCGCTGTGGAAGGGCAAGGTCTATGTGGGTGCGTGGGATGGCCGTCTGATCGCGCTGGACGCCGCCACCGGCAAGGAGGTCTGGCACAAGAATACCTTTGAGGGGCAGAAGGGGTCGCTGACCATCACCGGCGCGCCGCGCGTGTTCAAGGGCAAGGTCATCATCGGCAACGGCGGTGCCGAATATGGCGTGCGCGGCTATATCACGGCCTATGACGCCGAGACCGGCGAGCAGAAATGGCGCTGGTTCAGCGTACCCGGCGATCCGTCCAAACCCTTCGAGGACGAGTCCATGAAGCGCGCCGCCAGGACCTGGGACCCCAGCGGCAAATGGTGGGAGGCCGGCGGCGGCGGCACCATGTGGGACAGCATGACCTTCGATGCCGAGCTCAACACCATGTACGTGGGCACGGGAAATGGCTCGCCCTGGTCGCACAAGGTGCGCAGCCCCAAGGGCGGCGACAACCTGTATCTGGCCTCCATCGTGGCCCTTGATCCCGACACCGGCAAATACAAGTGGCACTATCAGGAAACACCGGGCGACAACTGGGACTACACCTCCACCCAGCCCATGATCCTCGCCGACATCAAGATCGCCGGCAAGCCGCGCAAGGTCATACTGCATGCGCCCAAGAACGGTTTCTTTTTCGTGCTCGACCGCACCAACGGCAAGTTCATCTCGGCCAAGAACTTCGTGCCCGTGAACTGGGCCAGCGGCTACGACAAGCACGGAAAGCCCATCGGCATTGCCGCAGCGCGCGACGGCAGCAAGCCCCAGGACGCGGTGCCGGGCCCGTATGGCGCGCACAACTGGCACCCCATGTCCTTCAACCCGCAGACGGGCCTGGTGTATCTGCCTGCGCAGAACGTGCCCGTCAACCTGATGGACGACAAGAAATGGGAGTTCAACCAGGCCGAACCGGGCAAGCCCCAGTCGGGCACTGGCTGGAACACGGCCAAGTTCTTCAATGCCGAGCCGCCCAAGAGCAAACCTTTCGGCCGCCTGCTGGCCTGGGACCCCGTTGCGCAAAAGGCCGCCTGGAGCGTGGAGCATGTCTCGCCCTGGAACGGCGGCACGCTGACTACGGCTGGCAATGTGGTGTTCCAGGGAACGGCTGATGGCCGCCTCGTGGCCTATCACGCGGCCAGCGGCGAGAAACTGTGGGAAGCGCCCACGGGCACCGGTGTGGTGGCAGCGCCCAGCACCTATATGGTGGACGGCAAGCAGTATGTCTCGGTGGCCGTGGGCTGGGGCGGTGTCTACGGTCTGGCTGCACGCGCCACCGAGCGCCAGGGGCCGGGCACGGTCTATACCTTCGTTGTGGGCGGCAAGGCCAAGATGCCGGAGTTCGTGGCCCAGCGCACGGGCCAGTTGCTGCAGGGCGTGAAATACGATCCCGCCAAGGTCGAGGCCGGCACCATGCTGTATGTGGCCAACTGTGTTTTCTGTCACGGCGTGCCGGGAGTGGACCGTGGCGGCAACATTCCCAATCTGGGCTATATGGACGCGAGCTATATCGAGAACCTGCCCAACTTCGTCTTCAAGGGCCCGGCCATGGCGCGCGGCATGCCGGACTTCACGGGCAAGCTGTCGGGCGATGACGTGGAGTCCCTCAAGGCCTTCATCCAGGGCACGGCGGACGCCATTCGGCCCAAGCCCTGAAGCCTGCACTTCACCACGCCGGTACGCCGGACCGCCGGCCCGCCGGTGCGTCCCAGCCACGCACCGGCGGGCCCAGATTGCAAACCTCTTCTTTTGACTCGATACCAAGGAAACAGCCTTATGCAAGACCATCTGCAGTTCTACATCGACGGCCAATGGGTGAACCCGGTCAGCCCGCGCAGCCTGGACGTCATCAATCCCTCCAGCGAGCAGGCCATCGCCCGCATCAGCATGGGCTCGGCCGCCGACGTGGACAAGGCCGTGGCCGCCGCACGCCACGCCTTCGAGAGCTACTCGCGCACCAGCCGCGAAGAGCGCCTGGCCCTGCTGGCCAAGGTGCTGGAGGTCTACCAGCGCCGCTACGGCGACTTTGTGCAGACCATCTCGCAGGAGATGGGGGCGCCGCTGTGGCTGTCCAAGGCGGCGCAGGCCGCCATGGGGGTAGCCCATCTGGGCTCCACCATCGAGGTCCTCAAGAACTTCGCCTTCGAACAGGTGCAGGGCAGCACGGCCGTCGTGCATGAACCCGTGGGAGTGGTCGGCATGATCACGCCCTGGAACTGGCCCATCAACCAGATCATGTGCAAGGTCGCTCCGGCCCTGGCTGCTGGCTGCACCATGGTGCTCAAGCCCTCGGAGGTCGCTCCGCTCAATGCCCTGCTCGTGGCCGAGGTGCTGCACGAGGCGGGCGTGCCGCCCGGCGTCTTCAACCTCGTCAATGGCGACGGCCCCGGCGTGGGCGAGGCCATGTCCTCCCACCCGGGCATCGACATGATGACCTTCACCGGCTCCACGCGCGCAGGTATTGCCGTGGCCAAGGCCGCGGCCGACAGCGTCAAGCGCGTGGCCCAGGAACTGGGCGGCAAGTCCGCCAACATCGTGCTGGACGACGCCAACCTGCAAAAGGCCGTGACCCAGGGCGTGCAGGCGGTGCTGATGAATTCGGGCCAGAGCTGCAATGCCCCCACGCGCATGTTCGTGCCGCGCGCCCTGCATGGTCAGGCCGTGGAGATCGCGCGCAGCGTTGCCGCCGCAGCGACCGTGGCCGATGCGCTGGCCGAGGGCATGCACATGGGGCCCGTGGTCAGCGAGGCGCAATGGGGCAAGATCCAGGCCCTTATCCGCAAGGGCATTGAAGAGGGCGCGACCCTGGTGGCGGGCGGTACGGGCCGCCCCGAGGGGCTGACCCGGGGCTACTTTGTCAAACCCACGGTGTTTGCCGACGTGAGCAACGACATGACCATCGCGCGCGAGGAAATCTTCGGTCCCGTGCTGGTGATGATTCCCTACGACGACGAGGAAGACGCCATCCGCATGGCCAACGACACGGTGTACGGCCTCTCGGGCTATGTGCAGTCGGGCAGCCTGGAGCGTGCGCGCCGCGTGGCCGCGCGCCTGCGTACAGGCATGGTGCACCTCAACGGCGCGGGGCCTGACTTCAATGCGCCGTTCGGCGGCTACAAGCAGTCAGGCAATGGCCGTGAATGGGGCGAGCACGGTTTCCGCGATTTCCTGGAAACCAAGGCCGTCATGGGCTACGGCGCGGCCTGATCTATTCAAAATCAATAGCTGCTGGTGCCTATTAAATGGGCATCAGCAGCTATTTTTTATTGAATATTCTGCTGGCGACGACGCGCGCGTTCCAGCTGCTGGGCGACCTGGCGCGGATTCATGCCGTACATCTCGGCGAACTCCTGCTCCGAAGTCTGGCCGCTGAGCTGGAAGGAGCGCAGCAGCGCTTCGTCCTTGGCGGCACGGGCGTCGGCCTCGGCCAGCGCATCGGCCACCAGCGCATTGGTCTTTTCGTCACGGCCCTGCACGCGCTCGGCGTAATCCTCGCGCGTGAGACCGGAGGCTTCGTAGGCGACGACGATACGGTTGCGTAGCTTGGGCGTCAGGTCTTCCTGCGTGCGCTGCTGGCGGCGGCGGAAGACTTCGATCAGCGCGTGGTGAACATGCTCGGGCAGCGTGGCCTCCACGGGCTGGCCGCTCAGGTCATGGCGCTGCTGGCCGCTGGCCATGGCCGCCAGATAGCGACCGGAGCGGGTGTGCTGCTGCAGCGCGCTCTTGAGAGCGTCCTTGTCCAGCTCCGGGTGGGCGGCCAGCAGGTCTTCAAAAATGCCGCGCTTGAAGGGCAGCAACTGCTCGCCGAACAGGGCCGGGTGCCACTGCGCCAGCTGCTCCAGCAAGGGATGTTGCGGACGTGTGGCCTGCGGGGCGGCTTTGGCTGCAGGAGCCGGGTTCTGGCGGCCACGGCCGCCTCGGCGCGAGCGTGAGCCGGGCTGCGAGTCCTGCACGCTGTGCTGCGATGCCGCTTGCGTGGCTTTCTGCTCTTGTGATTCAGACACGATTTCAGTCATGGCAAAGCCCGTGGGCCTGGGAAAACAAAACCCCCAATCATGCCAGCATTGCAAACTGCAGTGGCATGCGGGGGTGTCAGCCGGTGGCCAGCGCCTGATCCAGCAGCTCCACCCAGTGCATGACCGGGACTTCGGTGCCGTTTTGCAGATGGACGATGCAGCCCATATTGGCCGAGAGAATCGCTGCGGGCTTTTCGGGCGCGAACGGTTCGTCCAGTGCGGCGATCTTGCGGTCGCGCAACTGGTGCGAGATTTCGGGCTGCAGCACCGAGTAGGTGCCGGCAGAGCCGCAACACAGATGAGATTCGGTGCGCGCCACGCGCAGATCGAACCCCAGCTCGCGCAGGCCCGCCTCCACGCCGCCGCGCAATTTCTGCCCATGCTGCAGCGTGCAGGGCGGGTGGTAGGCCACGGGGGCCCGGGGCACCGTGATGCGGTCCTTGAGCTTGTCCACCAGCTCGGGCAGCATGTCGGGCAGCAATTCGCTGAGGTCGCGGGTCAAGGCGCTGATGCGCGCGGCCTTGTCCGCGTATTGCGGCTCCAGCCGCAGCAGATGCCCGTACTCCTTGACGGTGACGCCACAGCCCGAGGCGTTCATCACGATCGCCTCGACTTCGCCGCGTTCCACCAGCGGCCACCAGGCGTCGATATTGGCGCGCATCTGGGCTTTGCCGCCGTCCTGGTCGTTGAGGTGGAATTTCACCGCGCCGCAGCAACCGGCCTTGTCGGCAATCACGGTCTGCACGCCCATGGCGTCCAGCACGCGGGCCGTGGCGTAGTTGATGCGCGGCATCATGGCAGGCTGCACGCAGCCTGCCAGCAGCAGCACCTTGCGCGCATGTTCCCGTGCGGGCCAGGCCCCGGCATCCTGGGTGGCCGGTATTTTTTCGCCCAGCGACTCGGGCAGCAGGCCTTTGACGGCGCGGCCCAGCTTCAACGCGGGGGCGAACAGCGGGGAGTTCATGCCCTCCTTGAGCAGCCAGCGCTGCAGCTTCTCGCCCGTGGGGCGTTCGACCTGTTCATCGACGATCTTGCGGCCGATATCGACCAGATGGCCGTACTGCACGCCGCTGGGGCAGGTGGATTCGCAGTTGCGGCAGGTCAGGCAGCGGTCCAGGTGCAGCTGCGTGGCCCGCGTGGGTGTCTGGCCTTCGAGCACTTGCTTGATCAGATAGATGCGGCCACGCGGGCCGTCCAGCTCATCGCCCAGGGTCTGGTAAGTGGGGCAGGTGGCGGTGCAGAAGCCGCAATGCACGCATTTGCGCAAGATGGCTTCGGCCTCCTGGCCTTCTGGCGTGGCACGGTATTCGGGCGCGAGATTGGTTTGCATGGGGTGCTGTCCTTGTTCTTACCAATGCGCCGAGAGACGGTTCACATTGAGAATGCCGGCGGGGTCGAAGGCCTGCTTGAGACGGACATGCAGCTGTGCCGATGTGCGGCCTGCCGGGCTGGCCTGTGCATGCGTGTCGAGATCGCTATTGGCGCTTGTCTGGCTGCCTTCCTCGGCCCTGAAAAGCGAGGCGGAGCCACCGGCTGCCTGCGCCAGCTGCTGCAGGGCTGCGGCGGCCGAACGCGGGGCCTGCACCCAGCGCTGTGCGCCATGCCAGTCGATCAAGGGGCCGCCGGCATCGCCGGGCAATTGCAGCGGTGCTGCGGTCGCGGGAACGGACAGACGCCACAGACAATGATTGGCAGCGCGCTGTTGGAACCAGGGCAGGCTCAGATCGCGGCTGGCGCTCCAGTCGGCGGCGACGGCATCATTGTCCAGCCGCTCGCCACCCAGGCGCAGCGTGGCAGCCTGCACGGCCGCGCGGGCACCGCGCAGGCGCAGATACAGCGTGCCCTTGCCGTCTTCTTCCAGCCAGTTGCTGGCATTGAGCGGCAGCGGCTGACCGCCCCAGTGATTGAGCCAGTCCAGTGCCTGCGCCTGGCTGCAGGCGTCAAAGCGCAGCGTGGCCTCGGCTGGAGCCACGGGCAGGACCTTGAGGCTGACTTCGGTGATCAGGCCCAGCGTGCCCCAGCTGCCCGCCATCAGGCGCGAGACGTCATAGCCGGCCACATTCTTCATGACCTGGCCGCCATAGCGCAGCAGCTCGCCCTGACCGTTGATCATCTCCAGGCCCAGCACGAAATCGCGCACTGCGCCCACGCTGGCGCGCGACGGGCCCGACAGGCCTGCGGCGACCATGCCGCCCACGGTACTGCCGGCACCCAGGTGCGGCGGCTCGAAGGCCAGGCACTGGCCCTGGGCGGCCAGGCTCGCTTCCAGCTCGGCCAGCGGCGTGCCGGCGCGCACGGTGACCACCAGCTCGCTGGGCTCATAGCTGACGATGCCGCTGAGCGCGCGCGTGGACAGCGGCTCGCCCTGCAGGCGCAGGCCGTAGAAGTCCTTGCTGCCGCCGCCGCAGATGCGCAGCGGGGTCTTGTCACTGGCAGCGGCGCGAATGCGCTCGCTGAGCTGATTGATTTGGCTGGTGGCTGAATCCATGGCCTGCATGGTAGCCGGGGCGCCCCCGGGGCAGGAAGGGCCGATCTTTGATTTTTTTGAAAAGCAGGCGTGAATAAAAAAAGCCCCGCAGCTTGCACTGCGGGGCAACGTAATGAAACTGAACTTGCGAAGAGCCTGCCGATTAGCGGGTGTAGGCCACCTCACCATGGGAAGTGATGTCCAGGCCTTGGCGTTCGGACTCTTCCGAGACACGCAGACCCACGGTCAGATCGGCAATCTTGTAGGCCACGTAGGAGACCACGCCGGACCAGACGATGGTCACCAGCACGCTCTCGACCTGCACCCACAGCTGATGGGCCATGTTGTAGCCCTCGGGCTCGATACCGCCCAGACCCTTGGCGCAGAACACGCCGGTCAGGATGGCACCCAGGATACCGCCGACACCGTGGACGCCGAACACGTCGCAGACGTCGTCGACCTTGAGCAGGTGCTTCAGGCCGGAGACGCCCCAGAAGCACAGAGGGCCTGCGATGATGCCCATGACGATGGAGCCCATGGGGCCGACGAAACCGGCAGCGGGCGTGATGGTCACCAGACCGGCCACAGCACCCGAGGCAGCGCCCAGCATGGAGGCCTTGCCGCGCAGCAGCGCTTCGGCCACGATCCAGGAGATGGCGGCAGCGCCGGTCGCCAGGATGGTGTTGATGAAGGCCAGGCCGGCAATGCCGTTGGCGGCACCGGCAGAGCCGGCGTTGAAGCCGAACCAGCCCACCCACAGCAGGGAAGCGCCCACCATGGTCAGCGTCAGGCTGTGAGGAGGCAGGGCTTCCTTGCCGAAGCCGATGCGCTTGCCCAGCATGTAGGCACCCACCAGGCCGGCCACGGCGGCGTTGATGTGCACCACGGTGCCGCCAGCGAAGTCCAGTGCGCCATCGGCACCCAGCAGACCACCGCCCCACACCATGTGGGCCATGGGGATGTAGCTGAAGGTGAACCACAGCACGGAGAACACGATCACGGCCGCGAACTTGATGCGCTCGGCGAACGCACCCACGATCAGCGCCACGGTGATGGCGGCGAAGGTGGACTGGAAGGCCACGAACACGTATTCGGGGATGGTCTTGAGCATGGACGACAGCGTGTCAGGCGTGATGCCCATGAGGAACAGCTTGTCGAAGCCCGCGAAGAACTTGCCTTCCCCGCCAAAGGCCAGCGAGTAGCCGTAGATGGCCCACAGCACGGTGATCAGCGAAAAGATCACGAAGACCTGCGCCAGCACGGACAACATGTTCTTGCTGCGCACCAGGCCGCCGTAGAACAGTGCCAGGCCGGGGATGACCATCAGGATCACCAGCATGGTCGAGGTCAGCATCCAGGCGGTATCGCCGGCGCTCAGGGTGGGAACAGCCTCGGCTGCGGCTTCGGCCACAGGTGCTGCTGCGGCGGCTGCGGTGGCGGCTTCCTGGGCAAAGCCAGCAGCGCTTGCAGCCAGCAGGCCCAGTCCCAGGCCTGCGCTCAATAATTTCTTGGTCATGGCAATCTTTCTCAAAACGGTTCCAGAGAGACTGAGCCTTTACAGGGCCGCGTCGCCGGTTTCTCCTGTACGGATACGGATCGACTGCTCCAGCGCCTGCACAAAGATCTTGCCGTCGCCGATCTTGCCGGTGCGGGCCGCGCCCTCGATGGCGTCAATGGCGGCGTCCACCAGATCGTCGGCAATCGCGGCCTCGATCTTCAGCTTGGGCAGAAAGTCCACCACGTACTCGGCACCGCGGTACAGCTCGGTGTGACCTTTCTGACGGCCAAAGCCCTTGACTTCGGTCACGGTGATGCCTTGGACACCGATTTGAGAAAGAGCTTCACGCACTTCGTCGAGCTTGAAGGGTTTGATGATGGCGATCACCATTTTCATGACGTGCTCCTGAAAAATTAGAAAGTCTTGGAGAGCGTCAGAATCAGACGCGCCTTGTTCACATCGCCGAAGTAGGCCTTTTTGTTGGCGCCGGTCACCGCTGCTGCTGCAGAGAAGCCGTCGCCCAGGTCATAGGCACCACCGACGCTGTAGTCCACATAGTTGGGAACGCCCAGGTCCTTGATGTCGCTGGAGAAATGGGTGTAACCAACTGATGCTTTCAGTGTCACCTTGGGCATCACTTCCTGGCTGTAGGAGAACTGCAGATAACCGGTGTTGCGACCCTTGAGACCCGAGCCCGCCTTGGCGCCGGCCCAGCCGAAGTAGTCCTTGGACACCGTGTGCGAGTACTTGGCCGTGAACGGACCATAGGTGCCGGAGCCGTAGATCTCGGTGGTGTTGCCGTTGGCATTGCCAGAGTAGACATAGGTCAGCATGCCCACGTCCCAGTCCACATCGGCGGCCTTGAACTTGTAGCCGCCGTAGAAGTCGGTTTCCAGCGAGTTGCCGGGCAGCCAGTCCACGGAGGAGTTCCAGTTGCCGACGTAGAAGCCGCTTTCGCCGAACGTGTAGTCGAAGCCGCCTTGCAGCGCAGGCTTGATGGCCTTGGTGCGGCTGGCGTCCTGGTCCTGACCGCGGAACTTGTAGTTGGTGGTCAGGGCGACGTTGGCGGAGAGCTGTGCATGGGCCCACATGGGGGCGACAACGGCGCAGGCCAGGGCAGCGGTCTTGGCGAAAGTCTTGAAACGGCTTGCAGCGGGACTAGGCATTCAGGGTTCCTCCGGTTTGAAAATTTCGTGGCAAAAATCTCGGATGAACTCTTAAAGCACAGACCGTGCCAGTCTCTGCGGCCGCCGCGGCGCGGTTCGCCGTCATCGGGCTGAAACAGGCAGCGGGCCATAGCTGTCGAGTACAAAAAGCTACGAATTTTCACAATCACTGAGCGCAACTTTCGCCACCTGGCTGGTGGGCTGGATGGACTGCACCAAAACGGTGCGTTTTTGCGATGCACCGCCATGGCCCGGCTTTTGCGCGGCTTTTTGCACCAAACAGGTGATTTGCAAGTGAGTGCATGCTCTTTGTTTGGGCGCAGACGCAAAAAAGCCCACCGCCAGGGCGATGGGCTTGCAGGTCGCGCGCAGCTCAGAAGCTGGCCTGCGGCAGGTCTGCCTTGGTGAATACCAGCGAGACCTTGGCTTCCTCCGGAATCGGCGGCAAGTCCTGATTCCAATGCTCCCAGGCGCTGCGCAGCTCGGCCAGCTTCCGGGGCTCGCGATCACGCAGATTGGCGCGCTCGCGCGGGTCGTTGCCGATGTGGAACAGGTACTCGATGCCTTCGATCTGCAGATATTTCCAGTCGCCGCGTATCAAGGCCTTTTGCTCGCGGTGCTTCATGCGCCAGGCCAGGTCGCGCTCGGGCACCCAGCTTTGATCCTGCATCAGGGGCAGCAGGCTGATGCCGTCCAGCGGATAGTCGGCATGTGCGGCTACGCCCGCTGCAGCCAGGAAGGTGGCCGACCAGTCCATGGTCAGGCTGGGCGTGTCGCAGACGGCACCGGCCGTCATGCGCGCCGGCCAGCGGGCCAGCAAAGGCACGCGGATGCCGCCTTCGAGCAGGTCCATCTTCTGGCCCACGAAAGGCCAGGTATTGGAGAAGCGCTCGCCGCCGTTGTCGCTGGTGAAGACGATGAGCGTGTTCTCGCTCATGCCTTTTTCCTCCAGCGCATCCAGCAGCCAGCCGATGCCTTCGTCCATGTGATGGATCATGCGCTGATAGGTGTCGATGGAGCCGCCGTCGATATGCTTGCCCATGCCTTGCAGGCGTTCGGACTCGGCGCGGTCCTCGCGCGTCAGCCAGGGCCAGTGCGGCGCGCTGTAGTGCAGCGAGAGGTAGAAGGGCTGCTCGGCCGTCTGGCGCTTGACGAAGTCCACGGCGCGGCGGCTCAGCAGATCGGTCAGGTAGCCGTCTTCGGTGTGCGGCTCCTCGTTGCGCCAGAAGTCGGGGCGCCCGCGCGGATCGCAGTGGGCGAAGTAGTCGGCGCCGCCGGCGTGAAAGCCGTAGAACTCCTCGTAGCCCGACAGGCGCGGGCCGAAATGCGGAGGGTAGCCCAGATGCCATTTGCCGACCAGGGCCGTGGCGTAGCCGGCATCGCGCAGCAGCGAGGCCACCGTGGGGTGATCGGGCGGCAGGCCCAGCACCTTGTCGCCATGCACACTGGCGATGGGTTCCTCGGCCGCACCGCGCAGGCGGTACTGCCAGCGGCCCGTGGCCAGCGCAAAGCGCGTGGGCGAGCACACCGAGGAGTTGGAGTAACCGCGCGTGAAGCGCAGGCCCTGGGCGGCCATGGCGTCCAGGCGCGGCGAGACGTCGGTGGCGTTGTTGTGTGCATCGCGCGCACCGGTGCAGCCCAGGTCGGCATAGCCGAGGTCATCGGCCAGGATGAAGATCAGGTTGGGGCGGGAGTCGGTCATGGGAGAGCGGAGAACATTCAAAAACAGGAGCTTCTATCGCCTGTTAACAAAGGATTCTGAATAGATTTGATGCTGAAAATGTTTAGTGACAAGCGATAGGTGCTCCTCAAATATCAGGGCTTGAAGCCTGAGCGCTGCACCACCGGCGCCCATTGCGCGCGGTAGGCCTTGAGCATTTTTTCCGTGTCCTGCGCGCTGCTGACCACGGGCACCAGGTTGGAGGCGGCGAACTTGTGCTGCGTGTCGGCTTCCTTCATCACCTCCTGCACCAGCTGGGACAGGCGCTGCACCGTGGCCGGCGCCATGCTCTGCGGGGCAAACAAGGTGTTCCAGCCCGTGCCGACCAGGTTCACGCCCAGCTCCTTGAGCGTGGGAATGCCGGGCGCCATGGCACTGCGGCGCTCGCCCGAGGTGGCCAGCACGCGCAGCTTGCCCGCTTCGTGCTGGGCAATCTGGGTGTCGAAGGTGTCCACGGCGATGGGGATCTGCCCGCCCATCAGGTCGGTGAGCAGCGGGCCCGAGCCCTTGTAGCCCACGACCTCGACCGGCACCTTGGCGGTCTCGCCCAGCATCAGCGCGAAAAAGTGCGGCAGGCTGCCCGTGGCCGGTACGCCGAAATTGGCCTGCTGCGGATTGGCCTTGAGCCAGGCCAGCAGGTGCGGCAGCTCCTTCACGGGCACGGCGCTGGCGACGGCCAGGCCGAATTCGTAGCGGTTCACCTCGCTGATGGGGCGGAAGTCCTTTTCCGGGTCGTAGCCCGAGTCCGGGAACACCAGCGGCGCCACCACCATCACGGCGGGATTGGCCAGCAGCACGGCGGGCTGGGAGGCGGGCGCGTTCTTCACGTACTGGGCCGACAGACGGCCGCCCGCGCCGGGCTTGTTTTCCACGATCACCGGGCTGCCCAGCCGGGCCTGCAGGCGGTCGGCCACGATGCGTGCCACGCGGTCGGTGGCGCCGCCGGGCGGATAGCCGACCACCATGCGCAGCGGTGTCTTGTTGGGAAACAGGGCATGGGTCTCCTGGGCCTGCAGCGCGCCGCTGCCCAGCAATCCTGCGCTCAGGCCGAGCCCCGCCGCGAGCTTGCCGAAGATTCTTCTTTGCATCGTCATGTCTCTCCTGGTCTGTGATCCGCGCCGCGGTCTCACGCCATTGCTGATGGGAAAGTGGGCAGTGTAAGTGCGCGTCGACACCGGGCAGAACAGCTCGGGCGGGCGGCGGCCAGGCCTGCGGCCTCAATCGGGTTTCAGATTGATCTTGCGGGCCAGCGCTTCCCATTTGTCCGAGATCTCGCGCACCCTGGCCTGGGCCTGCTCGGGGCTGCTGCCCACCATCTCGATATCCACGGCCTTGACCCGCTCCTGCTGCTGCGGCGAGCGGATGGCGGCATCCATGGCAGCGAGAAAGCGCTTCTGGATCTCGGCAGGAACGCCCTTGGGGGCGGCCAGCAGCAGCCAGTAGGTGCCGTCGAAGTCGGGGTAGCCGGACTCGGCAATCGTGGGCAATGCGGGCAGCAGGGGCGAGCGCGTGCGCCCCGTGGTGGCCAGGGCGGTGACGCGACCGCTCTGGATCTGGGGCAGCACCGTGGGGGCGGCCAGGAAGCCGCAATCCACCTGGCCGCCCATCAGGTCCTGCATGGCCGGTGCCGGCCCCTTGTAGGGCACATGCACCATCTTCACGCCGGTGCTGGACAGCAGGGACTCCATGACCAGATGGCCGGGCGAGCCCGCGCCACCCGTGGCATAGGTCAGCTCGCGCGACTTGGCGGCGTCCAGCATGTCCTTGACGGACTTGAAGCCGAGGCCGGGGTTGCAGATCAGGGTCTGCGAGAACCTGGCGGCGGCATTGAGCACCACGATGGCATCGCTGGAGTAGCCGATGTTCTTGTAGATATGCTTGTTGACGGTGAGCACCGGGTCCATGGCCCACAGCCAGGTGTAGCCGTCGGCTGGGGCGCGGGCGACCTCGGCTGCCCCGATATTGCCATTGGCCCCGGCCCGGTTCTCCACGATCACGGCCTGGCCCAGGGCCTTCTGCACGGCCGCTGCGAGCGGGCGCACGGCGATGTCGGACGGGCCGGCGGGCGGTGTGGGAACGATGATGCGTATGGGCTTGGCGGGCCAGGTATCGGCCGCATGGGCTGCCGTGAGCAGCACGGCGGCCGCCAGCCCGGCCAGAGTGCGGCGGGCGATACGGGTGCAAGGCATGGTGTCTCCTGTCGTTTTCTTTGGAGCCACTGTAAGCAGTGACTCGATAATGGATCTAATCCATCATTCCTAGAGAAAACCCACAAACATCCATGACCAAGGTGCAGCGCCACCCCTGGCGGCAGCCGTCCGAGTTGGACGATCTGTTCCTCTACCATCTGGCCCGCCTGATGAGCTCTGCCGGGACCATGGTGGTGCGCCTGTGCGAGGGCGGCTTCGGCATTACCCGGCGCGAGTGGCGCATGATCGGCCTGCTGGCCACCAAGGGCGCCATGCAGCCGTCCCGGCTCGCGGAGCTGGCGCAGCTCGATCGCACGCGCACCTCGCGCACCATCTCCACGCTGATTGCCAAGGGGCTGCTGCACAAGCAGGGCATGGCCGGCGACGGACGCCAGGCCATGGTCCAGCTGACGCCAGCCGGGCTGGCGCTGCATGTGCAGCTGTTTCCGCAGATTCAGGCAATCAACCAGGAGCTGCTCGGCGACGTCAGCGATGCCGAGCTTCAGGTGCTGTCGCAGGTGTTCGAGCGCGTGCGCAATCGGGCGGCCCGCATGCAGGAGCAGGGCAGCTTTCCCAAGGCCGAGCGCCGTCGTGGGCGGGCCGCCGGCAGGCCGCCTGCCCGTGATGACGCCGCCGGCTGACGGCCTGTGCACACCCCTATTGCCTGTTTGAGCTGCTGGCGCATACGCTAGACCCTACAGTCCGGCTTGAAGGGGAGGGGCGTGATGGGTCTGGCTCTGGTTCAAAGTCGTGCCTTGCTGGGCTTGCAGGCACCAGGCGTCACTGTGGAGGTCCATCTGGCCAACGGCCTGCCTTCGTTCACCCTGGTGGGCCTGGCGGATGTGGAGGTCAAGGAGGCACGCGAGCGTGTGCGCGCGGCCATCGTCAATGCGGGGCTGCAGTTCCCGAACAACCAGCGCATCACGGTCAATCTGGCTCCCGCAGACCTGCCCAAGGATTCCGGCCGCTTTGACCTGCCAATAGCGCTGGGCATTCTGGCGGCCAGCGGGCAGATCGATGCTCAGCGGCTTGCCGACTATGAGTTTGCGGGTGAGCTGTCCCTGACCGGTGCGCTGCGCCCGGTGCGCGGGGCCCTGGCAACGGCGCTGGCCTTGCAGCGTCAGCAGCACCGCGTGCGGCTGGTGCTGCCGCCGGACAGTGCGCAGGAGGCCGCTTTCGTGCCGGCCATCGAAGTCTTCAGCGCTGCGCATCTGCTGGATGTGGTCAGGCAGTTCATTGCGCATGACGCCACCCTGGCGGAGCAGGGCGATGACGTGGAGGGCTGGCAGCGGGTGCACTCCAGACCTGCCGAGGCCTCCTTGCAGTCGCTGGATCTGCGCGAGGTGCGCGGCCAGATGCAGGCCAAGCGCGCGCTTGAAATTGCAGCTGCCGGCGCACATGGTGTGCTGATGATCGGCCCTCCGGGTTCGGGAAAATCCATGCTGGCCCAGCGCTTTGCCAGCTTGCTGCCGGGCATGACCGACGAGGAAGCGCTCGAAGCCGCAGCCATTGCCAGCCTCAGCGGCCGTTTCACGCCGCAGCTGTGGCGCCAGCGACCGTTTGCCGCGCCTCATCACACGGCCAGCTCCATTGCGCTGGTCGGCGGCGGCTCTCCGCCCCGGCCTGGCGAAATCTCCTATGCCCATTGCGGGGCGCTTTTTCTGGACGAGCTGCCCGAGTTCGCGCGCAGCGCCCTGGAGGCCCTGCGCGAGCCGCTGGAGACCGGGCGCATCACCATCGTGCGGGCCGTGCAGAGGGCGGAGTTTCCGGCCCGTTTCCAGCTGGTGGCCGCCATGAATCCCTGCCCCTGCGGCTACTGGGGATCGCGCATCAGGGCCTGCCGCTGCTCGCCCGATCAGGTGGCGCGTTATCAGGCGCGCATCAGCGGGCCCTTGCTGGACCGCATCGATCTGCATGTGGAGGTGGCGGCACTGTCGCCCCAGGAGCTGCTGGCAGCGCCCGAGGGCGAGAGCAGCGCTGCCGTGCAGCAACGCGTGAGTGCGGCCAGGGACAAGGCCTTGCAGCGCCAGGGCCTGCCCAATCATCAGTTGCAGGGGGTGCAGCTCGACACGCATCTGCAGCTGGAGCCCGAGGCGTTGACCTTTGCACACAAGGCTGCAGCGCGCCTTGGCTGGTCGGCGCGCGGCACGCACCGGGCCCTGAAGGTGGCACGCACCATTGCCGATTTGGCTGGCTCTGATTCCATCACGCAGGCCCATCTGGCCGAGGCCTTGCAATACCGCCGTGCGCTGATGCAGCCGTGATGCCTGGCGTGCTCAGGCAGCCAGGGCCAGCGGCACGGGCCGTGCCTGCGCGGTTCGGGGATCGACGCCCAACACCTGCGCAAATGCGTGCAATGCGGGAGACCAGCCTTCAACGGCGGCGGTCACAAAACAGGTATCGACAAAGGCCAGCTCCTGTCCGCTCCTGCCGGGCAAGGTCATCCAGTGCACGCCAAAGCGCTGTTGCTGAGCTTCGACCAGAGAGCGCGACAGCAGCGCATAACCCATGCCGGCTGCCACGCAGCCGAGGATGGTGTCCAGCATGCCCAGCTCCATGATGCGCACCGCCGTCACCCCCATCGAAGCCATCAGCAGCTCGATCCGCTGGCGGTAGCTGCAGCCCTGGCGGAATGCCAGGAACACGGCGTTGCCGAAGTCCGCCGCAGTGGGGAAGCGCGTCAGCGGCTGTCCGCTGACCAGCACCAGCTCTTCGCGGAACAGCGGCCAGGAATGCAGCTCGCTCTGCGGTGCGGCTCCATTGATGAAGGCGCAGTCGATGTGGCCGGCTGCCAGCTCCATCAGCAAGGCGGCCGTGGGCTGGGCATCCAGTTCCAGGTCTATGCCCGGATGCAGCCTGCGCAACTTGGCCAGCAGGGGCGGCAGGCGCAGGGCGGCGGTGGTTTCCATGGAACCTATGCGCAAGGCCCCCTTGACCTGGCCGGCAGCAAACTGCCGGGTTTGCAGCATGGCCAGCACCTGATCATGCGACTGCAGCATCTGCCGCGCAGATTCCAGCAGCGTACGTCCGGCCGGAGTGGGAAAGACCGGGTTGGCCCGCATCAGCAGCTGCACGCCCGCTTCGTCCTCGAGCTTTTTGATATGGGCCGTGACATTGGACTGCACGGTGTGCAGCCGCTGGGCAGCGGCACCAAAGCTGCCGCTTTCACAGACGGCTTCGAACATGCGCAGGGATTTGAGTTGCATATGCGGCTCCAATATCTTGAAATGAGATGCAAGTCATCATTTTGAATCATTGGACATGATCGCGTCACAGCGTTTAGGCTTGATGCCAATTACCCTCCGGAACCCGAGCTGTGATCGAGCGCAAAGAACTTCCCCTGCTGTTGACCGGTTTCATGGCCACCTTGAGCGGCGTCGGCCTGGCCCGTTTCGCCTATACGGCGCTGATGCCGCAGATGGTCCATGCGGGCTGGTTCAGCGGCGAGCAGGTGGCTTACCTGGGGGCCGCCAATCTGCTCGGCTATCTGATCGGGGCCCTGGTCGCCGCGCCGCTGGCCGAGCGCATGGGCGCGCTGCGCGTGCTGGTGATCTGCTGGGTGGCCGTGATGCTCAGCTTTGCCGGCTGCAGCCTGCCCCAGCCCATGGCCCTGTTCTTTGTCTGGCGGCTGATCTCGGGCATTGCCGGGGCCGCGCTGATGGTGCTGGGCCCGTCGGTGGCCATGGCTGCGGCCGCACCGCAGCGCCGCGCCACGCTGGGCCCGCTGATGTTCTGCGGCATTGGCGTGGGAGCCTTGCTGGCCGCCACCCTGGTGCCCATGTTTGCGCGCAGCAGCCTGAGCGCGGTCTGGTGGGCGCTGACGGCGCTATGTGCGCTGGCGCTTTACAGCGGATGGCATGCCGCGCGCCAGATCCCGCTGCATGCGCCGGTGGCGGTCCAGCCCACGGCGACGGCCGCAACGTCCGGTGCAACGCCATGGAGCCTGGCG
The DNA here is from genome assembly GCF_053345995.1 of Comamonas sp. C24C. Classification (NCBI taxonomy): domain Bacteria; kingdom Pseudomonadati; phylum Pseudomonadota; class Betaproteobacteria; order Burkholderiales; family Comamonadaceae; genus Comamonas; species Comamonas sp. C24C. The sequence goes on along the minus strand of NZ_JBKFBC010000009.1, from coordinate 22,153 downwards.
GTGATCCTGGTGTTGACCGCCTATGCCTGCGACGCCTTCGGCTTTGTGCCGCACACCGTGTTCTGGGTGGACTACCTGGATCGCGAGCTGCAGCTGGGCGGCGCCTATGCTTCGACGCAATGGGCATTCTTCGGGCTTGGCGCGATGATCGGGCCGCTGTGTGCGGCCTACTGCGCCACGCGCTGGGGCTGGTGGGGAACGACCACGGGCGCCTATGCCCTCAAGGCCGTGGCCATCGGCCTGCCGCTGGTCTGGGCCGGTTTCGGCGGTCATGCGCTGTCGGGTTTTGTGGTGGGGGCGCTGTCACCGGGCATGGCGGCCATCACCTCGGGTTATCTGATGCAGCTCATCGGCCCCGGCCAGCACAAGAAAATGTGGGGCTATGCCACGGCGGCATTTGCGCTGTTGCAGGCCAGCTCCGGCTATCTGATGGCATTTGTCTACGCCAGCAGCGGCAGCTATCGCCAGCTGTTCGTGCTGGGCTGCGCGGCGCTGGGCCTGGGGGCGCTGCTGGTGGCCTCCAGCCGCCTGGCCCGCGCGGCGCAATGATCCATATCGAAAAGTGACAACCAGGAGACGTGCGATGAGCAAACTACCTTTGTGGATGACAGGTCTGGGTCTGCAGCATCCCATCATTCAGGCCCCGATGGCCGGGACCTCGACCCCGCAGCTGGCGGCTGCCGTGAGCAATGCATACGCCCTGGGTTCGGTCGGCATAGGCGCCTACGGCCTCGAGCAGGCGCGCCAGCACATCGAGCAGACGCGTGCGCTGACCGATCGCCCCTTCAACGTCAACCTCTTCTGTCACCGTGCGCCGGTCGCAGATGCCGAGCGCGAAGCGCAGTGGCTGCGCTATCTGGCGCCGGAGTTCGAGCGCTACGGCGCGTCCGTGCCGTCTGGCCTGCGCTGCATCTACGAGTCTGCGCTGGGCAATGCGCGGTTGCAGGCCATGCTGCTGGAGCTGCGCCCCGCCGTGGTGAGCTTTCATTTCGGCCTGCCGGAGCAGGGCTTTGTCGATGCCTTGCGCGCTGCCGGCATCATCACGCTGGCCTGTGCCACCAGTCTCGATGAGGCGCGCCAGATCGAGCAGGCCGGGGTGGATGTGATCGTGGCTCAGGGCATGGAGGCGGGCGGCCATCGCGGCGCTTTCGTGCCCGAGCAGGACAGACTGATGGGGACTTTGGCGCTGGTGCGGCTGCTGGCGCGCGAGTCCCGCCTGCCCGTGGTCGCCGCAGGCGGCATCATGGACGGGGCGGGCATTGCCGCCGCGCTGCAGCTCGGAGCCTGTGCCGTGCAGATGGGCACGGCCTTCATCCTCTGCCCCGAATCCGCTGCCAGCCAGGCCTACCGCGCCGAGCTGCAAGGCGACAGCGCACAGCACACGGCCATCACCGCCGCCATTTCCGGGCGTCCTGCGCGCGGCATGTTCAACCGTCTGCACCAGCTGGGGCGAGACTATGCGGGAGCACTGCCCGCCTATCCCATGGTGTATGACGCAGGCAAGGCGCTGCACCAGGCAGCCAGCGCGCAGGGCAGCAGCGACTATGCCGCGCACTGGGCCGGCCAGGGCGCACCGCTGGCTCGCGCCATGCCTGCGGCTGAGCTCGTGCGTACGCTGGCGCAGGAGCTGGAGCAGGCGAAGCACGCCTGACGCGACTATTTGATTTGATAGCTGTCATCGCTTGTAATACTTCAGATCTGGATTGTTTGAGTCAAGATTTGAATACTGACTTGCGATGGATGCTATGGTTTTAGCTATTGCAGCGAATGACCGATGCATCCTTTGAAGCGAACAGACGTTGCACCGCATCGGCGCGCCGCGCCAGCACCGCGCGCTGGTTGATATAGCCCTTGTCGGTGATCTCGCCGGCCTCTGCGTCGGGTGGCTCCACCAGCACCAGCGCGCAGCCGGGGCTTTGCGAGCTGCCCGCGCCAGCATTGCGCTGCTCATGCATCACGCGGCGCAGCGCCTGTGTCAGGGCCGCAGGGTCGGCCGCGCCCGCGGGCGAGGCAAACACCAGCAAACCGAGCTCGTCGCGGTCGTGGCCTGCGATGACGATGTCCTGCACCAGTGGTGCAAGGCGCGACACCAGTTCCACGCGCAGCGTTCCCACCGAGACCCAGGTGCCGCTGGAGAGCTTGAAATCCTCGGCCACGCGGCCGTTGAAGATGACGCCGCGCTCGGGCTGCAGCTCGTCCACGACAAAGCCGGCGTCGCCAATGCGGTAGTAGCCTTCCTCGTCGAAGGCCGCAGCCGTTTCGCGTGGTGCATGGCGATAGCCGGGAAACACCGACACGCCCTTCACGCGCATTTCCAGCTTGTTGCCGTTGGGCACGAACTTGAGCTCCAGCCCGGGCAGAGGTGCACCGATGCAACCCGCGCCAGCGAGCTGCCAGTGGGCCGACGTGATGGCTGGCGAAGTCTCGGTACATCCCCACGACGTGGTCAGCCACAGCGGTCGGCCCGGGCGCACGCGTGCGGCCACTGCCTCCAGCCGCCTCCAGGTGGAGGGGGCCAGCGCCGCTGCCGCGTAGAAGGCCAGCCGCAGGCGTGAGAGGATGTCCGCTGCCAGCGTGTCGTCGGCCTCCATCAGCGGCAACACCATGTCGAAGCCGCGCGGCACGTTGAACCACAGCGTGGGGCGGACTTCGCGCAGATTGCGCACCGTCTTTTCGATCAGACCCGGCGCGGGCCGGCCCTCGTCTATGTAAAGCGTGCCGCCATGTGCCAGCACCAGATGCAGGTTGTGGTTGCCGCCGAAGGTGTGGCTCCAGGGAAGCCAGTCCACGAGCACGGGCTTTTCCTGCTCAAGAAAGCGCCAGGTCTGCGCCATTTGCTGCTGGTTGGCGCACAGCATGCGGTGCGTGTTGATGACCACCTTGGGCGTGCCGGTGGAGCCCGAGGTCAGCAGGTATTTGGCATGCGTGTCGGGCGCGATGGCTTCATAGGCGGTGCGCACGGAGACTGTCTCGGGTCTGGCCATCAGCGCCCCGAAATCCAGCCCCCCCGGCCAGTGCTGTGCATGCGCGCTGAAGACGCAGGGCGCGCGGGTTTCGCAGGCCGCCAGTGCCGGTCCGTACACGCGTGCATCCGATGCGTAGATCAGCGCGGGTTGCAGTGCCTGGAGCATCTGGCGCAGCCGCCCGAAGTCGCGCGCCGTGCGTGAATAGGCGCTGGACAGCGAGCAGGCTGCCCGGCCCACGTGCATGGCGGCCAGCATCAGCACCGCGTGATCGATGGCGTTGTCCGACAGGATGACCACCGGGCCGGGGGGCAGATCCAGGTCCAGCAGCCCCTGGGCCGTGCGTCCCACGGCCTCGCGCAGCTCGCCCCAGAGGAGCATGCGCCAGCCGCAGCCGTCGGGCGTGCGTTCGGCCAGAGCCGGCGTCGCAGGTGTTTCGCGCGCCCAGCGCTCGAGCCAGTCGCCCACGCAGCGCGCATAGGGCCTCAGTGCCACGGGCGATCGTAGCACGAAGCTGCCGTCGTCAAAATCGGTGCGCAGGCTGCTCGGCGGGGCGATCTGTTGCGGATCGGACAGGAAGTCTATGGCTTGCATGCGTGCTCCTCCAGGTGGGCTCAGAACAGCGAACCCTGGGCTTTGGCGCGTATCAGGTCGGTCAGCAGCTCGTCGCGTGTGCGTTCCAGCTCCTCCTCATCGCGCATGCCGCGCGCCTCGGTGACGCCCTGCACCACATGAGCCTTGAGCGCCGGCGTCATGGCTGGATTGCCAAGATCGTGCCACCAGCTCTCGATGGGGCCGCCCAGGTGCTCCAGCAGATGCTGAATGCCGCCCTGTCCGCCAGACAGATGCAGGTTCATGAATGGCCCCATCAGCGCCCAGCGCAGTCCGGGGCCGTGGGCGATGGCCGTGTCGATGTCGCTGACGCTGGCCACGCCCTGGTCAACGAGGTGAAAGGCCTCGCGCCACAGCGCGGCCTGCAGGCGGTTGGCGATGTGGCCAGCGATCTCGCGCCGCACGTGAATGGGGCGCTTGCCCAGCGCTGCATAGAAGTCCATGGCGCGCTGAATGCTGTCTGGCGAGGTGGCATCGCCACCACCCACCTCCACCAGCGGAATCAGGTGCGGCGGATTGAAGGGATGTCCCAGAACCACGCGCTGCGGCGCCTTGCAGCGCACCTGCATGCCGCTGACCGGCAGGCCCGAGCTGCTGCTGGCCAGCAGCACCTGCGGCGGCGTGGCAGCGTCCAGGCGCGCATAGAGGTCAGCCTTGAAATCGGCGCGCTCGGGGCCGCTTTCCTGCACGAAGTCGCAGCCGTCCAGCGCACGCTCCAGTGTGGCGTCGAAGCGCAGGCGCTCGGGCGAAGCTCCATCCGTCAGTCCCATGCGTTGCATGGTTGGCCAGTGGCGCTGCACCGCTTCGCGCAGGCGCTGTTCGGCGCCGGGTGCAGGATCGGTGGCCGTCACTTCCAGGCCGTGCGCCAGAAAGAATGCCGCCCAGCTGGCACCGATCACGCCGGTGCCAACCACGGCAACGCGCCGTATCGCGGGTGCGGCCGCGCTCATGATGTCTTCCATTGTGTGCAGCGTGTCTCTGCGCGGGTAGTCCAGGCGGCCTCGCCCCGGATGGTCTCGACCACCTTGTAGTAGTCCCAGGGCTCTCTGGATTCGGCCGGCGTCTTCACCTGCATCAGATGCATGTCATGCACCATCAGGCCGTCGGCGCGCAGCCAGCCATCCTTGACGAACATGTCGTTGAAACGGGTCTTCCTGAGCTGTTCCATCACCTTGGTGCCATCATCCGTGCCCGCGGCCTGCACGGCCTTGAGGTACTGCAACGTGGCGGAGTAGTCGCCCGCATGGAAGGAGGTAGGCATGCGCTTGTGCTTGTCGAAGAAGCGCCGCGCCCATGCGCTGGCCTCGGGACTCTGGTTCCAGTACCAGCTGTCGGTCAGATACATGCCCTGTGCCGTCTTCAGGCCCAGGGCGTGCACGTCCTGAATGGTGATGATCATGCCCGCGAGCTTCATCTTCTGCGCCAGCCCGAATTCCGCTGCCGACTTGATCGCATTGACCGTGTCGCCACCCGCATTGGCCAGGGCCAGTACATCGGGCTTGGCGGCCAGAGCCTGCAGCATGAAGGACGAGAAGTCGCTGGCGCCCAGCGGGTGCTTGACCGCACCGGCCACGTTGCCGCTGCCGGCTTCGAGCACCTTGGCGGCATCGGCCTGAAGCGCATTGCCGAAGGCATAGTCGGCCGTCACGAAGAACCAGCGCTTGCCGCCGCTCTTGAGCACGGCGCTGGCCGTTCCGCGCGCCATGGCCACCGTGTCGTAGGCATACATGACCGTGTAGGGCGAACACTGCTCGTTGGTGAGGCTGGAGGCGCCCGAGCCGACCACGAAATAGGGCTTGCGCTTGTCGCGAGCCACGCCCGCCATGGCAATCGCCGCACCCGAATTCACGCCGCCGATCAGCATGTCGAAGCGCTCCACGTCGAACCATTGGCGCGCCTTGGCTGCGGCGATGTCGGCCTTGTTCTGGTGGTCGGCCGCCACCAGCTCGATCTTCTTGCCGTTGATGGCACCACCCATGTCGGCGATGGCCATGCGTATGGCTTCTGCGCCTGCAGGTCCGTCGTAGTCGCGGTACACGCCCGACATATCGCTGATGAAGCCTATGCGTATCACATCGTCCGAAATCTGGGCTGCTGCCGTGGCCGCACCGGCCAGCGTCAAGGCGCCCGCCAGGGCCTTGCATGTGAAGTTCATGATGCTGTCTCCTCGTTGTTGTGCGAACTGTGCTGCGTCGTGTGCGGTTCAGGCTGCCTGTGCCATGGCGGCGGGCGCGAACGCGGGCAGCGGCATGCCACTGCGTTGCAGCCCCATGATCTGACGCGCTTCCTCGGGTGTGGCGGGCTCCATGTCGAGCTCGCGGATCAGGCGCACGATGCGCTCGGTCAGCTGTACATTGGTGGCCAGCTCGCCCTGGCGGTAGTAGAGGTTGTCCTCCAGCCCCACACGCGCATGGCCGCCCAGCAGCAGCGCAGCCACATTGGCCTCCAGCTGCGAGGGACCGATGCCGCTGACGCAGAAGATGCTGTTGGCGGGCAGAACGTCCACCATCTGCTGCAGGTAGCGCGGAGAGAACGGCATGGCGTTCTGGAAGTTGCGGTGGACGTTCATCACCAGGTTGATGAAGTGCGGTGCGGCATCGTGGTCTTCCTCGATCAGCGTGGTCACGTCCTGCAGGATGTGGGTGTGGGCGAAGACCTCCCACTCTGGCTTGATGCCGCGCGCCTTCATGCCTACGGCCAGTTCGCGGCCCCGGGACAGCGGTGTGTCCATGAGGATCTCGCGCCCGCCGAAGCTCAGGTTCAGCGTGGTTGCATCCAGCGTACACATTTCGGCGCCTGCGTCCATGCCCTTGATGCGCTCCTCCCAGGCGATTTCCCAGCGCCCGCCCTGCAGCTCGCGCACCATGTCGCCGTGCACGCCGCCGCCCGTGGAGTTGTTGATCACGATGTCGCAGCCCGCAGCGCGGATGCGGGTGTTGATGTCGCGGTAGATGTCGGCATTGCAGGTGGCGCCGTCGTCGGGGCGGCGCGCATGGATGGCGGCCACGCTGGCGCCCGCATTGCAGCAGCGCACCACGTCCTCGGCGATTTCGTCCGGCTGGGTAGGGAGATAGGGGTTCTGCGATTTGTGGGCCATGCCGCCCGTGGGGGCAATGGTCACGATCACCTTGCGCTTGCTCATGGCGTCTCCTGATGCGTGGGGTTGGGTCGTCAGCTATTATTTTTTTCACCCCTTCACTAATCAGTCGTTGCGATGACATTTGACCTCGGGGTAAGTACGCAAGGAGCTTCACCATCGTCCGTCATCACCGCTCAACGGCCGCGGCCCGTCCCACCCTCGATGAACTGCTGTCCGGCTCGGCCTGGTTTCCCGCGCTCGACGTTGCCGTGCGCGAACGCGTGCGTGCCGAGATGCGCGAGGTGGACCTGCCCGCGGGCACTGCGCTGTGCCGCATGGGCGATGCGCCCCGGCACTGGTATGGCGCCATCGAAGGGCTGCTCAAATGGTCGGTGAGCAGCGCCGACGGTCGCTCGGTCACGCTGGGCGGCCTGTCGGTGGGCAGCTGGTTCGGCGAGGGAACGGTGCTGCGCGGAGTGGCGCGCACGGCAGACGTGATCGCGCTGCGCGACAGCCGCGTGGCCTTGATGCCTGCCGAGGTCTTCGAGTGGTTGCGCGGCAGCGAGCGCAGCTTCGAAGCCTTTTTGCTGCGTCAGATCAACGAGCGCATGCACTGGTTTCTAGGCAACTTTGCGGCCCACCATCTGCTTGATACCGACAGTCAGGTGGCGCGTGCACTGGTGGGCCTGTTCCACCCCTGGCTGCACCCGGGCAGCGACCCGCGCCTGCGTGTTTCCCAAGAGGAGATCGCCAATCTCTCTGGCTTGTCGCGCCAGCGTTGCAACGCGGCGCTGCGCCGCCTGGCCGCAGGAGGGTTGATCGAGATCGAATACGGCGGTATCACGGTCATCGACCTGCCGCGTCTGCGCACGCGCGTGCTCGCTGCCGCGTCGTTCTAACCGCCAGGACAGCGCTTTTTCACATGTGCTCGTGATAGACCGCGATGGCCTCGATCAACTCCTGCAACTGCGCCGATACAGGCTGCTCTGCGCGCACCAGCATATAGCGGGGACGCACGGCCCAGGCATCGGTCAGCGGCACACGGCATACGCGCTGCGTGCCGCGATAGCGCAGTGCCGCCGTCTCAGGCACGACAGCGATGCCTACGCCGGCAGCGACCATGCGGCACATGGTGTCGAAACTGGACAACTGTATGCGCAGCTTCAGCGTAGCCCCGAGTTGCTGGCTCAGCTGGTCGAGAAAGGTCTGCAGCGTGCTGCCGCGGTGCATGCCCACAAAGCGCTCGTGAAGTACCTCGGAGAACGCCACATGATCCAGCTCGGCCCAGCGCGGCGCATCAGGTGTCACCAGCACCAGTCGGTCGGTGCTGAAATGCATGGTGCGTAGTCCATGGGTGTCCACGGTTCCGGCAACAATGCCCAGGTCGGCGCGGCCGTCGCGGATATCGGCAGCAATGCCTGCATTCGGGCGCTCCTGCAGATCCACGTTGATATGGGGATGCTCAGTGAGGTAGGCGGCCAGGATGTCGGGCATGAAATCCGTGACTGCCGTGGTGTTGGCGAACACACGCACATGGCCGCGCAGCCCCGCGCCATACTCCTGCAGATCGGCTTGAAGCTGACGTGACTGCTGCAGCATGGCCCGCGCATGGTGCAGAAAGGCCTCACCGGGGGCCGACAGTCGTACCCCTCTAGCCTCTCGAATCAACAAAGGCATGCCTGCCTGTTCCTCCAGTGCCCGGATGCGTGCACTGGTGGCCGCCAGAGATAGATGTGATTGCTCTGAAGTCCTTGTCAAACTTCCAGTCTGTGCTATCAAAACAAAGAGTCTTAGATCTTTGAGGTCGAACTGCATGGCACCCTCGGGTATGTACTGGATCTGGGTAGGTTTCGAAAAAACAAAAGTCTCGCTTCCAATATGACAGATTGTGCGGTGTGCCGGAGGCAGCGAGCATAGGCGACAGATTTCAACGAGGAGACCCTGTCGTGCATGCCTGCTGCGTTTCGCCCATGCCCCTTCACATAGCCTGCGTCCGGAGGCTCCTGGACCGGCCTGCAACTGGTGCTGCCAACTGGACAGGCCGCGCATGACCGACAGCATCCACCCCTCGGCCCTGGATCACCTGCAGACCTGGCAGAGCAAAAGCGAAACTGCGCTTGACCTCATCACCGCCGCTCCCTTGCGGGCGCTGTCGGCTACGCTGGACCGGGATGACCCTGCTACCGCACCCGGTACGCCGGTGGCGCCGCTG
>NZ_JBKFBC010000009.1:0-13193 GCF_053345995.1 Comamonas sp. C24C | reverse complement strand
CATGCGCGCCAGAGCGAGATCGGCCCCGACGGGCATCCCCGGCGCGGCGGCTTCCTGCCGCCCGTGCCGCTGCCGCGCCGCATGTGGGCGGGTGGACGGCTGCGCTGGGAGACAGACAATCCGCTGCGCCTGGGGCAGGAGGTGCAGCGTGTCTCCACCATCCGCAGCGTGCAGCACAAGACCGGACGCTCGGGCGAGCTGCTGTTCGTGCTGGTGGAGCACCGGTTCTCGAACCAGGACGGCCTGGCGCTGGTCGAGGAGCACGACATCGTCTACCGGGCCGCCGCCAGGCCAGGCGATCCGGTGCCGCCACCGCAGCAGCCGTCGCTCGCCGGCCAGGCTGCATGGTCGCGCACCATCGTGCCCGACGACATCTTGCTGTTTCGCTACTCGGCGCTGACCTTCAACGGCCACCGCATCCACTACGACCGTCAGTACGTGACCCAGGTCGAGGGCTACCCGGGCCTGATCGTGCATGGTCCGCTGATTGCCACGCTGCTGCTCGATCTGCTGCGCCGCAATCTGCAGGGCGCCAAGGTGGTCACGTTCGACTTCAAGGCCTTGCGGCCGACCTTCGACCTTCACCCTTTCAGCGTGCACGGCAAGCCGCGCGAGGACAGCAGGACCATCGACCTGTGGGCTCAGGACCACGAAGGCCTTCTTACCATGCAGGCTACGGCCACGGTGTCCTGAAGAATTAAAAACCATAGCTTATGACGCTTTATGGATAAGCGTTCTAGGCCCAAAGGCTTTAAATGATCGAACATACCAGCTCGAATAACCACCACGAGATCCGCGATGCCATCCGTGCGCTGTGTGCGGAGTTCCCCGACGAGTATTTCCGCAAGATCGACGAGCAGCGCGTCTACCCCGAAGCCTTCGTCAACGCGCTCACGAACGCGGGCTGGCTGGCCGCGCTGATTCCGCAGGAGTACGGCGGCAGCGGCCTGGGCCTGACCGAGGCCAGCGTCATCATGGAAGAGGTCAACCGCTGCGGCGGCAACTCGGGTGCCTGCCACGGCCAGATGTACAACATGGGCACATTGCTGCGCCATGGATCGCAGGCGCAGAAGGAGAAATACCTGCCGCGCATCGCCTCGGGCGAATGGCGGCTGCAGTCCATGGGTGTCACAGAGCCCACCACGGGCACGGACACCACCAAGATCAAGACCAGCGCCGTGAAGAAGGACGGGCGCTATGTGATCAACGGTCAGAAGGTCTGGATCAGCCGCATCCAGCACAGCGACTTCATGATCCTGCTGGCGCGCACCACGCCGCTGGCCGAAGTGAAGAAGAAAAGCGAGGGCATGTCCATCTTCATGGTCGATTTGCGCGAGGCCGAGAAGAAGGGCATGACCGTGCGCCCCATCCTCAATATGGTCAACCACGAGACCAACGAGCTGTTCTTCGAGGATCTGGAGATTCCCGAGGAGAACCTGATCGGCGAGGAAGGCAAGGGTTTCAAGTACATCCTCGACGGGCTGAACGCCGAACGCACGCTGATTGCGGCCGAGTGCATAGGCGACGGCTACTGGTTTCTGGACCGTGTGACGAATTACGTGAAGGACCGCCAGGTGTTCGGCCGTCCCATCGGCCAGAACCAGGGCGTGCAGTTCCCGATCGCCGATGCCTTCATCGAGGTCGAGGCCGCCAATCTCATGCGCTGGAAGGCCTGCGAACTGTTCGACGCGCGAGAGTCCATGGGCGCTCAGGCCAATATGGCCAAGTATCTAGCGGCCAAGGCCAGCTGGGAGGCGGCCAATGCCTGCATCCAGTTCCACGGAGGCTTCGGCTTTGCGTGCGAGTACGACGTGGAGCGCAAGTTTCGCGAAACCCGCCTCTATCAGGTGGCGCCGATCTCCACCAATCTGATCTATTCCTATGTGGCCGAGCACCTGCTGGGTCTGCCACGTTCGTTTTGAAATGGAAGACCCCCTGAGTCGCTGTGCGCCTTCCACCTGAAAGGGGGACGACAGCCTCGCTGCGGGGCGGGGCTGTGCTGCCGGCGTAGGCCCTTGCTTGCTGTCCCTGGCTTTGAGTGCGCCAGTTGTTCGGGTCGTGAGTTTCGCCAAAGTGCAATGGATTTCCAAGATGAAAAAGCATAGTCTTCGACCTCTCGATGGCATCACCGTGGTCTCGCTGGAACATGCGGTGGCCGCACCCTTTTGCACCCGCCAGCTCGCCGATCTGGGGGCGCGCGTGGTCAAGGTGGAGCGCCCCGGCGCGGGCGACTTTGCGCGCGGCTACGACCAGCGGGTCAATGGCCAGTCCTCGCACTTCACCTGGATCAACCGCAGCAAGGAAAGCCTGGCGTTGGACCTCAAGCAACCGGCGGCCCTGCAAGCCTTGCTGCAACTACTGACCACGGCTGATGTGCTGGTGCAGAACCTGGCACCGGGCGCGGCCGCGCGTATGGGGCTGTCCTACGAGGTGCTGAAAGCCCGTAACCCCCAACTCATCGTCTGCGACATCAGCGGCTATGGTGCCGACGGCCCCTATCGGGACAAGAAGGCCTACGACCTGCTGATCCAGAGCGAGGCGGGGTTTCTCTCGGTTACGGGAACGGAGCAGGAGCCGTCCAAGGCCGGCATCTCGGTGGCCGATATCGCGGCCGGGATGTATGCCTATACCAATGTTCTTTCTGCCCTGCTGCTGCGCGGGCGCACGGGTGAGGGCAGCCATATCGATGTCTCCATGCTGGAGGCACTGGGCGAATGGATGGGCTATCCCATGTACTACGCCTGGGACGGTGCGCCGCCGCCGCCGCGCACGGGCGCATCGCATGCCAGCATCTACCCCTATGGACCCTTCACGGCGGGCGATGGCGGCACGGTGATGCTGGGCCTGCAGAACGAGCGCGAATGGAAGCTTTTCTGCGAACAGGTGCTGCTGCAGCCGGCACTGGCCGGCGATGTGCGCTTTGGCAGCAATGCACGGCGCAATGCCCACCGCGAGGAACTGCAGGCCCTGATTGTGAACGTGTTTGCCGGGCTTAACGCACAGCAGGTGGTGCAGCGCCTGGAGCAGGCAGGCATTGCCAACGCCCGTGTCAACGACATGGCGGGCCTGTGGGCCCATCCGCAACTGGCCGCGCGTCAGCGCTGGTGCAGCGTGGGCACGCCGGCCGGGCCGGTGCAGGCACTGCTGCCGCCCGGTGCCAATAGCGCCTTTGACTACCGCATGGACGCCGTGCCGTCCGTAGGCGAGCACAGTGCGGCCATCCTGGCCGAGCTGGGCTGGTCGGCCGAGCGCATCCGTGCTCTGTACGCCGAAGAAGCAACTCTGTAAAAGCTGTGCGCAGCGTATGCGCGGGAGTGATTCTATGAAGAACGAGACTCAAGTGAGCATTCATCCGCTGGCCCGGTTCGCGGCCACGCTGTGCTGGGAGGATGTCCCGCTGCAGGTGCAGCGCCGCGCCGAGGATCTGTGGGTGGACTGGTTCGGCTCCGCTCTCGCCGGCCAGAACGCGCGCCCCGTGCAGAGCATCACGCGCTTCGCTTTGTCCCAGGGCCCGGCCGCTGGCCCCTGCGAGATACTGGGCAGTGCGGCTACCAGTTCACCGCTGATGGCGACCCAGGCCAACGCCGCTGCTTCGCATGTGGCCGAGCAGGACGATGTGCACAACGGCTCGGTGTTTCATCCTGCCGCCGTGGTCTTCCCGCCCGCACTGGCCGTGGCGCAGAGCCTTGGTGCCAGCGGCGTCGAGCTCATGCAGGCCTGCGTGGCCGGCTATGAGGTCGGCATTCGGGTGGGCGAGTTTCTGGGCCGCAGCCACTACCGCATCTTCCACACCACGGCCACGGCCGGCACGCTGGCAGCGGCTGCCGCCGTGGGCCGTTTGCTCAAGCTGACGCCTGAGCAGATGCAGCATGCCTTCGGCTCGGCCGGCACGCAGTCGGCGGGGCTGTGGGAGTTTCTGCGCACGGGCGCCGACAGCAAGCAGCTGCACACGGCGCATGCTGCATCTGCAGGGCTGACGGCCGCCTTCCTGGCGCAGGACGGCTTCACGGGCGCGCAGGACATCTTCACGGGCCCGCAAGGGCTTGCGGCGGGCATGTCCACCGATGCCGACCCGACCCGGCTCAGCGATGGACTGGGCACGCGCTGGGCCACGGCCGAGACCTCGTTCAAGTGGCATGCCTCCTGCCGCCACACCCACCCCGCGGCCGATGCGCTGCTGCAAGTCATGCAACAGCACGGCCTGGCGCCTGCTGACGTGGCACAGGTCACCTGCCATGTGCACCAGGGCGCCATCGACGTGCTGGGCCCCGTGGTCAGGCCGAGCACCGTGCACCAGAGCAAGTTCTCCATGGGTACCGTGCTGGCGCTGGCGGCGCGTCACGGTCATGCAGGGCTGACGGAGTTTGACCGCGACTATCTGGCACAGGAAACCGTGGAGCTGCGCGACAAGGTGAGCATGGAGCTTGATGCCGAGGTCGATGCGGCCTATCCCCGGCGCTGGATAGGCAAGGTCAGCGTACAGACCACGGATGGCCGTTTGCTCAAGGGCCGTGTCGACGAACCCAAGGGCGACCCTGGCAACACGCTGTCGCGCGAGGAGATCACGGCCAAGGCGCTGAGGCTGGCTGACTACGGCGGGGTGGATGCGGCGCGGGCTGCGGCGGCCATCCACAAAGCGTGGGCTATGGCCGCCTGGCCGCAAGTGGGCACTTTGATGTAGGAGACAGCGATGAACGACTTTTCTGCGTGGATGCAAGAGCGGTTCGACGACTACGTCCAACAGTTGGAAAGCCTGGTGAACATCGACTCGGGCAGCTACCACAAGGCAGGCGTTTCCAAGGTGCTCGATTGGGTCGCCGGCTACCTGGATGGGCTGGGTATCGAGGTGCAGCGGCTGCAGGATGGCGGACGGTTGGTATGCGTGCGCGCCACCGTCCACCCCGGTGCGTCGCGTGAGCGCTCTGCCCTGCTGCTGGGCCATTGCGACACCGTGTTCCCCGAGGGAGAGACTCAGCGTCGACCCTTTCGCGTGGATGGCCCTGTTGCCTATGGCCCTGGCGTGGCGGACATGAAGGCCGGCGTGCTGATGAACGTCTACCTGCTGCAGGCCTGGCAGGCCATGGGCGATAGAGGCACAACGCTCTCGGCGCTGTTCACCTGTGACGAGGAAATCGGCTCGCCCCAGAGCGGCGCTTTCATCGAGGCCACCTGTCGCCAGCATCGCTACGTTTTCAATTCCGAGCCCGGCCGTCCAAACGGCAACGTGGTGGTGGGCCGCAAGGGCGGTGTGTTCTTCGACGTGCAGGTGCAGGGCAAGGCCGCGCACGCGGGGGCGAACTTCTATTCGGGCATCAGCGCCATCTCGGCTCTGGCGAAAAAGATCCAGAGCATGGAGCAGCTCATCGACCCGGACGAGGGCATCACCCTCAACGTGGGCCTGATCCGTGGCGGCCTTTCTGTCAACACCGTGGCACCGTCGGCTGTGGCGGGGGTGGACCTACGCATCCACACCATGGCGCAGCGCGAGCGTTGCCTGAGCGAGGTGACTCGCATCTGCGCCACCAGCCTGCAGGGCGAGAGCGCGTCGTGGTCGGTGCGCGGCGAGTTCAAGCCCTTCGTGCAGAGCGAGGGTTCGCGCCTTCTGGCCGAGAAGTACCTGGAGATTTCGGTGACCGAGGGCATCGCCGTCAAAGGCGAGGTGACGGGCGGCTGTTCCGACTCGGGCATCGCCGCCGAATGCGGCTGCGACGTGATCTGCGCCGTGGGCCCGTCGGGAGGTGGCTTTCACACGCCTGAGGAATACGTGCGCCTCGACTCGGTGGCCGGCAAGGCCACGGTGCTTTTCAAAACCCTGAAGACCCTGGGAGCTTGAACCATGAGAACCATCCCCGCTCTGCTGGCCGCCTGTGCTCTTGTCCTGTCCCTTGGGGCCTTGGCGCAAGAGCGCATCCTGGTGCCTTACCCGGCTGGCGGCCCCAGCGACGCCACGGGCCGCGTGATCGCCAACGCGCTCAGCGGCCAGGGCAAGCCCTTCTTCGTGGAGAACCTCGGCGGCGCCACGGGGCTGCTGGCGGTCAACAAGTTCCTGGCCAACCCGCAGAACCAGGTCTTCCAGGGCACGCAGAACGAGCTGATCTTGCCTGTGCTGCTGAACCAGGCCGCCAAGTTCAAGTCCGAGGACTTCGTGCCCGTGCAGTACGTCACTCAGACCTACCTGGTGCTGGCCGTGCGCAAGGGCCTGGGCGTGAAGAACTTCGACGAATTCTTCGCGCTCGCCAGGAGCCGCAAGGACAGCCCGTTGACCTATGGCACGGTGGGCGTGGGATCGCTTTACCACGTGATGGGCGAGTACCTGGCCAAGAAGAAGGGCGTGGCGCTGAACCACATCCCTTACAAGGGCGGTGCGCCCGCCATGCAGGACCTGATCGGCGGGCAGATCGACTTCTCCATCACGCCCTACCAGACCGCCTTCGACGACATGGCGGCCAAGGGGATGTTCCAGGTCATCGGCATTTTCTCGGCGGCCAAACCGCCCACGCTGGCCAAGCTGCAGACGGCCAGCAGTGTGGAGGTGCTGACCGACTTCGACTTCTCCAGCTATGCGGGCTACTTCCTCAAGCGTACTGCCATCGAGGAGGAGAAGCAAAGGGCCAGCGCGCTGTTCGCTTCCGCGATGGCGGACGAGAAGGTCAAGCACAGCCTTCAGCTCGACGGCCGCCGCGTGCTGTCGCCTGTTTCGCTGAAAGAGGCGGACGCGATGTATATGGCCGAGATCGCACGCTACAAGAAGCTGCTGGAGACCGTGGGCCCCATCAAGCTCGATTGATCCCTCAGAATTTTTACCAGGAGACAACCATGGCTTTCTTCCCCTCGCAAATCGCCCGCCGCGCCGTCGCGGCCCTGTTACTCGGCTGGGCCGGTTTTGCCCAGGCCGCAGGCTGGCCGGACAAGCCTGTGACCCTGGTTGTTCCCTACAGCGCCGGAGGGCCTACCGATGTGGTGGCGCGGCTGCTGGCCGTGCCGATGGGGCAGTACCTGGGGCAGTCGGTGCTTGTCGAAAACACGGTGGGCGCAGGCGGCACGCTAGCACCGGCGCGCATCGTGCGCTCCAAGCCCGACGGCTACACCATATTGATCCACCACATGGGCATGGCTACTGCGCCCTCGCTTTACAAAAAGCTGCCCTACGACCCGCTCAAGGATTTCGAGTACATCGGCCAGGTGCTGGACGTGCCCATGACCCTGCTGTCGCGCAAGGACTTCCCGGCCAACAACTTTGCCGAGCTGCTGGACTATGTGAAAAAGCACCAGGACAAGGTGTCGCTGGCCAATGCCGGCGTGGGCGCCGTGTCGCAGCTGTGCGGCATGCTGTTCATGCACCAGGCGGGTGTAAAACTGACCGTCGTGCCTTACAAGGGGGCCGGTCCCGCCATGAACGATCTGATGGGCGGGCAGGTTGACCTGCTGTGCGACCAGACCACCCAGACCGTGCCCGTGATCCAGGACGGCAAGCGCGCGAAGGTCTTCGGCGTGACCATACCTCAGCGCTTGTCGTCACTGCCCAATATCCCGACGCTGGACGAGCAGGGCCTCAAAGGCTTCGATGTCAAGGTCTGGCATGGCATGTATGCGCCCAAGGGCACGCCCAGGGAAGCGGTAGAGCAGCTCAACAAGGCGCTGAATGTGGCGCTCAAGGACGATAACGTCAAAAAGCGCATCGCTGAACTCAGCTCCGATCTCGTCACGCCCGACAAGGCCACGCCAGAAGGACTGCGCAAGCACCTGGAGGCTGAGGTCGCGCGCTGGCGCACTGTCATCAAGGCCGCCGGCGTATCTGCCGAGTGAGGCCGTGCACGGCATGAGGCCCGCGCTCCGGCACGGGCCTCCATCAGCCGATTGAAATCCTGCATTCCCAAGAGACGCCATGAGCACCCTGCTGCATAACGCCTGCACTTTTCTGTTCGTTCCCGCCAACCGGCCGCAGCGGCTTGCCAAGGCTCTCGCCAGTGGCGCCGATATGGTGATCGCCGACTGCGAGGATGCCGTGGCGCCCGGCGACAAGCCGGCCGCCAGATTGGCCCTGGAGCAGGCCGTGCAGCAGCTTTCCATGTCCGAGCGAGAACGGCTGCTGGTACGTATCAATGCCTGGGGAACGCCATGGTTCGATGAAGATCTGCAGGCGCTGGCGAGGCTGGTGGCCGTCGGCGTGGCCGGGGCCGTGGTGCCCAAGGCGGAAACCGCGGCGGTGCTGCAGCAGATTGCCGGTGCAGCCGGTCCGCGCTGTGCGTTGCTGCCCCTGGTGGAAAGCGTGGCGGGCCTGGACGCCTGCGATGCGCTTGCCGGCACCGCGCAGGTGGTGCGGCTGGCTTTTGGGCATCTGGACTTCCAGGTCGATGCCGGCATGCAGTGCGAACCGGACGAAGCCGAGCTGCTGCCGGTGCGTCTGGCGCTGATCATGACATCGCGCCGGCGGGGCCTGGCCCGCGCCGTGGATGGCGTCACCATCGACACCAGGGATGCGGACCGCCTGGAGAGCGACACCGGGCGCGCGCTGCGCATGGGTTTTGGCGCCAAGCTGTGCATACACCCGGACCAGGTCGGTACGGTCAACCGCGTGTTTGCGCCTTGCGATCCGGCCGTGGCCCAGGCCAGTGCGGTAGTGCAGGCCATGCAGGCTTCTGGCGGCGGCGTCTGCACCGTCAACGGCAAGATGGTGGATGCGCCCGTGCTCCATCTGGCGCAGCAGACACTGGCCCGCCACGCCTGGGCCCTGCAGCGCATGCAGCGCAACACCTAGTCTTATCGGACGTTGCCGGGCACCGCGGTATGGTTCAGATTCATGCTGCTTCATGAAACAGGGGAACGGCATGAACCAGGCTTTGGTATGTGTGGTGACGGGGGCCAGTCGTGGCGTGGGCCGGGGAGTGGCGCTGGCGCTGGGTGCGTCGGGGGCAACCGTCTATGTGACGGGGCGCAGCGTGACGGAGGGCGACTCGCCGCTGCCGGGCACGGTAGGCAGGACGGCCGCCGATGTGACGGCTGCCGGCTGGAGATGACCGGGCTGCTCGATGTAGGTCTGCGCTCCACCTACGTGGCCAGTCATTGCGCGGCGGGCCTGCTGATCGCGGCGCGCGGCCTGGTGGTCAATATCTCGTCAGCCGGCAGCCGCTGCTATATGCACGGGCCGGCCTATGGCGCGGGCAAGGCCGGCTCGGACAAAATGAGCTTCGACATGGCCCACGACTTCAAACCTGCCGGCGTGAGCGTGGTCTCGCTCTGGCCGGGGCTGGTCAAAACCGAACGCTCCGAACGCGTCTGCGCTGCCGAACCCGACAAGTACGGCGACAGCTTCGACAGCGCCGAAACGCCGCAATTCATAGGCCGGGTGGTACTGGCCTTGCATGGCGATGCCGACTGCCTGGAAAAGCGCTCCGGCGGCGTGTTCTACACGGCCGAACTGGCCGGCCAGTATGGCGTGCAAGACATCGATGGCGCGCAGCCGCCGTCGCCGCGCGCCTATTTCGGCGCGCCACCGGAGTTCAGCCCGGTGGTGGTCGAATAGGCCGGTGCACTGACTGCAGGCAAGAGCATGGCTGTTGTGGCGACTACACTGCGGCCTTCTTTGCTTTTGCTGTACCCGGTCCGTGTCTGCTTCTGTCTCTCTTTTCCGCCGCCGCTGTCTGCATCTCTCTTTGTCGTTGCCCCTGGCTCTGGGTCTGTCGGCCTGTGCTACGACCACCCCGGAACAAAGCCAGGATGAGCTGGTTCAGCGCTTTTACCAACTGATTGCCGAAGGCGAATTCGACGCTTGCATGCGTTTGATCTCGGCACGCCATATCTCCAAGGAAGAGCTGGCAGGTTTCGATAGCAAGCTGCGCCGGATACTGGCCAGCGGTCAGAAGCTGATCAACTCCCGCGGCGGTTTGCTCAAGGTCGAGGTGCTGGAGCGAGTTGTGTCCCAAGAAGAGCAGGTCACCAAGCTCAGGGTTCAGGTTCACTACCGCGATGGAAGCAGTCGCCGCGAGCGCATCAATCTGTTCCAGGAACAGGGCGTCTGGAAAGTGCAGCTGTGATTTTTCGGCGGCTGGCAACGGCCGCTGTGATGGCGCTGTCGGCCTGCTGCGCTGGTCTGGCTTTTGCAACACCGCCGTTGCCGCCGCAGGCTGCGCCCGGCGATCTGATCTTTCGCCAGGGTACGGAGAACGTCAGCCAGCTGGTGCAAGCCGTGGACCGCGGTGAATTCAGCCATGTGGGCATGCTGGTGGGTCGGCCCGGTCAGTGGCAGGTGCTGCATGCCACGCCGTCCGAGCGCCCGGGTCAGGCGGATGCCGTGGTGCTGGATTCGCTGGACTTTTTTCTGGATGCTCAGCGCGCCCGGGCCTATCGCCTGTATCAGGTCGCTTCCGACCCCGGCACGCGTGAGCGGGCCGTGGCCTGGGCCATGGCGCAGCAGGGCAAGCCGTTTCAGCTGCAGGGTTCGGGCCAGGGCGTCTATTGCACCACGCTGGTCTGGCAGGCTTGGCAGCAAGGCGGTATGGATCTCGGGGTGGTGTTCACCAAGGTGGAACTGCCGGTTCTCGGCGGGCTCTATCTGCTGCCCGGCAAGCTGCTGCTCTCATCCCGTTTGCGCCCGCTGACGCCCTTGCTGTCCTTGCGCTAGAGGAAGGCCTCTACACACCCAGATATTGCTGGCGCACGGCCTTGTCGCCAGCCAGCTCGGCCATGCTGGCTTCGTGCACGATCTGGCCCTTTTCCAGCACATAGGCGCGGTCGGCCACGACCTCCGCAAACGGCAGGTTCTGCTCGCTGAGCAAGATGCCTATGCCCTGTGCCTTGAGTTCGAGAATCGTGCGCGCCATCTGCTCGACGATCAGCGGAGCAACCCCCTCGGAGGGCTCGTCCAGCAGCACCAGGCAGGGCTGGCCCATCAGCGTGCGGGCCACGCTCAGCATTTGCTGCTCGCCACCGCTCATGCGCCCGCCCAGGCGGTCAGGCATCTCTCCCAGGTTGGGGAACAGCGCAAAAAGCCTTTCGGGCGTCCAGTGTGGCATGGCGGAGCCATCGGGCCATCGGCGAGGCTTTTGCTTGCCGACCTCGAGGTTTTCCAGCACCGTCAGCTCGGTAAAGATGCGGCGATCCTCGGGCACATAGCCCAGGCCGCGCTGCGCGATCTGGTGCGAGGCTTTTTTCTCTATCGCTTCTCCCATGAAGCGGATACTGCCCTCGCGGTGCGGCACCAGGGCGGCAATGCTTTTGAGCGTGGTGGACTTGCCAGCGCCATTGCGACCCATCAGCGCCACGACTTCGCCGGGCCCCACGGCCAGAGATACCTGATGCAGGATATGGGCCGCGCCATACCAGGCATTGAGGTTCTGGACTTCAAGCAATTTGGGGCTCTTTCCCTTATCCATCAAGCGCTGGTTGCTATGCATTTGATTCATTGCTGTTTCTCAAGAACGAGGCCGGTACCGAGATAGGCCTGCTGCACGCGCGCGTCGTCGCGAATGGCTTGCGGCGTACCTTCGGCCAGCAACTGGCCGCGCACCAGCACGGCCACACGGTCGGCCTGACCGAAGACCACGTCCATGCTGTGTTCGGTAAACAGCACGCCCATGCGGCGCTGCTGCGCAAGCTGGCGCGTCAACTGCATCAGCGCGACACGCTCGCCCGGGGCCATGCCGGCCGTGGGTTCGTCCATGAGCAGCAGCAGAGGATCATGGGCCAGCGCCATGGCCAGCTCCACTCGCTTCACATCGCCATAGGCCAGAGCGCTGCAGGGGCGATCAGCCTGAGTCGCCATGCCCACCTGCTCCAGCAGGGCCAGTGCGTCGGAACGCCGGTGGCTGGCGGCACGCGGCCACCAGCTGAAGATCCTGCGATCGGCCGACAGTAGAGCCATCTGCACGTTTTCCACCACGCTGAGCGAGGCAAAAGTCTGTGCAATCTGGAAGGTGCGTCCCACGCCCTTGCGCCAGATGGCGCGCGGCGGCAGGCCGGTGATGGACTGGCCATTGAGCAGCACCTGGCCGCTGTCGGGTGGCAACTGGCCGCCGACCATATTGAAGGTGGTGCTCTTGCCAGCGCCGTTGGGGCCGATCAGGGCCAGCAGCTCACCCGCCTGCAGGCCGAATGAGACCTGCTGCACGGCCTTCACGCCGCCAAAGGCCTTGCTGACGTTCTGTACCTGCAGCAGGTTCATGTTCTTGCTCCTGCCTTGTCCTTGGCGCTCACACGCGACCACAGCCATTGCGCATAGCCGGCAATACCCTGCGGTGCCAGCAGCACCAGAATCAGCATGGTCGCTCCCATCAACGCGCGCCAGTATTCGGTGTTGCGTGCCACGGTGTCGTGCAGCCAGGTGAAGGCTGCCGCCCCCACCAGGGGGCCGGCCAGTGTCTGCACACCGCCCAGCAGCACCATGACCAGCGCATCCACTGACTTGGTGACCGACATGGCGTCGGGCGCCACGCCGCCCTTGCTGAAGGCAAACAGCGCACCGGCCAGGCCGGCAAACAGCCCGGCAATCACGAACGCCGTCCACTGTACGCGGCGCACGTCGATACCGATCGCATCGGCCCGCAGCGCCGAGTCGCGCGATGCGCGCAGCGCATAGCCCAGCGGCGAAAACAGCAGGCGACGCAGCAGATAGATGCCCAGCGTGCAGATGCCCAGAGCCAGCCAGTAGAACGCAGGACCCTGCGATGCCCATTCGGGGGGCCACACGCCCGTCAGGCCATTGCTGCCGCCCGTGAAGTCATCCCACTGAAAGACGATGGCCCAGCTGATCTGCGCAAACGCCAGCGTCAGCATGGTCAGATAGACGCCTGACAGCCGCACGCAGAACCAGCCATAGAGCAGGGCGCCCGCAGCGGCGGCCAGGGGGCCGAGCAACAGCGCGGCCTCCATGGGCAGATCCAGCGTACGCACCAGCAGTGCAGCACCGTAGGCACCGAGGCCAAAGTAGGCCGCATGACCGAAGGAGTGCATGCCGCCAGGCCCGAGTATGAAGTGCAGACTGCTCGCAAACAGCGCGGCGACAAAGATGTCGGCCAGCAGCACGGTGGCATAGCTGCCGCCTTCGGCGGAACCTGCCGTCAGCGGCAGCAGCACCAGCGCGCTCAGCAGGCCCAGCCATGCGGCCGTTGCACCACGCCCCGAGCGGCGCAGCGGCTGTTCGGGATCGCCAGCGCTGCGTGCCAGTGCCTGGGGCTTGCCCAGCAGGCCCCAGGGCC
>NZ_JBKFBC010000008.1:236993-257443 GCF_053345995.1 Comamonas sp. C24C | reverse complement strand
CACCAGCGTGGCGGCTGCTGCGGCCAGGGAGAGCCATTTGCGCATCTGCATTTCCTTGTCCGCATCCATTGCGGCTCGTATCCCCATGGTAGCGGGCTGGAGATACCCCGCCGTAACAGCTTGTTTTGCCTAAAAGTGGGTTCAGCCTAAACGGGGTAAGCGTTTAAAGCTATCAAAGTTGATCAGGTCTCCAGATACAGCTCGGCCAGCCGCTCGCGCGCGGTGCCATCCACACCCAGCACCTGGCTCAGATAGCGGTCCACGCTGCCATGCTGGGCGCGCACCACATCGACCGAGGCCATCAGATAGGACGGCTGCACGCGCCACAGCGCATCCAGGGCCTCTTCGGACAGCTGACCATACATCTGGGCCGGGCGTACGAAGTACTGATTGGTCAGCAGATAGTCTTCCATGATCTGCTCCTCGTCCACGCCCAGCGCCGTCAGCAGCAGGGCCGCAGCCCAGCCCGTGCGGTCCTTGCCGGCCGTGCAGTGAAAGACCAGTGGTGCATCGCTGAGCTGCAGCAGTGCGAGGAATTGCGCAAAGCGATTGCCGTACACGTTCACAAAGCTGCGATAGGTGTCGTGCATCAGCTCCTCGGTATCGCGGCTGCTGAGGTGGCGACCCTGCTCCATCATGGATTGGGCGCGCTGCACCACGGTGGGCTCGACCACCAGGGCATGGCGCTCGATCAGAGGCCAGGCATAGGAGAGATGTGCGCTTTCGCCTTCGCCGCGAAAGTCTGCGCTGCGGTGTATGCCCAGCTTTTGCAGCTGGTCCAGGTCTTGCTGTGTCAGATGCGCCAGATGCGCGGAGCGATACAGCTTGCCCCATTGCAGGCGGCGGCCGTCCAGGCCCTGATATCCGCCCAGATCACGGAAGTTGGAGGCTCCCGAGAGGGAGACTTGGCGCGCGGGGCGCTCCGTCAGCAGGTCATGGTTCAGTTGCATACCAATGCTTATAGCGGATTGCAAAGACCCATCCATGTCATCCGTGTTACCCGGGCGCGGCACCAGGATCGCCGGCCCGAACGGAAAGCGCCACATGGCCAGGACATGCGGCGCCGAAACTGCCCGAGAGCTGTCTTGCAGTGCCCTCGCGCTCAATGGCTGCTTGCACTGCCCCGCAGCATATGCTTGAGCAGCTTGCCGGTAGCGGTGCGCGGCAGTGTGTCACGGAACTCGAAGAGGCGCGGAATCTTGTAGCGCGCCAGCTGCGGAGCCATGAACTCGCGCAGGGTCTCCTGGTCCAGCAACTTGCCGGTCTTCAGGGTTAGCACGGCCACCACGGTCTCGCCCCATTCGGGGTGGGGCCGGCCGATGACGGCCACGTCCTGCACGTCGGGGTGGGTACAGAGCACGTCTTCCACTTCCTTGGAGTAGACGTTCTCGCCGCCGGTGACGATCATGTCCTTGAGTCTGTCCACGATGTAGAGATAGCCGTCCGCATCCCTGCGCGCCAGATCGCCGCTGCGATACCAGCCCTGCTCGTCCAGTACCGCGGCCGTGGCCTCGGGGCTGTTCAGATAGCCCTGCATCATGGCGGCGGAGCGCAGGCAGATCTCGCCCACCTCGTCGGGGCCGCACGGGCTGCCGTCCTGGCGGCGCAGTTCCAGCTCCACGCCGGGTATGGCGCTGCGGCCGATGGAGCCTGGCTTGGTCAAGGCTTCTTCGGGGTAGAGCACGGTGCCCAGCGGGCCGGATTCGGTCATGCCATAGACCTGCATGAAGCGGTTGCTGCGATAGACATGGGCCAGCTTGCGAACCATCTCTGCGCCCAAGGGCCCGCCGCCGTAGGCCCACAGACGCATGGCGCTGAAGTCGTAGCTGGCCACATTCGGCACCACGGCCAGCGGGGCCAGAAAGGCAATCGGTGCGCCAAAGGTGAAGCTGATGCTTTCCTGCGCCAGCGTTTCCAGAAACTCCCTGGGCGCATATTCGCGCATCAGCACGGCGGTGCCGCCCATGAGCAAGGTGCCCAGGAACCAGTTGTTCAGCGGCGACGAGTGCCAGATGGGCATGGCGATCAGCGTGCGCTCTTTGGGCGACAGCGAGGTGGCTGCCGCTGCGCAGAGCGCCGAATGGAAGACATTGGCATGGCTGTGCAGGCAGCCTTTTGGCTGGCCCGTGGTGCCCGAGGTATAGAGGATTTCTGCCAGCGCGTCCGGTGCCGGATGGCCGTGCTCGTCGCGGCAGGGGGTGGCTAGCGCCAGCAGCTCGTCGAAAAAGCCCACGCCTTCGGCGGCAGAAGCCGTGCTCAGCCACCGCAGTTCTGCTGCAGGCTGCAGTTCGGCTTGGACGGTTGCGATCAGCGATGCGCGCGCTCCATCCACAATGCACAGCCGTGCGCTCGAGTGGCGCAGGATGTAGGCGACTTCCGGGGCCTGCAGCTTGTGGTTGATGGGCACGACGGCGGCACCCAGCCGCCAGGCGCCGAATAGTGCGAATACAAAGCCCGGGGTGTTGAAGCACAGCAGGCCTAGCTTGTCGCCCTGGCGCATGCCTTGCGCGCGGAGCACGGCAGCGGCGCGATGGCTGGCCTCGGCCAGTGCTGCATAGCTCCAGTCCTGGCCGTCGGCGCGCAGTGCCAGTTTTTCGGGGCGGGTGCGTGCCTGCTGGTCGAGCAGGGAAATGAAATTCATCATTGCTGGTGTCCTCCTCAGCCAGTCCAGGCATTACGCAGCAGGGCGGCAGGGTCGCTGCTGCCGCAGGCAACACCGGCCACCGGGCCCCAGTCCGGGTCGAAGCGGCTGCCGAGGAAGGCCGCAGCACTGTCGTTGCCCGCATGCTGGAGCATCAGCGTGGCCTGCACCGTGAGGGCCAGGCGCTGGGTGAAGCGGCGCGCTTCGCGCTCCAGATCCTGAGGCGGCAGCATGATGGCCTGGCGCAGCTTGTCCACCTGTGCGCGCAGCACGGCTTCCTCAGCACCCACTTGCTGCAGATGGTCCAGCAGCAGATGGGCGTCGTCAGGGTTGCGGGCAATGGCGCGCAGCACATCCAGGCACATGACGTTGCCCGAACCTTCCCAGATGGAGTTGACGGGGGCCTCGCGGAACAAGCGCCCCATGGGGCCGGTCTCCACATAGCCGTTGCCTCCGAAGACTTCCATGGCTTCGCCGGTATAGCCCACGGCGCGCTTGCAGTTCCAGAACTTGGCAGCTGGCGTGACGATGCGGCGCCAGGCCTGATCCAGCGGGTCTTCGGAGCCAAAGCGTGCGGCCAGATCCATGGCCAGCCAGGTAGCGGCTTCGGATTCCAGTGCCATATCAGCCAGCAGGCCGGTCATCACCGGCTGCTCGGCCAGCGGCAGGCCGAAGGCATGGCGGTTGCGGGTGTAGTGCAGGGCCTGCACCAGGGCCTGGCGCATAAAGCCGGCACTGGACAGCGCGCAGTCCAGACGGGTGTAGGTAGCCATTTCGATGATGGTGGAAATGCCCCGGCCTTCCTGGCCTATGGGCACGCCCCAGGCGTTGTCGAACTCCACTTCGCTGCTGCTGTTGGAGCGGTTGCCCACCTTGTCCTTGAGGCGCTGGATGTGAATGGCGTTCTTGCTGCCGTCGGGCCGCCAGCGTGGCACGAAAAAGCAGGTGGGACCGCGCTCCTCGGTCTTGGCCAGCACCAGATGCCCGTCGCACATGGGGGCCGAGAAGAACCATTTGTGGCCGGTGATCAGGTATTCCTCGCCCCAGGGACCGCTGCTGCCCGATGGGTTCAAGGCCACGGCACGCGTGATGTTGCTGCGCACATCGCTGCCGCCCTGGCGCTCCGTCATGCCCATGCCCACGGTGATGGAACGCTTGCCCTCGGCGGGAATGTCGCGCGCGTCGTAATCGGTGGATTCCAGCAGCGGCCCCAGCACCGCATTGAGCTGCGGGTTGATGCGCACCAGCGGAATGCTGGCCTTGGTCATGGTGGTCGGGCAGGTCGAGCCGGACTCGATCTGGCTGTGCATGAACAGCGATGCGCCATAGGCGGCCCAGGCCGTCTGCCGCTGGTCGGTGAAAGGCAGGTTGGAGATGCCGTTGCGCCGTGCAATCGTCATCATCTGATGCCATGCGGGGTGAAAGCGCACCTGGTCGATACGGTCGCCTGTGGGGGAGTGCGTGTGCAACTCTGGCTCGAAGTGGTTGGCGTCTTCCGCAGCGCGCAGCGTGGCTTCGGCGCCATATTCCGCACCCTGGCGTTGCAGCTCCGGATCGCGCCACTGTGCACCTGCGCGCCTTACCGCACGCTGCAGCACCGGGTCGCAGGCATAGACGTTGTAGTCCTTGAGCTCCGGAACCTGGTTGTGAGGATGAATGCCAGTCATGATGTCTCTTCCTTCTGAGGTGGGTGGCCCTGTCCGCGGGAGGGCGCAGGGCGTTGTGATGTCTAGGAGGCGCCAGGCAGGCGGTTCAGGAGGGGCGCTTCATATTGCAGCTGGTGTCCAGGCTGGATGCCTGTGCGGAAACCGTGCTGACGGGCTTCCATCCCAGGCCCGTTCCTTCCTGGTCATGCACCACGGTCTTGCCGTCCACTTTTTCCCAGCTCAGCACATGGATGGGTTGCTGAGCCTGGTGATCGCTTTTGCGCATTTCCACTGGGCCGTTGAGGCCTTCGAAGCGCATGCCCGACATCCTGGCCGCCACGGCGGCAGGTTCCACGGACTTGGCTTCGCGCATGGCCTGGGCCAGCATCAGCATGGCGTTGTGGCCCAGGCCGTTGATGAAGTCCTCATTGAACTGGCGCTTGAAGCCCGGCAGCAGCGGGTCGCCGGCCAGAGGCTGGGAATTGGGGCTGAAGGCCGATATCAGCTTGACCCGGCCCTGTCCTGCTGCACCCATGGCGCTGGGCACGCCGAAGTTGTTGCCGTTGAGGGTGTAGAAGTCCGTGTTCAGACCCGCTTCGCGCGCAGCCCGCACGATCAGCGCCAGATCGGCACCGAAGTCCGCAGTGATGACAGCATCGGCTCCGGATTGCTTGATTTTGGCGATATAGGGCGAGTAATCCTTGACCTGCCCGAGAGGGTGAAAGTCATCGCCCACGATCTTCAGGTCGGGGCGCTTGGCCGCCAGCATGCTGCGTGCGGCACGCGAGACTTCCTGGCCGTAGGCATAGTTGGGGTTGAGCAGAAAGACCTGCTTCACCTGCTTTTGCCCGGCCAGGTAGGAGGTCAGCGCGGCCACCTTCATGTCCGAATTCGCATCGGTGCGGAAATGCCAGTAGCTGCACTTGGCATTGGTCATCTGCGGCGCCTGGGCCGCATAGTTCAGATAGATGATTTCCTTGCCGGGGTTGCGGCTGTTGTGCTTTTCGATGGCCTCCTGCAGCGCCAGGCCCACGGCCGAGGAGCTGGCGCCCTGCACCACATAGCGGATGTTCTGTCCGACGATGGAGTTGAGCTGGCTCAGCGCCTCCTGCGCGGAAAGGCGGTTGTCGAAGGGCACGATCTCGAACCTGGTGGCACCGGCCCAGCCTTGCTCGTTGGCAAGCTTGGCGCTGTACTGAAAGCTCTTGAGCACGTTCAGGCCCAGCCCCGCCATGGGACCGCTCATGGCATCCAGCGAGGCAATCTTCACGACCGTGGCTGGTTGCGCGTGAGTGAGCGAGGCACAGGCCAGCGCTATTGCTGCCAAGGGGAAGGAAATACGAGGGTGCATGCTTGTCTCCGTTCTCTCATCAGAATTTTTTTATTCACCAGGCCGCAATGCACAATGGCATCGAAGTACCTGTCAAAAATTCTAGGAACCCGCGCAAAAAAGGTGTTCGGATTTGGCCAGCATGAAATCACGCACCCCTTCCGCCGCGACAGCAGGGCGTCGCCGCCCTCTGCAGTCACGTGCACGGCATACGTTTCAGGCCTTGCAGGACGCCTTTGTTCGGCTTTTGCTTGAGCGCAGCTACGCGGAAATCACCATGCGCGAGATCGCCCTGGTGGCAGGCACGGGGCTGGGCAGCTTCTACGAGTACTTCTCGGGCAAGGAAGACCTGGCCAGGGTTTGCCTGCATCTGCGCTCTAAGTCACTGTTGCTGGGCATTCGCGGCGTGACCAGCAGCCATGCAGGCCAGCCGCTGATGCAGATTGCCGAGGCGGTGGTGGAGTCACAGCTGCAGGCGCACCGCGAGCGGGCAGATGAATGGGGTGCCCACTACCTGCTGGAGCGCCACTACTCCACTTCCGAGGCCTACCGGAAGATGTTCGAGCGCTTTGTGGACGCCTGGGCGGCAGCCATAGAGCAGGCCTCCGATCTGCCCCCGGACTACCCGGTGCGCGATGCAGCACGGGTGAGCCAGTGCATTCTGTATGGCCTGTTCAACCACAGCTATCTGGCCACCGATATCCCGCCGGATCTGGACTTGCTGCGCCAGCGCGCCAACACGGCCATATCCGGCTATCTGAACGCCTTGCGCTGCGCTGCCTGAAATGAAAAAGACCGCCAGCGGCAAGCCGTGGCGGTCTCTGTGTGCCGGGGCGGCAGGGCTGGCTATCAGCTCACATGCTTGCCCACAATGCCGGCCAGCTCGAACATGCTGATCTGCTCCTTGCCGAACACCGGCTTGAGCTTGGCGTCGGCGTTGATGGCGCGCTTGTCCTTGGCATCCTGCAGGCCGTTGGCCTTGATGTAGTCCCAGAGCTTCTTGATCACGTCGGGGCGCGAGGTGGGTTCGTTGCCGATCACCGCGGCCAGATCGGCGCTGGGCTTGAGCGTGGCGCTCACGGTGCGGGGCTTCTTCACCGCAGCGGTCTTGGTCGCCGTCTTGGCGGCGGTCTTCTTGGCCGCCGTGCCTGTCTTCTTGGCGGCAGCCGTCGTGGTCTTGGCTGCCGCTGAGCCAGCCGTCTTGCGCGCCGGGTATTTGCCTTCGCGCTGCTCGAACTCGAAGTTCACCTTGCCCGCAGCGCCATCCCAGACCAGGAAGGCCTTGAAGTTGCGACGCGTGCGGTTGGAGACGAACTTCTCCAGCAGATCGGTCTTGCCGGTCTGCAGCAGCTTGCTCATCTGCTCGCGTTCGATGGGCTGCTGCAGAATGATCTGGCCGCTCTTGAAGTCGCAGCTGGGCGTGGTCTGGGCCAGCGTGGGAACGGCCTTGGAGCAGACATAGTTGGCGCCATGCTCGAAGACGGGCGAGCCGCACTTGGGGCAGGGGCCCAGGCTTTGCTGGTGGGCAAAGTCCACGATCTCGCCCGTGTCCTCGGAGTCCTTGTCGTCGCCGAAGTCGAATTCCAGCTTGAAGTTGCTGTTTTCCTCGTCACGCACGATGGCGACTTCGGCCACAAACGGCCAGCCGGCCTTGGAGCGGAAGCCTTCCAGCGGGCCGATCCGGCGCTCGCGCAGCAGCTGCTCGGCCTCGGCTGTCTCGAAGGTGCGGCCGGCAGGGGACTTGGTGAACGAGAAGCCGCAGCCTTCGCTGGCACCATTGGCGCCCGTGCAGGCGTAGCGGCGGTAGTTTTCCTTGACCACGCCGCCGCAGTTGGGGCAAGGCGTGGAAAGCGTCGCGTAGTCACCAGGAATGGTGTCGCGGTCGTATTCCTTGGCCTTCTTGACCAGCTTCTCGGTCATGGCCTGGATCTGCTGCATGAAGGCTTCGCGCGAGAGCTGGCCTTTTTCCATCTGCGACAGCTTGAATTCCCATTCGCCGGTCAGGTCGGCGCGGCACAGTTCCTCGACTTCCAGACCGCGCAGCAGCGTCATCAGCTGGAAGGCCTTGGCTGTGGGGATCAGTTCGCGGCCTTCGCGCAGCATGTACTTTTCCGTCAGCAGGCCTTCAATGATGGCCGCGCGCGTGGCTGGCGTGCCCAGGCCTTTTTCCTGCATGGCTTCGCGCAGCTCGTCGTCGTCGATCTGCTTGCCGGCGCTTTCCATGGCACCCAGCAGCGTGGCTTCGGAGTAGCGTGCCGGCGGCTTGGTCTTGAGGCCCTTGACATCGGCGTGGTGGGTGCGCGGCTGCTCGCCGGGCTTCACGGCAACCAGGGGCTGGCCCTTGTCGCCTTCCTTGGCATCCTCCACCTCGTTGGCGGCTTCCTTGCCGTAGATGGCCAGCCAGCCCGGCTTGACCAGCACCTTGCCCTCGGTCTTGAAGCTGTACTGCTCGACCTTGCTGATGCGCGTGGTGACCTGGTATTCGGCGCTGGGGAAGAACACGGCCATGAAGCGGCGCACGACCAGGTCGTACAGCTTCTGTTCGGCTTCCGACAGGCCGGAAGGGGCCTGGGTGGTCGGAATGATGGCAAAGTGATCCGACACCTTGCTGTTGTCGAACACGCGCTTGGTGGGGCGGATGTAGTTGTCGTTGATGGCCTGCTGGGCAAAGGGCGCCAGATGGCGCATGCCGCTGGTGGCCAGCATGTCGAAGGTCTGGCGCGCCACGGGCAGATAGTCCTCGGGCAGGGCGCGCGAGTCGGTACGCGGGTAGGTCAGGGCCTTGTGGCGTTCGTACAGGCTTTGCGCCAGCGCCAGCGTGGTCTTGGCCGAGAAGCCGAACTTGCCGTTGGCTTCGCGCTGCAGGCTGGTCAGGTCGAACAGCAGGGGCGAGGCCTGCGTGGTGGGCTTGCTTTCCTCGGTGACGGTGGCTGGCTTGCCCTGGACGGCGGCGGCAATCGCTTCGGCCTCGGCCTTGTTCCACAGGCGGTCGGCCTTGGCCTCGGCATCGTCCGATTTCTTCCACTGCGGGTTGAACCACTTGCCCAGGTACTGGCCGGCCTGGGCGTCGAAAGTGCCGTGCACTTCCCAGTAGTCGCGGCTGACGAACTGGCGGATCTTTTCCTCGCGCTCCACCACCAGGGACAGGGTGGGCGTCTGCACACGACCCACGGTGGTCAGGAAGAAGCCGCCGTCGCGCGAGTTGAAGGCCGTCATGGCACGCGTGCCGTTGATGCCCACCAGCCAGTCGGCTTCGGAGCGGCTGCGCGCGGCGCTGGCCAGGCCCTGCATCTGGGCATCGCTGCGCAGATTGTTGAAGCCGTCACGAATCGCCTGCGGCGTCATGGATTGCAGCCACAGTCGCTTGACCGGTTTGCCCAGACCGCCCTTGGCACCGCCCGCGTATTGCTCGATCAGGCGGAAGATCAGCTCACCCTCGCGGCCCGCGTCACAGGCGTTGATGAGTTCGGTCACATCCTTGCGCTTGGCCTGCTTGACCACGGCGTTCAGGCGGGTCTTGGTCTTGTCCACGGGCTTGAGGTCGAAGCGCGGGGGAATCACCGGCAGGTTGGCGAAACTCCATTTGCCGCGCTTGACGTCGAATTCTTCGGGCGCCTGAATTTCCACTAGGTGGCCGACCGCACTGGTCACCACATAGCTGTCGGATTCGAAATAGTCATCGTGTTTTTCAAACTTGCCTGCCACCGGGGTCAGCGCACGGACGATGTCCTGTGCGACAGAAGGCTTTTCTGCAATCACCAGGGTTTTAGTCATTGTGTGTTCTCGTCGTCATTAACCACCTGAACCCGAATCGAAACTCAGGCTCATACAATTCGCTTCTCACGCGCGCGCATGCGCACATGTGTGCATATTCAAAGTATCAGAGAAAACATGCCCCGCACATCACTGGCCTCTTCCACAGGCCGCCGTATCCAGACCCGGCGCTCCGGCGTGCACGGCAAAGGCGTTTTCGCCGCGCAGGATATTGCGCAAGGCGAAACCCTTATTGAGTACGTGGGTGAGGTGATCGACTGGCAGGAGGCGCAGGATCGTCATCCGCATGATCCCAGCCAGCCCAATCACACTTTTTATTTTCAGGTCGATGATGAGCGAGTGATCGACGCCACGCACAAGGGCAATTCCTCGCGCTGGATCAATCACAGCTGCGATCCGAACTGCTACACCGACGAGATCGACGGCCGCATCTACATCATCGCACTGCGCAATATTGCAGCAGGCGAGGAACTGAACTACGACTATGGCCTGATGGTGGAGGAGCGCTACACGGTCAAGCTCAAGGCCGAATATGCCTGCTACTGCGGCGCGGCGAACTGCCGCGGCACCATGCTGGCGCCGAAGCGGGGCTGGAAACCTCCGATGCCTCACGGCACCCCCTGAGCGGCTTTGCCGCTTCCCCCTCTCTCGCGTTGCTTCGCAATGCGGGAGGGGGACGACGCCATCGCCGCGAGGCGGCTCTTGCTCGGCGTCTCTGAGTTGGAACATGCTTGTTCAAGGCGTGCTCGCTGCATAGAAATTTTGGATAAAGAAAATGACTCAGCCGATTCACTGGAATGCCGAAGCCTTGTGGGAAGCGATTGCACCGCAGTTGCCGGGCTTCACGGTCGAGGTGCTGCCGACCATCGGCTCGAGCAACACCGAACTCATGCGCCGTGCGCGCGACGGGCTGACGGAGCCGGTGCTGCTGATTGCCGAGCAGCAGACGCAGGGCCGTGGCCGGCTGGGGCGAAACTGGGTCAGCGGCGTCGGGGATTCGCTGATGTTCTCGCTGGGTCTGCCGCTGGCGCCGCGCGACTGGTCGGGGCTGTCGCTGGCGGTGGGCGTGAGCGTGGCCGAGAGCCTGCAGCCCCATCTGCCGGCTGCCGGCAGCGCCACGCCGCGCATCGGCATCAAATGGCCCAACGATCTGTGGCTGGAAGGCGACCGCAAGCTGGCCGGCATTCTGATCGAGACCGCGAGTTTCGTCGGCACGCAGCAGCACGATATGACGGCGCCGCGCTACGTGGTGATCGGCATCGGCATCAATGTCCGTCCTCGCCCCGGTGACGGCATGCGCACGGCTCCGGCCTGTCTGCAGGAGCTCGATGCCGCGCTGGACGCGCCCACGGCCCTGGCCTGCATATTGCCCAATCTGGTGGCCGAAGTGCAGAGCTTTGCCCGACACGGTTTTGCGCCGCTGATGCAGCGTTTTGCCCAGCGCGATCTGCTGGCCGGGCGCGAAGTGAATCTGAGCGACGGCACGAGCGGCATGGCCCAGGGTGTGGCGGCCGATGGCGGCTTTCTGGTGCGCACCGCTGCGGGGCTACAGGCCGTGACCAGCTCGGAAATCAGCGTGCGTCCGGCCAGCAGCCCATTGCAGGATTGAAATGAAGCACCTCCTGAGGCGCTTTGCGCCTTCCCCCTCTCTCTACGCGCTGCGCGCTAGGGGAGAAGGACGCAGCCCTCGCGGCGGGGCGGCGGGGCCGCCCAGGCCCTTGCTCGGCTGCCCGCGAGCGGCTGCAGCCCATGGATAACTGATGTGAGAAACCTATGCTGAGAATCGTTTTTCTGCTCCTGGTGCTGGGCAACGCCGGCTACTACCTGTGGAGCCACGGCTATCTGGCCGGCATGGGGCTGGCGCCGGAGCTGCAGTCCGAGCCGCAGCGCCTGCAGGAGCAGATCAAGCCCGATGCGCTGGTATTGCAGCAGCCTGAAGCCGCGCCGGCCCCCGAACCTGCAAAGACCGAGCCGTCCGAGGCTCCTGCGGTGGACGATGGTGAGCCCGCATCCAGACCCGATGCACAGGCGGACAGCAAGCCCGAGGCCAAGGCCGAGGACGCCAAGCCTGCAAAGGACGCCAAAACAGCGGTCAAGGAGCCTGAGAGCTGCTATCAGGCCAGCGGCATCGAGGAGGCGCAGGCCGACAGCATTCGCCGTGCGCTGGCGGGCAAGTCCAAGAGTGATTGGGAGCTGGTGGCCAACCACCAGGGCGGGCGCTGGATGGTCTATATGGGCAAGTTCCCCGATACCGAATTCCTGGACCGCAAGCGCGGCGAACTGCGTCTGATGAATATCGACTTTGACCGGGCGGGTGGCAATCTGGAGCCGGGCTTGTCTCTGGGCCGTTTCTCTACCGAAGAAGCTGCGCAGCGCCAGCTGGCCACGTTTGCGCGCCAGGGCGTGCGTACCGCACGCGTGGTGCAGGAGCGCCCCGATGTGACGACCTATGCGCTGCGCCTGCCCAAGGCCACACCCACCTTCCGCAGCGAAGTGGCCGCGCTGGCCGGCAAGAACCTGGTGCCCAAGGCATTGCAAGCCTGCGCCAAGTAATTTTTATAGCTTTTATCGCAAGAAAGGCCTGCATTTGCAGGCCTTTTGTATTGGAAAACCAGTTGCGACAAGCGCAACCAGCTCCTGTTTTTAGTCCAGATGAATATTGGCCGCTGCGGCCAGCTTCTTCATCTTGGCTACTTCGCTGGAGATCTGCTTGGTGAAGTCAGCGCTCGATGTGCCCGAGGGATACAGGCCTTGAGCAGCCATGCGCTGCTTGACGGCGGGGTCCTTCAGCGCTGCAACGATGGCCTTTTGCACGCGTTCCACTTGGGCGGCAGGCGTGTTCTTGGGGGCCACCAGGCCGAACCAGGAAGGCTCGTTCAGGTCGGGGTGACCGGCCTGGGCATAGGTCTGCACATCGGGCAGCACGTCCAGGCGCTCGTGCCAGGACACGGCCAGGGCGCGCACCTTGCCGGACTTGATATGGGGCAGCGAAGAGTTCACCTGGTCGAAGTAGACCGGCACCTGGTTGCCCAGCACGTCGTTGATGGCCGGAGCCGAGCCGCGGTAGGGGATGTGGTGCATTTCGGTGCCCGTGCTCTTGAGGAACTGGGCGCCCCACATGTGGCCGATGGTGCCGTTGCCAGGAGTGGCAAAGGACACCTTGCCGGGGTTGGCCTTGAGGTAGGCCACGAACTCGGCAAAAGTCTTCACGGGGATCAGCTTGGGGTTGATCACCAGCACGCCGGGAGCCTTGACGATCTCGGTCACGCCCACGAAGTCGTTGGTCGCGTCGTAGGGCAGCTTCTTGAACACGGCGGGGTTCACGCCATGGGTGGACAGCGTGGCGATACCGAAGGTCACGCCGTCGGTGGCGCGGGCCACTTCGGCCATGCCGATGGAGCCGCCGGCGCCGGCCTTGTTTTCAATCACCACGGCCTGGCCGCCCAGCAGCTTGATCAGCACGTCCTGCATGTTGCGGGGCACCATGTCGGTGGGGCCGCCTGCAGGGAAGGGCACGACGATGCGCAGAGGACGCGAGGTGTCCTGCGCCATGCTCATGCCGGAGAAGGAAGAAGCGGCTGCGGCAGCAGCGGCGGTGTAGATGAATTGACGACGTTGCATCAAAAAGCTCCCTGGATCCGTTGATTCCAAATTGCTGTCTTGCGGTGGCACAAAAAGCGACTCCTCAGACAACCCATGATCGAATTGATTCTAGGGTAAGCGAGAGGTTGTCAGATACGCAGTTTCCGTTATGCGAATCGGGGCAAAGGGGCGCAAAGCCAAGTCTGGCGCGGTTTTTCAGGCCGCAAGGGCACCAAGTTGGTGCGCTGGCGGAACGATCTCACTGCTGTCCCGGCATGGCCTTGAAGCGCACGGTAAACAGCGCTCCCGGCGGCACATGGCCGGGCCTGGCGTCCTGCAGCAGCACTTGCGCGCCATGCTGGCGTGCGATTTCCATGACGATGGGCAGACCCAGGCCGGAGCCGTCGGCTTCGGAGCCCAGTGCGCGGTAAAAGGGCTGGAAGATCAGCTCGCGCTCGGCCAGCGGCACGCCGGGGCCGGAGTCCTCGACCTGCAGCAGCAGGATCTGGCCGAAATGATCGGCCTGCACGCGCACGGTGACCATGCCCGGCTGGGCGCTGGTCGAGGGCGTGTAGTTGATGGCGTTGTCCACCAGATTGCGCACCAGCTCGGTCAGCAGCGTGGCATTGCCGTTGAGCCAGACGCCGGGCGTGCTGGCGCCGGCGCCCTCGTAGCCCAGGTCGATGTGCTTGTCCATGGCGCGCGGCAGGCAGTCCTGCACCACCTCGGTGACGATGCGCACGAGGTTGCAGCCCTGCATGGCGGGTACGGCGCTCTCGGCCCGCGCCAGCGCCAGCAACTGGTTGACGGTATGCGTGGCGCGCATGCTGGAGCGGCCGATCTGCGCCAGCGAGCGCTTCAGATCCTCGGTATTCGTGCCCTCGCGCTGGGCCAGGTCGGCCTGCATGCGCAGCCCCGCCAGAGGGGTCTTGAGCTGGTGGGCGGCGTCGGCCAGAAAGCGCTTTTGCGTGGCGATGGAGTCATGCAGACGCTGCAGCAGATCGTTGACCGAGTCGACCAGCGGCACCACTTCCAGCGGCACATCCTTGTGGTTGATGGGCGAGAGATCCTCGGGCTTGCGCGCGCGGATGCGCTCCTCCAGCCGGTGCAGCGGTTTGATGCCGCGCGCCAGCGCCAGCCACACCAGCAGCGCAGCCAGCGGCAGGATGACGAACTGCGGCAGCATCACGCCCTTGATGATTTCCGTGGCCAGCACGCTGCGCTTTTCACGCGTTTCGGCAACCTGCACCAGGGCGCTGGGCTCGCCGGGCAGCGGCATGCGCACCCAGATATAGGCCACGCGCAGGTCTATGCCCTTGTATTCCTCGTCGCGCAGCAGCACCGTGCCCGCGGGCGGGTCCTCATCGGTGGTGGGCGGGCGCGGCAGATCGCGTTCTCCGGCCAGATATTCGCCCCTGGTGCCGCGGACCTGGAAGAACACCGTGTCCGACTCATCGGCGCGCAGGATCTCGCTGGCGGACTGCGGCAGATTGAACTGCACCTTGCCGCGCTGCACGATGACCAGCTGGGCCAGGGCCTGGGCGTTGTACTCCAGCGCGCGATCGAAGGGCTTGTTGGCCAAACCCTGGGCCACCAGCCAGGTCAGCGCCAGGCTCACGGGCCAGAGCAGCAGCAGCGGCGTGAGCATCCAGTCGAGGATCTCGCCAAAGAGGGATCGCTGCTCACGCTGAAAAATTTTCATGCTTGTAAAACTGGCGTATTCCAACTCAGGGATGGCCAGCAAGGGCCGCCCCGCAGCAAAGGCCATCGTCCCCCTCGGTGGGAAGCGGCGGGGCCGCCTAGGCGCAGCCGCTCAGGGGGGGGCTATCTTTTCCAGGCAGTAGCCGAGGCCGCGCACGGTGGCGATGCGGATCGGCCCTTTCTCAATCTTCTTGCGCAGCCGGTGGATATAGACCTCGATGGCATTGTTGCTCACCTCCTCGCCCCATTCGCACAGGCGCTCCACCAGCTGGTCCTTGCTGACCAGACGGCCTGCGCGCTGCAGCAGCACCTCGAGCAGGCCCAGCTCGCGCGCCGACAGCTCGACCATCTTGCCGTCGATGGTGGCGACCCGGCCGGTCTGGTCATAGACCAGCGGGCCGTGCTTGATGGTGGAGCTGGCGCCGCCCATGCCTCGACGCGTGAGGGCGCGCACGCGCGCTTCCAGCTCGGACAGTGCAAACGGCTTGGCCATGTAATCGTCGGCACCGTAGTCCAGGCCTTGCACCCGCTCCTCGATGGAGTCGGCGGCCGTGAGAATCAGCACCGGCAGCGCGTCGCCGCGCCCGCGCAGGCGCTTGAGCACTTCCAGGCCGTGCACCTTGGGCAGGCCCAGATCGAGAATCAGCAAATCGAATTCGCTGCTGGTCAGCAAGGCGGTATCGGCCTCGCTGCCGTTGGCCACATGGCTGACGACGGCGCCCGAGCTGCGCAGTGTGCGCAGCAGGCCGTCTGCCAGCACCTGGTCGTCTTCGGCAATCAGTATGCGCATGGGAGTCTCCTGCTTGTTATGTGTGCCTGTTTGCACTTTTGCTGCCATTGTAGGGACGGGCCATCGCCGTCCGGCGCAATTGTCGACAGGCGCTCGCAGGCGTCAGGCCTCAGTAGCCTTCGGCATAGGCTTCCAGGCCCAGCGCCACCACGGTGGCCACATCCTCGCCCACGGCCTCGCGGAACTCGGCCTCGGCCTGGCTCACGGCATCGTGAAAAGCCCGCAGCCAGACCAGGCCCGCATCGGTGAAGCGCACGCGCTTGGCGCGCGCATCGTGCGGGTCGATCGCGCGCGTGACCAGGCCCCAGGCCTCGCACTGCGTCACCAGGTCGGCCATGGCCTGTTTGCTCATGCCGGCCTTGTCGGCCAGATCGGTGAGCCGGTCGCCGGCCAGGGACAGATGGCGCGTGATGTGGATATGGGCTGCCCCCACCTTGTCGCGCGCCGCCAGGTTGGACAGGGCCAGCGGCACCTCCACATCGCGTGCCATGAGCTGCAGCACGCGTGCATCGAAACGGCGCATGGCATGGCCGAGCAGGCGGCCCAGATGGGTCTGGCGCCAGGCATCTTCGGCGGGAGTGACAGGTGCAATTTCGGACATGGACAAATAGTAAGGCAAACTGACTAAATATTCGAACACACAGACGATACAAGCTCATAAACTACTGTTCAAGCATCCAGCCTGAATGTAAAGACAGGGCTGGCCACAGACAGTCATTCACCTACTTCGGAGCCTGATATGAACGCCATCGCCAAGACCAACGACGCCAATAGCGAAAAAGCCAAAGCCCTGGCAGCCGCCCTGGCCCAGATCGAAAAGCAGTTCGGCAAGGGCACCATCATGAAGCTCGGCGAAGGTGAAGCCATTGAAGACATCCAGGTCGTCTCCACCGGCTCCCTGGGCCTGGATATCGCACTGGGCGTGGGCGGTCTGCCGCGTGGCCGCGTGATTGAAATCTACGGTCCAGAATCCTCGGGCAAGACCACGCTGACGCTGCAGGTCATTGCCGAGATGCAAAAGCAGGGCGGCACCTGCGCCTTCATCGACGCCGAACATGCGCTGGACACCAGCTATGCCCAGAAGCTGGGCGTGAACCTCAGCGACGTGCTGATCAGCCAGCCCGACACCGGCGAACAGGCCCTGGAGATCTGCGACAGCCTGGTGCGCTCGGGTGCCGTGGACCTGATCGTCATCGACTCGGTGGCCGCACTGACGCCCAAGGCCGAAATCGAAGGCGAGATGGGCGACGCCCTGCCCGGCCTGCAGGCCCGCCTGATGAGCCAGGCCCTGCGCAAGCTGACGGCCACCATCAAGAAGACCAACTGCATGGTCATCTTCATCAACCAGATCCGCATGAAGATCGGCGTGATGTTCGGTTCGCCCGAGACCACCACCGGCGGCAATGCGCTGAAGTTCTATGCCTCCGTGCGTCTGGATATCCGCCGCACCGGCACCATCAAGAAGGGCGATGAGGCCATCGGCAACGAAACCAAGGTCAAGGTCGTGAAGAACAAGGTCTCGCCTCCCTTCAAGACGGCCGAGTTCGACATCCTGTTTGGCGAAGGCATCAGCCGCGAAGGCGAGATTCTGGACATGGGCGTGAACGCCAAGATCCTGGAAAAAAGCGGTGCCTGGTATGCCTACAACGGCGAAAAAATCGGCCAGGGCCGCGACAACTCACGTGAGTTCCTGCGCGAGAACCCCGCGCTGGCCATCGAGATCGAAAACAAGGTGCGCGATAGCCTGGGCATCAAGCTGCTGCCTGTGGACGGGGCTTCCGCCGCCGAAGCCAAGCCTGCCAAGGGCGGCAAAGGCAAGGTAGACAAGGACGGGGTGATCGAGGCCTGAGCCTCCTGAACGACCAGGTCGCTTTCCCTTGCCGAATGCCTGGCATCGGCAGGGACCGAGAGTCCCGCTGCAGGGCGGCGGGGCCAAAAGTTAGCCATCTTTGCGCAAGCGGCCCCTGCGCATTTTTTATGGGAGAGATCCGAGCATGAGCTTTGCCAAGCTCTCACTCAAGGGCCGCGCCCTGAAGCTGCTGGCGCAGCGCGAGCATTCGCGGCTGGAGCTGCAGCGCAAGCTGTCCGCCCATGTGGAGGAGGGCGATGATCTGAATGCCGTTCTCGACGAGCTGGAGCAGCGTGGCTTCATCAGCGTGGAGCGCGTGGTCGAGTCTGTCATGCGCAGCAAGGCCAGCCGTTATGGTGCAGCGCGTCTGGTGCATGACCTGCGCAGCAAGGGACTGGATGACGAGACCGTGCGCCAGGCCGGGGAGCAATTGCGCGGCAGCGAGCTGCAGCGTGCGCGCGAGCTGTGGTGCAAGCGTTTTGGCAGCGTTCCCGTCGACATCAAGGAAAAGGCCAGGCAGCTGCGCTTTCTGGCTTCGCGCGGCTTTTCGGCAGATGTGGCTTCACGCGTGCTGCGCGATGCTCCATACTGCGCAGCACCCGACAGCGAGGACTGAGCTGCAGCCTGCTCCCCTTTGCTGGACGAGGAACCGCTTCTTACACCGGAGGGACACACGTGCTGACTGCTTCGCAACCCCCTGACGCCCCATCCGCCTTGCGCGTGGGCCTGAGTGCCGGCAAATCGCTGCTGGGCGGCCTGATGCTCGGTGCCTTGCTGGCCCTGGTGCTGGGCTGCGGCGCGGCCGTGTTCTATTTTTCGCGTCTGATGGCCGATCCCGGCCAGGGCATTCATGCCTCGGCCCATACCGGCATCTACGGCGCCGTGATCAGCCTGCTGATGTCGCCGCCGCTGCTGGTGGCCGTGGTGCTGATCTTCATCATTCCCGCCTACCTCATGGTCGGTCTGCAGCTGGGCCGTGCCCGCGCGGCAGGCAAGCTGGTGGCGCGCTACGGCCAGGGCCTGGCCGAGCGCCTGGCGGCCATGCTGGCACAGCGCATCGAGGCCCTGCCCAGCGCTCACAAGGCCATGCACAAGGCGGCCGATCTGCTCACCGTGGGCGCGGCGATGGAGCATCTGCAGCCCTGGGTCGGCAACGGGCGTGCCGTGCAGTTCGTTGTGCGCAGCGTGCTCAATCGCCTGCCGCTGGCCGATCTGCTCGA
This sequence comes from Comamonas sp. C24C, assembly GCF_053345995.1. NCBI lineage: Bacteria > Pseudomonadati > Pseudomonadota > Betaproteobacteria > Burkholderiales > Comamonadaceae > Comamonas > Comamonas sp. C24C. The sequence goes on along the minus strand of NZ_JBKFBC010000008.1, from coordinate 238,910 downwards.
GGAATGGGGCCACACGCGCGCCCAGTGGGGCAGCGAAGGCGGCAAGGATGATCCGGCGCTGCGTGCCTTTCTGGGCGCCCGCATCCAGGAGATGCTGCAGGGCCTGACCGAGCCGCCCTGGACGCTGCTGTGGATCTTGCTGGCCGGGCATGCCGTCGTGCTCGGCTTCGGCATCTGGCTGACTGCCTGAGGGCCCGGGCGGGCGCGGTGCCGGCCTAGTCCCGGCTGCTGCGTGTCGCCCACCAGCAGATCAGCGAGCCCAGCGTGACCTGGGCCACGCCCTGCCAGAAGCTCCAGCCCGGCAACACCTGCAGCAGGGCGCTGGCCATCAGCGCCGAGAGCACGGGCGTGAAGTAGGACGCCGCGGCCAGCAGGGCCAGCTTGCCATGTTGGATGCCATGCTCCCAGCAGCTATAGCCCAGCGCTGTGAGTGCGCCGACCAGAACCACCTGGCCGGCGGTGAGCCAGCTCCAGTGCATGGGCTGTGGGTCGCCCAGCATCAGCCATTTGAGCCACAGCGCCAAAGCCGTCCAGGTCACGAACAGGCCCACGGCGTTGAAGCCTGCACCATGGCGGCGCGCCAGCAGCGAATAGGCCGGCCAGAGCAGGGCGGCGGCAAAACCCATGCCATAGGCCAGCGGGTTGCTCTGTACATGGCTCCACATGACCGGCAGGCTGAAGCTTTCGCCGCCCAGCACTCGCGCCAGGCCCCACAGGCAGATCAGCACCCCGGGCCACAGCCACCAGCGCGTCGTCTGCTGGCCGCAGAGCACGGCCAGCACGATGGTGAGACTGGGCCAGAGGTAGTTGATGAGCCCGATCTCCATGGCCTGGTTGCGGTCGTGAGCCAGGCCCACGGCCACGGACAGGCAGATCTCGTAGACCACGAACAGCAGGCCGCAGCCCCAGAGATAGGCCGGATGCATGCTGCGCCAGCGGGCCAGCTCGCGCCAGCCTTTGCGTCCGCGCGCCACGGCAATGCACAGAGCGGCCATGGTGTAGAGGCTGGCCGCGCCGCCGACCGCGCCCAGCGGCTCGGCCACGGCGCGCATCAGGCCCACGGTGCAGCTCCAGCAGAGCACGGCCAGCAGGCCTATCAGGGTGGCGCGCTGCTGCAGGTTGGGATTCTGGGACATGGGACAGGCCGGGTTATCAAAACGATAGCTACCTGCGCCTGTCAGATATGGAATTTCAGGCGAAACACCTGAAATTCCATGCTGGGAAAGCGTCAGCTGCTATCCAAAACAAGAATGCCGCGCATTGTGCGCCGAGCTTACTGAATTGCCACCACACCGACCGCGGCGCGCTTGCGCACGAACTGGTAAGCCACGCCCAGCAGCACAAACCACAACGGGGTGACGATCAGCGCCTGGCGCGTATCGTCCTTGAGCGTGAGCAGCACCAGAATACCCGCGAAGAAGGCCAGGCAGGCCAAGCACATGGGGACGCCGCCGGGCATCCTGAAACGGGAGGCCAGGTGCAGCGCTGCACGCTGGCGGCGGTAGGCGATGTAGGACAGCAGAATCAGCGACCAGACAAACATGAACAGAATGGCCGATACCGTGGTCACCAGTGTGAAGGCTTCCATCAGATCGGGAATCATCCACATCAGGAAAGCGCCTGCCAGCAGGCAGATGCACGAAAACATGAGGCCGCGCGAAGGCACGCTGCGCGAGGACAGGGTGCCGAAGGACTTGGGCGCATCGCCCTTGAGCGACAGACCGTAGAGCATGCGACTGGTGGAGAACACCCCGCTGTTGGCCGAGGAGGCGGCCGAGGTCAGCACCACGAAGTTGATCACGCCGGCTGCGGCGGGCAGACCGGCCAGCACGAACAGTTCCACGAAGGGGCTCTTGCCCGGCACCACGTCGCGCCAGGGCGTGACGGTCATGATGGCCACCAGCGCCAGCACATAGA
>NZ_JBKFBC010000008.1:59066-236855 GCF_053345995.1 Comamonas sp. C24C | reverse complement strand
TGCCGACAAAGGCGAACACCGCAATCTGGAAGCCCGCGAAAAAGCCCATCAGGCCGTTGGGGAACATGCCGCCGTCATTCCAGAGATTGGCCAGCGCAGCCGGACGGCCCGCAGGCGATACAAAGCCCGAGAACACCATCCACAGGCCCACGCCGATCAGCGTCACGATGGCCACGATCTTGATCATGGCGAACCAGAACTCGGTCTCGCCGAACAGCTTCACCGTCAGCAGGTTCAGGCCCAGAAGCAGCAGCACGCAGGCAATGGCGGGCAGCCACTGCGGGATGTCGGGGAACCAGAACTGTGCGTAGCCGGTAATGGCAATCACATCCGCGATGCCGGTGACGATCCAGCAGAACCAGTAGGTCCAGCCCGTGAAAAAGCCTGCCCAGGGGCCCAGCAGATCGGCAGAGAAATCGATGAAGGAGCGGTACTGAAGATTGGACAGCAGCAGCTCGCCCATGGCCCGCATCACGAAGAACAGCATGATGCCGATGGCCATGTACACGAAGACGATGGACGGCCCGGCCAGGCTGATGGTCTTGCCCGAGCCCATGAACAGGCCCGTGCCGATGGCGCCGCCGATGGCGATCAGCTGTATGTGGCGGTTGGTGAGATTGCGTTGCAGATGGTCATGGCCATCCTGGCCCGGCGCGTCTGATGGCTTGCGAGTCATCTGAGGGAAACCTTTGCAAAAGCTGCCGTCGCCACGAACGGCAACGCCGCCGCTGCGGCGCCGGACCGCAATGGCTGGCAGGAAACCTGAAATCCTAGGAGTCGGCAAGGATAAACCAAGCCGGCCTATGCCATCGGGGGTACTGGAATCCGGGCCGGTTCCGGGCAGGCGCATTAAATATGCCCGCCGGAGCGGGCATCAGCCGATGTGGAGCGCATGCAGACGCCGGTGCCTGTCGGGCAAGCGCCTGCAGCTATCGCAACCGTAGCAAGTGGGTGCGCCGACCGAGCCCGCGCTTACAGGCCCAGCATGAGCTGCAGGTTCTGCACGGCGGCGCCGCTGGCACCCTTGCCCAGATTGTCCAGACGTGCGATCAGGACGGCCTGGCGATATTGCTCGTTGGCAAACACGCGCAGTTCCAGCTTGTTGGTATTGGCCAGGGTGTCGGCGGCCAGCTTGTTGTCGTCCGTGGGCGGCAGCACGCTGACCCAGTTGGCGCTGGTGTTGGTCTTGGCGTAATGGCTGGCCAGAGCGTCGTGCAGGTCGGCGGCCTTGGGCGCGCCGGGCAGCAGATCGAGGTGCAGCGGCAGCTGCACCAGCATGCCCTGGGCAAAGTTGCTCACGGCGGGGATGAACACGGGGCGGCGGGTCATGCCGGTGTAGTGCAGGATTTCGGGAATGTGCTTGTGCGACAGACCCAGTGCATAGGCCTCGTAAGGTGCGGCATCGCCGCCTTCGTAGGCTTCGATCATGGTGCGGCCGCCGCCGGTGTAGCCGGACACGGAGGGCAGGCTCACGGGGTAGTCGGCGGGAATCAGGCCAGCAGCCACCAGCGGTGCCAGCAGGGCAATGGCGCCCGTGGCATAGCAGCCGGGGTTGGAGACGCGGGTGGCGTTCTTCACGGCGTCGAGCTGGCCGGCGCGCAGTTCGGGGAAGCCGTAGACCCAGCCTGCGGCCGTGCGATGGGCGGTGGAGGCGTCGATGATCTTGATGGCGCGACCGGTCTCTGCGGTGATGGAGTCCACCATGGCAGCGGTTTCACGGGCGGCATCGTCGTGCAGGCAGAGGATGACCAGGTCCACGCCGGCAATCAGAGAGCGTTTGGCGGCCGGGTCCTTGCGCAGTGCGGGGTCGATGCTGACCAGCTCCACACCTGCGAAATCGACCAGACGATCACGGATCTGCAGACCTGTGGTTCCTGCTTCTCCGTCAATAAAGACTTTTGCCATTGCATTTTCTCCTGCACCGGCGCGCGCATTTCTTGGTTTATATGCCGCTGCCTGCGGCACCATTGCCGCTTTCCGAGCGGTGATTGTCCTTGAATCTCGTCAGGAATGTGCATTGCCTGTCTTTTAGGCAAGTCTTGCGCGAATGGCCCAGTAGGCGTAGCAGCTATTCGCAGTTGTCAGCACATTGCCAGCCGCTGCCTCAATGTCCTTGACTCGTATATAAGACATAAGAAAGTTGCGGGAAGAAAAGATATCGTGTAGGAATAATTTCCCTAAGAAATTCAAGGCATTGCAGCTGTTTCCGGAACACGACAAAGTTGCGTGAAATTGTGGATTTTGCGCATGTTCAGGTGTCGTTTTGCGCGGTGCAGCATGGTACATTCCTGCTCGCCATGTCATATGAACCCGATGGCCAGGCTCCCCCGAGTCGGTGGCAAGCGGGTATTTCCCCTCAGTTCAGAGAGACAAAGTCATGAAGATTCATGAATACCAAGGCAAGGAAATCTTGCGCCAATTTGGTGTGCCCGTTCCCCGTGGCATTCCTGCGTTTACCGTGCAAGAGGCTGTTGAAGCAGCCCAGAAGCTGGGTGGACCCGTGTGGGTGGTGAAGGCCCAGATCCACGCTGGTGGCCGCGGCAAGGGCGGCGGCGTGAAGGTTGCCAAGTCCATCGAGGACGTGCAAAAGCTGTCCGAGCAGATCCTGGGCATGCAGCTGGTGACTCACCAGACCGGCCCCGAAGGTCAGAAGGTCCGTCGCCTGTACATCGAAGACGGCGCCGACATCAAGAACGAGCTGTATGTGTCGCTGGTGACTGACCGCGCCACACAGAAGGTTGCCCTGATCGCTTCCAGCGAAGGCGGCATGGACATCGAGGAAGTGGCCCACTCCACTCCCGAAAAGATCATCACCGAGATGATCGATCCCCTGACCGGCATCACCGAAGCGCAATCGCGCAAGGTGGCAGCTGCCATCGGTCTGGAAGGCAAGTCCGTGGATCAGGCCGTGGATCTGTTCGCCAAGATCTACAAGTGCTACATGGACACCGACGCGTCGCTGGTGGAAATCAATCCCCTGAACTGCGACTCCAAGGGCGACCTGATGGCCCTGGACGCCAAGTTCAACTTCGACCCCAACGCGCTGTTCCGTCACCCCGAAATCGTGGCCTTCCGCGATCTGGACGAAGAAGACGCTGCCGAAATCGAAGCCTCCAAGTTCGATCTGGCCTACATCTCCCTGGACGGCAACATCGGCTGTCTGGTGAACGGCGCCGGTCTGGCCATGGCCACCATGGACACCATCAAGCTGTTCGGCGGCGAACCTGCCAACTTCCTGGACGTGGGCGGCGGCGCTACGGCCGAGAAGGTGACAGAAGCCTTCAAGATCATGCTCAAGAACCCTGAAGTCAAGGGTATTTTGGTCAATATCTTCGGCGGCATCATGAAGTGCGACACCATCGCCAACGGCGTGGTCACCGCCTGCAAGGCCGTGAACCTGAGCGTGCCTCTGGTCGTGCGCATGAAGGGCACCAACGAAGAGCTGGGCAAGCAAATCCTCAAGGATTCCGGTCTGCCCATCATCGCTGCTGACACCATGGCTGAAGCAGCGACCAAGATCGTTGCTGCCGTTAAGTAATACGCCCCGGAGATAGAAACATGTCGATCTTTATCAACAAAGACACCAAGGTCATCACCCAGGGCATTACTGGCAAGACCGGTCAGTTCCACACTGAAAAGTGCCAGGAATACGCGAACGGCAAGAACTGCTTCGTGGCAGGCGTGAACCCCAAGAAGGCTGGCGAAAAGATTTTCGACATCCCAATCTTTGGTTCCGTCAAGGACGCTGCCAAGGAAACCGGCGCTACCGTGTCCGTGATCTACGTGCCTCCCGCAGGCGCTGCTGCTGCCATCTGGGAAGCTGTTGAAGCCGATCTGGACCTGGCCATCTGCATCACCGAAGGCATCCCCGTTCGCGACATGCTGGAAGTGCGCAACAAGATGAAGGCCAAGGAAGCTGCCGGCGGCAAGAAGACTCTGCTGCTGGGCCCCAACTGCCCCGGTCTGATCACGCCTGACGAAATCAAGATCGGCATCATGCCCGGTCACATCCACAAGAAGGGCCGCGTGGGCGTGGTGTCCCGTTCCGGTACGCTGACTTACGAAGCCGTGGCTCAGCTGAGCGAACTGGGCATTGGCCAGTCCTCCGCCGTCGGTATCGGTGGCGACCCCATCAACGGTCTGAAGCACATCGACGTGATGCGCGCTTTCAACGACGATCCCGACACCGATGCCGTGATCATGATCGGTGAAATCGGCGGTCCCGACGAAGCCGAAGCTGCCCAGTGGTGCAAGGCCAACATGAAGAAGCCTATCGTGGGCTTCATCGCTGGCGTGACTGCCCCTCCCGGCAAGCGCATGGGCCACGCAGGTGCCCTGATCTCCGGCGGTGCCGACACTGCCGACGCCAAGCTGGCCATCATGGAAGAGTGCGGCTTCACCATCACCCGCAACCCTTCCGAGATGGGTCGCCTGCTGCAAGGCCTGCTGAAGAAGTAAGCCCGTGCAGAAAGTTCGTGATACCGCGTTGAATTTACGCAGTATTACGAACTGGCAAGATGGGCTTCGCGCCCTACACTGCCTCCACTCTTAAAAGAAAGCGCCGCGCAATGCGGCGCTTTCGTATTCAAAACAGTGGAGTCAACATGGAAATGCTCAATAGCGCCGATTTCTGGATCGGCCTGGTGAAGATCATCTGGATCAACATCATCCTCTCCGGCGACAACGCCGTGGTCATCGCGCTGGCCGCGCGCTCCCTCCCCCCTGAACAGCAGAAGAAAGCCATCATGTTCGGCTCCGGCGCCGCCGTGGTGCTGCGTATCGTGCTGACCGTGGTCGCTGCCAAGCTGCTCGAACTCTCCTTCCTGCAAGTCGTGGGCGGCTGCCTGCTGCTGTGGATCGGCTATCAGCTGCTGACGGGCGACGAAGACGGCGAAGGCGAGTCCAAGGGCCATGGCTCCATGATGACTGCCATCCGCACCATCCTGATCGCCGACCTGGTGATGAGCCTGGACAACGTGATTGCCGTGGCGGCCACCGCCCAGGGCAATATGGTGCTGCTGATCCTGGGTCTGGCCATTTCCATTCCCCTGGTGATCTTCGGCTCCACGCTGATGATCAAGCTCATGGAACGCTTCCCCGTCATCGTCACGTTGGGCGCGGCGCTGATCGGCTGGGTGGGCGGCGAGACCATCGTCAACGACAACCTGCTGCATGGCTACACCATGGCTCACCCCTGGCTGCACTATGTCGCTGCTGCAGCGGGCGCCGTGCTGGTGGTCGGACTGGGCAAGTTCATGCAGGCACGCTCTGCCAAGAAGGAAGTCGCTGCGGCCTGATCGCCCCGACAAGCTCCTCCTAAAAAACGCACCGTGGAAGCACGGTGCGTTTTTTTATGGCTGCAGCGCGGACGACAAACTGTGTGAACATGGCTTCCAACCTTCGTGTAACCCCAGGCTTGTTAGCCTTGTCGCCATGCAGATATCGGAACTTGCCAGCCTGTCGGGTGTGTCCGTGCACGCCATTCGTCACTATGAGAGTCTGGGCCTGATTGCCGCCGCCCAGCGTCCTTCCGGCTACCGCGAGTTCGATGACAGCGTGATCCGCGAGCTGCGATTCATCGCCATGTCGCGGCAATGTGGTTTCTCCCTGGCGCAGATCGCCGAAGTGCTGCCGGCATATCGTCGCAAGACCCTGACGGCGGCCCAGATGATTGCCAGGCTGCAGGAGCGCATTGCCGAACTGGATGCGGAGATTGCCCAGCGGCGCGCACTGCGCAGGCACCTGGTTTCACACATCGCATGGTTTGGCGAGCGCGAGCCGCAGCCAGCCGTCAAGCCAGGATTTCCGCGTGTTCGCGCACGCGGCAGTGACGAGGCCGGTTCATCCGGCAGGAGCAGGAAAAAGTGATGACACCGCAGAACGAGAATTTCGCCCGTGACGTACAGGCCCTGGTGCTTTCCATGCCGGTGGCGCAGCTGCTGCAGCTGCGCTTTGAGCGCATAGAGCCAGGCGAGGTCGATCTCTGCCTGCCCTATCAGGAAAGCCTGAGCTTCAGGCCCGGTCAGTTGCAGGCCACGCCCGTCTTTGCCATCGCGGACTTTGCTGCCGTATCGGCCGCGGGGACGCTGCTGCCGGCTGGCTGGTTCAATGCCACCGTGGACTGCAGCATCAAATACCTGGCGGCGGCCAATGGCACGAGCCTGCTGGCCCGTGGCCGCGTCATCCAGGCCAGCAAGCTGCTGACAGTGGCCCGGGCGGATGTGTTTTCCTGCCGCGAAGGCCGGGAGCTGCTGTGCGCCACCATGCTTGCCACGGCGCGGAATCTGGCTCCCGCACCCCTGGACTGACTTCTGAGCGCAGCGCCCGAGGTTTTTTTGCCCTGACGGCAGGTTTGCAGCAGTCCGAGCCAGCGCCGCCGAGGCAAACTACGCTCCATCATGAAAACCCAGTACTACACCGCTTCCAGCCTGGATGGATTTCTCGCCACCGAAGACGACTCTCTGGACTGGCTGTTTCCCCTGGGCAGCCTGACGGAGTCCAGCTATCCGGGCTTTATTGCGCAGGTCGGTGCGCTGGCCATGGGATCTGCCACCTATGAATGGATGGTCCGCAACGCCGACGCAGTGAAGCAGGAGACTGGCGCAGCATGGCCCTATGCGCAGCCTGCCTGGGTGTTTTCCAGCCGCCAGCTGCCGCGGATTGAGGGTGCCGATGTGCGCTTTGTCAGCGGCGATGTGCAGCCCGTGCTGGCAAGCATGAGGGCTGCAGCCGGCGACAGGAACATCTGGATTGTGGGTGGCGGGGATCTGGCCGGTCAGTTCCATGACGCGGGCCTGCTCGATGAGGTCATCGTGCAGATTGGCTCGGCCACTCTGGGCCGGGGCAAGCCCCTGCTGCCGCGCCGACTGCTGAGTCCCGTGCTGCAGCTGCAGTCCGTGCAGCAGATGGGCACAGGCATGGCAGAGCTGCGCTACACCGTGTGCAAGGCGCCGCAGCCCGGGAATTAAGCGCTGTTTTTGGCAGGCCAGAGCACCGAGGCAATCGCCACCACCATCAGGCAGACAGCGGTCCAGTCCTGCCAGTGCAAGACTTCGCCCAGCCACCAGGCACCCACAAACACGCCCAGCACCGGAATCATCATCACGCTCAGCGTGGAGGCCACGGGCGGCAGGCTGCGGGCCAGATAGAACCACACGGCCTGGGCGAAGCCCAGCACCAGGATGCCATTGAAAGCGATAGCAGCCAGCGCAGTCTGGTCGGGCACATGCCATTGTTTTCGCTCAAAAACAAAGGCCAGTACGGTTAGCACCACGGTGGTGATGGCCACCATCCACAGCGACAGGGTCATCAGCGGTACCGGCGCCTCGGTGCGGCGCAGCAACTGCGTTCCCCAGGCCCAGCCGGCGGCAGCAATCAGCATCAGCATCACGCCCAGGGGCTTGCTGCCCAGAGCGCCAACCTCATGCCACAGCAGCAGCAGCACGCCGGCGAAGGCTGCTCCCACGCCCGCCCAGGCACGCGCACCCAGCCTGTCCTTGAAGAAAAGGCTGCCGAACACGGCCGAGAAGATGGGCATGGTGTAGCCCAGAATCGCCGCACGTCCGCTGGATAGCGTGGGGATGGCGATGATGATCAGGCAGTGCCAGAGCACCATGTTGAACAGCGTGAGCTTGGTCAGTTGGCCCCAGTAGCTGCGGGGTATGGCCAGCGGCAAGCCCTTGCTGGCGACGAAGAGGGCCAGAATGGGCAGGCCTACCCACATGCTGACCATGCGGAAGCTCAGGGGTGGGAAATGCTGCACGCCGAGCTTCATCACCGGCCAGTTCAGGCCCCAGACGATGGTGAGCAAGACGAGGAGGATGAGCTGTTTGGGCGTGAACGAAGGCATGGGGCTGGATTATCTCCCCCGGGATGACTTTCTCCCCCTGTGGCGCTTCGCGCCTTCCCCCTCTCTCTACGCGCTGCGCGCTATGGGAGGGGGACGACAGCCTCGCTGCGGGGCGGCGGGGCCGCCCAGGCCCTTGCTCGCTGTCTCTCTGCTGGTGTGTGCCAAGTTTGACGTCTGGCTGCAAAACCTGTGGCAAGGCTTGGAAGGGTCGAGCAATTAAAATCACGCTTTATGACTTTTATCGACATGCTGCGCGACGCGTCCACGCGCAATGACTCCATGCTGTGCGTGGGTCTGGACCCTGAACCCAGCCGCTTTCCTGGCGCCATGCAGGGCGATGCGTCCAAGATCTACGACTTCTGCGCAGCCATCGTCGATGCCACCCATGATCTGGTCAACAGCTTCAAGCCCCAGATCGCCTACTTCGCCGCCCATCGTGCCGAGGACCAGCTCGAAAAGCTGATGGCGCACATGCGCCGGGTGGCGCCACATGTGCCCGTGATTCTGGACGCTAAGCGTGGCGATATCGGCTCTACCGCCGAGCAATACGCCAAGGAAGCCTTCGAGCGCTATGGCGCCGATGCCGTGACGCTCTCGCCCTTCATGGGCTTCGACTCCATCACGCCCTATCTCAAGTACGAAGGCAAGGGCGCTTTCCTGCTGTGCCGCACCTCCAATCCCGGCGGTGACGACCTGCAGGCCCAGACCCTGGCGGATGTGCCCGGCAACCCGCATATGTTCGAGCATGTGGCTAAGCTGGCCCAGGGCCCGTGGAACACCAATGGCCAGCTGGGACTGGTGGTGGGTGCAACCCGTCCCAACGAGATCGAGCGCGTGCGTGCCGTGGCTCCCACGTTGCCGCTGCTGATTCCCGGCGTGGGTGCACAGGGCGGCGATGCCGTGGCGACCGTCAAGGCCGCCCGCATTGGCGGCGGGCCCATCATCATCAATTCCTCGCGCGCCATTCTGTACGCGGGGCAGGGTGATGACTTTGCCAAGGCTGCACGCGCGGCAGCCATCGCCACGCGCGCCACGCTGCAGGCAGCAGCGCAGAGCTGAGTCAGGGCACTCTGGCCATGCAAAGCAAATGGCTGGAAGACTTTTTGCTTCTGGCGCAGGAGCGCAGCTTCACCCGCGCGGCGGAGCTGCGCCATGTCACCCATCCGGCTTTCGGCCGGCGCATCCGTGCGCTGGAGGAGTGGGCTGGAACCCCGCTGATCGAGGCGGGCGGCGGGCCGGTTCGTCTCACTGCGGCCGGCGAGGCCTTTCGCGACACCGCCGAGCAGATGGTGCACACCCTGGCCCAGTCGCATGACGAGCTGCAGGCCGTGGCCGGCCGGCAGGCCCATGTAATCACGTTGGCCACGGGGCGCACGCTGGCGCGCACCATCGTGGCCGACTGGCTGGCGCGCTATGGCAGCGTGCTGCAGACGGCGGAGATGCGCATCGTCACCCGCACACTCGATGAAACCGTGCACATATTGCAGCGCGGCGAGGTCAGCTTTGCCCTGCTCTACCACCATGCCGCCATCGCCGTGCGGCTGGATGGCCGCCAGTTCAGCTATCTGACGGTGATGAGCGACAAGCTGGTGCCCGTGGCCCGGGCCGATGCTGAAGGCAAGCCCCTGTTCGCACTGGCGCAGGCTCTGCTGCCCGGTGCCAGCCCCATGCCTTATCTGGCTTTTTCGCACAGCATGGCGTTGGGGCGGCTGGTCGAAGACCATCTTGCCAGCCATCCTCTGTGGCCGCGTCTGCGCCGCTGCATTGAATGCGATTCGGCGGATGCCAATTACGAGTACGTGCTCAAGGGCCTGGGCGTGGCCTGGATGCCCTGGTCCATGGTGCAGCGCGATTGCCAGGACGGCCGTCTGGCGCTGGCCGGCGACGGCAGTCTGGATGTGCATTTCGATGTGCGGCTTTATCGGCCCAAACGCCGGCTGAGCACTGCTGCGGAGCAGTTCTGGACCGATATCACCGGTCAGTAACTGAGCAGTCACTCCTTTTTTGCCTGCGGCCACACCTTAGGCTGGAAAAACAACAGAGGGTATCGGGTTCCTGGCGGCGTTGCCTCCTCTCGATTTGCCCGAAAACACCTTGATGTGCTGAAATGGCACGGAAATGTGCCAGATCGGCACTGAAAGGTTTTCTCCGTATTCGGACAATTGCCTCATACAGATTCGGAATAGTTTCATGCAGAACACAAACATCCTCCGCCGTACCGCCATCGCTGCGGGCCTGCTGCTGGGCGCTGCCGTGGCAGTCCCTGCCATCGCCGCCGACAACTATCCCAGCAAGGCCATCACCATGGTCGTGGGCTACCCGGCCGGCGGCAGCACCGACCTGGTGGGACGTCTGGTGGCCGACGGCCTGGCTAAGCATCTGGGCCAGCCCGTGGTGGTGGAAAACCTGGGCGGCGCCGGTGGCGCCATCGGTGCGCAAAAGGTGGCCAAGGCCCCTGCCGACGGTTACACCATCATGGTGGGCGCCAACAATGAGCTGGCCATTGCCAGGCTCATCAACAAGGCCGTGAAGTACAACATCGGCGACTTCACTCCCATCGGTCTGGTGGGTTCCCAGCCCATGGTGCTGGTCGCATCGCACAAGGCCGGCGTGAAGAACGCGGCCGAGTTTGTGAGCTTGGTGTCCAAGAACCCCGACAAGTTCAGCTACGGCAGCTCCGGCGTGGGCACGGCGCTGCACCTGGCCGGCGAACTGGTCAAGGAGCAGGGCAAGCTGCAGATGACCCATGTGCCATACAAGGGCGTGGCTCCGCTGACCACCGACCTGGTGGGCAACAACATCGAGTTCGGCGTGTTCGTGCTGTCCTCGGGCCTGCCCCATATCAAGGCCGGCAAGGTTGTGGCTCTGGGTACGACCGAAGCCAAGCGCTCGGCCATCACACCCGATATCCCTGCCCTGTCCGAACTGCCCCAGTTCAAGAACGTGGACATCAACAGCTGGTTTGCACTGATGGCCCCCAAGGGCCTGCCCGCTCCCATCGCCGCCAAGCTGAAGAAGGCGTTGGAAGAAACCATGGCTTCGCCCGAGTTCCGCAAGAAGATGGAAGAGACCGGCAACGTGGTGGCCGATCCCAAGGTGGATGCCGGCAAGTACATCAACACCGAGATTGCCAAGTACGCAAAGATTGTTCAGTTCGCGCATATCGAGAACTGATCTTGCTTTGACCAGTGGTGACCTGAGGTCGCCTAGGTTTGAAAACGGCTTGTGCCTCCGGAGCGCAGGCCGTTTTTGTTTTTTCTGCTGATTGCAGGACAGAGGGCGGGCCGAGACCCGTCCTCTGAGTGCCAATCAAGCAAGCCGTAATAATCGGATCAAATCGGCATCAAGCGCAGACCCACAAAGCGCAACCAGCTCTCAATTCTGAGTCGCCAGCTGACAACGCGCAGGCGACACTGCCCCCACATTCACCTTCTGTGCGGCCAGCGCCGCATCCAGCGTTTCCCCGAGCAGCAGATTGCGCGCCAGCAGGCTGTAGCCGGCGGCGCTCTGGATGCCATAGCCGCCCTGGGCGGCGACCCAGAAAAAGCCCGGCACGGGCGTGGGCGAGGCATCCCAGCCGATCACCAGCTCGCCATCGGCGACAAAGCTGCGCAGGCCGGCCCAGGTATGCGAGGGGCGGCGGATTTGCAGCGTGGTGGCTTCCTCTATGTGATAGATGCCGGTCGCAATGTCCAGCTCTTCGGGCACGACATCGTGCGGTGCCACGGGGTCTGCATTGGCGGGTGAGCCCAGCAACTGGCCGGCATCGGGCTTGATGTACCAGTTTTCATCGGCGCTGATGATGGCGGGCCAGTGCGTGGCGTCCATGCCTTCGGGGGCCGGGAAGGTGAAGGCACTGCGGCGTTTTGGGGTGATGCCGATGGGAGCCGCACCCACCATGGCGGCCACGACATCCACCCAGGCCCCAGCGGCGTTGACGATGACCTTGGCACGAAGGCTACGGCCCTGGGGCAGGGCAATGTGCCAGAAGTCGTTGACCCGGGTGATGGCTTGGACCTCGGCGTTGCACCACAGGTCGCCGCCGCGCTGGCGCAGGCCGCGGATATAGCCCTGGTGCAGGGCGTGCACGTCGATGTCGCGCGCACCGGTATCGAGAAAGCCGTCCACCAGCACCTCGGTGTCGAGCACGGGAACCAGGGCCTTGAGCTGTGCGGCGCTTAGGCGCTGGGCATCGGGGGAGTGAACCTGAGCTTCGGCGTGGGCGGCATCCACCAGATCCCGCTGATCGGCCGTGCCCACATAGAGCACGCCGCGCGGTGCGAGGATGGGGCTTTCTGCAAAACCGGCCGGTGGCGCATCGTAGAAGGCGCGGCTGGCGCGGGTCAGGGCCTGAACCTGGGCGGGACCGTAATGCTCTTCAAACAGCGCGGCCGAGCGGCCGGTGGTGTGATAGCCGGGCTGGGATTCGCGCTCCAGCATCAGCACCGAGGGCGGGTTCTCGCCACCCGACTGCGCCAGCTGCCAGGCGGCCGATGCACCGGCCATGCCCGCGCCCACGATGACGAAATCCCAGACATCCTTCTGCATTGTTTCTCTCCCTGGCGCAACAAGCTATGCAAAACATAGCTTGTTGCGCTTGATCAGTCTTGTTTTGATGACGATTTGGCTTTGGACTTGGCAGGGGCCTTGTCCAGATAGGGCTTGAGGTAGCGTCCCGTCACGCTGGCCGGGTTGGCTGCGATGTCTTCGGGCGTGCCCTGGGCCACGACCTGGCCGCCGCCCGAGCCGCCCTCGGGGCCCATGTCGATCAGCCAGTCGGCGGTCTTGATGACGTCGAGGTTGTGCTCGATCACGACGATGGTGTTACCCGCATCGCGCAGCTGGTGCAGCACTTTCAGGAGCAGGGCAATGTCGGCGAAGTGCAGGCCCGTGGTGGGCTCGTCGAGGATGTAGAGCGTGCGGCCAGTGTCGCGCTTGGACAGTTCCTGCGCGAGCTTGACGCGCTGGGCCTCGCCGCCCGACAGTGTGGTCGCGCTCTGGCCCAGGCGGATATAGGACAGGCCCACGTCCAGCAGGGTCTGCAGCTTGCGCGCAATGCTGGGCACATCCTTGAAGAAGGCATGTGCGTCTTCGACCGTCATCTCCAGAATCTGCGAGATGTTCCGGCCCTTCCACTGCACTTCCAGCGTCTCGCGGTTGTAGCGCTGGCCGTGGCAGAGGTCGCAGGGCACGTAGACATCGGGCAGAAAATGCATTTCCACCTTGACCACGCCATCGCCCTGGCAGGCTTCGCAGCGGCCGCCCGAGACATTGAACGAGAAACGTCCGGGGCCGTAGCCGCGCTCCTTGGCGGTATTGGTTTCGGCCATCAGCTCGCGGATCGGCGTGAACAGGCCGGTATAGGTTGCCGGGTTGCTGCGCGGCGTGCGGCCGATGGGCGACTGATCGACGTTGATGACCTTGTCGAAATAGTCGATGCCTGCGATGTCGTCATGCGCTGCCGGCTCGGTGCCTGCACGGTGTATCTGGCGCGCTGCTTCGGCATACAGCGTATCGTTGACCAGGGTGGATTTGCCCGAGCCCGAGACGCCGGTCACGCAGGTGAACAGGCCGACGGGGAAGTCCACCGTCACGTTCCTGAGGTTATGGCCGCGCGCGCCTTGCACGGTCAGTGCCTGCAGGTCGGTGCGCACCTTGCTCGCGGACTCCCGCTTTTTCGCGGCCGTGACGGGAAAGCGCGATGCGCTTTGACTGGCTTCGGCTTCACTGTCCTTGCGCAGCACGGGCAGCCAGGCGGTGCGCTGCCTGGGCACGGGAATGCTTTGTACGCCGCTCAGGTAGCGGCCAGTGGGCGAATCGGGGCTGGCCTTGATGTCCTCATAGCTGCCCTGGGCCATGATGCGACCGCCATGCACGCCGGCGCCCGGACCCATGTCGATGATCTGGTCGGCCGCCCGCATCATGTCTTCGTCATGCTCGACCACGATCACGCTGTTGCCGATATCGCGCAGGTGCTCGAGTGTCGCAATCAGCTTGTCGTTGTCGCGCTGGTGCAGGCCGATGGAGGGCTCGTCCAGCACATACATCACGCCCGTCAGGCCCGAGCCGATCTGAGATGCCAGGCGAATGCGCTGAGCCTCGCCGCCCGAGAGCGTGTCGGCGCTGCGGTCCAGGCTCAGGTACGAGAGGCCAACGTCGTTGAGGAAGAGCAGGCGCGAGGCGATCTCGCGCACGATCTTGTCCGCAATCTCGGCCTTGGCGCCGGCCATGCTCAGCTGCTTGAACCAGCCCAGCGCATCGGCCAGCGTGGCATGGCTTACTTCATAGATGGAGCGGGCCTGCTCGCCATCGCCCACGCGCACAAAGCGCGCTTCGCGGCGCAGGCGCGTGCCTTCACATTCGGGGCATTTGCGGATGCTGCGCAGCTTGGCCAGATCGTCGCGCACGACCTGGGATTCGGTCTCGCGAAAGCGGCGCTGAATATTGGGGATGATGCCTTCGAACGGATGCGACTTGATGAAGGCTTCGCCCTTGCGCTCGCCGCTCTCGAAAACATAGTTGAACTCCATGGACTCGTCGCCCGAGCCAAAGAGAATCACGTTGCGCACCTTCTCGGGCAGCTCCTCGAATGCCGTCTCGGTGCTCACGCCATAGTGTTTGGCCACGCTCTCCAGCATGGAGAAGTAGTAGTTGTTGCGCTTGTCCCAGCCCTTGATGGCTCCGCTGGCCAGACTCAGCGACGGGAAGGGCACGACGCGGTCGGGGTCGAAGGCCTCGCTGTTGCCCAGACCGTCGCAGGCTTGGCAGGCGCCCATGGGCGAGTTGAAGGAGAACAGGCGCGGCTCGAGCTCGGGCAGGGAGTAGTCGCAGAGGGGGCAGGCGAACTTGGCGCTGAACAGATGTTCCTTGCCACCGTCCATTTCCAGCGCGATGACACGGCCGCCGGCATCGGCACCGCCGGCGCGCAAGGCGGCCTCGAAGCTTTCGGCCAGGCGCTGCTTGATGTCTTCGCGCACCTTGACGCGGTCTATCACCACATCGATGTTGTGGCGCTCGTTCTTCTCCAGCTTGGGCAGGGACTGGGCGTCGTAGATCTGCCCGTCGACGCGAAAGCGCACATAGCCCTGGGCCTGAAGCTGCACGAAAAGCTCGGCGAACTCGCCCTTTTTCTCGCGCGCCAGGGGGCCGAGGATCATCAGCTTGGTGTCTTCGGGCAGCTGGAGCACGCTGTCGACCATCTGGCTGATGGTCTGGGCCTGCAGCGGCAGATTGTGGTCGGGACAGAACGGTGTGCCGGCACGGGCGTAGAGCAGGCGCAGATAGTCGTTGATCTCGGTCACCGTGCCCACGGTGGAGCGCGGGTTGTGGCTGGTGGCCTTCTGCTCGATAGAAATGGCGGGCGACAGGCCCTCGATCAGATCGACATCGGGTTTGTCCAGGCGGCCCAGAAACTGGCGTGCATAGGCCGAGAGGCTCTCCACATAGCGACGCTGGCCTTCGGCGTACAAGGTGTCGAAGGCCAGACTGGACTTGCCCGAGCCCGACAGGCCGGTGATCACCACCAGCTGGTTGCGGGGGATGTCCAGGTCGATGTTCTTGAGGTTGTGCGTGCGTGCGCCGCGAATGGCGATGCGTGTCTGCGCCAGAGAACGGCCCAGATAGAGGCTGTCATCTTGGACTTCAGAGGGCGAATCAGGCTTCAGGGACACGGGCGCTCCAGACGGGGAAAACTCTCCATGATAGTCAGACGGGCTTGCGCGTGACTAGATGATTCATGTTCACGGACAATCTACGGTTTTATTTCCTCTCTTTTGCCCGGCAGTGATTTAGTTAACCTGGGCATAAGACTTTGACTCTTGGCAAAATCTGAGCGTGAAAAAAATCAATACCTCCCCCAGCGCGGGCACGCAGGGCACGGACAAATCCTCCACCACCATGACCTCCCAGGAACGCCGCTCCAGCGGCGCCCTGGCGCTGATCTTTGCGCTGCGCATGCTGGGCCTGTTCTTGGTGCTGCCCGTCTTCATGCTGGAGGCACGCAAATACCCGGGCGGTGACGACCCGGCCATGATCGGCTTGGCCATGGGTCTGTATGGTCTGACCCAGGCCCTGTTCCAGCTGCCCATCGGGCTGGCCTCCGACCGTATCGGCCGCAAGCCGGTCATTGTCGCCGGCCTGCTGGTGTTTACGGCGGGCAGCCTGATTGCGGCCATGGCCGACTCGCTGACCGGCCTGATGGCGGGGCGTGCCATTCAGGGCGCGGGCGCCGTGTCTGCTGCGGTCACGGCCTTGCTTGCCGACTTGACGCGCGATGGCGTGCGTACCAAGGCCATGGCCCTGGTGGGCGGCAGCATCGGCCTGATGTTTGCGCTGGCACTGGTGCTGGCACCGCTGCTCAACGCCTGGATTGGGTTGTCCGGCATCTTCGGCCTGACCTGCGCGCTGGCGCTGGCCGGCATTGCCGTGGTGCTGTGGGTGGTGCCGCCCGAGCCCAGGCAGCATGCCGATGCGCCCAAGGGGCGGTTCAGCGAGCTGCTGGGCCAGTCCGATCTGCTGCGCCTGAATTTCGGTGTGTTCATTCTGCATACCGTGCAGATGTCCATGTGGGTTGCCGTGCCGGCCATGCTGGTGCAAGCCGGTCTGGCCAAGGAGCAGCATTGGCACATCTATCTGCCGGCCGTGCTGCTGTCCTTTGTTGCCATGGGCTTGCTGTTTTCCATGGAGCGCAAGGGCAGGCTGCGCACCGCCCTGCTGGGGGCCATCGGCCTGGTGCTGGTCGTGCAGCTCGGTCTGGGCATGTTGGCCGCCAGCGGCACCATTCCTACGGTCTGGTGCATGGCGCTGCTGATGTTTCTGTTCTTCTGCGGCTTCAACGCGCTTGAGGCCACCCAGCCAAGCCTGGTCTCGCGCATGGCACCGGCGCCGCTGCGCGGTGCGGCCTTGGGTGCCTACAACACCTTGCAGTCGCTGGGACTGTTTGCTGGCGGTGCTGTCGGCGGTGCTGTCGCCAAATTTGCGGGTGTGCCGGGCCTGTTCATCATGACGGCGGTACTGGTTGCCCTGTGGCTGGCCGTGACCTGGCCGCTGCGCCCGGTAGGTCGTCACTGAGGCGCCGTGCGCCTTCCCACCGGTAGCTGATGCTGGCGGTGCAAAGACTCAGTCTCTTGCTCAGCTGCCTGCGCGGAGTTGCCGGAGCGACCGGCATGGCCGATATGGGATATCGGGAAATCCCGTGCTCTTCAGGGCGGGCTTGGGGCAGAATACGAGCTTCATTGGTTTGGGACCTTTCTTGACTGCCCGGGCCACTTTTTGAAAAGGTATTTCTATGGCATCCGTCAACAAAGTCATCATCGTCGGCAATCTGGGCCGTGACCCTGAAATGCGCACCTTCCCCAGCGGCGATCAGGTGGCCAATGTGACCATCGCCACCACGGACCGCTGGCGCGACAAGAACACCGGTGAAAACCGCGAAGCCACCGAATGGCACCGCGTGGTCTTCAACGGCAAGCTGGCCGAAATCGTGGGGCAGTATCTGCGCAAGGGCAGCCAGGTCTATGTCGAAGGCAGCCTGCGCACCCGCAAGTGGACCGATCAGGCCTCCGGCCAGGAGCGTTACGCCACCGAAATCCGCGCCGACACCATGCAGATGCTGGGAAGCCGCCAGGGCGGTGGTCAGCAGCAAGGCGGCTACGGCGGCGACGATGGTTACGGTGAAAGCAGCTATCAGGCACCCAGCCGTCCGGCTCCCGCGCCCATGCAGCAGCGCCCCGCACCGGCACCCATGCAGCAGCGTTCTGCTCCTGCTCCCATGGCTCCTCCTCCCCAGCGCGCTGCGTCGGGGTTTGACGACATGGATGACGATATCCCGTTTTAATTCAGAGACAGGCGGCAGTTGCCGCTTTCCAGGAATCTGCAAAAGCCCGCGCTCCCATCAGCGTGGGCTTTTCTCATGCGGTGAACGGAGAGATTGCAGGAGCAATTCCATAGATGTTGCAGGCAGATGGCAGCAGGGTTGAAAATTTCAATGGGATCGCTGGCTTCATCGAATTAGTGAAATAAGATGCTGCATCCAGGCGCGTTTCATCCAGTTACGATTAGGGGGCGGGCGCTGAATCACACACTCAAGTGTGAGGGATCTCTGCCAGTGCAGCCAAGCGGGACTTGGCGTTTCCTCAGGAGCTTCGAGCATGCCGACTTTGGTCATCTCAATCGACGGCGCAGTCATCAAGGAAGTGCAGCTCACCAAGGAGCGCACGACCGTGGGTCGTCGTCCTTATAACGACATCGTGATCGAGAATCTGGCGGTCAGCGGCGAGCATGCCGTGCTCACCATCACTGGCGGCAAGGTCAGCATCGAGGACTTGCGCAGCACCAACGGCACCTATGTCAATGGCCGTGCCATCCAGAAGCAGTATCTGCTCAACGGTGACCTGCTGGACATTGGGCGCTACAAGATCCGTTTTCTCGACACTGTGATCCCCGATACCAATATTTCGTCTGCCCCGGGCGGCAAAAAGGCGGCGCTGGCGCACATTTCCGAAGAAGCGGACAGCGGCCATGCCAAACTGGCCAGCCCTTCCGGGTTTGGCGAGATCTCCAGCTTCAGTTCCACCATTCAGGGCTCGCTTGCCGCACTGCCGGAGCGTCACGCCGTGATTCGCATGCTCACCGGCAGCCTGGCAGGCAAGGAAATAGCGCTTTTCAAAGTCGTCACCACCCTGGGTAAGCCTGGAGTAGCCATCGCTTCCATCACCCAGAAGCCTCATGGCTTTGTGCTTACCCAGCTGGAGGGTGCCAGTGAAGACCTCAAGCTCAATGGTCAGGTAGTCGGACCTCTTTCCGTGCCCCTGCTCAATGGCGATACGGTGGACCTGGCGGGCAGCACCATGCGCTTTGTCGTGGAGTGACTGGCTTGACGGGCGTTAAGTATCTGACAAATTTGTCACCGCTTGCGATCGGATTGCCAAAATTGTTACTCAAACTCGCGTGAATGTTGCCAAACGTGTTGTCTTGTGTGGTGCTTTCAACCGGTCAGCTTGTTGGCATGCCGCTTGCTTCATAGCCTGGGTCTCATCCAACTAGGGAGTTTGAAATGAAGCGTTCCATTCAAAAGGGTTTCACCCTGATCGAACTGATGATCGTTGTCGCGATCATCGGTATTCTGGCTGCCGTGGCTCTGCCTGCTTATCAGGATTACACAGTCCGAGCCAAGGTCGTTGACGGCTTGTCTTTGGCAGCCTCAGCAAAAACTGCGGTGGCTGAAAATGCCGCGAATGCTTCGCCTTTTAAGTCGGGTTGGATTGCTCCAGGTGCAACCAAGAATGTCAACAAAATTGAAATTGACGATACTACCGGTAAAGTAACAATTACTTATCAAAATGCCATTGATGGTGGTAAAACATTGATTCTGACGCCTCTTGATGGCTCGCGCGACGCAGGTGTTGCGTTGGCTGGAACTTCAACTGCCTCAACAATTCCGACGAGCGGTTCTATTACTTGGGTTTGTGCTGCTGCAAGCAGTACTGTCACGAATACTGCTGTTGGTAAAGGTACAATCAATCAGAAGTATGTACCTGCAGAGTGCCGTAGCTAATTAAGTGCACTGAAAAAAGATATTGAATTAATTCAACTAAAAGCATGCCGACTTCGGCATGCTTTTTTATTGGAGCTTTATGCTGAATAAATGGCTTGGTGCTGATGTATCAAAAGAATTTGGTGTAAACATGGCAATGCTGCTTGTTAAAGCTGCATCCAAGGAACAGAGCAAGAAAAGAATAAAACCTTTGAAAAAAGAAGAGAAGCGCTTTGATTCAGCGCTTTTTTCCATCGAGAAACAGTTAAATAACTTCATTTCCATCAATAAGCTGAATATATACTCCAAGGCTCAGATGGGTAGTTCTTTTAAATTTACACTTTTGGAAAATGGATTCGAATCAGATGTGGCAAACTCCATGACCACATGGCTGCTTCTTCGTTGTAAGTAATTAGATATGCTGCAGATTCTAAGAAAGATTCTTAAATCGAAAAAGTCCGGCAATGAAAGTAAAAAACCAAAGCTTAATGTAATTGAGGATAGCTCCAACTTTCAATTGGGTAATTCTGCAATGGCTCAAGGAAACGTTGATAAAGCCATTGATTACTATCGTCGACATGTTGCAATTTTCCCTAATTTAGTTAATGGTTATGTTGGGCTTGGATATGCATTGACAGAGAAAGCGAACTGGTTAGAGGCTATTAATGTCTTGGAGAAGGCTCTGTCAATCAATGCGGAAAGTAGTAGCGCTAATTTCCTCTTGGGGCGTGCATATTTTAATGTCGATGATCTATTTTCTGCCGAAAAATATTGGAAGCGAGCAAATTTTTTAGATCCGAAAAATGAGGCTATTTATGCTGATTATTGTTTTTTGTTATTTAAAAATGGGAGAATAAAAGATGCAATTTCTTTGATTGAAGCTGGCATTGAGAATTTTCCAGATAATTCTCAGTTTTATTTTTATTATGGAAACTTATTGGCGGAAACTGGTGATTATGCGAGTGCAGTTATGCACTATAGAAATTCTGTAAATCTTGGAGATCAGTCGCCTGGGCTTTATGCAAGCATGGGGGCTTGTTTGATTCAGACAAGTAGACATGATGATGCAATTGATGCTTTGAAGAAGGCAAAAGCACTAGATCCTAGTTCGGCAATAGCTGCAAGCAATTATCTGTTGGCTATTCAGTACAGCAAAAATATTTCAATGGCGGAAAAATTTTCCGTTGCTCAAGAGTTTTCGAAGAGTTTTGAAGCAGAGTTGGAGGATGAATGGGGAAATTATCATCAATGCGATGATGCTTTGGTGAGTAGGAAATTGCGAGTAGGATATGTTTCTGGAGACTTTCGTGCACATTCGTTAGCATTCTTTTTCGAACCGATTATTAAAAATCACGATAAATCAAAGTTTGAAATTTTTTCCTATTACTCGTATCCTACAATAGATGTGGTTTCTGAAAGAATAAAAAGAGAATCAGATCAATGGATTCCATGTTATGGGATGACAGACTCTGAATTGGCTTCCCGCATCCGAGAAGATGAGATTGATGTGCTAATTGATTTGTCGGGTCATACCGGGAATAATCGATTGCTAACTTTCGCGAGAAAACCAGCTCCTGTGCAAATGACATGGCTTGGCTATCAAGCGACTACCGGGTTGCGAGCAATAGATTATCGTATTACAGATGAATCCCTTGACCCAACAGGCACAACAGAGAGCTTCCATTCTGAAAAATTGATCCGCCTATCAGCCAGTGGTACTTTCAGTCCTTCTCCAGATAGTCCATTCGTCAATGAGCTCCCTGTTCATTCTGGAAATCCATTTACTTTTGGTTGCCTTAATAATCCATCAAAAATTACTGATGATGCTATTGAAGTCTGGGCTCAGATATTAAATAAATCTCTAGGCAGTAGATTGATGATTGGGAATGCGACGTCGGAGTTAATTGATAAATTTTCAGAGCAATTTTCAAAATTTAATGTTGATTCAGATCGTTTGATATTTAAACAAAAAGTGAGTTTAAAAGATTATCTAATACTTCATCATCAAATTGATCTGGCGCTTGACACATTTCCATACAACGGGGGGACGACCACCTTTCATTCTCTCTGGATGGGAGTTCCGATTATTGCATTGGATGGTAACTCCGCATTGTCAAACGTGGGGGCGTCAATTATGCGAGCCGTTGGACTTCAAAGGTTTTGTGCAATGAGTAAAGAATCATATATTGATAATGCATTGTTTTTTTCGAAAAATACAAGCGATCTAGCGGAAGTACGTAGATCTCTTCGGGTAGTTCTAAATGATGTTAATGAAAAACTAGCAGTATCAGTTACAAAAGAGATCGAAGGTGTAATTGAATCCAGCTTGATGGAATATTGTGAAAAATCATATATTTATAATAGATAGGGTATTTATTTTAGAAAGAAAGTATTTTTTATATTAGATATCTAATTATTAGCTGATCCAGCTCCCTGATTTCCCTCCATGCTTCTCCAATACTCTCGTCCCCCCCATCACCATCTCCTTATCCACAGCCTTGCACATGTCGTAGATAGTCAGCAAGCCAACCTGCACGGCAGTCAGGGCTTCCATTTCCACGCCGGTCTGGCCTTTTAGCTCGACGGTGGCGGTGCAAAGAATGGAACTGGATTCGGGCTCCAGCTCAAACTCCACGGCAACGCGGGTCAGAGCCAGGGGGTGGCAGAGCGGGATGAGGTCGCTGGTCTTCTTGGCGGCCATGATGGCGGCGATGCGGGCCACGCCCAGCACGTCGCCTTTTTTCGCGCTGCCGGTCTGCACAATGGCAAGGGTTTCCGGCTTCATGGTGATGCGGCCTTCGGCGACGGCTATGCGATGGGTGCTGGGTTTGGCACCGACGTCCACCATATGGGCCTGGCCCTGGGCGTCAAAGTGGGTAAGAGAGGACATGGCGGTTCTTTCCGGCGGCAGACGGCTTGGGTTTTGCCGCCCAATCGAGGTTGAGCAGGGATGGACTGGCGGCTTTACCTGGGCATCCCAGGCGGGCATGTCGCCGTTTCCATCAATCAAGGCATCATAGTGGGGTGTTGAACGGTCGGCATATGGAAGATCTGTATGCCGGCAATGCTGTGATTGCCATGCCATTTTTGATGCCAAAACTGCGTACAGTTCATATTTTAAAAGCGCTGACAGCTTCTGTTTTGATAGCTATTCAAGCAGTCTCACCCTTGGCACCCGGTGCCCGGGCGGCGGGTTTGCCGACTCTGGGCGATGGTGCCTCGTCGCTGACCACGGGCGAGGAGCGGCGTCTGGGTGACTCCATCGCCCGCGAGCTGTACCGCGACCCGGACTATCTGGATGACCCGGTGCTGCAGGAGTATGTGGAAGGCATCTGGCTGCATCTGCAGGATGCGGCGCGCAAGAATGGCGAGCTGTCGCCCGAGCTGGAGGAGCGCTTTGCATGGACGCTGCTCCTGGGCAAGGATCGCCAGGTCAATGCGTTTGCTTTGCCCGGCGGCTATATGGGCGTTTATCTGGGACTGATAGGCGTGGTCAGCAGCGGCGATGAGCTCGCCTCGGTCATTGCCCATGAAACCAGCCATATCACCCAGCGCCACATTGCCCGCATGATGGCGCAGCAGGGCAAGCAGACGCCGCTGATGCTGGCTTCCATGCTGCTGGGCGCCCTGGCGGCCACGCGCAGCCCCGATGCGGCCATGGCCATCATGATGGGTGGTCCGGCGGCCGTGATGCAGAACCAGCTGAATTTCTCGCGCGCCATGGAGAGCGAGGCGGACCGCATGGGCTACAGCCTGATGTCTCCTGCCGGTTTTGCTCCCCAGGGTTTTGTGAGCATGTTCGGCAAGCTGCAGCAGGCCAGCCGGCTCAATGACAACGGCAGCTGGCCCTATCTGCGCAGCCATCCCTTGACCACCCAGCGTATCGCGGACATGGATTCGCGCATTCCGCCCGGTAAGCGCGCGGCCGATCCCGTGCCCACGCTGGAGCATGTGATGATGTCGGCCCGCGCGCGCGTGATTTCCAACGCCGGTGTAGAGGTGCGCCGCCAGTGGGCCACACTGCCGCGTTCCGGCAGTTTTTCCAGTCTGAGTCAGTTCGAGCAGGTCGCTCAGCTCTATGCGGCCACGCTCAGCGCCATGTATCTGCGCGACTGGCCGCTGGCGCGCGAGATGGTGCAGCGGCTGCTCACGGCGACGGCAGGCAATGCACCAGCGAGTATTCAAGCCAAATGGCTGAATGCCGAGCTCGAGTACAAGGCCGACAATCCTCAGGCGGCTCTGGCTGCCTTGCCCTTGCAGTCCATGATGGCTCCCCAGACAGCCCCCAAGGTGACGGCCAGCGGCAATCTGGCCGGGCCACGTGAGGTCGGGCCGCGCGAGGCCGGGCCCAGCCTGGCCACGATTGATGTGGTGGAGCGGGTTGCGCCGCGCAGGCCGGAGCTGCTGCTCAAGACGGAGATCCTGCTCAGGCTCAATCAGGCAGGCTCCATGGCCAGTCCCTTGCAGACCTGGGTGACGGACCATCCCCGCGATGGTTCGGCCTGGCAGACGCTGGCGCGCGTATGGCGCAGCCAGGGCCAGGAAATGCGAGCCCTGCGGGCCGAGGCCGAGGCCCAGGTGGCCCACTATGACTATGCGGCAGCGGTGGATCGCTTCAAGGCAGCCCAGGATCTGGCCCGCAAGGCCGGGGCCAGGGCTGATTACTTCGAGGCCTCCATCATCGACACGCGTCTGCGTGCCGTCGAAGAGCTACTCCGGGAACAGCTGAGCGACAAGGCGGTCAATAAGTAGGCCCAGCACCGAATAAATCAGCGCGCCCAGCATGGCGGCCCAGAAGCCGGCGACGTGGAAGCCGCCCAGCAGGCCCGAGGCCATCCAGAACATCAGGCCGTTGACCACCAGCAGGAACAGACCCACGGTGACGATGGTCACGGGCAGGGTCAGCACCACGAGTATGGGCCGGATGATGGTGTTGAGCAGGCCGATGACCAGGGCCGCAATCATGGCCGAGCCAAAGCTTTGCACCTGAACGCCGCTGTAGACATAGGCGACCCCGAGCAGAGCCGCCGCGCAAAGAAGCCATTTGACGAGGATTTTCATGCCGCCCAGCATAGCAGTAGGTGCTGCCTGCGCGCTGGCGCACTGCCGGCCCATGAAAAAAGCCTTGTGCAGTGGTCACCGCACAAGGCTTTCAAGGTTTGGAAGCTGCTCTTAAATCGAGAGCGAGTCGTCGATCACAAAGCCCATCATGGCGGCAATCGCGGCCATGGTGCCAGGCAGATTCCAGCGGCCGCCGTTGGCATTGGTCTTGGCATTGGCCTTGACGGGAGCGGCTTGTACAGCCTCCTGCTTGGGACGGCGGGCGTCGATGATCTGCGCTGCGCCATGTTCCTGCTGCAGCTCGGTAACCAGCTCGGTCAGCGGGCCCTTGGCCAGCACGGGCGTGACCTTGCCGCCGCTCGTCGCCATGACGGGCATCAAGGCCGTAAACAGCTTGTCTGCCCATTTGCCGCGCCAGTTCTCGCGAGCGCGGTGGCTGACCCATTTGCTCACACGGTGGGTCATGCGCGGAGCACAGGCCACCAGCAACCAGTGGGAGGAAGCCGCCTGGCTTGATCCCGCCAGTGCCTCGAGCATAGGCTGGGCGTATGTGGCGTCATCCACGTAAACAATGATGGGGTTCAAAGTGCGTCCTAACTGGAACGAAGGTTGAAGAATGCGGCACCTCTGTAGGAATGTGCCGACTTGTTTCTATTGTGAGTCGTGAAGGCTGCGGTCAGTTCCCGCATTCCTTCACGAATTGCTGGGTTTTCCAGGCTTAGTGGGCTGCAACCGCGGGACGGCGGCTGGCAATGAATTTGCCCAGGGCCAGAACCAGCAGCGCGCCGCCGATATGGGCTGCCCAGTACAGGGTCTTGGAGATCTCGGCCAGACCTTGTGCATCGGTGGTGCCCAGCTTGGGCATCCACAGCCACTTCTCGGTGTTCACGAACACGGGGTCGGTCACGAACATGCCGCCCGCGATCCAGCCCAGCAGCATGCCGCCGGCCACGATGATCATGGGGAAGCGCTCCATCAGCTTGATTACCAGCTGCGAGCCCCAGACGATGATGGGCACGGAAATCAGCAGACCCAGCACGATCAGCAGCATCTGGTGGTCGCCAGAACTCTGGGCGGCGCCGGCGATGGCGATCACGTTGTCCACGGACATCACCAGGTCGGCGACGATGATGGTCTTGATGGCGGCAAACAGCTTGTCGCTGCCTTCGATGTTGTCGTGACCTTCGTCATCGGGAGCAATCAGCTTGATACCGATCCAGATCAGCAGGACGGCACCCACGACCTTCAGGAAGGGCAGCTGCAGCAGCACCATGGCAAAGGCGATCAGGATGATGCGCAGGATGATGGCACCGGCCGTGCCGTAGATGATGCCCTTGCGGCGTTGCTCGGGAGGCAGCTTGCGGCAGGCCAGCGCGATCACGACCGCGTTGTCGCCGCCCAGCAGGATGTCGATGATGATGATTTGGCCCAGCGCAATCCAGAAGGGCGTGTGGGTCAGAAAGTCCAGATCCATGTGATTTTTCCTCGTTGTGGAATGCCGCTGGTGCAGTCTGCATAGGTTTGGCACTTGACGCCAGCGGGTGAAGACCAAGGTGACGTAAGTCGAAGCGCAAACCCGCGCGAGGAATCGTGCAGGGGAAGACACTTTGATTGACCGTCATCGGCCTATCAAAGGTCTTGCTCGATTGCAGTCAGTCTGCAAACCGCATGGCCGGAAGCTTGCGCTTCGTATTGACGACCATCCGCTCATGACGCACAAGATGCGTCCGATAAGCTACTCCCCTTCGAAGCTGCGCATTTCAACACAGCAGGCATGGGATTTCAAGCTTCAAAACCCATCTAGTTCACAGGTTTTATATTGAGCAGCAGTCCTGCGACGCTTTTACACAAAGCGTGGGTAGCTACCAAAAATGCAGCAACCTTGCTGGCGCAGGCCTCATGGCTGCGGCTTATGATGCCTGCTCCATGACTGCCATTCACATCACCGACATCGAAGCGGCCATCAATTACTGGCGAGGCCGTGCCCCATCGCCCGACGGCGTGCTGCTGGCACCCGAGGTCAAGGCCCTGGCCGAGGTGTATGCGCTGATGATTTATGAATGCGAGCCCGACGTGGCCGTGGAGGGCTTTCCCTCACACGCCATGGCGGCCTGGCTGGCCTGGTTCGACACCATGCCCGATACGCCCTGCATTGCCATCTGCTCCACCAGCCAGGGCGATGAGAAATGCAAGGGCTGCGGCCGCAGCTTTGACGAAGTGCAGTACTGGACGGCCATGGAGCCCGCCGAGAAGCGGGCCGTATGGCGCCGCATCACGGTCGAGGGCGATTCCTGGCGCTTCAACCGCTATGCGGAACGCGCGGCGGAGCGGCGCGGCCAGAGTTTCTGAAGCTTATTTCCAGCGCGTGGGCTCGACAAACACCGTGCCCAGATTGCTGGACAAGGTGAGCTGGCCTTCCTGAATCGTGGCCTGCAGCTGCATGCTGCGCTCGGCCAGCGCACCCAGTTGCTGGGCCACTTCCGAGTCGATGTAATGCACTTCCAGCTTGCTCTGGCGGGCCAGCTTGCCTTCCAGACCCTTCCACCAGACATGGGCAGCGTGGTTGAAGGGGTAGACCAGCATGTGGTCCGACTTGTTGCAGGCCTTGGTGATGGGCTTTTCGTCGGGCTGGCCGACTTCGATCCACAGACGCTTCTGGCCGGTGTAATCGGTGATGTGCACGTCCGGATCGTCAGGGTCGGACAAACCAATGCCAAAGCCCAGCGTGCCGTCACCGTTGCACAGGTCTTGCAGCTTCCAGGCGTTCAGCGCCAGGGCCACCAGGCGCACCATCATGCGGTCATCTGTTTCGCTGGGATGGCGCGCCAGCGTCAGATTGTGGTCGGCGTAGTAGTTGTGGTCGATGTCGGCAATCGACAGATTGGCTTTGAAGATGGTGGACTTGATGGCCATGGCGGTGCTGCCCGCAGGCAGTCCTTTTGAAAACTATCAAAAACAAGAGCTGCCAGCACCAATCAACATTGGCTTTGGCAGCTCTTTGATGCTGAAAAGCTTGAATATCAAGCGTTAGCAGCTATTCTTTTTGCGGATCAAACTTGCGAATCAAACGCGCTTGGCCAACTCGGCAGCCTTGCCGATGTAGGAGGCAGGCGTCATGGCCAGCAGACGGTCCTTGTCGGCCTGGGGGATTTCCAGACCGTTGATCAGGCGGTGCAGGTCTTCGGCCAGCACGGTCTTGCCGCGCGTGACTTCCTTGAGCTTTTCGTAGGCGCCCTGCACGCCATAGCGGCGCATCACGGTCTGGATGGGCTCGGCCAGCACTTCCCAGGCGTTGTTCAGGTCTTCCTGCAGGCGCTCTTCGTTGAGTTCCAGCTTGTTCAGGCCGGTCATCAGCGAAGCGTAGGCCAGCGTGGTGTAGCCAAAGGCAACGCCGATATTGCGCAGCACGGTGGAGTCGGTCAGGTCACGCTGCCAGCGGCTGATGGGCAGCTTTTCGGCCAGATGCTTGAGCATGGCGTTGGCCATGCCCAGATTGCCTTCGCAGTTCTCGAAGTCGATGGGGTTGACCTTGTGGGGCATCGTGGACGAGCCGATCTCGCCGGCCTTCAGGCGCTGCTTGAAGAAGCCCAGGGACACATAGCCCCAGATGTCGCGCGACAGGTCGATCAGGATGGTGTTGGTGCGAGCCATGGCATCGAACAGCTCGGCCATGTAGTCATGGGGCTCGATCTGGATGGAGTAGGGCTGGAAGCTGATGCCCAGGCCCTTGGGCTCGGCGGATTCCACCACGTTCTGGCTGAAGGCTTCCCAGTCGAATTCGGGCCAGGCCGACAGGTGGGCGTTGTAGTTGCCCACGGCGCCGTTCATCTTGCCCAGGATCTTCACGCCGGCGATGTTGGCAGCGGCCTTTTGCAGGCGCACGACCACGTTGGCCAGTTCCTTGCCCACAGTGGTGGGAGAGGCGGTCTGGCCGTGGGTGCGGCTGAGCATGGGCACTTCAGCATAGAGGTGGGCCATCTCGCGCAGCTTGGCGATGATGCCGTCGATGGCGGGCATCAGCACGGTGTCGCGGCCGACGCGGATCTGCAGGGCGTGGCTGGTGTTGTTGATGTCTTCGCTGGTGCAGGCAAAGTGCACGAATTCGGCAGCCTTCTGCAGCTCGGCGCGACCATCGAACTTGGACTTGATCCAGTACTCCACGGCCTTCACGTCGTGGTTGGTGGTCTTTTCGATGGCCTTGATGGCGTCTGCATCGGCTTCGGAGAAGTTGGCAACCAGCGCGTGCAGATAGTCACGCGATTCGGCCGACAGCGCGGGGAACTCGGCAAAGCCGGCATCGGACAGGGCGATGAACCAGGTCACCTCGACCTGAACACGGCGGTGCATATAGCCGTATTCGCTCATGATGGGGCGCAGTGCGGACAGCTTGGCGGCGTAGCGGCCGTCCAAGGGAGAGATGGCGGTGAGGGAGGACAGGTTCATGGTGGCGCAATTGTAGGTGCGCTGCATCAGTCGCACGCAGCGCTGGGTTGCTCGGCGGCCGTGGCTGGCGCGCATGCAGACCCGGTGCGGCGGCCGCCGGGCCGCCATGGCAGCGCATAGAATCATTGCACCGGCCCGTCGCCGGTGACTCGTGTCATGGAACCGCTGCTATGAAACTAATAGGCTCCACCACCAGCCCCTATGTGCGCAAAGTCCGCGTCGTGCTGGCCGAAAAGAAGCTGGACTATCAATTTGTCGAAGAAAACCCCTGGGAGGAAGCGCTTTCACCCGGTACGGGCAATCCTCTGGGCAAGGTGCCGCGTCTGGTGATGGACGGCACGGAGGCAATGTTCGATTCGCGCGTCATCGTCGAATATCTGGACACACTTTCGCCGGTCGGCAAGCTGATTCCGGGCACGGGTCGCGAGCGCGCCGAGGTCAAGACCTGGGAGGCCCTGGCCGACGGCATGCTGGATGCTGCCGTTCTGGTGAGGCTGGAGGCCACCTGGCCAGGCCGCAGCGCAGAGCAGCGTAGCCAGGCCTGGATGGATCGCCAGATGGGCAAGGTCCGGGCCGCGCTCAAGGTCATGTCGCAGGGGCTGGGCGAGAAGCCGTTCTGCTGCGGCGGCACGCATCTGACGCTGGCCGATATCAGCGTCGGCTGCGCCCTGGCCTGGCTGGATTTCCGCTTTCCCGAGCTGGACTGGCGCGCCGAGCATCCGAATCTGGCCGCCTTGCTGACCAAGCTGGCGGCGCGCCCCAGCTTTGTGAATACCGTGCCCCACTGAGTGGCGGCATGTCAGCCAAGAAAAAGGCCACTCGAAAGTGGCCTTTTTTTGGGGCATAAAAAAGTTGCGAAGCATCCCGAAACGAATTAAGAGAGGGAGGGAGGAGAAGCGCTCCGGGGATTTTTCAATGGGCGTACCCACAGGCTTCGCAACTGGAAATTGGTGAATGCAGACCTGTCAGTTCATTGCACTTGACTATCAGATAAGACACTGTTGCAGAAGTTCCAGCCCTAGTGGGTTTCATTTTTGTAACAGTTTGGCAATGCCTGTAGGCAAATCTTGATGGATGCTGCCAGCGCCCTGAAAAGCGGGCGCTCACCAATCTTCAATCCCGTGACATGATTGCCTGTCCTAGGTTGCGGTACCGGGCACGAACACCGCAGTCCAGAGCTTGAGTACCGCTTCGCGCTGGACTTGGGCCTGTTCCGGCTCCAGTTGTCCGGAGCGCTCGTCCAGTCTTGCCACGTGTTGCAGGCGACGCAGCTCGCGGTAGGCCTTGGCGGCTTCATAGCCCACGCCTTTGGGCAGCAGGCCTGCGTCTTCGGCGCGCTGCAGCAAGGCAATATTGCCCACGTTGGCGATCAGCTCGCGGTGTGCACCGGATTCGGCCAGCACCAGGTACTGGACGGCAAATTCCACATCCACCATGCCGCCGGGGCTGTGCTTGACGTCGAACAGGCCGCCGCGCACCGGATGGGCGCCGCGTACCCGCTCACGCATGGTTTCAATCTCGTTGCGCAGCGCAGCGGCGTCGCGCGGTGCGGTGATTACGGCTTCGCGCACCGCATCAAAGCGCTGATGCAGGTGCAGATCGGTCGCGGGCGCGTCTGCAGGCGAGGGAAAGTCGCGGCTGCCCAGCACAAAGCGGGCACGCGTCATGGCCTGGTGCTCCCAGGTCCAGGCGGTATTGCTGCCGCGCTGCTGCTGGTAGTTGGCATAGGACTCGAAGCTGGTCACCAGCAGGCCCGAGCTGCCGTTGGGGCGCAGCGCGGTGTCGATCTCGAACAGATCGCCTTCGCCGGTCTTGACGGTCAGCCAGTTGATGAGCTTGCGCACATAGGCCGCGTAGATCTCGGGAGCGCGGTCATCGTCGTCATCGAAGACGAAGACGATGTCCAGATCGCTGCCGTAGCCCAGCTCCTTGCCGCCCAGCTTGCCATAGCCCACGATGCCGAAGCGCGGCGTATCGCGATGGCGGCTCTTGAGCCGGCTCCAACACCATTGGGCCGTGATGCGCAGCACGCTGTCGGCCAGCGCGCTCAGGTCGTCGGCCACCTGCTCTACGGTAATGCGGCCCTCGATGTCGCGCGCCAGGGTGCGGAAGACCTCGGCATGGTGGGCGCGGCGCAGCAGATTGAGCAGGGTTTCGTCGTCGTCTTCGCCCGTGGATTGCAGGGCGGCCAGACGCATGGCCAGCTCATGCTCGAAGTCTGCTGCGACAAAGCGCTCCTTGAGAATGGCATCGCTGGCCAGCTCGTCGATCACGCCGGGGTGTTGCTGCAGATAGCGCGCAGGCCAGCGCGCCGCTCCGAGCAGATGCAGCAGTCTTTCATGAACCGCTGGCCGTTCCAGCAGCAGCGCGAGGTAGCTTTCGCGGCGCAGCAGGGGCTCCAGCCATTGCAGAAAACGCTTGGCTGCTTCCTCGCCGGACTGGCCGCTTTCCACCCATTGCGCGGTGCGTTCCACCAGCCTGAACAAGCGCGCACGGGCCTCGTCACGCAGGCCGTTGATGCGGGTGTTGCTGCGCCAGTCGGCGACCTGACCGGCCAGTGACGGCGGCAGGGCCTCGATCAGCTCCTCGATGTCGCGGGGCGTGGGCGGACCACCTGCCGCCGCCTTGGCGGCATTGCAATGGCCGTTGCTGCACTGCTGGGAGTCACCGCCCAGCAAGGTGTCGAACTCCTGCGCCACCAGTTCGCGGTGCTCGTCCAGCTGGTGCAGAAAGCCGCAGGCATCGCCATAGCCCAGGGTGCGGGCAATCCACAGCAGATCATCGTCGCGCGTGGGCAGCACATGGGTCTGCTGGTCGTCCAGATACTGGATGCGGTGCTCCACCTGGCGCAGAAAGATGTAGGCGCGGCTCAGGGCGTCGGCAATCTCGGCGCTCATCAGATTGGCCTGCACCAGGCGCTGCAGGGCTTCCAGCGTAGGGCGGCGCCGCAGCTCGGGGAACTGGCCGCCCCGCACCACCTGCAGCAGTTGCACGATGAATTCGATCTCGCGGATGCCGCCGCGCGAGAGCTTGACGTCGTTGGCACGTTCGGGGTGGCCCGCGCTGCGCTTGGACGCATGGTCGCGGATCTGGCGGTGCAGGCTGCGCAGCGAGTCGAACACCGCATAGTCCAGATAGCGGCGGAATACAAAAGGCAGCACCACGCTGCGCAGGGCCTGGACGTTGGGGGTCTGGATATCGGCCAGCGGCGCCACGATGCGGCTCTTGAGCCAGGCAAAGCGCTCCCACTCGCGGCCATGAATCTGCAGATATTCCTCCAGCGAGGACAGCGAGACGGCGGGGGCGCCTGAATTGCCGTTGGGCCGCAGGGCCAGGTCGACGCGAAAGACAAAGCCGTGTTCGGTGGTGTCGCCAATCAGGCTGAAGATGCCTTTGACGGCACGGCCGAAGTACTCGTGGTTGGAGATCACGCCGCGGCCGTCGGCCTTGCCCTGGGTGTCGCCGTCATGTTCGTAGACGTAGATCAGGTCGATGTCGCTGGAGACATTGAGCTCGCGGGCGCCGAGCTTGCCCATGCCTATGACCCAGAACTGGACTTCCTGGCCGGCAGGGCCTTGAGGCGCACCATGCCGGGTGTCGAGTTCGGTGCGCACCTGGGTGCAGGCACGATCCAGGGCCAGCTCGGCCAGCTCGGTGACGGCCTTGGTCACCACGGCGAGAGGTGCCTGCTGTTCGCAGTCCAGCACGATGATGCGCTCCATCACCAGCTGGCGCAGCACGCGCAGCGCGGCGGAGAGGTCCAGGCCGCGCGACTGCAGCGTGCCCAGGGCCTGTTCCATCAGGGCCCGGTCGGGGGCTCCCGGCGGCAAGGCGTCAAACCAGTTCTCGTAACGGCGGTGAAGGCGCTGCACAAAGCGCGAGTACTGGGCCGGGGAAGGAACATTGAGGGCGTTTTCTGCCATTGCTTGCTCTGGGGACTGCATGCGGACCGTAAAAAATGGTGTCAGGCAGGCAGGTAATCAGCTCGGCAACGTGTGGTTACCGAAACGCGCACGGGGGCGCCGGTCATAATTCCTGCCATTGCTAGGCCACCGATGATCGAACCGAAACCACTCCCAACTCGCCAAATTCATAGGCTGGCCAGCTTGGCACGGTGGTCTCTGGGACTGGTCCTGAGCCTGTGGCTGTTGCTGGCCACCGTGTGGGGGGTGCTCCATTTCTGGATTGTGCCGCGAATCGAACAGTGGCGCCCCGAGCTGGAGTCCCTGGCCTCACGCAGCCTGGGTGTACCGGTTTCCATAGGCCGGCTGCATGCGTACCGATCGGGTCTGGTGCCGACTTTCGAGCTGGGCGACGTAGTCCTGCATGACCCCGCGAACAAGAGTGAGGCCTTGCTGCTGCCCAAGGTGGTGGTGGCGGTCTCTGCCCATTCGCTGATGACCCTGGGCGTGGAGCAGATATACCTTGAAGGGCCGGATCTGACGGTTCGCCGCGATGCCGACGGCCAGATCTTTGTGGCCGGCATTGCCGTGTCATCCGACCCGGGGCAGGGGGGCGACTCCGACTGGATCTTCTCCCAGCCCGAAATCGCCATCCGAGGCGGCAAGCTGCAGTGGGTGGACGAGCTGCGCAATGCCGCGCCCTTGCAACTGCAGGATGTAGATCTGGTGCTGCGCAACAAGCGCTGGCATCACTCCCTGCGGCTGGATGCCACGCCGCCAGAGGGCTGGGGCCAGCGCTTCACGGTCATGGGCAACTTCAAGGAGCCTTTGCTGTCGGTGCATGAAGGGCGTCTGGAGCGCTGGAGCGGACAGGCCTATCTGGACTTCACGCATATCGACCTGTCGCACCTGGGCCAGTATCTGGGCCCGCAGGACTGGAAGCTGCAGCAGGGCAAGGGCTCGGTCAGGGCCTGGCTGGATGTGGAGCACGGCCAGCCCGTGGGCGCGGTGGCCGATGTCGCGGTCCAGGCGCTGCAGCTGCAGTGGCGGGACCGACCCGAGCCCCTGGCTCTGCAGGCCTTGAGAGGGCGTTTGCGGGCCAAGAATCAGAATGGTTACCAGTTTTCCGTCCAGGGGCTGCAGTTCACGGCCGACGACGGGCTGAACTGGCCAAGAGGCGACTTCAGCCTGCGCTATGTACCGACCGGCGCTTCCGAGCAAGGTAGCCAGGGCGAACATGGTGATGTTCAGGCCGATGGCATCGACCTGGCCATTGCGGCGCAGATGCTGCAGCGCCTGCCCCTGCCGCCAACCGTTCAGAGCCAGCTCAGGGCGCTGGCGCCGGCAGGACAGCTGAGCGATCTCAAGCTGTCCTGGCGCGGACCTCTGGAGCAGCTGGCGCAGTACAAGGCATCGGGGCGGTTCGAGCAGCTGGGCTTGCGTTCCCAGGCCTCGGAGGAGGGCCCCCACAGCATAGGCATTCCCGGCGTACGGGGCTTGAGCGGCAAGTTCTCCCTGGACCAGGACAGCGGCGAGGCCACGCTGACCAAGACGCCGGGAGCCAATCAGGCCATGCTGAGCTTCCCCGGGGTGTTCGAAGACCCTGATATCCCGTTCGATCAGCTCGACAGCCTGGTGCGCTGGCAGCTGCTGGACAAGGGCCAGACCATCAAGGTGCAGGTGCCCCGGCTGCGCTTTGCCAATGAAGACACGGCCGGCCAGGCCCAGGCCAGCTGGCAGTCCGGTGCAGGGACCAAGGAGCAGCCGCGTTTTCCGGGGCTGCTGGATCTGCAGGGGCAGCTCAGCCGCGCCAAGGGTGAGCGCATTTATCGCTATCTGCCCCAGGACCTGGGCAGCGATGCGCTGCGCTATGTGCGCGAGGCCATCACCACGGGCCAGGCCAGTGCGGTGAACTTCCGCGTCAAGGGCGAACTCGAGCATGTGCCCTTTGAAAAGCCGGGCAAGGGCGAGTTCCACATCAACGCCCAGGTGCAGGACGTGAACTACCAGTTCGTGCCCGGCTATCTGCTCAGTCCAGGCGAAAAGCCCTGGCCGCCGCTGACCAGGCTTTCGGGCGAGCTGGTGTTCGACCGCAACTCCATGCAGGTGCGCAAGGCCAAGGGCTTTCTGGGTCATACCGCCATCGTGGTTGATGAAGCGCAGGCCGGCGTGGCCGACTGGAACCAGACCGAGGTGGAGGTCAACGCCAAGGCCCATGGTGCCCTGGGCGATATGCTGAACCTGGTGCAAGGCTCCGCCCTGTCTGCGCTGACCGCTCATGTGCTGGATAGCAGCCGGGCCACGGGCAATGCCAAGCTCAGCCTCAAGCTGCATCTGCCCACCCTGCACATGGAGCGCAGCAAGGTACAGGGCGAAGTGGCGCTGTCGGGCAATACGCTGCAGCTGATGCCCGAGGTGCCCGTGCTCAGCCAGTTGCGCGGCAATGTGCAGTTCTCGGAAACCGGCTTTCAGCTCTCAGGCGTGCAGGCCAGAGCGCTGGGCGGTGACGTGCGCATCGAGGGCGGCATGAAGCCCGGTGCCGATGCCGCCACGGCCCCGGTTCAGCTGCGTGTGGACGGCGTGGCCACGGCCCAGGGCCTGCGTGACGCCAAGGAGATGAGCGAGCTGGCGGCTCTGGGCAGGCATCTGCAGGGCCAGGCACGCTATGGCCTGCAGATCAAGGTGTTGCATAGCGTGCCGGAAATCAGTCTGCAGTCCGAGCTGCAGGGCATGGCGGTCATGCTGCCGGCGCCCTTGGGCAAGGCCGCCGACAGCTCCCTGGCCTTGCGCGTCAATCGCACTGTGCCCGCAGTGGCCAAGCCGCTGACCGACCAGCTCAGCGTGCAATGGGGCAATCAGGCCGCAGCCCTGCTGGAGCGCGATATCAGCGGGGCACAGGCCCGCATCACGCGCGGCAGTCTGGAGCTGGTGGAGTCGGGCAAGGCGGAAGCCGCATTGCCGCCTGCGGGTCTGCAGGCCAGGGTGCAGCTGCCGGTGCTGGATCTGGATGCCTGGGGACGGCTGTGGCCCGAGGGCGAAGCGAGCGCTGCCGATGGCCCCGTTGTCGAGGAAGAGAGCTGGCGTCAGTTTGTGCCTCAGCAACTGGTGCTCAAGGCACGCGAGGTCAAGCTCCATGGCCGCTCGCTGCACGATGTCTCCCTGCAGCTCAGCCATGCCAACAAGGTCTGGACCAACCAGATCCAGGCGCGCGAGCTGGCCGGGCGCATTGAGTATCGCGAGGCCAATGCGCAGGAGCCTGGCGGCCTGGTCATCGCCAAGCTCTCGCGTCTGAGCATTCCCGACGGTCCGGACGAGGGCGTGGAGGCGGCGGCTGCCCAGAGCAGCGATTTGCGCGAACTGCCGGCCCTGCAGGTCAGCGTGGACGACTTCCAGCTGGGCAAGCGTTCGCTGGGCAAGCTGGATGTGGTGGCGCGCAATCACGGGTTGTCTCTCGGCGTGGGCAAGCGCGAATGGCAGCTGTCGCGCTTCAATATCAGCACACCCGAGGCAACCTTGACGGCGCAGGGCTCCTGGGCGCTGCGCTCCGGCGACCAGAAGCACCCGGGCCAGACACAGCTGCAGTTCCAGCTTCATCTGCGCGATGTGGGCAAGCTGCTCAATCGCTTCGACATGCCCGGTGTGGTCGCCAATGGACAGGGCGAGCTGCAGGGGGAGATCGGCTGGACCGGATCGCCTGTGACGCCGGGGTTCAAGACCATGTCCGGCGCCGTGCACCTGGAGGTGCAAAAAGGTCAGTTTCTCAAGGCTGAGCCGGGCCTGGCCAAGCTGCTGGGCGTGCTCAGCCTGCAGTCCCTGCCCAGGCGCTTGACGCTGGATTTCCGCGACGTGTTCCGCAACGGCTTCTCGTTCGACTTCATGCGAGGCGATGTCACCATAGAGCGCGGCATTGCCAAGACGAATAACATGCAGATGAAGGGCGTGAACGCAGCCGTGCTGATGGAGGGCTCTGCCGATATCGACAAGGAAACCCAGGACCTGCATGTGGTGGTGGTGCCGGAGATCAACGCCCTGTCCGCTTCCCTGGTCGCCACGGCCATCAACCCCGTGGTGGGGCTGAGCAGCTTTCTGGCCCAGATGATTCTGCGTGGTCCGCTGATTGCGGCCACGACCAAGGAGTTCCATATCCACGGCAGCTGGGAAGATCCGCAAGTGACCGAGCTGCCCAGACGCAGCGTGCCCAAGACCGGTGCCGATGATGCCGGCAAGCAGCCCGCTGGCGCCACAGGCTCACAGGAGAAGCCATGAAGATTGCCGCTCTACAAATGGTCTCGGGTCAGGATGTCGCCGCCAATCTGGCGCAGGCGCGCGGCCTGATGCAGCAGGCCGCCGCCCTGGGTGCGGAGCTGGTGGTGCTGCCCGAATATTTCTGCGCCATGGGCGCCAGGGACACCGACAAGCTGGCCTACCGGGAGGCCTTTGGCCAGGGGCCGATCCAGGACTTCATGGCCGCCGCCGCCAGGCAGCTCCAGCTGTGGGTGGTGGCCGGCACGCTGCCGCTGCAGGCGGCTGACGACAGTCATGTGCTCAACACCAGTCTGGTCTATTCACCCGACGGCGAGTGCGTGGCCCGCTACGACAAGATCCATCTCTTTCAGTTCGACAACGGGCGCGAGAGCTATACCGAGGCCGCCGTGGTGCAGGCGGGCAGCCAGCCCGTGGTCTGCGACATACAGGCCAGAGACGGCGCTCGCTGGCGCCTGGGCCTGAGCGTCTGCTACGACCTTCGCTTTCCCGAGCTGTACCGCGCGCTCAGTGCCCAGGGCGCCGACCTGCTGCTGGTGCCCAGTGCCTTCACCTACACCACGGGTCAGGCGCACTGGGAGGTGCTGCTGCGGGCGCGGGCGATAGAGAACCTGGCCTATGTGCTGGCGCCCGGCCAGGGCGGCGTGCATGAAAACGGCCGCCGCACCTGGGGCCACAGCCTGCTGATCGACCCCTGGGGCGAGGTGCAGGGCCTGCAGGCCAGCGGCACCGGCGTGGTGGCGGGAGAGCTCAACCGTGACCGCTTGCTGCAGGTGCGCCAGCAATTGCCGGCCTTGACCCATCGTGTGCTGTGACTGAACCGCTGAATACTGCTCTTGACGAACTGCCCGAGGACCATCCTGCCCATTGGCCCTGGCGGCGCTGGCGCATGGCCTGGAAGCGCTGGTCCCTGTGGACCTTGCTGGTGGCACTGGTGGTCAGCATGCTGGTCACCATGGTCTGGCTGGCTGGACGCTATGAAGCATCGCAGGTGCAGGAGAAGCTGGAGCGCGATACCGCCAATGCCGTCGGCGATATCCGTGCGGCGCTGGGCCGCAATCTGCAGGATCTGCTGGCGCTGAGCGCCTACAGCGGCAAGCACTCGGCCTGGCGCGAGCACGCGACTGAGCTGCTGCAGCAGCGCCGTGACCTGATGCGCATCGAGTGGCGGGGCGAAAACATGCGCCTCATCGAGCATGCCGAGACGCCTTATCGCACCCTGCTGGTCGAAGACGAAAGCCATTTGCCCGAGCTGCATTCGGGCGAGGCCCTGACCTGT
Source organism: Comamonas sp. C24C (assembly GCF_053345995.1). Lineage (NCBI taxonomy): Bacteria > Pseudomonadati > Pseudomonadota > Betaproteobacteria > Burkholderiales > Comamonadaceae > Comamonas > Comamonas sp. C24C. Next base: position 198,525 of record NZ_JBKFBC010000008.1, on the reverse strand, counting down.
ACCCAGGCCAGGCGCGTCAACGGGCCGTCGTATTCGCCCAGCCGTTTCCAGTTGCTGGGCGAAGGCCTGGGCACCGAGACCATGCAGGTCTGCATGCCGCTGACGGAGAACGGTCATGTGGTGGGCTATGTGCTGGGCACCTACAGCCTGCAGGGCATTCTGATGGCCCAGGTGGGCAAGTCCCTGCCGCGCACCCAGGAGGTGTCGTTCACCGAGCCGGACGGCACGCGTCTGGCCATGGTGGGAGCGGCCTGGCGCGGCTCGCGCATGTTCACGGCCCAGCAACTGCTGGACCTGCCCGGCAACACCCTGGTGCTGCGCATGGACAGCTGGCATCACGCGCCCAGCGTCTTTCCCAATGTGATGACGGCGCTGGTGACCGGCATGTCGATCGCGCTGGTGACCGTGGTGGTGGTGCTGGTGCGCGACAACCGCCGCCGCCTGCGCGCGGAACGCGATCTGGGCGATGCGCTGGCCTTTCGCAAGGCCATGGAAGATTCCCTGGTCACGGGCATGCGTGCCCGCGATCTCCAGGGGCGCATCACCTATGTGAACCCGGCCTTCTGCAATATGGTGGGCTTCAGCGCGCAGGAGCTGCTGGGCCTCAATGTGGCGCCTTACTGGCCGCCCGAGCTGGCCCAGGAATATGTGAGCCGGCGCGATCAGCGCCTTGCCGGCCTGCTGCCCACGCCGCGCCAGGGCCACGAGAGCGTGTTCATGCGCAAGGACGGCTCGCGCTTTCCGGTGCTGATTTTCGAGGCGCCGCTGATCACCGCCCAGGGCCAGCACACGGGCTGGATGAGCGCCTTCATCGACATCAGCGAGCAGCGCCGCATGGAGGAGATGTCGCGCGCCTCGCTGGAGCGTCTGCAGGCCACGGCCCGCCTGGCGACGGTGGGCGAGATGGCCTCCATGCTCAGCCATGAGCTGACGCAGCCGCTGGCCGCCATCTCCAGCTATGCCACGGGATCGCTCAATCTGCTGGCACATGAACCTGATGCCGAGGACCCGCATCTGCAGGATTTGCGCATGGCTCTGGAGCGCATCAGCTTTCAGGCCGACCGCGCGGGCAAGGTCATCAAGAGCGTGCGCGACTTCGTGCGCCGGCGCGACAAGTCCCGGCAGGTGGTGCAGCCCGCGGAGCTGATCGATGCGGTCATGCCCCTGGTCTATCTGCAGGCGCACAAGCTCAACGCCACAGTGCAACTGGAGCTGGAGGCAGATCTGCCGGGGGTGCTTTGCGATGTCACCATGGTCGAGCAGGTGCTGCTCAATCTGGCGCGCAACGGCATGCAGGCCATGGACCAGCCCGCGCTCAAGGACAGGGTGCTGACCCTGACGGTCAGGCGCAGTTCTGAGGGTCATGGCGCGCGTTGGGTAGAATTTTCCATCATGGACTGCGGCGCCGGCATTTCTGCGGAAGTCGCCGAGCAGCTGTTCACCCCCTTCTTCACCACGCGCACCGAAGGCATGGGCCTGGGCCTGAGCCTGTGCCGCACGGTGGTGGAGCAACATGGTGGTCATCTTGATTACCGCCCGCACCTCCCGCAGGGCACGGAGTTTGTCTTCACGCTGCCGGCCCACTGGGAACCCAGAGAGAACTAGGCTTCATGGAACCTGTAACCGACGCTACCGTCTACGTGGTGGACGACGATGCCGATGTCCGAGAGGCATTGGCATGGCTACTGCGTTCGCGCAGATTGCTGAGCGAGTGCTATCGCAACGCCGAAGAATTCGAGCAGGCGGTGCTGCAGACCAGCCCCGTGACGCGCCGCCCCTGCTGCCTGCTGCTCGATATGCGCATGACGGGCATGAGCGGCCTGTCGCTGTTCAATCGCATGCTGGAGCGCGGCCAGATCGAGGCCATGCCCGTGATCTTTCTGACCGGCCATGCCGATGTCCCCACGGCCGTGGATACGGTCAAGCGCGGTGCCTTCGATTTCTGCGAAAAGCCGTTTTCCGACAATGCGCTGGTGGACCGTGTGGAGCAGGCGCTGGCGCTGTCTGCCGAGCATCTGGCCGCCTTGCAGGCGCGCGAAGAGGTGCGCAGCCGCCTCGACGAGCTGACCGATCGTGAAAAGGACGTGATGAAGCTGGTCGTCGAGGGCGTGCCGAACAAGCTCATCGCCGATCAGCTCGACATCAGCGTGCGCACCGTGGAAGTGCACCGGGCGCGTGTCTTCGACAAGATGCAGGTCAAGTCGGCCGTGGAGCTGGCCAATCTGCTGCGCAACGCCTGAGCCGCAGCCTGCGCACTGCGCAATCGCCATGAAAAAAGCCCCGCTTTGCGGGGCTTTTTGCTGGCTGGTGCCTGTCTTACTGGGGAGCGCGCTCACCCACGAAGATTTCCACGCGGCGGTTGCGCGCACGGCCTTCGTTGGTGGCATTGGAAGCCACAGGCTGGTGCGAGCCCATGCCCTGCACCTGGATGCGGGCGCCGTTGACGCCACGCGAAGTCAGATAGTTGCGGGTGCTCTCGGCACGCTGCAGCGACAGCGGATTGTTGATGGCATCGGAGCCAGTGCTGTCGGTGTGACCGATGATGCGCACTTCTGCGTTGGGATTGTTGCGCAGACCTTCGGCAAAGCGGTCGAGGATAGGGGCGAAGTTGCTCTTGATGTCGGCGCGGCCGGTATCAAAGGAGATGTCGCTGGGGATGTCCAGCTTGAGCTGGTTGTCCGCGGTCTGTGTCACGCCCACGCCTGTGCCCTGGGTCGCGGCTTCCATTTCGCGCTTTTGCTTTTCGAGGTTCTGCGACCAGATATAGGTGCCAAGTGCACCTACGCCAGCGCCGATCAGGGCGCCCGTGCCGGCGTTGTGGCCGGTCAGTGCTCCGATGGCAGCGCCGCCCAGTGCGCCCACGCCTGCGCCGGTGGCGGTGCGGCGCGTGGTGTCCGACATGCCGCCGGTATTGGCACAGCCGGTGATCAACAGAGCAGAGGCCAGGGCGGCCGTCACAGCCAATTGCTTGCGCATAGAAAACTCCTTAGTTTGATGAACGACCCGGAGGGTCCTGCAAACCAGCTTCGCGTAAAAGCTGCAAGGCCTTGAGCGTACTGCCAAGAGAAACCGAAAAAAGTAGGACGCGTGCCAGCGCGCGGTTTCTGATGCAAAAGATTGTCACAATCAGCCCGCGCTGCAATGGCTGCAGCGCCATGGGCTAAGCTCGATCGGGGCCATCCTGGCCGGCGTCGGCCAGCGTTTCCTGGCGCGGCGTTGGCTCGGCCGGGGCCGGCAACTCACCCTTTTTCCGACCCGAGAACATGGTCCACCACACAATAGCGACCAGAATGGCCAATGCCAGCAGTGCTTCAAGCAAAATCAGACCCATGAATTTCCATCTCCTGCGCCGTTTTTCACTGGCGCTGATTGTAGGAACCCTGGTGGCCTGCACCACCACCAAGCAGCAAAACGATCCGGCACCGGTGCCCGAGATGGCGCCGCATGGCGGGCCAGCCTCCACGGCCAAGCCGCCGTTCACCGCCAATGTACCGACAAAAAGCCGCTGGGTGGCGGTGGACTGGGGCGAGCTGCCCGGCGTGCCCCAGGATTCCCTGAACGAGGCCTGGAATGCCTGGATCAAGAACTGCGAGCGGCCCAGTACCGTGTTTGCCAATCTGTGCGGCGAGGTGCGCCGCCTGAGCATTGCCTCGGAAGACGAGCAGCGCAGCTGGATGATGAACACGCTGCAGCCCTATCGCATCGAAGCGACCACGGGCAGCCCCGACGGCATGCTGACCGCCTATTACGAGCCCTTGTACGAGGCGCGCCGGGTTCAGGGCAACGGCTTCAACGTGCCCATCTATCAGGTCCCGCAGGGCTTTGGCAAGCGCAAGCCCTGGTTCACGCGCCAGCAGATCGACACCAACTCCGAGGCCCAGGCCGCCCTGGCCGGTCGCGCCATTGCCTGGCTGCGCGACCCGGTGGACATGCTGGTGCTGCATATCCAGGGCTCGGGCCGGCTGATGCTGACCGAGGCCGATGGCCGTCAGCGCATGATCCGCGTGGCCTATGCCGGCACCAACGATCAGCCCTACAAGAGCGTGGGCCGCTGGCTGCTCGACCAGAACCTGGTGCGCGATGCCACCTGGCCCGGCATCAGCGCCTGGATTGCCGCCAATCCCTCGCGTGTCAACGAGATGCTCTGGAGCAATCCGCGCTATGTGTTCTTCCGCGAGGAGGCGCTCAATGACTTCGATGCCCAGTTCGGTCCCAAGGGCGCGCAGGGCGTGGCGCTGACGCCGGGCCGCTCCATTGCCGTGGACCGCAACAGCATTCCCTATGGCACGCCGGTCTGGCTGTCCACGCCCGGACCTACGGTCTCGCTCAACCGCCTGGTGTTCGCGCAGGATACGGGCAGCGCCATTCTGGGCGCCGTGCGCGCCGACTATTTCATGGGCTGGGGGGCCGAGGCCGGTGATGTGGCGGGCCGCATCAAGCAGCCGCTCAAGCTCTGGGCCTTCTGGCCCAAGGCCTTGGCCGGATCGGCGCCGCATCTGCGCTGATGCAAAAACAGGAGCTGCCAGCGCTTGTCAGGCAAAGAATCCGATGAATAACTATCTGAAATCATTGCACTGAAAGCGCTAGCAGCTCTTTTTTAAAGAGCGTCGGTGAAGTAACGCTGCACCACGGGCGGCTCCTTGCCCTTGTGAAAGCTCAGCTTGCGGTCGCGCAGCGCCACATCGGCGGTCGTCACGCGCTCGAAGCGGCGCAGATGCTCGGTCCAGGATTCGTCGGTGATCTGCTCCACGAAGCGCTCTGGCTGGCTCATGCTGTGCAGCAGGCTCCAGGACAGCGCGCCCTGGCGCAGGCGGCTGCGCCGGCTCAGCTGCATCAGATCGCGGAAGGCGCCGGCCCTGGCCGGATCGATCAGGTACTCGATGGTCACCACCACGCGGCCGGCTTCGGGCGTCGACGCGGCTGTCGGCGGCGTGAAGGCGCGCGAAGGGCTGAGGTCTTCCTCGATGTCGCGGTCCGGGTTCAGGCGCTGCACGATCAGCAGGGCCGTCAGCCCGCTGACGGCGGCCACGGCCATGCTGATCTGTACCGAGCCCAGGCTGGCGATCTTGCCCCAGATGGCGGCGCCAATGGCCGTGCTGCCCATGATGGACATCTGGTAGATGGACATGCCGCGCGCCCGCACCCAGTTGGGCAGGGCCATCTGCGCGGCCACGCCCAGCGTGTTGGCCGTGGCCAGCAGGGCCAGGCCCGAGAGCATCATGCCCGGCACGGCCACGGCGATATGGGGGGCGAAGGCCACGGTCAGCGTGGCCAGGCTTTGCGCGGCCACGCCGGCCAGCACCGTGCGCTCGCCCGACAGCATCTGGCGTATGCGCGGCAGCAGCATGGCACCCAGGATGGCGCCCGCGCCCATGGACGCCAGCAGCAGCGTGAAGGTGCCGGCACTGCCGCTGCTGGCCGTGCCGTGGTCCAGGCGCTGGGCCGTCAGCGGCAGCAGCGCCATGATGGCGGCAGCCTGCAGAAAGTAGCAGACGGTGCGCAGCAGCACGGCATGCATGCGCGGCGACTCCTGGATGAACTGCAGGCCCACGCGCATGGCCGAGCCCAGGCGCTCGCGGCCCAGCGGGTTGGCGGGCTGCTGGCGCTTCCAGCGCAGCAGCACAAAGCCCGAGACGATGGACAGCACGGCATTGAGCACAAACACCCAGGCGCTGCCCAAGCTGGCAATCAGGGCGCCCGCCACCAGCGGGCCGATGATGCGCGAGGCATTCATGGCCACGCCGTTGAGCGCCATCGCAAAGGGCAGGTGGTGCTTGGGCACCAGCTCGGGGATCAGCGCCGAGAACACCGGCCAGCGCATGGCCAGGCCGATGCCGTTGGCAAACACCAGGGCCAGCAGCAGATAGGGCGTCAGCTGGCCCGAGAGCACGGCCAGGCACAGCAGCAGCGCCACGGCAGCCACCCAGAACTGGGTGACGATGAAGTAGCGGCGCCGGTCCAGGATGTCGGCCAGCGCCCCGCTGGGCAGGGCCAGCAGCATGACCGGCAGGGTGGAGGCCGACTGCACCAGCGCCACCAGCACCGGCGAGGTGGTCAGCGATGTCATCAGCCAGGCGGCCGCCACATCGTTCATCCACATGCAGATATTGGCCGTCATCCAGATCATCCACAGCATGCGGAAGGTGGGCGTGGCCAGCGGTGTCCAGACGCCCGGGGCCGCGGCCGGCGGCGCGCCGCCGTCATGCATGGCCGAGGGATCTTCCAGCAGCTTGCCTGCAGGGACCTGGCCGGAGTCTGAAATTATTGGATTGTGGGAAGCGCGTGCTGCGGAATCATCGTGGGCCATGGTGCACGATTCTGTAGCAGGAAAGTTGTGCTGACAAATACGTAGTTCCTCACAGCGCCAGGCTGCGGCGGCCATCTGTCGCAGCGGTGACGGTTGCTATTGATCAGTGAGCTTGCAGCGCATGCCAGTCATTGATTTCAATGCCGATACGGCAGGTATTTCCCATGGATCAAGCGGTACGCGCTTCACTTTTGAAGTGCGCCGACCGGGCTCAGGCATGCGTCAGCGTGCTGGGCAGTGGCAGCGCGCTGCTGGACTTGACCTCGCCCAGTGAAAAGATCGTGTGCACGTCTTTGACGTTGGGCAGGCGCAGCAGCACATTGCGCACAAAGCCCGAAAAGCTCTCCAGATCCCTGGCCACGACCTGCAGCTCGAAGGTGCCCGCGCCGCTGATGTAGTGGCAGGTGGTGACCTCGGGCAGCAGGCGAATGGCTTCCTCCATGCGCAGCGTGATGTCGGCCGTGTTCTGTGCGGCATCCACGCGCACAAAGGCCAGCACGCCCAGGCCCAGCTTGTGGCGGTCCAGCGTGGCGTGATAGCCGGTGATGTAGCCCGACTCCTCCAGCGCACGCACGCGCCGCCAGCAGGGCGCGGCGGACAGGCCCACGCGCTGGGCCAGCTCGGCATTGGTGAGGCGCCCATCCATCTGCAGCTCATTCAGGATGGCCCAGTCGAAGCGATCAAGTTGATTCATGAGGCGAAATTTACAGCAAGATTCTTTCAAAAACTAGGTTAATCCCGGCAATAAAAAGAAAGCTCTATTCAGGGCGTTTTCCGTAAACTTTGCTCAAACAACTTGCGTTCCGTGCCTCTGGCGCAGGAATGCCCAAAGCAATATGCTGCTCTGGTAGCCAACAGCTGCCACGGGTGGTCACCCACATGGAGACAAGCCATGAATGCCCCTTTGCCCGATGAAGTCCGTCGTGCCCTGGAGTCTGTGACTCTGGACGACAAATATTCCCTGGCCCGCGGCCGCGCCTTTATGAGCGGCGTGCAGGCCCTGGTCCGGCTGCCCATGCTGCAGCGCCTGCGCGATGCGCAGGCCGGGCTCAATACCGCCGGCTTCATCAGCGGCTATCGCGGCTCGCCCCTGGGCACTTACGACCAGTCGCTGTGGGCCGCCAAAAAGCATATGGAGGCGAATCACATCGTCTTTCAGCCCGGCGTGAACGAAGAGCTGGGCGCTACGGCGGTCTGGGGCACGCAGCAGCTCGATCTCTATCCCGAAACCAAGAAGTTCGACGGTGTCTTCGGCATCTGGTACGGCAAGGGGCCGGGCGTGGACCGCTGCTCCGACGTGTTCAAGCACGCCAATATGGCGGGCACGGCCAAGCATGGCGGCGTGATTGCGATCGCGGGTGACGACCACATCAGCAAGTCCTCCACGGCCGCGCACCAGAGCGACCACATCTTCAAGGCCTGCGGCACGCCGGTGTTCTTCCCCAGCAATGTGCAGGACATCCTGGACATGGGCCTGCATGCCTTTGCCATGAGCCGTTTCTCGGGTCTGTGGTCGGGCATGAAGACGATCCAGGAGGTGGTGGAGTCCTCCTCCTCGGTCCTGGTGGACCCGGATCGCGTCAACATCATCCTGCCCGAAGACTTTCAGATGCCGGACGGCGGCCTGCATATCCGCTGGCCCGATCCGCCGCTGGAGCAGGAAGCGCGGCTGATGAACTACAAGTGGTATGCGGCCCTGGCCTATGTGCGCGCCAACAAGCTCAACCACAACGTGATCGAGGGCCCCAACGACCGCTTCGGCATCATCGCCAGCGGCAAGGCCTATAACGACACGCGTCAGGCCATGGCCGACCTGGGGCTGGACGAGGACACCTGCCACCAGTTGGGCATCCGGCTGCACAAGGTGAATGTGGTCTGGCCGCTGGAGGCCACGATCACGCGCGATTTCGCACGCGGCCTGCAGGAAATTCTGGTGGTCGAGGAAAAGCGCCAGGTCATCGAATACCAGATCAAGGAAGAGCTCTACAACTGGCGCGACGACGTGCGCCCCAATGTGGTGGGCAAGTTCAGCGACGAGCATGGTGGCGAATGGTCGCTGCCCAACCCCAGCACCGACTGGCTGCTGCGTCCCACGGCCGATCTGACCCCCGCCATCATTGCGCGCGCCATTGCCCAGCGCCTGAAGAAGCTGGGCGTGCCCGAGCATGTGCAAGCGCGCATGCAGCAGCGTCTGGCCGTGCTCGACGCCCGCGAAGCGGCGATCAAGGCGGCCAAGGAGGTCTCGACCGGCGACCGCACGCCCTGGTTCTGCAGCGGCTGCCCGCACAACACCTCGACACGCGTGCCCGAAGGCTCGCGCGCCGTGGCCGGCATCGGCTGCCACTACATGACCACCTGGATGCCCGACCGCCGCACCAGCACCTTCACGCAGATGGGCGGCGAGGGCGTGACCTGGGTGGGCCAGGCGCCTTTCACCAAGGAAGCCCATGTCTTCGCCAACCTGGGCGACGGCACCTACTTCCACAGCGGGCTGCTGGCGATACGCCAGAGCATTGCGGCCGGCACCAACATCACCTACAAGGTGCTCTACAACGACGCCGTGGCCATGACGGGCGGCCAGCGCGTGGGCGAGCGGCCCGAAGGCCATTCGGTGCTGCAGATCATGAACAGCCTGCTCTCCGAAGGTGTGCGCAAGCTGGTCATCGTCACTGACGAGCCCGAGAAATACGATGGCGTGAAGCTGGGCGAGGGCGTGACCGTGCACCACCGCGACGAGCTGGATGCGATCCAGCGCCAGTTCCGCGAGCTCCAGGGCTGCACGGCCATCATCTACGACCAGACCTGCGCCACGGAAAAGCGCCGCCGCCGCAAACGCGGCACCTTGAGCACGCCCGACAAGACCGTGGTCATCAACGAGCTGGTCTGCGAGGGCTGTGGCGATTGCTCGGTGCAGTCCAACTGCCTGTCGGTGGAACCCGTGGAGACCGAGTTCGGCCGCAAGCGCCGCATCAACCAGAACAGCTGCAACAAGGACTATTCCTGCGTCAAGGGCTTCTGCCCCAGCTTCGTCACCGTCGAGGGCGGTCAGCTCAAGAAGCCCAAGCAGGAGAAGAAGGGCAGCCTGGATGCCCTGCCCAACATTCCCGAGCCCGTGCTGCCCGTGGCCGAGCAGGCCTGGGGCATCGTGGTGGCCGGTGTCGGCGGCACGGGCGTGATCACCATCGGCTCGCTGCTGGGCATGGCCGCGCACCTGGAAGGCAAGGGCGTGGTCACGCAGGATGCGGCCGGTCTGGCGCAGAAGGGCGGCTCCACCTGGAGCCATATCCAGATCGCCAACCGCGCCGATGCCATCTACACCACCAAGGTGGACATGGCCAAGGCCGATCTGGTCATCGGCTGCGACCCCATCGTGGCGGCCACGCCCACCACCTTGTCGGTGATGCAGCCGGGGCGCACCTATGTGGCGCTCAACAGCCATGCCGCGCCCACGGCCACCTTCGTGGGCAACCCCGACTGGCAGTCGCCTGCCGCACGCTGCGCCACGGCGCTGGCCGAGGCCGTGGGTCATGGTGCCCTGGGCAGCTTCGACGCCGAGAAGGCCTCCACGGCCCTGCTGGGCGACAGCATCTACGCCAATCCCATGATGCTGGGCTACGCCTGGCAAAAGGGCAAGGTGCCGCTGAGCCATGCTTCGCTGATGCGCGCCATGGAGCTCAACGGCGTGCAGGTGGCGCGCAATCAGGAGGCTTTTGAATGGGGCCGCCGCTGCGCCCATGATCTGGAGGCCGTGCGCGCCCTGTATCAGGCATCGCAGGTGATCCAGTTCGTCAAGAAGCCGTCGCTCGAGGAAATGCTGGACAAGCGTGTGGAATTCCTCACGGCCTACCAGAACGCGGCCTATGCCCAGCAGTACCGCGACTTCGTGGCCAAGGTGCGCGCGGCGGAAGAGCCGCTGCAGCAAGGCACGCGCCTGTCCCAGGCCGTGGCGCGCTATCTGTTCAAGCTGATGGCGTACAAGGACGAGTACGAGGTGGCGCGTCTGCACACCGAGGCGGCGTTCACCCAGAAGATCAGCGACATGTTCGAGGGCGACTACAAGCTCGTGCATCACCTCGCGCCTCCCGGCTTTGCCAAGAAAGACGAGCAGGGCCATCTGCTGAAGAAGTCCTATGGCCCCTGGATGCGCAAGGCCATGGGCTGGCTGGCCGGCATGAAGGGATTGCGTGGCACGGCGCTCGATCCCTTCGGCCGCACCGAGGAGCGCCGCACCGAGCGCGCCCTGATCGTCGAATACCGCCAGTGCATCGACACCCTGCTGACAGGCCTCACGGCCGACAAGCTGGCGCTGGCTGTGGAGATCGCCTCCATCCCCGAGGACATTCGCGGCTACGGCCATGTGAAGGAGCACCATCTGGCGGCGGCGCGCATCAAGTGGCAGGCGCTGATGACGCGCTGGAACGGCGTTGCGGCGCCTGCGGTCGCAGCGGTGCGGCGGATGGCAGTGAACTAATTGCGCCGAAGCGCATCAGAACAAGGCCGGGGCGACCCGGCCTTTGTATTCATGGCCAGAGGCGTGGTGCTGGCGGTGGTTTATCGAAAATTGATAGCTGCCAGCGCCTGTATTGACTGATATTCAAATATAAAACAGTCAGAAAACAATACAGGTAATGCGCTAATAGCTATGCTTTTTGCAGGATTTGTTGATGTGGGAAGGGAGGTCCTCATCGCATCAGGGAATGCCTGTGCTGCGCGGCTGCCCATGCAAATCTTGGGCGCAAGCCAGCCGAATACAATGTCCCGCTGACCTGGCCAGACGCGCAACCGTGCATCTGCCGGGACCTATTCCTGACAAATTCACTCTTTCGGAGTCTTTTTCGTGTTCATTTCTTCTGCTTTCGCCCAGACCGCTCCTGCCGCCGCTGCTGAAGGCGGCTTCATGGGTTCGCTCACCGGCATGCTGCCTCTGGTGCTGATGTTCGTGGTGCTGTACTTCGTGATGATTCGTCCCCAGATGAAGCGCCAGAAGGAACACCGCTCCATGATCGACGCGCTGGCCAAGGGTGACGAAGTGGCTACCGCCGGCGGCATCATCGGCACCGTGACCCGCATGGCCGAGCAATTCATCTACATCGAAGTGGCTTCCGGCGTGGAAGTCCAGATCCAGCGCTCGGCTGTGGTGCAAGTGCTGCCCAAGGGCACGGCCAAGTAAGCCTGTCCGCTGTGGATTTTGAGGGTACGGCGCTCGAACAGAGTGTGCGTACCCGTTGTGCGTTGCTGTAAAAAAAAGAGCGCGATCATGAACCGATACCCGGTCTGGAAGTACGCGATCATCGTGATCGCGCTGCTGGTGGGGGTGCTCTACACCCTGCCCAATTTCTTTGGTGAAGCGCCTGCGGTGCAGGTGTCCTCGGCCAAGTCCACCGTGAAGGTGGACAACGCAGTGCTGCAAAAGGTGGAATCCGCCTTGAGCGCGGCCAGCGTCAAAGCCACTTCGCTGTCGCTGGAGGGCACTTCGGTGCGCGCCCGCTTCGATACGCCCGACGAGCAGCTCAAGGCCAAGGACGTCATCCAGAAGGCTCTGGTTGCCGACCCCTCCGATCCCGCCTACATCGTGGCGCTGAACCTGGTGTCGCGCTCGCCCGACTGGCTGACGGCCATCGGTGCCAAGCCCATGTATCTGGGTCTGGACCTGCGCGGCGGCGTGCACTTCATGCTGCAGGTGGACATGGCCGCGGCCCTGACCAAGAAGGCCGAGAGCTATGCGGGCGATCTGCGCTCCACCATGCGCGACAAGAATATCCGCCACGGCGGTGTCAGCCGCGACGGCAACAACGTCACCATCCGCGTGCGCGACGAAGCCACGCTGACGTCTGCGCGCAATCTGATCGCGGACCAGTTTCCCGATCTGACGGCCACTTCCTCGCCTGATGGCACCGGCTTCAAGCTGGTGGCCTCGATCAAGCCCGAGGCCCTGCGCAAGGTGCAGGAGCAGGCGCTCAAGCAGAACATCGTCACGCTGCACAACCGTATCAACGAGCTGGGCGTGGCCGAGCCCGTGATCCAGCAGCAGGGCCTGGACCGCATCGTGGTGCAGCTGCCCGGCGTGCAGGACACCGCCAAGGCCAAGGACATTCTGGGCCGTACCGCCACGCTGGAAGTGCGCATGGTGGACGAGTCCGCCGAAGCGCGCTCGGCCGAGATGGGCTCCGGCCCCGTGCCCTTCGGCTCCGAGAAGTATCTGGACCGCAACGGCCAGAGCATCATCGTGCAAAAGCAGGTGACGCTGACCGGCGAGAATCTGACGGACGCCCAGCCCGGCTTTGACAGCCAGACCCAGGAGCCCACCGTCAACCTGACGCTGGACGCCAAGGGCGCGCGCATCTTCAAGGACGTGACGCGCGAGAACGTGGGCAAGCGCATGGCCATCATCCTGTTCGAAAAGGGCAAGGGCGAGGTGGTGACGGCTCCTGTGATCCGTGGCGAGATCGGCGGCGGCCGCGTGCAGATATCCGGACGCATGACCACGGCGGAAGCCAACGACACCTCGCTGCTGCTGCGCGCCGGTTCGCTGGCCGCACCCATGGAGATCATCGAGGAATACACCATCGGCCCGAGCCTGGGTGCTGACAACATCAACCGTGGTATCCACTCCGTGGTCTGGGGCATGGTGGCGATTGCGGCCTTCATGTGCATGTACTACATGCTGTTCGGCGTGTTCTCCACGATTGCCCTGTCGGTGAACGTGCTTCTGCTGCTGGCCATTCTGTCCATGCTGCAAGCCACGCTGACCCTGCCCGGCATCGCCGCCATGGCGCTGGCGCTGGGCGTGGCCATCGACTCCAACGTGCTGATCAACGAACGCATCCGCGAAGAGCTGCGTGCCGGTGCCTCGCCCCAGGCGGCCATCCATGCCGGCTACGAGAATGCCTGGCACACGATTCTGGACTCCAACGTGACCACGCTGATCGCCGGCCTGGCCCTGCTGGCCTTCGGTTCGGGCGTGGTGCGCGGCTTTGCCGTGGTGCACTGCATCGGCATTCTGACCAGCATGTTCTCGGCCGTGTTCTTCTCTCGCGGCCTGGTCAACCTCTGGTATGGCGGCAAGAAGAAGCTCAAGAGCGTCTCCATCGGTCAGGTCTGGAAGCCTGAGGGTGAGGGTCTTCGTTCCGTGGCCGGTCGCGGCAGCAACAACTAAGGAGGAAGATCATGGAGTTCTTCCGCATCAAAAAAGACATTCCGTTCATGAGGTACGCGTTGGTCTTCAACGCGATCTCCTTCATCACCTTTGCGCTGGCCGTCTTCTTCCTGTTCTCGCGCGGCCTGCATCTGTCGGTGGAGTTCACGGGCGGTACGGTCATGGAAGTGGCCTACACCCAGCCGGCCGATATCGGCAAGGTGCGGGAAACCGTTTCCAAGCTCGGCTATGCCGATGTGATCGTGCAGAATTTCGGCACATCCAAGGATGTGATGATCCGTCTGCCCGTGCAAAAAGGCGTGACGACTGCCCAGCAAAGCGAGCAGGTGATCACTGCGCTGAAGGCCGAGGATGCCGAGGTCACGCTGCGCCGTACCGAGTTTGTCGGCCCCCAGGTGGGCGACGAGCTGATGCACAACGGCCTGATGGCGCTGGGCATGGTGGTGCTGGGCATCATCATCTATCTGGCCTTCCGCTTCGAGTGGAAGTTCGGTGTGGCCGCCATCATTGCCAACTTGCACGATGTGATCATCATCCTGGGCTTCTTCGCCTTCTTCCAGTGGGAGTTCTCGCTCTCCGTGCTGGCGGGCGTGCTGGCCGTGCTGGGCTACTCGGTCAATGAGTCCGTGGTGATCTTCGACCGTATCCGCGAAGCCTTCCGCAAGTTCCGCAAGCTCAGCACGCACGAGGTGATCGACCACGCCATCACATCGACCATGAGCCGAACCATCATCACCCACGCCTCGACCGAAGCCATGGTGCTGTCCATGTTCTTCTTCGGCGGCCCCAGCCTGCACTACTTTGCGCTGGCACTGACGATCGGCATCTTGTTCGGTATCTATTCCTCGGTGTTCGTGGCGGCTGCCATTGCCATGTGGCTCGGCGTCAAGCGAGAGGATCTGGTCAAGGCTCCGACCAAGCCCGGCTCGCAAGACCCCAACGATCCCAACGCGGGAGCCGTGGTCTGATGCTTTGACCATTACGGCGGGCGCATAACCGCTCCCGCCGACTTACACTTACGGAATGGCTCCATCGCAGTCTTCCTCCACCGCGCCTGCGGCCCCGCAACAGCTGGGCTGGCAGGCGCGTTTGCGTTGGGTCCATGGCATTTGCCAGGGCCTGCCCAAGGTCGCCCAGCAGCTGGATGAATTTCTTGCCAACCAGACCGGCGTCGTCTCCACGGCCAAGGAGATGCAGGAGTGGCGCGAAGCCTGGGTCGGCTTTCAGCAGCACAAGGACGCCTGGGTACAAGCTTGTGCGCAGGCGCTGCAGCAGGCTGCGCGCAAGCCGCCTTCCCAAGCAGGCGAGAGCAGCGCTTCGGGATCGGCTCCGCTGAACTTCGAGCTGCTCAGCGACGATGTCGTCGAAAACAAGATTCTGGCCTCCCGCATGGCCCTGGCCATGGGAGAGACGCTGCAGCCCGGTTTCGAGGCCATGCGCCTGCGCATGCAGGCGCTGGAGGGGCATGAGCTGCCTTCCCGGGACATGTTCCGGGCCGAGACCATTTGCCTGCATCTGGTCGAGCAATGGCTGAGCTGCGGCATGGAGCGCAAGCATTTGCTGCGGGCCGTGGAGCCTTTGCAGAATGCGCTGGCGCCATTGATGGAGTCCGAATACGGCATTTTGCACAAGCTGCTGGATGCCAAAGGCGTCAGCAAGGCCCAGGATGCCCCGCTGCGGGTGAAGCGCACGGAGGGCGGTCCGCCTACCGGCGCCATTCCTCTGGGCGGCGCCAGCGGCTTTGGCCATGCTGCCGAGACCGGTTGGAGCAGCTCTGCCATGCAGCAGTTCATGCCCGCAGGCATGGCGGCAGGTTTCGGAGCCGAGCCGGGTATTGCCCTGCCGCCAGGCGCCAGCGCCGGTCTCGGCATGCTGGCGCGGGCGCGCCATCGCGCGCTGGATGCCATGAATCAGCTGCGCCAGGTGCTGAGCCAGCCGGCGGTCGGCATTCCTGGCCTGATGCCCGGCGCCCCGCTGGTTCCCATGCCTCCGGCCTCTGCCGCCCTGGCGCAGGCGCTGCAGGAGCAGCAACAGCTGATGGTGGCCGAACTCCAGGCACAGTATCCGGGTGCGGCCGGTTCGGCCATGGCCATGCCTGCCATGGACTACAGCCCGGCAGCGATCGGCCAGTTGGTCAATCAGGTGCGCGAGCGCTCGGCCGACTGGAAGCAAAAGGCCCAGACAACGGGGGAGAAGGCGACCATCGAGGTGGTGGCGCTGATGTTCCAGAGCATTCTTTCGGAAGACCGGCTGCCGCCGTCCATTCGTGTCTGGTTCGCGCGCCTGCAGGTGCCGGTGTTGCGCGTGGCCCTGGCCGAGCCACAGTTCTTCAGCGACCTGAATCACCCGGCGCGCAAGTTGATCGACCGCATGGGCTCCTGCGTCATGGGCTTCGATGCCAGCAGCATCAATGGCAATGCGCTGGAGACAGAGATTCGCCGCGTGGTCCAGGTGATAGAGCAGTATCCCGAGACAGGGCAGAAGGTCTTCGCCCTGGTGCTGCGCGAGTTCGAGGCCTTTCTCACCAAGCACTTTGCCCAGAACCGGTCCACGGCCAAGATCACCAGCGTGGCCCAGCAGGTGGAGCAGAAGGAAACGCTGGCCATCCAGTACACCATCGAGCTGCGCAATATGCTCACCGATATGCCGGTGCGCGAAGAGGTGCGCGACTTTCTCTTCAAGTCCTGGGCCGATGTGCTGGCCATGGCCACCGTGCGCTATGGCGCCAAGGATGCGCGGGCCATGCGCTTCAAGCAGGCGGCCAGCGAGCTGGTCTGGTCGGCCAGTGCCAAGCCGTCGCGTCAGGAGCGTGCGCGCGTCATCCAGGGTCTGCCGACCTTGCTGCAGACCTTGCGCGAAGGGCTGGAGCTGGTGAGCGTGACGGGCGATGCGCAGTCGACCGCGATCAAGGTATTGACCGATACGCTGGCGCAGGCCTTCATGTCCAAGACTGCGGCCATTCCGGCCGAGCGGATCGAGGCCATGGCCAAGCGTCTGTCGGAGCTGGAAAAATACATCAGCGAGGATGGCAAGCTCGACGATATGCCGCTGTCCAGCGAGAGCATAGAGCTGATGCTGGGCGTGGATGCGGGCGACCTGAACGTCATTCCCAACACGGACAGCCCGGTGGAGCCGGCGATGCTGGAGTGGGCCCGATCGCTGGAAAGCGGCCGCTGGTTCACGCTGGACCACAACGGCAGCCGCGTACAGGTGCAATATGTCTGGCACAGCCGTCGCCGGCATCTGCATCTGTTCGCCTCGCTGGATGGCCATTGCTATCTGCTGCAGGCGCAGCGCATGGCCACCTATCTGCAGGCAGGCCTGCTGGCCGTGCATGACGCCGAGGCGCTGACGGTGCGCGCCACACGTGATGCGCTGCAGAAGATTCAGGCGAATCCGGAAAGGCTGGCCTGACCCACAGGCGCTAGGCGTCCTCCCGGTGTCTCTTTGCGCAGGGGCGCGAGTGCCGGGCGTTTCAGCCTTGAGTGAGTCGCTGGTACAGGCCGCCCGGCAGGCGCGCGACCAGGCCATCGAGCTCCAGCTCCATCAGCTGCGCCTGCAGATGGGCGGCATCCCAGCCCGTGCGATCGCTCAAGGACTCCAGCGTCATGGGATCATGGCCCAGCGCCTGCAGCAGCGGGTGCTCGGATATGGATGCCTTGTTTCCGATGGCTTCTTGCGCCTGTTCAGCTTGGATTGGTACGGGTTTCAGCCCCTGAAGCTCTTCGAGCACGTTGTCGGCAGTTTCCACCAGCTTGGCTCCCTGGCGTATCAGCGCATGGCAGCCCTTGGACTGCGGTGCGTGGATGGAGCCGGGAATGGCAAAGACTTCACGCCCCTGTTCGTTGGCCAGGCGGGCCGTGATCAGCGAGCCCGACTGCAGGGCGGCCTCCACCACCAGCGTGCCTTGCGACAGGCCCGAGATGATGCGGTTGCGCTGCGGAAAATGCTGGGGAAGGGGTCCGCTGCCCAGCGGGTATTCGCTGATGACCATTCCCTGGAGCGCAATTTGCTGCGCCAGTCTGGCGTGAGCGCGCGGATAGACCTGATCCAGCCCGGTGCCGACCACGGCAATCGTGCAGGGGTGTGTGCCTGAACGGGCTTGAAGCGCTCCCTCATGGGCGGCTGCATCGATGCCGCGTGCCAGACCCGAGACGATGCACAGACCTTGCTCGGCCAGTGCCTGCGCCATGCTGCGTGCATTGATGAGGCCCTGGGCCGAGGGATTGCGACTGCCCACCATGGCCAGGGTGGAAGGATACGGAAACCAGGGCCGGGCAGATGCCAGCAAGGTCGCCGAGCCCTGGACAAACAGCAGCAGGGGCGGATCTTCGGTCTGCAGCAGGCAGTCAGGATATTGGGGGTGGCCCAGATGGATCACGGTGTGCAGCAGCCCCGGTGCGGGGGAGGCCAGCCAGCTGGCCAGTGCGCTGCAATGCTGTTCCCAGTCGGCGGGAGGCTCGGACCCGGCCTTGATCTGGGCCTGGGTGGCGTATTCCGCCCAGATGGACGGCGGCAGCCGCCAGACCGCCTCGGCACTGCCGGCCCTGGTCAGCAGCCGGCGTGCCGTGGTGCGCCCCAGGCCGGGCGTCAAGAGCAGGCGCAGCCAGGCCAGGGTCTCGGCATCGGGCCAGGCATGGTGCGTATCTTGGGAGACGGTGGGCACCATGCTTTGGCTCCATGTTAGGGCAGAGGCGACTGCAGGCCGTCGCCCACATTCACGCCGCGCTGGGCCGTGGTGATGAGCGCGTAGGAAACCCGGTCAAACACCTTGAAGACCATGGCATAGCCATTGGCCTCGTCGGGCAGCTTCACGCGGTCACGGCTGGCGCTGGTCTTGTCCACGATGACATTGCCCTTGCTGACGAGTTCCAGCACCGCGCCGATGTCCATGCCGTCCCGGGCCCCCTTGTTGATGGCAATGACCTGGTTCTGGGCCGCGTTATAGCCCACCGAGTCGCCGTAGATGGAGACCACGGCGGCCTCCACCGCCTGGCGCGGTGCATGGGGCACATAGCTCAGGTATTGCTGCTCGGGCGAGGGCAGCAGACGGTCGCCGGCGCGGATTTCGTTCTTGGAGCGGATGATATCCACCGTGCCGGGTGCCGTCTGTGCGGGCTGGCCTGGCTCGGATGCCAGCAAGGTCTCGCCACGCGCCACGGTGGCACTGCCCAGGTACTTGGCTTCGTAGCCCAGGATTTCCCCGGTGACGGGGTCCTTGAGAGGCGTGGCATCGCGGAAGATGCGGTAGCTCGCGGGCTGTCCCTTGCCGGTGGTGATCAGCGCACCGCCGGAGTTGCGCACATAGGCGCGATCGCCATTGGCCATGAGCACGCGCTTGTCCTGGGTGGCGATGATGCGCGGCGCCTGTGCCAGGGCCTGGCTGTCCACGACCAGTGGCTCGGCCAGGAAGGGCTCGATCAGGTGCGGCGGCAGCGTGGGCAGGGCCAGATCGTTCAGTGAGGATTCACGTGTCTGCGGTGACACGCGCACCACTTCGGGATCGCCGTTGGGAGCCGCGGTCGACAGACGGGCATAGCCGTTGCTGCGCACCAGATACAGCACCTGGCCGGGGTAGATCAGATGCGGGTTGGCGATGCTGGAGAGGTTCATGCCCCAGAGTTCGGGCCAGCGCCAGGGCTGGCGCAGATACAGGCCCGAAATACCCCAGAGCGTGTCGCCGCGCTTGACGGTGTATTGCGCGGGAGCGCTGGGCGCCAGTTCGCTTTCGGGGATGCCCTGCTGAGCGACTTGCTGTGCGGTGGAGCGCTGGGTGGCGGTCACAGGGTAGCTCTGGGCATGGACCGAAGTCAGGGCTGCAAGCAATGTGGCACCGATGCTCAGGGCGCGTGCAGTGGCAAATGCGGTCATGAAATTCCTTCTGGCGGGATTCGTTTGCTGCAGCGTCCCTCGCGTCGCCGCACTGTGGCCGATCTTGGCATAGCCAGCCTACAAGTCTTACAAATGTGTCGAAATTCTCGATGCAAGGCCTCGATAGATCAATGTTTATTGAGGGCGTGACAAGCGTTTGGCGTCAAATGTTGGGACAATAACGACAGATTTACCGACACACCATGGCCATTCTTCCCATCCTCTGCTATCCCGATCCCCGTCTTCACAAGGTTGCCAAGCCCGTGGCGCAGGTGGATGAGCGCATCCAGACTCTGGTGAAAGACATGCTCGAGACCATGTACGACGCCCAGGGCATCGGCCTGGCCGCGACGCAGATCGATGTGCATGAGCGGGTCATCGTGATCGACGTGTCAGAGGAGCGCAACGAGCCCATGGCGCTGATCAACCCCGAGATCCTCTGGGCCAGCGAGGAAACGCAGCTGGGCGAAGAAGGCTGCCTGTCCGTGCCCGGCATCTACGACGGGGTGGAGCGCTCCATTGCCGTCAAGGTCAAGGCCCTCGACGAGAACGGCAACAGCCGCGAGATCGACGCAGAAGGCATGCTGGCCATCTGCATCCAGCACGAGATGGATCACCTGCTGGGCAAGGTGTTTGTCGAATACCTCTCGCCGCTGAAACGCAACCGCATCAAGACCAAGCTGGTCAAGGCCCAGAAGCAGGCCCTGCGGGCCTGATCGGAGCTTCCATGTCCCTGTCTCGCCTGCAAACCCTGTTGACTGCAAGTCTGCTGGCAGTGGGGCTGGCGGGTTGCATGGTGCCCCAGTGGCAAAAGCCCGGCATGCCTCAGGCCGAGGTGGAAAGAGGCATGGGCAAGCCCACTCTGGTCGTGGCCTTGCCCGAGGGCGGCCAGCGCCTGGTCTACAGCCAGCAGCCGGCCGGTCAGCAGGTCTATCACATGGATTTCGATGCCCAGCGCAAGCTGGTGCGCGTGGAGCAGGTGCTGGATACAGCGCACTTTTTTGCGCTGCGCAATGGCGTGGATACCCGCGACGATGTCTATCGCATGTTCGGCCCGCCCGCCATAGTCGAGGGGGTCTACAGCTTCAAAGGTGACATCTGGACCTACCGTTTTCTGGACAATACCTTTGGTCGGCGTGCCCATGTGCACATAGACCCGCAAGGTGTGGTGCAGAAGGTCATGTTCACTGATGAGAGCATGTACCTCAGAGAGCCGCACCGTTGAAGACCTGGCAGCCGACGGCTGCCTTTTTAATTTGTGAGTTCCATGAAAGTCATTTTTGCGGGTACGCCCGAATTTGCGCGCGTGGCCCTGGAGAGTCTGCTGGCCGCAGGTTTTGAAGTTCCGCTGGTGCTGACCCAGCCTGATCGCCCCGCCGGGCGCGGCATGAAGCTGCAAGCCTCTCCCGTCAAGCAGTGCGCGCTTGAACAGGGCATTGCCGTGGCCCAGCCGCTGAGCCTGCGTCTGGACGGCAAGTATCCCGAAGACGCTGCTGCCGCCAAGGCCGCGATCGAGGCCGCTCAGGCCGATGTGATGGTGGTGGCGGCCTATGGCCTGATCCTGCCGCAATGGGTGCTCGACACGCCGCGCCTGGGTTGCCTGAACATTCATGCCAGCCTGCTGCCGCGCTGGCGCGGTGCAGCGCCGATTCATCGCGCCATCGAGGCCGGAGACGTCGAGACCGGTGTCACCATCATGCAGATGGATGCCGGTCTGGATACCGGCGATATGTGCGTGATCGAGCGTCTGCCGATTGCTGCGCACGACACCACGGCCAGCCTGCACGACAAGCTGGCCACGCTGGGTGGTCGTCTGATCGTGGAAGCACTGGAAATGGCGGCCTGCGGTGGCCTGTCGCGCACGCCCCAGCCTGCCGCTGGTGTGACCTATGCCCACAAGATCGAGAAGGCGGAGAGCCTGATCGACTGGAGCGAAAACGCCGAAGTCATCGCACGCCGCCTGCGTGCCTTCAACCCCTTCCCAGGCGGCGCCACCAGCCTGGACGGCGAAGCCATCAAGGTTTGGGAGGCCAGGGCCGAGGAAGGCTCTGGTGCGCCCGGCATGGTGCTGTCGGCCGATGCTCAGGGGGTGCGCGTGGCCTGCGGCAGCGGCGTGCTCAATATGACGCTGTTGCAGCGTGCGGGTGGCAAGCGCCTGGCCGCCGGCGATTTTCTGCGCGGTTTCGAGCTCCCGGTTGGTGCGCTGCTGGGAGAGGGCGCTGGCGAGGTATGACGGATATGGCGATCACGCTGGGTCAGCGTGCGAAATCGATAGTCAGGGATCCGTTTTTCTGGGTCGGCTCCAAGGAGATGGGGGGCACGGCCCTGGGCATCGCCGCCTGGGGGCTGGTGACTGGCGTGGCCATGGTCAAGAGCGGTCTTTCCGTGCCTCTGGCGCTGTTCATGGGCCTGAGCGTCTATGCGGGCAGCGCCCAACTGGCCGTGCTGCCGCTGATGGCCGTGGGGGCGCCGCTGTGGGTGGTCTGGTTCACCGCCATCTGCGTGAACCTGCGTTTCGTGATCCTGTCCAGCATGTGGCGCAGCTATTTCGCCCATCTGAGTCTGCGTCATCGCTTGGCGGTCGCCTATTTCAGCGGCGATGTGATTTTCGTGAACTTCATGCGCCGCTACCCCGAGGCCAGGCCGCAGGCCGAGCAGTTGCCCTATTTCTGGGGTGCAGCACTGACCAACTGGCTGGCCTGGCAGATCCCGTCCACGCTGGGCATTTTTCTGGCCGACCAGATTCCCCTGTCCTGGGGCCTGGGCTTTGCCGGTGTGCTGGCACTGCTGGGCGTGCTGCTGTCCATGCTCAAGGATCGCGCGACCTGGGTGGCGTCCATCGTGGCATGCACGGCTGCCGTGGCGGCTTTTGCGCTGCCGCTCAAGCTCAACATCCTGGTGGCGATTGCCGCCGCCGTGGCTGCAGGCCTGATGGCCGAGCAGTTGCAGAAGCAGGCCGGCCAGCTGTCGGCGGCAAAGAATGAGGAGCCGCAGTCATGATGAGCAGTTTCTGGGTCATCGTCGCCTGTATCGGTCTGGCCCTCATCACGCTGATCACGCGTGCCTTCTTCATGATTCCCGAGCGTGAGCTGCCACTACCCAACTGGCTCAAGCGCGGGCTCAAATACGCGCCGCTGGCGGCCTTGGCCGCAGTGATTGCGCCCGAGATCGTGATGAGCAATGGTCAGCTGATAGGCAGCCTGGCCGATGCGCGACTGCCTGCGCTGGCCGCTTCTGTGGTGTATTTTTTTTACAAGCGCAGCATTCTTGGAACCATCGCACTGGGCATGGCGATCTACCTGCCGCTGCATATCGGCATGGGCTGGTAGCCCCAAGGCCAGAGAAAACAGGAGCCGCGTGCTCCTGTTTTCATATGATCTGTCGCTGAAAAGGCCTGAAATCCAGTTACAGCGTGCGCAAGATGCTCCTGTTTTTGAGTCGAGTAAGCAGGTGAAAACGATGGCTGCAAAGGATGAACGACCTAAAATGCAGACAGATTTTTTGTTTTTCAACCTTTGTATGGGCGACTTTCGGAGTCGCTTTTTTGCTGCATGAACATCATCCGCTTCTCCGATCTGTGCGCTCAGGGCAAGGCCCAGGGTCAACGTGTTTTCATCCGTGCCGACCTGAACGTGCCCCTGAACGATGCGGGTGAAATCACTGAAGACACGCGTGTGCGCGCTTCCGTTCCGGCCATCGAGATGGCGCTGAAGGCTGGCGCTGCGGTGATGGTCACCAGCCACCTGGGCCGCCCCACCGAAGGTGAATTCAAGCCCCAGGACTCGCTGGCTCCCGTGGCCAAGCGTCTGTCCGAGCTGCTGGGCCGCGATGTGCCTCTGGTGGCCGACTGGGTAGATGGCGTGCAGGTTGCCCCCGGCCAGGTCGTGCTGCTGGAGAACTGCCGTGTCAACGTGGGCGAGAAGAAGAACAAGCCCGAGCTGGCCCAGAAGCTGGCTAAGCTCTGCGACATCTTTGTGAACGATGCCTTCGGTACCGCTCACCGCGCCGAAGGCACGACCTACGGCATCGCCGAATACGCGCCCATCGCCTGCGCCGGTCCGCTGCTGTCGGCCGAGATCGATGCGCTGAACAAGGCCTTGGCCGCGCCTGCGCGCCCCCTGGCCGCCATCGTCGCCGGCTCCAAGGTGTCCACCAAGCTGACCATCCTCAAGAGCCTGGCCGACAAGGTGGATCAGCTCATCGTGGGTGGCGGCATTGCGAACACCTTCATGCTGGCTGCTGGCCTGAAGATCGGCAAGTCGCTGGCCGAACCCGATCTGGTGGCCGATGCCAAGGCCGTGATCGACGCCATGGCTGCCCGCGGCGCCAATGTGCCCGTGCCCACTGACGTGGTCACCGCCAAGACCTTTGCTGCCGACGCCGTGGCCACCGTCAAGAAAGCCTCCGAAGTGGCGGACGACGACATGATTCTGGACATCGGTCCGGAAACCGCAGCCCTGCTGGCCGAGCAGCTCAAAAAGGCCGGCACCATCGTCTGGAACGGCCCCGTGGGCGTGTTCGAGTTCGATCAGTTTGCCAATGGCACCAAGGTCATCGCCCGGGCGATTGCCCAGTCCCCTGCCTTCAGCATTGCCGGCGGTGGCGACACCCTGGCCGCCATTGCCAAGTACGGCATTGAAAAGGACGTGGGCTACATCTCCACCGGCGGCGGTGCCTTCCTGGAAGTGCTGGAAGGCAAGAAGCTGCCCGCCTTCGAAATCCTGGAAAAGCGCGCCAACGGCTGATTTGATTGAAACAGGGCGCTAACCTATATGGTTAGGGCGATATCAGCTATCAAAAAAGGATCGACTAGTCGATCCTTTTTTGTTGGAGCAGATCAGAATGCAGACATCTGAAGTGTGCAAAAGTAACTCGGCGGCGCAAGTGATTGGCGGGACTGTCGGAGTCGCTTAGCATTCAGCCTGCGTTGATGGTCAACCATGGCGCGCTATGAATTTCTTTTGCCCTGAGCGGCCGGGATGTGAATCCGGAGTTGTCCACCCGGATGGCATGCGGCGTTCGCGTTCTACTCACTGCTTATGTTCGCTTCCACACCTCAGGATTTGTCGGCGCTGGTCCAGGCGATGACAACTTCGGTTGCCACCGATACCGCCCAAAACGTGCTCAGTGCCGCGCAATGGGAGTTGTTGGCGCCGTATCTGCAGCCGATCAACCTGGCGGCCAGCGAAGTGTTGTTTGCCGAAGGGGCGCTGGATCGCAATCTGTACATGGTGGAATACGGCTCGCTGAGCGTGCATTACCAGGATTCGAAGGAAAGAATCCGCCTGGCCTTGGTGGGGCCGGGGGCGATTGTGGGGGAGGGCGCCTTCTTCGCCCATAGGCCACGCAAGGCCACGGTGCAGGCCGCAGCGCCCAGCCGTCTATGGTGTCTGACAGCGTTGCGTTATTCGGAAATTGCCAATCGCCAGCCTGCGCTGGCCCTGGCGCTGCTGACCATGGCAGGTCAGGTACTGGCACGCCGTGCAGGGGACAGTCGCCGCCGGGTGGCGAGCACCTGAGCGAAGATTTTTTTGTATCTGGCGCGGGTTGGGCGCTTGATCCACGTCGGACAAAGGCTAATATTTCAGCCAATGTCACAAGCTGCTTCAGACCAGGAGGCAGAATGTGTCCTATTGTAAATACAGCCTGATCGAGTGTGCTCATGTCCCTGTTTCGATGGTTTTCTCGCGCGCCTCGCCAAGACGATGGCACGCCAGCATCGCGCCACGAGGATGATCCGGGGGCGCGTCAGTCGCAGCGCCGGGAGCGCTCCGCCAGACGCGAGCAGCTGTACGTCATCGTGCGCGAAGCCATGGTCAGGGTCGGCATTCTCTCTGCCGGCTACAAGTTCAAGGTGCTCTCGCTGGACAACGTCGGCCAGCGCTTTGTCGTGATGGTGGATCTGGCCCCCGCGTATGCGGCAGATGCCTCGCAGCAAAGACGTATCGAGGCCTTGATTGCAGAGCTCGCCAGAACCCGCATGGATGCCGGGGTTCACGCCGTGTACTGGCGCGTGAATGGGCAGCTGCAAGCCGCCGCCACCCCCGATTTTGCGCAGACACAGTTTGACGGCTTTGCCCCAACAATGACCGCGCCGCGCCAGGCGCCGCCTGCCGTGGCGGTGCAAGCGGGCCGCCCCTTCGAGCCCATTGACGCGCAGGAGATGGATGCTTTCAAGCAGGCAGTGGCCATGGCCGCTGCCTCCTCTGCGGCAGGCGCGCGCCACTCCCGCCAGGCACCCTTGCTGGGTCCTGGCTCAGGCCACGAGGAAGGTGGCGAATTTGCCGTCTCCGGCCTGGGCTCTCTGGGTGCGACGCAGTATGGGGAGTTGCGCTGATCAGGGCTGTGAGCAGCTCGGTCAGTGTCCGGCGAAATCCACCAGGGTGAACAGCGGCAGGCCGCTGTCCTTGAGATGCTTGGAGCCGCCCAGTTCCGGCAGGTCCACGATCGCCGCGCCTTCCACCACCGTTGCCCCCAGCTTTTCCAGCAGCTTCTTGCCGGCCATCATGGTGCCGCCGGTGGCGATCAGATCGTCAATCAGCAGTACACGGTCTCCCGATTTGACGGCATCGGTATGCAGTTCCACGGTGGCGCTACCGTATTCGAGCTCATAGGTTTCTTCAACCGTGGTGAAGGGCAGCTTGCCTTTTTTGCGGATGGGCACAAAGCCGATATTGAGCTCGTGTGCGATCACTGCACCCAGAATGAATCCGCGGGCATCCAGACCTGCGACCACGTCGGGACGAAGCTTGGGGTCCATGTAACGGTGCACAAAGGCGTCGGTCATGACGCGAAAGACCTTGGGGTCCTGCAGCAGGGGCGTGATGTCGCGGAACTGCACGCCCGGTGCAGGCCAGTCCGGCACGGTGCGGATATGGTCGCGCAGATAGTCGTTGACGCTGGTGGAGGTTTGCATGGCTAGCCCGAGTTCTTTGAATGCTCGTCAGTGTAGGGTCTCAGGCCTGAAATGCGGGCCAAAGGGATGTTGCCCGCTGCCCGGCAGGCAGGGGCTGGCTAAAATCCGGGCATGAATTCTGATGCTGCCAATTCGCGTCTGATCGACGCACCGCGAGCTTTGAACCTGGCCCGCGAGGCCCTGGATATCGAGGCCGCTGCCCTGCGTTCCATGTCCGAGCGCCTCAATGGCGCATTCACGGCCGTGGTGCAGCGCATTTTGCAGCTGCCGGGCCGGGTGGTGGTCATGGGCATGGGCAAAAGCGGGCATGTGGGCCGCAAGGTGGCCGCAACCCTGGCATCCACCGGGACTCCCGCCTTTTTCGTGCACCCTGCAGAGGCCAGCCATGGCGACCTGGGCATGCTGACGCAGGATGATCTGGTGCTGGCCTTGTCCAATAGCGGCGAGACCGACGAGCTGACCGGTGTGTTGCCCGCCATCAAGCGCATGGGCGTTCCGCTGGTGGCAGTGACCGGCGGGCTGAGCTCGACACTGGCCAAGCATGCAGACTGGGTGCTGGATACCCGTGTGGACAAGGAAGCCTGTCCCTTGAATCTGGCACCCACTGCGAGCACGACCGCCCAATTGGCTATGGGAGACGCGCTGGCCGTGGCCTTGCTCGACGCCCGGGGCTTTGGGGCCGAGGATTTTGCGCGCTCGCATCCCGGTGGAGCGCTGGGTCGGCGCTTGCTGACCCATGTGCGCGACGTGATGCGCCGCGGTGCCGATGTGCCCCAGGTGGCCCAGGATGTGAGCAGTGTGGAGCTGATGCGCGAGATGAGCGCCAAGGGCCTGGGCTGCTCTGCAGTGGTCAACGCAGGCGGCGAGCTGGTGGGCATTTTCACCGACGGAGACTTGCGCCGCTGCGTGGAAGCCGGCGTGGATCTGCGCAGCCGTGTGGCCAGCGATGTCATGCACGCCAGGCCTCTGACGATCAAGCCTGACTTGCTGGCGGTGGCCGCGGCCCGCATGATGGAAGAGCATGGCGTTACCGCCGTGCTGGTAACCGATGACAGCCAGCACCTGCAGGGTGTGGTGCATATTCGCGACCTGATGCGCGCCAAGGTGATTTGATGAACCGACCTGCTCTGACACCCAGCCAGCAATGGGATCCGCAGTTGTTGCTCAAGGCCCAGGGAATCCGCGTGGTCTTCTTCGATGTGGATGGCGTTCTGACCGATGGCGGTCTTTACTTCTCGGGCGAGGGTGAAGTCCTCAAGCGTTTCCACACGCTGGACGGCCATGGCCTGAAAATGCTGCAAAAGGCCGGCATCACGCCGGCCGTGGTGACAGGGCGCGACTCCGCACCGCTACGTTTGCGCCTGAAGCAGCTGGGCATTGAGCATGCGCGCTTTGGCACCGAGGACAAGGTGCCTGCTGCCGAGTCCATCCTGGCGGAACTGGGGCTGCACTGGGAGCAGGCGGGCGCCATGGGGGACGACTGGCCCGACCTGCCCGTCATGCGTCGCAGCCACTTTGCCTGCGCCCCGGCCAATGCGCATGACGAGGCTCTGCATGTGGCCGACTGGGTCAGTGCCAGGCATGGCGGGGAGGGCGCGGTGCGGCAGTTCTGCGATCTGCTGCTGGCCGCCAATGGCGCTTATGCCGCGCTGCTTGCGGGGTATGGCACATGAGCGGGCAATGGCGCCGTGTCGGCGATAAGGCCTCGATGTACCTGCCGGTGCTCATCATGGGCCTGCTGGCATTGGGAACCTGGTGGCTGGTGCGCAATGCCCCCAAGCCGCTTTCCAGCGGCACGGAGAAGGCCGTACGGCACGATCCGGACTATTTCCTCAAGGACTTTGTCATCAAGAATTTCGAGGCGTCGGGACGTCTCAAAAGCCGCTTGAATGGCACGACGGGTGAACATTTCCCCGATACCGATACGCTGGAAATCCAGGATGCGCGCATGCTGAGCTTCACGCCGGACGGGCGCAAGACTATTGGCAGCTCCAACCGTGCCCTGAGCAATGGCGACGGCTCGGAAATCCAGATGTTCGGGCAGGCCGTCATCACGCGCGAGCCCGTGCCTGCCACTGCGACCCAGAAGGCCTTGCCGGCCATGCAGCTGGAGAGCGAGTTTCTGCAGCTCTGGCCCAATGAGGAGCGTGCCAGCACCAACAAGCCGGTGGTCATGACCCGCGGCAGCGACAAATTTACCGGTGACAGCATGCAGTACGGGCATCTTGATCAGATTCTGCAAATGCAGGGGCGGGTCAAGGGCGTCATTCAGCCCAGCCAGAAGCGATAAGCCATGGCAGGACACGGAGCTGGACTTGTCTACATCACCGGTGCCTCCAGCGGCATAGGCCAGGCCCTGGCCTGGCACTATTACCAGCAGGGCTGGTCAGTTGCCCTGGTGGCAAGACGCACCGAAGTCATGGAGCAATGGGCGCAGTCCAGGCACATGGTCGCATCCCGCTACGTTGTCTATGGCGCTGATGTCACGAATATCGACAGCATCTGTAGTGCCGCCAAGGCCTGCCTGGAGCGCCAGGGCCTGCCCGATGTCGTGATCGCCAACGCGGGCATCAGCTGGGGTGTGGACACTTCCTTGCGTGAGGACCTCGAGGTAATGCAGCAGGTGCTGGCCAGCAATGCCATGGGGCTGGCTGCAAGCTTTCAGCCATTTATTGCCCCCATGGTGAAGCGCGGCAGCGGTCGTCTGGTGGGTATTTGCAGTGTGGCCGGTATTCGCGGATTACCGGGTCATGCCGCATATTCGGCGAGTAAGGCGGCTGCTATTGCCTATTGTGAAAGTCTGCGTGTGGAATTGCAGAAAACCGGTGTCTCGGTGACCAGCTTATTGCCGGGCTACGTTGACACCCCGTTGACTCGGCATAACCCGTATTCCATGCCTTTTCTGCTGACGCCCGAAGAATTCGCAAGGCGTGCCGTTCGCGTCATCGACCGCAAAGCCCGATATGCAATTATTCCCTGGCAGATGCGGGTTGTCGGTTGCGTAATGAGGGTATTGCCCGCTTATCTATGGGATAGATTGACCCTGGGGAAAACCAGAAAGCCCAGGCATCTCCAAAAGGATTGAACGAGAAAGTGCAGAGGCATTGAGAAAATGACTATGCATTTGAATGTCTTGGCAAATAAATAAAGGCACGATGACGTGCCTTTATTTACAGAGGTGAAAGAGGCTTATTCGCCGTGGTTATTGCCACCACCGTAGCCGCCGCGGCCACCGTGACGCGGACCAGAGCCATAGGGGCTGCGGAAGCCGCCTTCACCGCGGCCGCCACCGCCGTAGCCGCCACCGTCGCCGCGGCCATAGCCACCGCCTTCATTACGGCCGCCACCATAACCGCCATCGCGATTACCGCCACCAAAGCCGCCTTCACTGCGGAAACCACCGCCATAACCGCCGGAGCGAGGAGGACGGGGTTCCATGGGACGCGCTTCATTCACGACGAGGCTGCGGCCACCCAGGGGTTGGCCATTCATGCCTTGAATGGCAGCCTGTGCTTCCGCTTCACTTGCCATTTCCACAAAACCAAAGCCTTTGGAGCGGCCGGTGTCTCGTTCCATCATGACGCGCGCACTTGCGACGGCTCCAAACTGGCCGAACGCCTGCTCCAGATCGTTGTCGCGCACACCATAGGGAAGGTTGCCGACATACAGCTTATTGCCCATTAATAACTCCTAGCTCCTCAATGCTTCAATGGCGCGATTGAATTCAGGATGGTCGTTGCATTTTTATGGAAAACGCGCGAAGGAACCCTGAACACCTATTCGCTTGTGAACGGGAAATGCCCCGAGAAAAGAATTATGACGGAGAACCAGGAAAAAAATAAATGCTCGAAAACCGCGTTGCTAACGTTTAGCAACAAAAAAAGGATCCGAAGATCCTTTTTTGTTATTGGCAATAACTGATTAGTAGCTATTGCGACGGCCGTAGCCGCCATCGCCACGGCCGCCGCCGAAGCCGCCGTCACCACGGCCACCGCCGAAACCGCCACCGCCTTCACGGCCGCCACCGAAGCCGCCGCCAAAGCCGCCGGAACGGGGAGGACGGGGTTCCATGGGACGTGCTTCGTTCACGACCAGGTCACGGCCGCCACGGTTTTGGCCGTGCAGGCCCTGGATAGCGGCTTGTGCCTCGGCATCGCTGCCCATTTCCACAAAGCCGAAGCCCTTGGAACGGCCGGTGTCGCGCTCCATCATCACCTTGGCGCTGTTCACAGTGCCGAATTCGCTGAAGCTGTCTTGCAGATCTTGGTCGCGGAAAGAGTAAGGCAGATTGCCTACGTAAAGCTTGTTGCCCATGCTGGACTCCTGAAAAAACTTGAAAACGCGATGGAGCCCTAGGGAGTCAGCCTTGGATGACAACATTAGAGACGCTAACGCACTTGCCCCCACCCAGAAATTGCTTTCCAGACAAAGACTCATGCATTATGAATCACAAGAGAAGCCGTAGTATTTCGAAAAGATCAAATTTCGTGCTTGTAACAACATTGTCCTGATGGGAGTTACCCTGAAATACAAAATTTTGAATATTCAAATAAGCAGTTGTCTTACAGGGTTAAACAGATAGAATGACGGCTTACTTTCTTTGGGGAGTAGGCCGTTCGGCAGCCAGCTGCCGGATGCATGCGTCAACAGACTTGGGTCCTCGTGACCTATGGCGCATGCGGCACAGCGTGCAATGCGCAGTGCGACTGGCCGAGACCATTGATTACGTACCGAGAAAACCTATGAAGAGATAGGCCGGAGTCGGTGCGTGATCAATGCGTTCTGGCAACTCCGGCCATCTTTCCCCATCATGGAAGCTTTCCTCATATCCACCTCCATCGTCGCCCTGGCCGAGATGGGGGACAAGACCCAACTCCTCTCATTGGTACTGGCGGCGAAGTTCCGCAAACCCCTGCCCATTGTTGCGGGCATTTTTGTGGCGACGCTGGTCAACCATGCCCTGGCCGGCGCCGTGGGCAACTGGATCACCACGGTACTCGGCCCCGATGTGCTGCGCTGGATACTGGGCGTTTCATTCATCCTCATGGCAGGCTGGATGCTGATTCCCGACAAGCTCGACGATGACGACACCGGCAATGGTGCCGGGCGCTGGGGTGTTTTTGGCACCACGCTGTTGTTGTTCTTCCTGGCCGAGATGGGTGACAAGACCCAGCTGGCCACGGTTGGCCTGGCCGCCAAGTACCCGCTGGCCTACTACTGGGTGGTGGCCGGCACCACCCTTGGCATGATGCTGGCCAATGCGCCGGTGGTGTGGTTTGGCGAGAAGATCACCAAGAAGCTGCCCATCAAGACGATTCACCGGGTGTGCGCGGTGATCTTCCTGGTCCTGGGTATCGCCGCGCTTCTGACCAAGGTATGACGCTACAGGAAATGTAGCTTTCTGCGCTGGCCCGATAGGGGATGCGGTGTTGTGACATCTGCAGCCCTCGGGCAGGCGCAGCGAATGCAGTACACTGCACTTTTCACGCGCCGATTTGCCAAAGCTTGCGGGCGCTTTATAAATCCAGCTAAAGACCCGTCCGCGAAGTGACAGTACACCGACCCGGCCTCGTTTTTAGCGATGCCGGGTTTTTTCATATGTCCTTCATCGCGACACCTCAGTTCATGCATTTTGATGAACCGCTGCCCTTGCAAAGCGGTGGTTCCATCGCCGATTACGACCTTGCCTTCGAGACCTATGGCCAGCTCAATGCCGACAAGAGCAATGCCATCGTGGTCTGTCATGCGCTCAATGCCTCCCACCATGTAGCCGGCAGCTATGAGGGCCAGCCCAAGAGCGAAGGCTGGTGGGACAACATGATCGGTCCGGGCAAGCCCGTCGATACCGACAAGTTCTTTGTCATCGGCATCAACAATCTGGGCTCCTGCTTCGGCTCTACCGGCCCCATGCACACCAACCCGGCCACGGGCAAGCCCTATGGCGCGGATTTCCCAGTGGTGACGGTGGAAGACTGGGTGGATGCGCAGGCGCGTCTGCTGGACCGGCTGGGGATTCAGACGCTGGCCGCCGTGCTGGGCGGCAGCCTGGGCGGCATGCAGGCCCTGTCTTGGTCGCTGCGCTATCCCGAGCGCATGCGCCATGCCGTGGTGGTGGCCAGCGCGCCCAATCTGAACGCCGAGAACATTGCCTTCAACGAGGTGGCGCGCCGCGCCATCGTCACCGACCCGGATTTCAACGGCGGCCATTTCTACGAGCATGGCGTGGTGCCCGCGCGCGGCCTGCGCATCGCGCGCATGGTCGGTCACATCACCTATCTCAGCGATGACGTGATGAACCAGAAGTTCGGTCGTCAGCTGCGCGACGGCCTGAAGCTCAAGTACAGCACTCAGGATGTGGAGTTCCAGATCGAGAGCTATCTGCGCTACCAGGGCGAGAAGTTCAGCGGCTACTTCGATGCCAACACCTATCTGCTCATCACGCGCGCCCTGGACTATTTCGATCCGGCGCGCTCCCATGACGGCGATCTGACCCGGGCACTGGCCGTGGCCAAGGCCCGCTTCCTGCTGGTGAGCTTCACGACGGACTGGCGCTTTGCGCCGGCGCGCAGCCGCGAGATCGTCAAGTCGCTGCTGGAGAACAACCGCGACGTCAGCTATGCCGAGATCGACGCACCCCATGGTCATGATGCGTTTTTGCTCGACGACCCGCGCTATATGAGCGTGATGCGCTCCTATTTCGAGGGCATTGCCAAGGAACTGAAGACCACCGAACGCGCAGGAGACGCCGCATGACCGAGTTGACCACCATGAAAGCCATTGCCCAGCTGGTGCCGCAGGGCGCACGCGTGCTGGACCTGGGTTGTGGCGACGGCGCGTTGCTGGAGCATCTGGTGCGCGAGCGCGGCTGCACGGGCTATGGCGTGGAGCTGGACGACGCCAATGTGCTGGCCTGTACGCGCCGCGGCGTGAACGTGCTGCAGCTCAATCTGGAGGACGGCCTGGCCATCTTCGGCGACAACAGCTTTGACGTGGTGCTGCAGATCGACACGCTGCAGCATCTTCGCAATGCCGAGGTGATGCTGCGGGAGACGGCCCGCATCGGCAAGCAGGGCGTGGTCGCCTTCCCCAATTTCGCACATTGGCAAAACCGTCTGTCCGTACTGCGCGGGCGCATGCCGGTCACGCGTCGTCTGCCCTATCAGTGGTATGACACGCCGAATATCCGCGTGGGCACCTACAAGGACTTTGAAGTGCTGGCCACCAAGAACCGCTTGCGTATTCGCGACTCCTTCGGCCTGCAGAACGGCCAGGTGGTGCGCAGCCTGCCCAATCTGCTGGCAACGACGGCGGTGTTTCACTTCGAACATGCATGATTTGCTATTAAAAAAATAGCTTATAGCGCTTATCTGCAATGAATTTTATGTCGATTGATATTGAATTTGTTATCTGATAAGCGCAATGAGCTATCAAATATGAAGTGATAACCTGGCCGGAGTGAATCGGCGCGGCGGCCTTGGCTGCCGGGCCAGGCACATGCGCTGGCCAGTGTGCTGATCATCGTCAGCGTGAATGACCCCAAAGCGGCAGAGTGCCGGCCGACCAGGCTGGCAGCCCCAATGGGGGGCGCCGGCACTGCCATGCCAATGCCTGCGGTGCAGCCACCGGCAATGGCGCACAATCATGGACATGGCGCGGGCCTGCCATGGCTCGTCGCCCCGTCACAGAAGGAGCCGACCATGAACGCACGTACTCCCGCCAATCTGCTGCAGCCCCAGGATGCGCTGCAGCACATCACCCAGCAGTGGGACCAGAGCATCGTCCCGGAGCTGACGAACTACATCACCATCCCCGCCAAGTCGCCCATGTTTGCGCCCGATTGGGAGCAGCAAGGCCATATCGCCACCGTGCTGCGCAACGCTGCGGCCTGGGTGGAAGCGCAGAAGGTGGCCGGGCTGAAGCTGGAAGTGATTCAGCAGCCGGGTCGCACGCCGCTCATCTTCTTCGAGGTGGAAGGCACGGCCGAGAAGGCCTCGACCAGCCCCACGGTGCTGATGTACGGCCACCTCGACAAGCAACCCGAGTTCGAAGGCTGGCGCAACGATCTGGGTCCCTGGACGCCCAAGTACGAAGACGGCAAGCTCTATGGCCGTGGTGGAGCCGATGACGGCTATGCGGTCTATGCCAGCGTGGCGGCGATTCAGGAGCTCAAGCGCCAGAACGTGCCCCATCCGCGCATCGTGGCCATCATCGAGACCTGCGAGGAAAGCGGCTCGGCCGATCTGCTGCCCTATGTGGATGCCTTGCGCCCGCGCCTGGGCGATGTGGGCCTGGTGATCTGTCTGGACAGCGGTGCCGGCAACTACGACCAGCTGTGGCTGACCACCAGCCTGCGCGGCATGGCCAGCGGCACGCTCAAGGTGCAGATCCTCACCGAGGGCGTGCACTCGGGCGATGCCTCGGGCGTGGTGCCCTCGTCCTTTCGCATCATGCGTCAGGTGCTGGACCGTCTCGAGGACAGCAAGAACGGCCGCGTGCTGCCGCAGAGCTTTCACTGCGAGGTGCCAGACGAGCGCATGGCACAGATCCGCGCCACGGCGGAGATCCTCGGCGAGGATGCCTATGCGCGCTTTCCCTGGGCGCATTACGACTGCGGCGGCTCGGCCCGTGTGTCCCTGCCCACGACCACCGACCCGGTCCAGGCCCTGGTGCGCCGCACCTGGGAGCCCACGCTGAGCGTGACCGGTGTGGAGGGCATGCCCAATCTGCAAAATGCCGGCAATGTGCTGCGTCCCTACACGGCCTTCAAGCTCAGCCTGCGGCTGCCGCCGCTGGTCGATGCCGCAGCTTGCGTGCAGGAGATGAAGGCCCTGCTGGAGGACAACGCGCCCTATGAGGCCAGGGTGACCTGGGAAGGCCTGTCCAGCTCGAGTGGCTGGAATGCCCCGGGCATGGACGGCTGGTTCGAGAATGCGCTCAATGCCGCCAGCCGGGCCCATTTCGGCGCCGGTTGCGGCTATATCGGCCAGGGCGGCACGATTCCGCTGATGAATATGCTGAGCAAGGGCTTCCCCAAGGCGCAGATGATGGTCTGCGGCGTGCTGGGCCCCAAGAGTAATGCTCACGGTCCCAACGAGTTCCTCCATGTGCCCTATGCCAAGAAGCTCACGGCTTCGGTGGCCGAGGTGATTGCCGCCATGGCCCGTCATCAGACCGAGGCTGCACAGGCCTGATGCAAGTATCGAGAGCACAGCCGCTGGCGATGGTCGCCAAAGCTTCCGGCGCTCTCTTCCTTGATAACAACGTGACCGGTCGCCATGGCCGGACCGGGGACTGCCACGGTTGACGTGCGCTGGCGGCGGCTGCATCCTGCAAGCTCTTGCCAGCCTGATGAGATCGTGCATGACGCCCACCGATTCCAGTACCCATCCGCCCCGGCTGCTGCATATGGCCGCATCGGACGCCACCCAGCTTGCGCTGCGCGACTGGCCGCTGGCGTCGGGCGTCAAGTCCCGTGCCCAGGTGCTGCTGGTGCACGGCCTGGGCGAGCACAGCGGACGCTATGCCGCACTGGCGCAGCGGCTCAACGAGCTGGGCTTTGCGGTGCGGGCCTATGACCAGTACGGCCACGGCCTGTCGGGCGGGCCGCAGGGCGGCCTGACCAGCGATATGCGCTTGCTCGACGATCTGGCGGTGGTGCTGGACGCTACCCGTGCAGCCATGCCCAAGCATCAGCCCTTGGTGCTGCTGGGGCACAGTCTGGGTGGACTGGTGGCGGCGGATTTTGTTGCGTCCGGCCTGCGTCATGTGGATGGACTGGTGCTGTCCTCTCCGGCGCTGGCCCTGCATCTGTCGGGAGTGCAGAAGGCGCTGGTGGCGAGCCTGCCCAGACTGCTGCCCAATTTGCGCGTGGCCAATGGCGTGCAGTCCGCGCATCTCTCGCATGATCCCGCAGTAGCGCTGGCCTATGACGCCGATGCACTGCAGCACAGACGCATCAGCGCCCGGCTGGCGCGCTATATGGCCGAGGCCGGCCGCCATGTGCTGTCCAAGGCGCCAGCCTGGTGCGTGCCCACGCTGCTGCTGTGGGCGGGCGAGGACAAGCTGGTCAACCCGGCCGGCAGTGCGGCCTTTGCCGCCCAGG
This sequence comes from Comamonas sp. C24C, assembly GCF_053345995.1. Taxonomy (NCBI): domain Bacteria; kingdom Pseudomonadati; phylum Pseudomonadota; class Betaproteobacteria; order Burkholderiales; family Comamonadaceae; genus Comamonas; species Comamonas sp. C24C. The sequence goes on along the minus strand of NZ_JBKFBC010000008.1, from coordinate 162,173 downwards.
CTCCGGGCGATCTGGTGCAGGCCAAGTGTTTCGAGGCGGCCTATCACGAGATCTTCAACGAGAGCCCCGAGCTGGCAGCCTCCGTGTTTGCGCGGCTCGAGCAGTGGCTGGAACAGCAGTTTCCAGCCCCCTGATTACCACTGCTGTGGCGGCTGTTTGCGGCCTTTTTCCACGGGGTTGGCACGCAGTTTTTCCGCCGGGTAGGGGCGCAGAAACTCCTTGGCCTTGTTGACCTTGGCATTGAGCCAGGCGTCGTATGCGCCTTCGTTGAGGATGGCTGGCATGGCCTTGTCGTTGCCGGGCTGGCCGTAACGGTTCATCAGCGCATGGGCATTGGCATTGATGGTGATGAGGGCATAGCTGACGATGACCTCACCGTCCTCGCCCACCCAGCGTGCCCAGACACCGGCGGCGCCCATGGGCTGGTTGTCCACACGGGTGATGCGTGTGGGCAGGGGCTTGCCGGGGCGCAGGTCGTCGACCTGAAAGGACTGCAGCGGCACGATGCAGCGCTGGCCGGCCAGCCAGGCATCGCGGAACGCTGTTCCAGTGGTCAGGTTGTCTATCTTTGCGTTCACCAGCTTGAGCGCGCGCAGGCGGCCGTCAGACGCCGACTTCACCCAGTGCGGCACCAGACCGAAGCTGGCAGGCACCAGCACCCGCTCCACAGGCAGTGCAGGCGCTCCTTCTTCGGGAGCTATAAACGTTCGGCCCAGCAGCGCTGCAGAGGATTCTGCGGCTGCATTGACGATGATGAGACCCATGCGCCTTGGGGTCAGCACGGCCTCGGGCAGAGACTCGGGGGCCTCCACGCGAAAGCTCTGCGTATAAAACTCGGGCTTGGCCAGAGAGAGGTGACAGCTGCTCATTGATTTACTCCAGGGCCAGCAGGGACAGGGCGGCAACAGATGCCGTTTCAGCGCGCAGCACGCGGGAGCCTAGGCTGGCAGGTTTCCAGCCCTGCTCCAGGGCCCAGTCTTCTTCCTGGGCGGTCAGACCCCCTTCGGGGCCATGCAATACCCAGACTGCCTGGGCATCCCCTGCGGCGGTACGCAGCGGCTGATTGCCTTCGCGCAGCGACAGCACCAGACGCGCCGCATCGGCCGCTGCTGCCTGCTGGCTGCGCAGCCAGTCGGCCAGCGACTGGGGTGCGTGAATCACGGGCACCTGGTTGCGGCCGCATTGCTCGCAGGCCGAGACGGCAATTGATTGCCAGCGCTCGATCTTCTTGTCGGCGCGGTCGCCCTTGAGTTTGAGCACGCTGCGCGCCGCCATTACGGGCTGAATGCTGGCCACGCCCAGCTCGGTGGCTTTTTCCACCAGCCAGTCCATGCGCTCATTGGCAGGCATGCCCACAACGAGGTGTACGGCACGGGCGGCTTCACGCTCGACCGGGCTGTGGCTGTCCACGCGCACGCCGACATCGCTGCGGCCCATATGGGTGATAGTGGCTTGAAACTCGCCACCGGTAAAACCGTTGCCGGTCTGGCCCTCGAACAGGGTGATGACATCGCCGGGCTGGTGGCGCAGCACCTGCACATGGCGGGCAGCACCTGCAGGCAGGTCCAGCTCGTTGCCAAGATGCAAAGGGATAGGGCAGTGATAGCGCGGCATAGGGAGAATTGATATTTGTTACTTGTGGTTAGAGCTGCTTCGCAGCCTTTAAAACTGGCGCACTCTAATCCATGGACACCGCGCAAGGGCCGCCCCGCCGCGCCGGTGTCGTCCTCCTCCGCGAAGCGAGAGAGGGGGAAGCCGCAAAGCGGCTCAGGGGGTATCTACATTCTTCCGTAGGCGTAACCCACCTGCGTCTGGATACCCTCGATCTCGTCGATCAATTTGAGGAACGGGCCCAGTGCGCGATAGCGGTTGCAGGTGGAGCGGATGTAGTGGATGAAACGTGGCGCATCGGCCAGGTATTTGGGCTTGCCGTCGCGCAGTGTCAGGCGCGCAAAGATACCCGCAACCTTGAGGTGGCGCTGCAGACCCATCCATTCAACCCCACGGTAGAACTCGCCGAAGTCGTCGCCCCAGCCGCTGGCGCTGTTGGCGCCCACCAGACCGGCCTTGCGGGCCTTTTCCCAGTAACGGATGGTGATGTCGATGATGAAGTCCTCTTCCCAGCTGATGAAGGCATCACGCAGCAAGCTGGCGATGTCATAGGTGATGGGGCCGTAGACGGCATCCTGAAAGTCCAGCACGCCCAGGGGTGCGCCGCTGACTACAGGCTGCATCAGGTTGCGCATCATGAAGTCACGGTGCACATAGACGCAGGGAGCCTGCAGATTGTGGGCGACGATCTGATCGAAGGTCTTGCCGAGCAGGGCCTGCTGCTTGTCGTCCAGCGTGAACTGACGGTGCTTGGCGATGTACCAGTCGGGAAACAGCTGTAGCTCGCGGCGCAGCAGGGCTTCGTCATAGAGCGGCAAGGCTCCGGCATTGCCGGCCTTGGAGGCCAGCTGCCAGTCCAGCAGGACCTCGACTGCGGAGCGGTACCAGGCTTCGGCATCCTGGGGCTTTTCGGGGTTCAGAGCCTCGATGACGGTCTGGCCGCCCAGGTCGCTCAGCAGCATGAAGCCATGGCCGGCGTCCCAGTCCAGAATCTGCGGCACGCACAGGCCGGCCTGGCTCATCAGGCCCTGAACCTTGGCAAAGGGCGTGCAATCTTCCTTGTCGGGCGGCGCGTCCATGACGATCAGGCTGCTGCCATCGCTGCGATCCAGGCGCAGATAGCGGCGAAAGCTGGCATCGGCCGAAGCGGGGCGCAGGGTTGCGGGAAGCAGCTGGTGCTTTTCAGCCAGCGGTGCCAGCCAGGCGTCGAATGCGGCGTGGCGGGCAGAATCTGCCCAGGCAACGCCAACTGTGGGGGTGATAGGAGCGGTCATGGATAATCGGATTTTACAAACCGATGCCGCCGCATCTGTGGACAGTGGTGCTAGGCTCTCGGTTTTCTGTTGACGTGTGCCCGGGCACGCGCGCTTTTGACGTTCAAGATCATCGTGCAATCCCCATCCCATCCGCGAGATTTCCTACCTGTCCGCTCTGCCCGTCCGATGCGGGCGGGAACCGCCCGGCCGGTGATTCGTCCTCTGGCATGGGCTGTGGCACTGGCATGGGCGGGCGCTGGCATGCAGGTCCATGCCCAGTCTGCCGAAACGAGCGGATCGTCCTCCTCCAGCGTCGCGGGCGAGTTGCCGGCCCTGGAGCTCAAGTCCAGCAGCGCGCTGCAAGAAAGCTACCCGCAGGAGGTGCGCGACCAGCAGCCCACCTATATCAAGGGTGACAGCCTCTCCGGCCAGCCCGATATCAAGGCCTCGGTCCATGGCGAGGCCGAGCTGCGCCGTGGCGACACCATGATCCGTGCGGACAAGCTGGACTACGCGGTTCCGGATGACAGGATCAACGCCGTGGGCTCGGTCCATATCAACCAGGCCGGCAATGTCTACGAGGGCACGGCGCTGGATCTGCAGATGGATGCCTTCAAGGGCCAGTTCGACAATGCCAACTATCGCTTTCTGGCCACCGGCGGCCATGGCGAGTCGTCGCGCGTGGATTTCATCGACAAGAGCCGTTCGGTGGTCCATGACGCCACCTACACCACCTGCCAGCGCGATGACGAGGCCAGCTGGGAGCCGGCCTGGGTGCTGGAAGCCAAGACCATTCACCTGGACATGGCCGAAGAGGTGGGCGTGGCCGAGGGCGCGTCCCTGAAGTTCAAGGGCGTGACCGTCCTGCCCGTGCCGCGCATGAGCTTTCCGCTCTCGGACAAGCGCAAATCGGGCCTGCTGCCGCCCATGATTGGCATGGACAAGCTCGGCGGCATCGAGTATTCGCAGCCTTATTACTGGAATATCGCCCCCAACCGCGATATGACCATCACGCCCACGCTGATGACCAAGCGCGGCGTGAACCTGACGGGACAGTTCCGCTATCTGGAGCCCAGCTACTCGGGCGAGACCTATGCCAGCTACATGCCGGGCGACAATCTGCGCAACCGGGATCGCTGGGGCTATTCCTGGCAGCATCGCGCAAGCTTTGACACGCCGATTGGCGGTCTGGGGCTGAACCTCAACCTGAACCGCGTCAGCGACGGCGACTACTGGCGTGACTTTCGCCTGGCGCCCGTGGCGTTGCGCCAGCGCCTGCTGCCCAGCACGGCCAATCTGAGCTGGGCCAAGGGCGATGGGGTGCTGAGCCTCAATGTGCTGCGCTATCAGGTGCAGCAGGATGTAACTTCGCCGATTGCGCCGCCCTACAGCATGGTGCCGCAGCTGCAGTACCGCTATACGCCGCTGGATCTGCCGCATGGGCTGGATTTCTCCGTGGTGGCCGACACCACGCGTTTCGAGCTGATTCGCCCCATCACGGGCCAGGTGGGCAACAACGGCCAGCGCAGCTATGTGCAGGCGCAGCTGAGCCAGCCATTCCTGTCGCCTGGTGCCTTCATCACGCCCAAGCTGATGCTGCATACGGCCATGTATCAGACCGATCAGCTGATGAGCAACGGCAGCAAGAGCGCCAACCGCACTCTGCCCACCTTCAGCCTGGACAGCGGCCTGATCTTCGAGCGCGACACCTCGTGGTTCGGCAAGAACCTGCTGCAGACCTTCGAGCCCCGGGCCTTCTATACCTATACGCCTTATCGCGACCAGAGCATGCTGCCGCTCTATGACACGGGGCGCAGCGACTTCAACTTCGCGAGTATTTTTTCCGAGAACGACTATGTCGGTCAGGACCGCATTGCCGACAACCATCTGGTGACCCTGGGCGCGACTTCGCGCTTCATCGACCCCGAAAGCGGTGCCGAGAAGCTCAAGTTCGCCGTGGCCCAGCGTGTGCGCCTGTCCGACCAGCGTGTGCTGCTGCCCGGAGAGGTGGCCGCCACCAGCAAGCTTTCCGACATCTTGCTGGGCGCGGCCTTCAACTGGACCGACAAGTGGTCTCTGGAAGGCACGACCCAGTACAACAAGGACTTGAACCGCACGGTCCGTACCACGGCCACGGCGCGTTACAGCCCGGGCAACTATCGCACCTTCAACATCGGCTACCGCACGCAGCTGGATACGGTCACCAAGAAGCCGTCCAGCGAGCTGGTGGATGTGGGTTGGCAATGGCCGATCAACGATCTCTGGGGCGACAAGGGCAAGGATCTGGGCGCCGGTCGCGGTCAGGGTGGCGGTCGTTGGTATGCCGTGGGCCGCCTCAACTACTCCATCAAGGACAACAAGCTGGTGGATACCGTGGTCGGCTTCGAATACGACGGTTGCTGCTGGATTGGCCGAGTGGTGCTGGAGCGTCTGCAAAGCTCGGTCATCCAGTCCAATCTGCGTCTGCTGTTCCAGATGGAGTTCGTGGGCTTCTCGCGCCTGAGCTTTGGTGCCGACCCCACCTCCAGTCTCAAGCAGAATGTGCCGCGCTACCAATATTTGCGTGAGGCGGTGACTCCGCCCAGCCGCTTTACCAATTACGATTAATCAAGGCTTTTTTCATGCGTTTTTTCTCCAAGACATCCAATGCATGTGCTGTTGCCGTAGCACTGGCTGTAATGGCTGCCGGTGTGCAGGCCCAGGGTCTGAAGAGCCCCGGCAGCAAGGCCAAGGCCGGCAATGACTCCTCCGTCTCGCGCGCACTGGAGGCCACGGCACAGCCCTCGGGGCGCCAGGCTCCAACAGCCGCGCAGGGAGTTCGTTCGGCCGACTACATCGTGGCCGTGGTCAATTCCGAGCCCATCACCAACAACGAGGTGCGTGCGCGCATGGCGCGTGTGGCGCAGAACGTGACCGAGCAGGGCGGCCAGCTTCCGTCTCAGAGCGAGCTGGCCCGACAGGTGCTGGAGCGCCTGATTGTCGAGCGCGTGCAGTTGCAGGAAGCCAAGGACACGGGCATCAATGTCGACAACCTGGCCGTGGACCAGGCCGTGGCCAATGTGGCTCGCCAGAACAGCACCGACAAGGCCGGCCTGGTGTCGCGCCTGAGGGCAGAAGGCATTTCCGAAGCGCAGTTCCGTGCGGAAATCCGCAGCCAGATGCTGATGCAGCGCGTGCGCGAGCGTGACGTGGACGGCCGCGTCAAGGTCACGGAAGCCGATATCGACCGCTATCTCAAGGAGCAAAAGCGCCCCGGCGAGGCGGCTGCGGGTGCCGCCGCCAATCTCGGCCATATCCTGATCACCGTGCCTGAAAACGCCAGCCCGGCCGTAGTGGCGGAGCGCGAGGCCAAGGCCAAGCAGGCCGCAGAAGCGGCGCGCAAGAACCCCGACTTCATCGCTGCCGTGCGCGAGTTCTCGGATGTGCCCAATGGCCAGGGCGGCGGCGCCATGGGCATGCGCGCCATGAGCGACTACCCCGAGCTGTTTGTCCAGCAGGTGGGCAATGCCGCGGTCGGCGCCATCGTCGGCCCGTTCCGTTCGGGTGCTGGTTTCCACGTGCTCAAGGTGCTGGAGAAGTCCCAGTCCGGTGCGCCCGTGTACATCACGCAGAATCACGCCCGCCATATCCTGCTGACCGTAGGTGAGGGCATGACCGAAGCGCAGGCGGCCAAGCGTCTGGAGGACTACAAGCGTCGCGTGGAAGCCGGTCAGGCCACCTTCCAGCAACTGGCGCAGGAGTTCTCCAAGGACGGCAGCGCCCGCAATGGCGGTGATCTGGGCTGGTCCTCGCCAGGTCAGTTCGTGCCCGAGTTCGAGCGCGTGCTCGACAGCCTCCAGCCCGGCCAGATCAGCAACCCCGTGGTGTCGCGGTTCGGCGTGCACCTGATTCAGCTGATCGAGCGTCGCCAGGAAAAGCTCACCGAACGCGAACAGCGCGAAATGGTGCGCAACGTGGTGCGCGAGCGCAAGGCCGAGCAGGACTACGAAACCTGGCTCAAGGAGCTGCGCGGCAAGGCCTTTGTGGAATACCGCGAGCCACCCCAATAAGCCCATTCAATCCGCTTGAGTGCCCGGTAGTGTCATCATTGCGCACCGGGCATCGGAGCTCCCCCCCATTCCAAGCGGTGCCCAGGCACCGCTTTCGCATTCATGAAACATATTCCCCGCAAGCGCTTCGGCCAGAACTTCCTGACCGACGGCGCCATCATCGACAACATCGTCCAGGCCATCGATCCCAAGGCGGGCGAACCCATGGTCGAGATCGGCCCCGGCCTGATGGCACTGTCCCAGCCCCTGGTCGAGCGCCTGGGAAAGCTCACCGTGATCGAGCTGGACCGCGACCTGGCGGCCCGTCTGCGTCTGCGCGACGATCTCGATGTGGTCGAGTCCGACGTGCTCAAGGTGGACTTCCGTGCGCTGGCTGCGCGTCTGGGTGTGGCCAAGCTGCGTGTGGTCGGCAATCTGCCCTACAACATCTCCAGCCCCATTCTTTTTCATCTGCTGGAGCAGGTGGATGTGGTGCAGGACCAGCATTTCATGCTGCAAAAGGAAGTCATCGACCGCATGGTGGCCGACGCCGGCACCTCGGCCTACGGCCGTCTGTCGGTGATGCTGCAATGGCGCTACGCCATGGAGGATGTGCTGTTCGTGCCGCCGGGCAGCTTCAATCCGCCTCCCAAGGTGGACAGCGCCGTGGTGCGCATGGTCCCGCGCGAGCAGCCTGCGGATCTCGATCCCAAGCTGCTGGAAGAGCTGGTGCAGGTCGCTTTCAGTCAGCGCCGCAAGATCTTGCGCAACACCCTGGGCAAGTGGCTGGAAGCCAAGGGTTTTGCGGGCGAGTTCGATCTGCAGCGCCGCGCGGAGGAAGTGCCGGTCGCCGAATTCGAAGCTCTGGCGGCACAGCTTTCCTGAATTGAGATAAAAAAGGCTTCAATCACTTACGGGGTAAGCGATTGAGGCTATTGATTTCATAGTTCAATCGGTGGCCTGTAGCGCATCGCCGAGTGCATTGATCAGCCGCTCGATCTCGGCCTGCTCGCTGATGAACGGCGGTGCCAGCTGAATCGTGTCGCCGCCGTAGCGCACATAAAAGCCGGCCTCCCAGCATTTCATGGCGATCTCGTAAGGGCGTCTGGCGGGCTCGCCGGGCAGAGGGGCGATCGTGATGCCCGCCGCCAGGCCGATATTGCGGACGTCCAGCACATGCCTGGCGCCCTTGAGACTGTGCACGGCCTGCTCGAAAAAGGGTGACAGCGCGCGCACACGGCCCGGGCCGTCTTCCCGCTCCAGCAGATCCAGTGCCGCAATGCCTGCCGCGCAGGCCACGGGATGGGCCGAATAGGTATAGCCGTGGGCAAATTCCAGCATGTACTCCGGCCCTCCGGCTGCCATGAACTGCTCATAGATGGCGGGCGAGACCACGCAGGCTCCCAGCGGCTGGGCGCCATTGCTGACCTGCTTGGCGATATTCATGATGTCCGGCGTCACGCCAAAGGCCTCTGCCGCCGTCATTGCTCCGAGGCGTCCAAAGCCGGTGATGACCTCGTCGAAGATCAGCAGGATGTCGTGCTGGGTGCAGATTTCGCGCAAACGCTGCAGATAGCCGGCGGGGGGAATCACCACCCCGCCCGAGCCTGACATGGGCTCCACGATCACGGCGGCGATATTGCTGGCGTCATGCAGGGCGATCAGATCGAGCAACCGGTCTGCCAGGGCGCGGCCATCGGTCTGGGGCTGGCCCTTGAAGAACGAACCGGGTGGCGGCTGGGTGTGCGGCAGATGGTCGGCTTCGATCCCCTGGCCGAACATCTTGCGGTTGCCCCCCATGCCGCCCACCGAGATGCCGCCAAAGTTCACGCCGTGATAGCCCTTCTCGCGCCCGATCAGCCGGGTCTTGCTGCCCAGGCCCCTGGCGCGCCAGTAGGCGCGCGCCATCTTCAGCGAGGTGTCGGCGGCTTCCGAGCCCGAGCCGGTGAAGAACACATGCTCAAGCCCCTGCGGCATCAGTGCCACGATGCGGTTGGCCAGCGCGAACGAAGCCGGGTGGCCGAACTGGAAGGCGGGAGCGTAGTCGAGCTGCAGCGCGGCCTGTCCAATGGCCTCGGCGATCTCGCGGCGGCCATGACCCAGACCCGAGCACCACAGGCCCGAGAGGCCGTCGAAAATGCGCCGGCCGTCGGCATCGCTGTAGTAGGCGCCCTGTGCGCCGGTGATGATCCGGGGCCTAGCCTTGAAGTTGCGGTTGCCGGTGAACGGCATCCAGTGGGCGCTCAGCCATTGTTCGTCATGGCGGTTGAGGTCTGCGGATGTCTGGGGGTCTGCAAGCTGCATGGGAACTCCTTGGATTCCCGGCCATTGTTGGCCCTGGCCCCGGTTTGGCAAATAGCCGCAAACCCATGGGCGGAAGGCCGAATTGGCATGTTCTGCATGACTTATCCACAGACACCGCTGGTGTCGTAGAGCTGAGCCCGGATGGCTTCCAGTCTTGATGATCAGAAAATCAGAAAAGGCCTAGAGTGTTCAATATCTATCCATGGCTTATCAAGAAGCTTGTAAACAGGATTTCTACAGATCATCGAGCTGGCCGTTGCAGTCGCCAAGCGTGGCCAGGGAGCGCAGCAGCCATTGCGCAAAAGTGGCGGGGTGGTCGGCGTTCATCGGCGGCTCTCAGGCGCTCAGCGCCTGTCCGGCAAGCGCTTGCTGCTCGCGTTTCTTCAGGCGACGCTCCCAGACTTTTTCATGGAAGAAGAAGGCAAAGGCCTGGACCGTGGGCTCCAGCAGGCTCAGAGTCAGCGAGGCAATCAGATTGCCGGTCACGGCATAGGCAACGCAGGCGGCCACGGTGATGTGGATCACGTAATAGCTGGCGGTCTTGGTCAGCGTGAGCTGGTTCTGGCGCAATGTCTTGATCAAGCGTGTCATCTGTTTCTCCCTGAGCGATGAATGAATGGTAGGGAGGATGGCGCTGAGTTTCCAATTGAGAATCATTACCATTGCGATAGCGCCTACAGACTGCTGCGGGATGGACGGCTTGCTAAGCTATGTGCTGGATTTTGATTGAAATTGGCAACAAGCCCTTTTCTGATAAGCGTTGGTAGCTATTGATTTGAGAGTTTTGATGCCGGAGTTGATGCCAATCCAGCTGCGTGCGCTGGGTGCGGACGATGTGGATGCCCTGCTGCGCATACAGGAGCATTGCTATGGCGCGGACTTTGCCGAGCCGCGCGAGGTGTTTGTGCGCCGTTTGCGGACGGCCGGGCATTGTTCCTGGGCGGCCGAGCAAGGAGGCGAGCTGGTGGCCTATCTGGCGGCCTACTGGTCGCGCCCCGGGGCCATCACGCCGCTCAACGGCGACTTTGCCGAATATGAGGACGCCAGCGTGCTCTATCTGCACGATATGGCCGTGTCCGAAGCTGCAGCCGGCCAGGGTCTGGCGCGGCGGATGGTGCAGGTCCTGAAGGCGCAGGCCAGAGAGCGCGGCGTGCAGCGCACGGCACTGGTTTCGGTGCAGGGCTCACGGCTTTACTGGGAGCGTCAAGGCTATGTGGTCGAATCCGTGACAAATGCTGCGCAGCAACAACATTTGGACAGTTACGGCGAAGGAGCGCTCTATATGGTGGGATTTATCTGACACATCGTCGGGTTGGGGCAAGGATAATGCCCGCCATGCCCAATCGCTGGAAACCCAATGTGACTGTCTCGGCCATCATCGAACGCGATGGCCGTTTTTTGCTGGTGGAAGAACAAACGGCGGATGGACTGCGTCTGAACACGCCGGCCGGTCATCTCGACCCCTCCGAAAGCCCTGTCGATGCCTGTGTGCGCGAAGTCATGGAAGAGACGGCCTACAGCTTCACGCCCACGGCCCTGGTCGGCATCTACATGAACCGTTTTGTGCGCACGCGCACGGGATCGGACATCACCTATCTGCGCTTTGCCTTCACGGGCGATCTGGGCATGCACCATGCCCAGCGCCATCTGGACGACGGCATCGTGCGCAGCGTCTGGCTCTCGCTCGACGAACTGCGGGCTACCGAGCATTTGCACCGCAGCCCCATCGTGCTGGAGTCGGTGGGCGATTATCTGGCCGGCCAGCGCTATGACATAGGCTTGATCCATGCCGATGCCAGCATCTACAAGGTGCCGCAGCTGACGCGGCCGGTACCCGAAGAGGCCGGTGCCACACTGGACGATGTGCTGGTGCAGATTCACTGATCCTGGCATTCGGCAGTTGTGACAGGCGTGAAGGCCGGGGCTGTGCACAATGCCCTGTATGTCTGTAGCCAGCCTGATCCGACTCATGACACTGGCCGCCCTCTGGGGCGGCAGTTTTTTATTCATGCGCGTGGCCGTGCCACATCTGGGGGCCGTGCCCACGGCCGTGGGGCGCGGCCTGTTTTCGGCGCTGGGCCTTGGCGCGGCGCTGTTTGCCATGGGCTACCGGCCCAGGATCGGGCGCTATCTGTGGCCCTTGCTGGGGCTGGGCGTCATCAATTCCGGCATCCCCTTTCTCATGTACGCCCTGGCGGCCCAGGTGCTGCCATCGGGCTATAGCGCCATCTTCAATGCCACCACGCCGCTGGTGGCCACCGTGGTGGGAGCGCTGGTGTTTGCCGAGGCGATCACGCCCGCGCGCGTGGCTGCGGTACTGCTGGGGATTGGCGGCGTGGCGGTGCTGGCCCAGGCCGGGCCGCTGGATCTCAGCGCAGCTGTGCTGGGCGGCATGGCGGCCTGTTTTGTGGCCACGGTCTGCTATGCGTTTTCCAGCTATCTGACGCTCAGGCTTGCGGGTGCCAATGCGTCCGTGGACACGCGCGCTGCCGTTTTCATCAGCCAGCTGGGTGCGCTGATGGTGCTGACACCGGCGCTGCTCATCGACATGGCGCTGGAGCCCGGCATGCTGGCCAGGCTGCAGGCTGCGCCGCTGCTGGCATGGGGCAATGTGGCACTGCTGGGCCTGTTGAGCACGGCTCTGGCCTATGTGCTGTACTTCAGGCTGATTGCCGACGAGGGGCCGCAGAAGGCGCTGACCGTGACCTTCATCGTGCCCGTGTTCGCCGTGCTCTGGGGCTGGGCCCTGCTCGATGAGTCCTTGACAGTCGCACATGCCATGGGGGGCGGGCTGATTGCGCTGTCGCTATGGCTGGTACTGCGCCCCAAGGTGGATTGAATCGGCGAGAGCGGTTGCCGTATCACCAGGCTGCGGGCAGGCGCAGCTGCAAAAGCTCCAGAAAGGACTGCGCCGCATGCGGCAGCGTGCGGCCGGCCAGGGTCTGCACCTCGATATCGCGCAGATCCATGCCGCGGTCGCTGAGCGGCACGGCCACGAGCGCTCCCGTGGCCACCATGTCGCGGGCGGCGATTTCGCTGGCCACGGCAACCGCCGTGCCCTGGGCCGCAAAGTTCAGCAGCGTCTTGCCGTGATTGCTCTCCAGGGCCGGTGCCAGCATCAGTCCCTGGCGGCTGCAGGCTGCGTCCAGCAGCTGGCGCACGGCCGTGCTGGGCGGCGTCAGTGCCAGTGGATAGCGCACCAGCCTGGCCAGTGCCACGCTGCGCTCCTGTGCCAGTTCATGGCCGGATGCCACCAGCGCCAGCACGGGCGCGGCCACGCGGCAGGCGACCGCAATGCCGGGCTCGGGGGCCCGGCTGAAACACAGGCCTATATCGGCCATGCCGGTGCGCACGGCACCGGAAACCTCGTGCGTGGGCAGCACCGTCACCTCGAAGACGATGCCGCTGTGCTCGCGCTGGAAGGTCGCGCACAGGCGTGGCAGGAATTCGCTGGCGAAGGCGTCGGAGCTGGCGATGCGTACCTTGCCGCTGCGCAGGCCCTGCAAGGCCTTGATCTCGTCCAGTGCGCGCTCCGCGTCCAGCCCCGCACGGCGCGCATGATCGGCCAGGATCTCGCCGGCAGCGTTGAGCACCATGCCGCGCGGGTGGCGCTCGAACAGCGGCGTGCCCAGGCGCGCCTCCAATGCCGCAATCTGGCGGCTGATGGCCGAGGCCGCCACATGCAGCCTTGCCGAAGCCTCGGTCAGCGAGCCGCATTGCGCGACTTCGTGGAAGTAGCGCAGCGCGGTGTCTTGGAGCAGCAAATGGCGGGACTCGGGCATGACAGTCGGTGAAAGCAAACCGCCATTGTGCTCGGTTTGCTGTTCTGGCAATGATGGCTTGCAAATTTGCCGATAGCGGCAAATGCCTCGGCTTTCTAAGATGTCCCGTTCGAGGGTTGCCGGGCAGCGGCGCCCCCTTTCGAACAAGCTGCCATTTCACCGGGAGTTGCCATGCGGGCACGGTTTACTGTTTCAACGACGCGCCGCCAGTGGCTCCATGCCGCAGCGGCGGTGGCCGGTGGCCTGCTGGCCTTGCCGGCCCTGGCCCAGGGTGAGGCTGCTTGGCCCACCCGACCGGTGCGGGTGATCGTGCCGTTTCCGGCCAGCGGCGCCACCGATCTGGTGGCACGCGTGATCGCGCAGCGCGTATCGCAGGAGCTGGGCCAGCAACTGGTCATCGACAACCGGCCCGGCGCCGGCGGCACCATAGGCACGGCCGAGGCCGCCAAGGCGACGGCCGACGGCTACACGCTGCTGTTCACCACCAGCAGCACGCATGCGATTTCGCCGCATCTGATGCCCAGGCTGGCCTACAAGGCGGACAAGGACTTCAGTCCCATCGCGCATACGGCGGACGCGGCCAGCGTGCTGCTGGTCACGCCCTCGTTGCCGGTCAAGAGCGTGCAGGAGCTGATTGCCTATGCCAGGGCCAATCCCGGCAAGCTCAACTACGCCACCAGTGGCAACGGCACCATCGTGCACCTGAACACCGCCGCCTTTGCAGCGCAGGCTGGCATACAGCTCGCCCATGTGCCCTACAAGGGCACGGCGCAATCGATCACCGATCTGGCGGCAGGCCAGGTGCATCTGCTGTTCGACTCCATTCCCACGGGCATGCCCCATGTGGCCAGCGGCCGCCTGCGTGCCCTGGCCGTGACCGGCGACAGGCGCAGCACGCTGGCTCCGAACCTGCCCACGGTGGCCGAATCGGGCCTGCCAGGGTATTCCTCGGTCACCTGGTTCGGTGTCTACGGCCCGGCCGGCATGAAGCCCGAGCTGGTCGGCAGGATCAACCAGGCCTTCAACCGCGCCATCCAGAATCCCGAGGTGATCGCCAGTCTGGCCAAGCAGGGCGTGGAGCCCGCCAAGCCGCAGACGCCAGGACAGTTCTCCGCCATGGTGCAGGCCGACAGCGCGCGCTGGGCCAAGGTCATCAGGGACAACCACATTACTTTGGAATAAAAACACCCCCTGAGTCGCTCCGCGCCTTCCTCCCTGACCGGGCGCTGCGCGGGAGGGGGACGACGCCCTCGCTGCAGGGCGGCCCTTGCTCGGCGTGCGCCGTTGGCGGTGCCCGTCTTGTGCGCGGCGCCCATGAATCACTGATCGGACTTAGATATGACTAACCTCGTCAAGGACTGGACGCTTCCCTATGCCTCGAACCGCTCGCCGGTGCTGGGGCGCAATGTGGTCAGCACTTCGCAGCCGCTGGCCGCGCAGGCCGGCCTTTCCATGCTGCTGGCCGGCGGCAACGCCGTGGATGCAGCGCTGGCTGCGGCCATGACGCTCACGGTGGTCGAGCCCACGGGCTGCGGCATCGGCAGCGACGGCTTTGCCATCGTCTGGGACGGCAAGGAGCTGCACGGCCTCAACGCCTCGGGCCGCTCGCCTGCGGGCTGGACGCCCGACTACTTTGCCCAGCTGGGCGGCATTCCGGAAAAGGGCTGGAACGCCGTGACCGTACCCGGCGCCGTGTCGGCCTGGGTGGCGCTGTCCAAGCGCTTCGGCAAGCTGCCCTTCGCGCAGGTGGCCCGGCCCGCCATAGACTATGCGCGCAACGGTTTCGCGGTCTCTCCCACCATTGCCACGCTGTGGGAGCTGGGCGGCAAGAAGCTGGGCGATCAGCCCGGCTTTGCCGAGTGCTTTCTGCCTGGCGGCCGTGCGCCCCGGGCCGGAGAAGTGTTCAGGAGCGAAGCCCATGCGCGCACGCTGGAGGAGATTGCGGAGACCATGGGCGAGTCCTTCTACCGCGGTGCGCTGGCCAGAAAGATGGTCGAGCATTCGCGGGCGTGCGGTGGCGTGATGAGCGAGGAAGACCTGGCCACGCACCAGGCCGACTGGGTGGGCACGGTGTCGCAGAAGTTCGGCGACTCGGTGATCCACGAGATTCCGCCCAACGGCCAGGGCATTGCGGCGCTGATGGCGCTGGGCATGCTGGACGAGCTGGGCGTGGGCAAGCAAGACCTCGACGGCGTGGACAGCGTGCATCTGCAGATCGAGGCCATGAAGCTGGCCTTTGCCGACCTGCACCAGTACAACGCCGACCTGGACCATATGCGCGTCACCCCAGCGCAGCTGCTGGACCGCGACTATCTGCGCGAACGCGCCCGTCTCATAGACCGCGAGCAGGCCAGCTCACCCACCTACGGCGCGCCCCGGCCCGGCGGCACGGTCTACCTGGCGGCGGCCGATGCCAGCGGCATGATGGTCTCCTTCATTCAGTCCAACTACATGGGCTTCGGCTCGGGCGTGGTCGTGCCGGGCACGGGCATCAGCCTGCAGAACCGCGGCCACGGCTTCACCACCGAGGCCGGTCATGCCAATCAGGTCGGCCCGCGCAAGCGCCCCTCGCACACCATCATTCCGGCCTTTGCCATGCATGCCGACGGCACGCCGCAAATGGCGTTCGGCGTCATGGGCGGCCCGATGCAGAGCCAGGGCCATCTGCAGATGGCCCTGCGTGTGCTGCGCTACGGCCAGAACCCGCAGGCTGCGGCCGATGCACCGCGCTGGCGCGTGACCGGCGGCAAGGGCGTGGCCGTGGAGCCGTCCTTCGATGCCGCCGTGGTTGAGCAACTGCGCGCACGTGGGCATGAGGTCAGCATCGAGGCCGGCCACGGCGTGTTCGCCTTTGGCGGCGCCCAGCTGGTGCTGCGCGACGGCGAGCTCTACATCGCGGGCTCCGATCCGCGCAAGGACGGGTGCGCGGTGGGGTATTGATCCCCCCTGAGCCGCTGCGCGGCTTCCCCCGGAAGGGGGACGACGCCTTCGCCGCGAGGCGGCTCTTGCTTGGAGTCCCTGGCTCGAAGTGCGCCAGTTTTTGGCTGCGTTGTCACAAAAGCTGTGCGTTCTGCGTCTAAGGCCTGGTGCCTGTCACACTGGGTGGCTGGCCCGGCCTATTTGCAGGAGACATCACGTGAGCCCCACTTCCCACACTGCGCCGCCCGCCGATGCGGGACTGCAGGATTTCGAGCGCCATCGCCCGCGCCTGTTCGGGCTGGCCTATCGCATGCTGGGCCAGCGGGCCGAGGCCGAGGATCTGGTGCAGGATGTCTGGCTGCGCTGGCAGGACAGCGAGCGCGCCGCCATTGTCCAGCCCGAGGCCTGGCTGGTGACCACCGCCACGCGGCTGGCCATAGACCGGCTGCGGCGCCTCCGCGTGGAGCGCGAGCACTATGCGGGTTTCTGGCTGCCCGAGCCGCTGGTCCAGCCCTGGACCGAGGCCGCCCCCTCGGCCGAGGAGCTGCTGGAGCAGGCTCATGATGTCTCCACGGCGCTGCTGTTCGTGCTGGAGCAACTGACGCCCGAAGAGCGCGCAGCCTTTTTGCTGCGTGAGGTCTTCGATGCCGACTACGCCGAGGTGGCCCAGGCGCTGGGCCGCAGCGAGGCCGCCTGCCGCCAGCTGGTGCACCGCGCGCGTGCCCATGTGAAGGCCGGACGGCCGCGCTTCGAGGCGCCCGCACAAGCCCATGCCGAGCTGTTGCGCCGCTTTGCCCAGGCTGCACGGGGCG
The DNA here is from genome assembly GCF_053345995.1 of Comamonas sp. C24C. Taxonomy (NCBI): domain Bacteria; kingdom Pseudomonadati; phylum Pseudomonadota; class Betaproteobacteria; order Burkholderiales; family Comamonadaceae; genus Comamonas; species Comamonas sp. C24C. The sequence continues at coordinate 145,461 of NZ_JBKFBC010000008.1, read as the reverse complement.
GTGATCTGGCGCAGATCCAGGCGCTCTTCGCGCCCGACGCCGCGCTGATCAGCGACGGCGGCGGCAAGGTGGCATCCTTTGGTCGCGTGCTGGAGACCGGGCGCCGCCTGGCGCTGCTCTACTTCGCCACGGCCCGGCGTCTGCGCCGCGACGGGCAGGAGCAGACCCTGCATCTGGCGCGCGTCAATGGCCTGCCGGGTCTGGTGCGCTGCGTGGACGGCCGGGTGGAGTCGGTGCAGACGCTGCTGGTCGAGGACGGACTGATCCGGCGCATCTACACATTGCGCAATCCGGACAAGCTGACCCGCGTGCTGGTGCCGGCTGCCTGATGGGTGAGACCCGTCGCAGAAGGCGAAGAAAACAATAGCTGCTACCGCATGCAAATAAATAAACTCAGATAGTTCTATTGCTGAGTTTGTTTATTGCAGAGCGATAGCAGCTATGTTTATTGATGGCCCGGCGATGAATGACGAGGCTTGTCACAAACCGCGACGCTGGCGCGTCTAAGAGGTATGGGCCGGCCGCAGGGGCGGGCCTGCAATGTCCCTCAAGGAGTATTCACATGGCCGACATCGCCAACCCCACCGCCAGCCCTATTGCCATCCCCACGCCGCGCCTGGACTTCCGTGTGCTGGCTCCCGAGCTCTACAAGGCGCAGGCCGGCCTCAACGCCCAGATCGCGCGCTCCAGCCTCGGTGTGCAGCTGCTGGAGCTGGTCTATCTGCGCGTCTCGCAGATCAACGGCTGCGCCTTCTGCGTGGACATGCATGTGCGCGAGCTGCTGTCGCGCGGCGAGGACCTGCAGCGCATCAACAGCGTGGTGGTCTGGCGCGAGGTGGACTTGTTCGAGATGCGCGAGCGCGCCGCGCTGAACTGGGCCGAGCGCTGCACGCAGCTGAGCCAGGCCCATCCCGGGCGGCAGGACTTCGAGGCCCTGCGCCCCTACTTCAGCGAGCGCGAAATCGTCGAGCTCAGCTACGCCATCGGCTGCATCAATGTCTGGAACCGTCTGTGCGTGGGCTTTGCGGCTCCCGTGGAGAAAAAGCCCATCACCCCCTGAGCCGCTGCGCGGCCGGCGAGGCCCTTGCTCGCCGTCCTGACCTGGATTGCGCCCAATTCATGCCTTATGCATCGGCACGAGCGGGGTTGTGCTCTCAGTTCTGGGTGATCTTGCGTTCCTTGACCACCTTGCCCCATTGCTCGTATTCCTTCTTCATGAAGGCCGCGAACTCGGCCCGCGTCGTGGGCTGGGGCGTCAGGCCGTGGACCTTGAGCGCCTCGGCCACGCCGGGGTCCTTGAGCACCTTGACGATCTCCAGGTTCCAGCGGTCCAGCACGGGCGTGGGGGTCTTGCCGGGGGCGACGAAGGCATACCAGTTCAGCGCCTCGAAGCCCGGATAGCCGGCTTCGGCCACGGTGGGGATATTGGGCATGTAGGCGGGGCGAGTCAGGCCGGTGGTGGCCAGCGGAATCAGCTTGCCGGTCTCGACATGCGGCAGGGCCGTCGGGGGCGCGGCAAAGTAGGAGGTGACGCGCTCGCCCAGCAGGTCCTGCAGGGCCGGTGCACCGCCCTTGTAGGGCACGTGAACCATCTCCACGCCAGCGCGCTGGTTGAACAGCTCGCCAGCCAGGTGCGAGGCCGAGCCCGCGCCGGTCGATGCATAGTCCACGCTGCCGGGGCTCTTCTTGGCCTTGGCCACGAACTCGGCCAGATTCTTCACGCCCGCACTCTTGTGCACCACCAGCACATTGGGGAAGTTCACGCCGCCCGAGATGGGCGCGAGATCGCTGAAGGGGTTGTAGCCCACCTTCATGATGTGGGGCGCAATCGTCAGCGGGCCGATGGAGCCGAACAGCAGCACCGAGCCGTCGGTTGGTGCCTTGGCCACGAACTGGTGGGCGATATTGCCGCCCGCGCCGCCCTTGTTGTCCACCACCACGGTCTGGCCGATGTTCTCGCCCAGCTTCTTGGCAATCATGCGTGCTGCCGCGTCGGCGGCGCCACCAGCGGCAAAGCCCACGACCAGCGTCACGGGCTTGTTGGGCAGCCAGTCGGGTGCGGCCTGTGCCGCCGAGCCCAGGCTCAGCAGGGAGGCGGCCACGGCCGTGGCGCGCAGGAAATGGCGTTTGTTCATCATGGGATGTCTCCTTGGTCGGAAAGGAATGCCGGTATTCCGGCTGATTTTTCTGAGAGCAGGCACAGCGGGCGTGCCTGTCATGGGGCGTCGTTCAATCAGCGCCCAGGCCGATGGGGCTGGGCTGGCGCTTTTCGGTGTTGTGGCGCAGCAGCGCAGCCGTGCGGAACACGCCGTGGGCAAACTTGCCGTAGGGCAGGGTGGCAAACAGCGCAATCACGGCGCCCAGGTGCAGGCACAGCAGCAATGCCAGCGCCGGCGTGCCGCGGCCCAGCCACAGCGCAAGGCCGCTGGATGCCACCAGGAACAGCAGGGCGATGAAGCCGAGATCCATGGGTTTTTGCCTGGCGTCGCCATGCAGCGGATGGCGTGCGCGGTTCAGCATCCAGAGGCCGGCCGTGCCGATCATCAGGCTCACGCCGCCCAGGGCGCCCAGAATCTTGGGCAGGCTGGGCAGCTCGTAAGGCGCAGGCAGATCGAAGACATAGTGATAGACCGTGGCCAGGCCCGTGGCTGCAAAGCACAGCATGAAGCCGTAGAAGGTCAGGTGGTGGAAGCGGCGGCGCTTGAGCGTGTACTCGTCGTCCTCGTTGTGGCAGCCGTCGCCATGGCCGCCGTCCAGGTATTTCAGGCGCAGCACGTCGTGCGTGGCTTCGGCAGCGGCCGGGCCGCTGACATCCACATTGCTGGTGGCGGGCTTCACATCCTTCCAGAAGCGGCGCACGCCCATGGACAGCGCAAACACCACGAACAGGAACACCGGCGCAAAGATGCCGACCAGCAAATTGTGCGGGAACAGGTTGTAGAAGTTGTTGCCCAGATTACCGTTCCACAGCTGGCCAATGCCGCCCTGCGCCGCGACGGCCAGCGCCAGGAACAGGAAGAGGCCGGCGACCAGTGCCAGGGACAGGGTCAGGCCGTTCTTCTGGTACAGCTTGCCCATGGCGGGCGGCCAGGCATAGTCGGCATAGGTCTGGCCGCGCACTTCGGCCATGGCCTTGGGAATGTTGATGCCGAATTCGTGCGGTGGTGCGTACTGGCAGGCGTGCAGGCAGGCGCCGCAGTTGTGGCAGAGATTGGCCAGGTAATGCACGTCGGCCTTGCCGAACTCCAGACGGCGCGTCATGGCCGGGAACACAGCGCAGAAACCTTCGCAATAGCGGCAGGCATTGCAGATCTGCATGACACGCGCCACTTCGCTTTCGGCAGCGGTTTCCGTTGGGGCGGGGAGGATGGGAATCACCTTGCCGGTGGCCAGGGTCTGGGCTTGCTTGCCCAGTTCTTGCAGGGATTTCAGGGTTTGCATGTCAGTATCAATGACGTTGGGCGTGATTCGCATCACTTGAAACTGGCGTGCTCCAAGTCAGAGACGCCGAGCAAGGGCCACCCCGCCGCGAGGGCGTTGTCCCCCTCCCAAAGAGGGAGGGGGAAGCGGCGAAGCCGCTCAGGGGGTGTTTCATTTCAGTCCTTTACGGCGCCATGCACGGCGGGTTTGCCAGCAGCCGCCAGGGCGGCATTGCGCCCGGCGATACGGCCAAAGGCCGTGCCGATCGACATGCCAACACCGGCGGTGTAGCCCTTGCCCAGCACATTGCCGGCCATCATTTCGCCGGCCACGAACAGGTTCTGGCTGGGTTGATCCTTGAAGCGCACGGCGGATGTGTCGTCCACCTTCAGGCCCAGATAGGTGAAGGTCACGCCGGGGCGTAGCGCATAGCCGTAGTAAGGCCCGGTATCGAGGGGGCGCGCCCAGTGCGTCTTGGCCGGAGCCAGGCCTTCGGTGTGGCAGTCGTCCAGCGCGGTATGGTCGAAATGGCCGACCTTGCAGCTGCTGTTGTAGGCGTCGAGCGTGGCCATGAAGGTGTCCACGTCCAGACCCAGCTTCTGCGCCAGCTCGGGCAGGGAGTCGGCCTTCACGCCGGGGAACACCGGCGGCATGAAGCGGCCTATGGCCTTGCTGTCGATGATGGAGTAGGCGATCTGGCCGGGCTGCTGGGCCACCAGACGGCCCCAGATCGCATAGCGCTTGGGCCAGAAGTCCTCGCCCTCGTCATAAAAGCGCTGGGCATCGCGGTTCACCACCACGCCCAGCGAGACGCAGTCGATACGCGTGCAGATGCCGCCGTCGTACAGCGGAGCGCGGGCATCGATGGCCACCATGTGCGCCTGCGTGGGATCGCCCAGGCCGTCGGCCTGCTGCTCTTCCAGCATATGCTTGAGCAGCACGCCCTGGTTGAAGGCCGTGCCGCGGATGATGAAGTTGTCGGCCGGCCATTCGCCGCGCTCGTTCTGGCCCCAGGCCTCGCGCAGCCATTCGCGGTTGGACTCGAAGCCGCCCGCCGCCAGCACGCAGCTCTTGGCCGTGATGCGCTGGCTCCCATCCTTGGTCTTGACCCAGGCAGCCTGGAACCGGCCGTCCTCGATTTCGACCTTGTCCACGGGCGACTCGTAGCGGATTTCCACGCCCAGCTTTTCGGCGCTGCGGAAATAGGCATTCACCAGCGCCTTGCCGCCGCCCATGAAGAAGGCATTGGTGCGCGCCACATGCAGCGCGCCCGACAGCGGCGGCTGGAAGTGCACCCCATGCCTGCGCATCCAGTTGCGGCAGGTCGAGGAGGCCCGGATCACCATGCGCGCCAGATGCTCGTTGGTGATGCCGCCCGTGACCTTGAGCAAGTCCTGCCAGTACTCTTCTTCGGGATAGGCCTCGACCAGCACGTCCTGGGGTGCGTCGTGCATGCAGCGCAGATTGCGGGTGTGGCCGGAGTTGCCGCCGCGCCAGGCGCGCGGAGCGGATTCAAGCAGCAGCACGCGGCTGCCGGCTTCGCGCGCCATCAGCGCGGCGCACAGGGCGGCATTGCCACCACCGATGACGAGTACATCGGTGTCAAAGGCTTCAGTTTTCATGATGGGCTGCCACGGGGCGATGCCTGCAGCGGTTCAACGTGGGTGGATGTCCTCTGTCATTTCCGCCGCTGGAGCGCGGTTGACAGGGTCAGATTGGAGTTGAACGCCACTGTAGTGAGCACCGCCTCACCCGTGCAGCGGGGCTAGGGGATGGGGGTATCACCAATCGTGATGGATTGGTTGTGCCGCGGGCGCAAGCCGGCGCGATGCTGTCATGCGCCACAGGCTGCGGCCCGGCGGCAGGTACCGGGGCCGCTGCGCTGCAGCACCCGGTGTGGCCTGGACGGCCAGCCTCAATGCACGGTGATGAGCGCGTTGAAGAGCAGCACCATGATCAGGCCCACCACGGCCACGATGGACTGCACGACCGAGATGGTCTTGGTGGCTTCGCCCATGGTCATGCCGAAGGACTCCTTGACCATCCAGAAACCGGCGTGGTTGGCATAGTTGAAGAACAGCGAGCCGCAGCCGATGGACAGGGCCAGCAGGGGCAGGTTCAGGCTGGGGTCGGCCCCCGCCAGCGGCGCCAGCAGGCCGGCAGCGCCCACGATGCCCACGGTGGCCGAGCCGGTGGAGACGGACAGCAGCATGGCGATCAGCCAGCCCAGGATCAGCGGCGGGAAGGCGAACTGCTGGGTCAGATGGACGATGGCATCACCGACCTTGGCGCTGGTCAGCATCTGCTGGAAGGCACCGCCGCCGGCAATGATCATGATGATGGAGGCAATCGGCTTGAGGCTCTTGCCCAGCGCGTCACGCAGCTTTTCGGTATCGCCGCCACGGGCCATCACCAGGGCCACGATGGCGAACAGCACGCCCAGCAGCATGGCGATCAGGGGATTGCCCAGAAAGCTGGCCACATGCATGGCTGCCGCATCCTTGGGCAGCAGCATCTCGGCGACGGCGTGGATCAGCATCAGAATGGCGGGCAGCAGGGCCGCCAGCACGCCCAGGGCGATGCTGGGCTGCTGGCCGGCAGTGGCTTTCTCGGTGATGGTGAACTGGTCCAGCAAAGCCTGGTCGGGCTTGGTGCTCATGCGCGGGGCGATGAAGGCGCCATACAGCGGGCCGCCGAGAACCATGGCCGGAATGGCGGCCAGAAAGCCGTACAGCATGGTCGGGCCGACCGTGGTCTTGAGGGTGGCGATGGCGGTCAGGGGGCCGGGATGGGGCGGAACCATGCCGTGCATGGCCGCCAGTGCCGAGATCACGGGCACGCCGACGTAGACATAGGCCGAGCCCTTGAATCGGGCCTGGCCTTCCAGCTTGCGCGCCACGCTGAAGATCAGCGGCAGCATGACCACCAGGCCGACCTCGAAGAACATGGGGATGCCGACGATAAAGGCCACCAGGGTCATGGCCCAGGGGATCATGCGATCGGAGGAGTGCCTGAGAATGGCTTCGGCGATCTGCTCGGTGATGCCTGCATCGGCCAGGATCTTGCCCAGCATGGCGCCCAGCGCGATCACGACGCCTACGGCGCCCAGCGTTTTGCCGGCGCCATTGGTCAGCTGCTTGACGATGGTTTCCGGATCCATGCCGGTGGCAAAGCCGACGCCTACCGAGACGATGAGCAGGGCCAGCAGCGGGTGCAGCTTGATGCGTGAAACGATCAAGGCGACCAGCACCAGCACGCTGACCAGGGCGGTCAGCAGCAACTGAATATCGAGAGATGTCATAAATGAACCTTGGTTTTGGCTGGCTGTCCTGAAGCGCACTTCACATCCAGCACGAGGCAAGGCTCATATTAAAAAAGCGCACTCGCACCCGCTGTAGGCTGGCGCCGTCGGCGTGATGCAAGATGGATGTCGAGATGCGGCCCAGGGGGCGCAACAGCAATGTTGTAATGAAGATCTAGGTTTGCCACCAGGTATGAGCTTCACAGGGCAACAAAGTTGCTGTGGAAATTACGTAAGCGCTGCCAGGGCCCGGGTCCTGATTTCCGACTGCACCGCCGCATGCCGACTGCTGGAGAGCACGCTCAGTCCGTCAGCGACGCGCCTCGCCAGACCCCGGAATGCACCAACTGGCGGGCGCAGTCCGTCAGCACCACACGTGCCGCCAGGGCTGCGGGTGACAGCTCATCGTCAGACAGGCTGCACAGCGCGGCCTTGCGCCGCACCGAGTCATCGGCGATCTGCGACCATTGAAAACGCTCGGCCGCATCGCGGTACATGCCCATGGCCGACCAGGGCTGGACCGTGGCCCCCATGCCGGCCGCGACCGCTTCCATCAGCAGGGACAGCGAGTCGATTTCCATGGCCATCTGCGACTGGAAACCGGCGCTGGTGAACGAGGCCATGATGGAGCTGCGCAGGCCGTGGCTGCCCGAGGGCAGGATCAGCGGCACCTGCTGCAGCAACTCCAGGCTGATGGGCTCGGCATGCTGGATTTGCGGCGCCACAGGCTGCTGGCGCGACTGGATCAGAAACAGCTGCTCCTCGAGCAGCGGCATCACGCTCCAGCGACGGGCATTCTGCGTATCAAAAAGAATGGCAAGGTCCAGTTGTCTGGCGTTGAGAAGACTGGTCAGATGCCCTGACAGCGCGGACACGATGTGCAGACGCACCTCGGGGTAGCGCTCGCGCATGGCGCGCATCAGCGGCAGGCCCAGCACATTCGCAATCGTGGGCGACAGGCCCATGCTGACGGCGCCCGACAGCCGCGCCTGCTGGGCCGCGTGAATGGCCTGCTGGGCATGGCGCAGGGTGAGCTGGGCCTGGTGGAAAAAGGCCTGGCCGGCCTCGGTAGGAATCACGCCGCGCGGTGTGCGCTGCAGCAGCCGGGTCGAGAGTTCTGACTCCAGGCGGCTGATCTGCTGGCTCAGCGCCGACTGCACCATGTCCAGATCCAGCGCTGCCCGGCTCATGGAGCCCAGTTCAACAATTCGTACAAAGTAGCGCAGCTGGCGCAGTTCCATGGCAAATCCTCACGCCCGCAGCAGTTGACGGGCGCTGGGATAATCGCATACCTATGAGCAACAAGCAGCGTGTCGTGGTGGGTTTGTCGGGCGGTGTGGATTCCGCCGTCACCGCCTATCTTCTCAAAAAGCAGGGCCATGAGGTCGTCGGCATCTTCATGAAGAACTGGGAAGATGACGACGACAGCGAATACTGCTCGTCGAATATCGATTTTGTCGATGCGGCGGCCGTGGCAGACGTGATCGGCATCGAGATCGAGCACGTGAACTTCGCCGCCGACTACAAGGACCGCGTGTTTGCCGAGTTCCTGCGCGAGTACCAGGCAGGTCGCACGCCCAATCCGGACGTGCTGTGCAATGCGGAGATCAAGTTCAAGGCCTTCCTCGACCACGCCATGCGTCTGGGCGCCGAGAAGATTGCCACCGGCCACTATGCACGTGTGCGCCAGAATCCGTCCACCCAGCTGTTCGAGCTGCTCAAAGGTCTGGATAACAGCAAGGATCAGAGCTATTTTCTGCATCGGCTGAACCAGGCCCAGTTGTCCAAGGCCATGTTTCCCGTGGGCGAGCTGCACAAGACCGAGGTGCGCCGCATTGCCGAGGAGATCGGCCTGCCCAACGCCAGGAAGAAGGACTCGACGGGCATCTGCTTCATCGGCGAGCGCCCGTTCCGCGACTTCCTGAACCGCTACATCAGCAAGGAGCCGGGACCGATCCTGGACGACCGCAACCGCAAGTTGGGCAAGCATGTGGGCCTGTCCTTCTACACGCTGGGGCAGCGTTCAGGTCTGGGCATTGGCGGCGTCAAGGAAAAGGGTGCTGCCCGTGGTGCGGGTGACCATGCGCCCTGGTTTGTGGCGCGCAAGGAAATGGACAAGAACATTCTGCGCGTGGTGCAGGGCCATGACCATCCGCTGCTGCTGTCGCATGCGCTGCTGGCCGATCAGGTCAGCTGGGTGGCCGGCCATGCCCCGGCAGAGGGCAAGGCCTACGGTTCCAAGACCCGCTACCGCCAGCCGGATTCCCCGGCGCTGATTTCCCAGGCTTCCGAGGCGGGCTTCCGCCTGGACTTCCCCGAAGCGCAATGGGCTGTCACCCCTGGTCAGTCCGCCGTGCTCTATGACGGCGATGTCTGCCTGGGCGGCGGCATCATTGCGCAGGTCGATCCCGCAGCCGCTCAGTAATCGCGGTTCTCGTCAAACCATTGCCCGGCCTGCTCATGCGTAAGCTTCAGAGCCAGCGCCGCAGGCAGTTGTGCCAGCTGCTGCACGGCCAGTCCCAGGTCTTCGCGTTCGCTGGTCTCAATGCCTTTGACCGTGTTGAAGCGGGCGGTAAAGGTCGTCAGTGCAGCTTGTACATGGTCAAGGCTGCTGGCCGTGCCGATCTCCTGTTCGGCCAGGTCGTAAGCCGCATACGCGATCCTGGCGCGGGCTGCGGGCCAGCCTGCAAATGGCCGCCCATATTCCTTGTTCCACCATTCGGGCTTGCGTAGCTGGCTGACGGATGTGTAGCCGGCCCAGGGTCGTGCCCTGGTGCGCTCCTTGAGCTGCTGGCGCAGGCGTTTTCCAGCAGCTTCTTCCACGTTGTAGGCGATGAAGGAGTCCAGTTGCGGCCAGGCCTGCAGCGCAGGAAGCTCCGACAGATGGCGCATAAAACGCAGTGATAGCGCCCTGAGCTGCGTGCATGAAGAAAGCTGGGCCAAGTCGCTGTGATTTCCCCACAGGGAAAGCGAATCCAGCTTCGAAAATTGCAGCAGATTCTGCAGCGAAACAGCTTGTTTACCCGCACCGTTGCGCAGCTCCAGCGTACCGACCTGTTTCAGGCAGCCCATGTCGGGCAGCTGGAAGGCTTTGTCGGCCGGGTTCTTGCTGGTGGCCGGGCTCAGACTCAGGCTTTCAGGCAGGCCTGCTGTGACGGTGATTTGCTCCAGATTGCCCTGCAGATGAAGGTGCATGCCCTGCTGCGGCAGCTTCAGGTGGATATGGCCTTGATGGCCGGCCTGCAGATGAATGCTCAGCTCGCGAATCCGTGACTGACTGGCGTCGATATGCACGTCTTGCTGCAGCTGCGGGTACCAGCTGAAGTTTTCGATAGGGCGCAACTGCGACCATGTGAAAAAACCGTGGTCATTCCCGTGTAGTAAAAGCTGCGCGGCCAGGGCGAGCCGGCAGGCGTGGCAAAGGGGTCAAAGCAGTGCCAGAGCACGCAGGCGTCTACTGGCAGCCGCAGGTCGGCGGTTTTCAGCAGCTTCTCGGGGCCCAGGCTCAGACTGCCCTGACCGGGGCTGGTTTTGAGTCTGTGCGGTGCACCTGACGTCAGTTGAAGGGTGAAGATGCCGTCTTCATGCGGTGTTCCGTCGATAAGCAGGGGCATGCAGAAAGCTTAGCGCAGTTACAGCACGCTCTGTGCCGACGGCATGGCACTCTGTACCTCGGTGTGGCGTTGCACCTTGCCGAGCAGCGGCAGGCTGGCGCGCAGCTCGGTGCGGCCGGGGCGGGACTGTATGACCAGAGTGCCCTGCAGGCGCTCCAGACGCGCCAGCATGCTGCGCATACCTACGCCCATGCTGTTGATCTGGGTGCTGTCGAGGTCAAAGCCTGTGCCGTTGTCCTCGATCTGCAACTGCAACTCCCTGGAATCAGGAATCTCCAGCCGAACTTCTACCTGGCTGGCGTGGCTGTGCTTGACGACATTGGTCAAAGCCTCTTCCAGCACGCGGGTCAGCGTCAGACACTGGATGGGGCTGGGCGCGTGAGTCCAGTAGGCGGGCAGGCTCCATTTCACCTGAATGTCCAGCTCCTCGAACAGCCGTGCAAAGCGGTGGCGCAGCGGTGCCAGCCATTGCACGGGTGTCTCTGGAACCTGGATGGCGGCGCTGGTGCCGGTATCAATCATCTGACGCAGGTCGTCACGCATCAGCTTGAGCATGGACAGCACCTGGGCATTGGGCAAGGGAGTGCTGCTTTGCTCGACCAGCGCAATGGAGCGCACCAGAGAGCCTCCCAGCCCGTCGTGCAGATCCTGGGAAATGCGCAGCCGCTCCTGCAGGCGGGAGTGGCTCAGAGCCAGGTGGTGCTCTCTCTCCAGAGTCTGGCTCAGGTCATCGCAGGCCTGGGTGACCGTGAGGCTGAGCTCGTGATTGAAGCGCTCGATGTGGCGCATGCTCTTGACGATCTGTCGCCCCAGCAACCAGGCGATCACCAGCATGCTCATTAAGGTGGTGTAGGGAATCAGCGTCAGATTGTGATCCAGGGCCTTGGTCAGCAGCAGCAGGTCGTGCACGCCGATGGCCAGGTAGAGCACGAAGCAGAGACTGAAAATGATGTGGGCCGGCGTGCGTGTCTGCAGCGCACGCAACGGAAACAGCAGGCAGACCAGAGCGCAAAGACAGAACATCAGCAGCCAGATGGCCTGGCTCAGCGCCATCTGTGCCTCGGGCAAGGTCAGGGCGAACACGGCGCACAGGCTGCACAGGCCGATCAGCATGCGCTCCAGTTTCTTCAGGCTCAACTCTGCAAAACGCAGCGCAAAAATGCAGAACGTGTAGGTAAAGGCGATGAAAATCAGCAAATTGCCTCGGGCGAAGGCCTGCGTGCTGGCAAAGGGCCAGGGATCCGTCATGACGATGAAGCACAGCATCAGTGCCCAGCACAGCAGATTGAGTGCGTACCAGCCATAGAGTTTCTGGTGGCGATGGTGGAGCCAGGCAAATGCAAACAGCAGGCACAGCACCAGGCTGACCGTGATGCAGACCACATAGATGGTGCGCAGGCTCCAGGTAGCCTGTGCCGTCCATTGCTCCAGCTCGGCGGGGTCTCCCAGGCGCAGCCGTCCCAGGCCCGGCGTCTGGCTGCTGATTCCATGGATGCGCACCCAGATGCTGTTACCTTGCTCCTTGAGCAGTGCCTTGGGCAGCAGCCAGTAGCGCGGCATGTTCCAGCTGCGGCTCAGGGGCTCCACCAGCGACTGGTCGCGCCAGATCAGCTCCGAATTCACGAACACCTCGCCCGCCATCACCATGTTGATGACGGCCAGAGCCATGGGTTGGTCGTGCCCGCAGCGGCTTTCCCAGTCGATGCGGTACCAGGCGGCACCGTCATAGCCGGGCCAGCGCTGGCTCCAGTCGTCCAGCGGCGGCACGTCCACCCACTGCAGCAGGGCTGCATCGGGCGGAGGCCCTTCGGGAAAGGCCTTGGCCGATTGGCGGGCCACGATGCGGGGCTCGCAGCGCAGGTCTTGAGGCTTGGTCTCCTGTGCCCAGGCCATGCTGCAGCTCCATCCCAGGATGAGCGCAAATATCAGGCGGAGCATGAGAGCCGTCCGCTCGGGCATTCAGATAAGCAAACCGCGCGCACGGGCCTCGCTGACCGCCTTGGTGCGAGAAGGCACGGCCAGCTTGCGGTAGATGTTTTTCACATGGCATTCCACCGTGTAGCGCGAGAGAAAGAGCGACTCTGCGATCTCCCTGTTGGTCATGCCATCGGCCACCAGCTTGAGGATCTGGATTTCGCGGGCGCTGAGAGCGGCCTCGGGCGGCATCGCCTTGTGCGCTTCCGTGGGCTGGGCCGGCTGCAGCTCGGCAATGATGCGCCGTGCAATGAAAGGGTCGATGGGGGCGCCGCCGCGCAGCACGCTGCGGATGGACAGCGTGACTTCCAGGTCGTCGCGTTCCTTGAGCACATAGCCGTTGGCCCCGGCGCGCAGCGCCGAAAGAATGGCGTCTTCGGTGCTCCAGGCCGAGATGACCAGAATGCCCATTCCGGGGTCTGCGGCACGCAGCTGGCTGATCAGGTCGATTCCGCTGCCGTCGGGAAGTCCCAGGTCCACCAGCGCCATGGCCACCGGATGCTCCGCCAGCTGCGCTCGTGCCTGTTTCAGGGTCCCGCAAAAAATGAGAGCATCATCCGCATACCCGAGGCCGCGCAAAATGCTTTCCAGCCTGTTGCGGATCAGCGGCTCATCCTCCACCACGAGCAAGGGGCTGGGGAGGATGGACTCGGTGGGTAGGGAGAATGTCTCTGCCATATTGTGTGGGGTACCGCTGGTATTGTGGCGTACTGTCACCGAGATCCAGTGGTTTGCCTATCACTGAAAACTGGTAATTTGAGGCGCTTGCAGTGCCTTGCACGGTCCGCAATTCCCATGACGCCAGAAGCAATACGCCGGCAGCGGCCGCCAGAGCCAGTTGGCTAAACTTTCCTGCATGGATAGCTCCCGGCGGTGCAGCCCGGGGCGTTCGTCCGTTCAAGTGGCAACGGACAAAGAACTCAGGAAACTCTCCCCATGGATGTCATGCTCGGTGCCGATTTCTGGATCGGCTTGTTCAAGATTGTCTGGATCAACATCATTCTTTCGGGTGACAACGCGGTGGTCATCGCCCTGGCCGCACGCGGACTGCCGCCCGAGCAGCAGAAAAAAGCGGTCATGCTTGGCTCCGGCGCTGCCGTGGTGCTGCGGATTGCCCTGACGGTAGTCGCTGCCAAGCTGATGCAGCTGCCGTTTGTGGAAGTCATCGGCGGCCTGCTGCTGCTGTGGATAGGCGTGGGCCTGCTCAAGGGCGAAGATGAGGAAGAGGATTCCGGCAGCGTGGCCAGGCAGGGCATGATGGCTGCTGTTCGTACCATCTTGCTCGCCGATCTGGTCATGAGCCTGGACAATGTGATTGCCGTGGCGGCGGCAGCGGGCGGAGACATGCTACTGCTGGTCCTGGGCCTGGCCATCAGCATTCCGCTGGTCATCTTCGGCTCCACGCTGATGATCAAACTGATGGAGCGCTTCCCGGTGATCGTCACTCTGGGGGCTGCACTGATTGGCTGGGTGGCCGGCGAAACCATCACCAGCGACCATCTGCTCGAAGGCTTTGTAGAGGTCAATCCCTGGGCGCATTACGCAGCGGCTGCCTGTGGCGCCGTGCTGGTGATTGCGATGGGCAAGTGGATGCAGCAGAAGGCTGCAGCCCAGGGCAGAACGGCCTGAGCCTCTGGCGCTGAAAGCAAAAACGCCCGTATTCAAGACGGGCGCTTTGTGCAGGAGGTAAGCCGCCAGGGCTTACAGGAAGGAGTAGAAGCAGCGGAAGGAGATCTTGCGTTCTGCCCAGAAGTCTGCGGTGTCGCGGAACACGTCCAGCAGCTGCTCGCGCACTTCCTTGTCGAATTTGGGAGTGGTCGGGATCTGGTCGAGCACCACCACAAAACCGGGCTGAGGGCCCGATTTGTTGATCGGCTCGGTCATGCAGTCATACAGTGCATCCCAGTTCTTGCCAAAGTGCGCTGGCAGGTAGAACTGGGTGGACAGCAGCTCGAACACATCGGCCTTGGTCTGGGCATGGGCCAGATTGGCATACAGGAAATGGGAGCCCAGCGCCTCGGCTGCGGCCTGAAGATCAGGTATGCGGAAGGCACGAATGGATTGCACGATGTTCGGGCGAACATTGCGCAACGGTGCTTCCGAGGGCTTACGAAGTGGCGTGTCCATCTCCGTGATTCTTTCTAAAAACATCAAAACTGGTGGCAGAGGCGGTACTGACAGCGCTGTAGGCTATCTGCGCAAACCGCCGCTGCGGAATTTAAGAGGTCAAGAGCCGCTGTATGGCGGGCCTGCAGAGCGTCTTTGAATGTCATTGAACGATCTGCTGAAAGCTGTTGTAGTGGTCGCCTGTGTAGAAGCAGGCATCGGGCACCTGGGGCTGCAAGCCGCCGCAGACGATGCGCCTCGCACCCCGATTTCTCGCGCCCGGCGTGCGCACCGTGTATTCACGGTAGTAGCCTCTGGCCTGGCGCGGAAGTATGCGCTCACGGTTTCCGAATACCGAGCCGTCCTTGTCGTTCGAGAACGGCCCACCTTGCAGGATGCGACCATAGGTGATGCGGCCTTCGCGGGGCAGGTCGGCCAGGCTCACGGTCTCAAAACCGGAAACGGCGACACCGACTTCGGGCGCTTTGCGCGCCAAAGCCGCAGGGGATGCCAGCGCAAAAGCGGCACCCAGCATCAACGCTAAACCCGTCTGATATACCTTGGCTGCAGCGGCCTTGAGCATTCACTAAACCTTTCAGAATCTCAGGTAATGCCTGAAATTTCGACCCGTAAGTGTGACGGATAGGCCCTGAAAATGCAAGTTGCGCCTATTTTTTGTGCAGTTGCAGGGGCGGCTGCCTGGGCTCTTTCGGCTCCCTCGTCCCGGCCGTTTCGGCAACAAAAAGGCCCTGCCGGCATGGCCGGGCAGGGCCTTGGCGCAGCAGTCCAAGCTGCTTATTCGCCGTGGGCGGCGATTTCGGCTTCCACCTCGCGGTGCTTGGCTGCAATCGTGGCCGAAGGCGCTTTGTCCAGCAGGCTGACTACTACGATAGCAATAGCAGACAACGCAAACCCGGGAACGATTTCATAGAGCTTGAACCACTGGTAATGCTGCCAGACCAGCACCGTGACCGCGCCCACGACCATGCCGGCCAGGGCGCCGTTGCGTGTCATGCGGGCCCAGAGCAGCGAGATCAGCACCAGCGGGCCGAAGGCGGCGCCGAAGCCGGCCCAGGCATTGCTGACCATGCCCAGCACCTTGGCCTTGGGGTCCTGCGCAATGAGGATGGCAATCACGGCAATCGCGAACACCATGGCGCGGCCAAACCAGACCAGCTGCTTCTGGCTGGCGTTCCTGTGCAGAAAGGTCTTGTAGATATCCTGGGTGAGGGCGCTGGAGCAGACCAGCAGCTGGCAGGACAGGGTGCTCATCACGGCGGCCAGCACGGCGGCCAGCAGCACGCCGCTGATCCAGGGGTTGAACAGCAGCTTGGCGACTTCCAGGAAAACCAGCTCGTGATTGCCGTTGACGTTCACCGCGATATCGGGGCGGCTGGCAAAGAACGCAATGCCGAAGAAGCCCACGGCCACGGCGCCGCCCAGGCACAGCACCATCCAGGTCATGCCGATGCGGCGTGCGTTGGGAATGGTCCTGATCGACTCGGCCGCCATGAAGCGCACCAGAATGTGGGGCTGGCCGAAGTAGCCCAGACCCCAGGCCAGCAAGGAGATGATGGCAATCGCCCCCTGGCCCTTGAACATGTCGAAGGCGCCGGTGCGGGCGGTTTCTATGATGGCCGCGCTGGCTCCCACGCCGCCGTCGGCATAGATCACCATCAGCGGCGCGAGGATCAGTGCGGTGATCATCAGCGAGGCCTGGATGGTGTCGGTCCAGCTCACGGCCAGAAAGCCGCCGATGAAAACATAGGCCATGGTGGCCACGGCACCCACCCACAGGGCGGTCTGATAGTCCATGCCGAACATGGATTCGAACAAGCGGGCGCCGGCGACCACACCGGAGGCGCAGTAGACGGTGAAGAACACCAGAATCACCAGCGCAGTGACGATGCGCAGCAGGCTGCTGCCGTCCTCGAAGCGATTGGTGAAGTAGTCGGGCAGGGTCAGCGCATTGCCCACCTTCTCTGTATAGACGCGCAGGCGTGCCGCGACAAAGCGCCAGTTGAGCCAGGCACCGATGCACAGGCCGATGGCGATCCACGAGGCCGACAGGCCGGAGGCAAACACCGCCCCGGGCAGGCCCATGAGCAGCCAGCCGCTCATGTCCGATGCCCCGGCCGACAGGGCCGTGACCACCGAGCCCAGACTGCGCCCGCCCAGAATGTAGTCGGACAGGTTGGACGTGGCTTTGTACCCCGCCCAGCCTATGAGCAGCATGCCCAGCAGGTAGATGGCAAAGGTGACGATGGTTGGCGTATTGGCGGTCATGTCGGCTCCGGGTCGGCGCAGCGCTTTCGGCATGTGGGTTTCATGCCCGGCGAAAACAAATCCGCCAGTGGCCTCCTGGTGGGAGACCTGCTGGCGGGTATCGGTCTGCAATTGGACCAGTTATTCGACAGCCCAGTAGGGCATGTGGCTGAAAACCGCGCTATTGGTTGTCCTGCGGCGCATTCAGTGGCGCCGCTGGTGGCAGCGGTGTACCTATATCGCTCCAGCTTGAAGGCGCGGGGGGTCTGGCCGGTGCCGGCATCAGCTCGCCGGGCGCCAGCCCGGGGCTGCTGTCCAGATCAGGCGGCTGGGCGCTGCTGTCGGCAGGCACCGGCTGGACGGCGGTCGAGGGCGGCGCTGCGGGTGTGCTCTCGATGATGTCGACCTCGCTGCCATTGCTCCTGTTGGGTGCTGGATGTGCGGGAGTCGTCGGCGCTGAATGGTCCTCGTCTGCCGGCCCGCTCCATTCCTGCAGCCTGTCGCGCAGACGGCCCACCAGATCGCTCCACCAGTGGCTGGTGTTGGGTTCGGTGAATCTTGCCTTGGCATTGAGCAAGGGGGAGCGCAGGGCGCGCGACATGAAGTCGCCCACCATGGGCAGGGCGCTGCGCGAACCCTGGCCCCACTGGTCGCTCTTGAGCGTGATGCGCGCATCGTTGAAGCCGGCCCAGGCACCGGCCACGATCTGCGGGTGCATGAGGATGAACCAGCCGTCCGCATTGCCCTGGGTGGTGCCGGTCTTGCCGGCCACATCGGCGCGAATGCCGTATTGCTTGCGAATCGCGCGGCCCGTGCCCTTGTCGATCACGGCGCGCATCATCTCCAGCAGACCGTGGTTCTCCTCCTCGTCCCAGACCTGATCGGGCTTGGGCGGAGTGAATTCGGCCAGCAGCTCGCCGTCGGCATTCTCGATACGGGTGACCAGCTGGGGCGGAATGTAGTGGCCGGAGTTGGCAATGCTGCCGTAAGCGTTGACCATTTCCAGCAGCGTGACGGGGCTGGAGCCCAGCGCCAGCGAAGGTACGGGCTCCAGCGGGCTCTGGCGCACGCCCAGAGCGCGGGCCAGCTTGATGACGCGGTCCATGCCCACTTCCTGGCCCAGCTCGGCCGTGATGGTGTTCTTGGAATAGGCCAGCGCATCGCTGAGTTTCATGGGCACGCCCGTGGGCTCGACGGCATCGCTGGGACGCCATACCTCGCCGCCGGGCAGCTGGATTTCCACGGCCTCGTCCTTGCGCGTGTCGTCGGGTCTGGCGCCGCGCTGCAGGGCCGCACCATAGACAAAGGGCTTGAAGGTGGAGCCGGGCTGGCGACGCGCCTGGGCCACATGGTCGAATGCATCCTGGGCATAGTCGCGGCTGCCCACCCAGGCCAGCACGGCCGAGGTGCGCGGGTCTATGGCCAGAAAGCCGGCCTGCACGCGGGTCTTGTCCTCGCGCAGCTGCCTCATGAATGTCTTGTCGGCCAGCAGCTTCTTGAGCGCTTCTTCTTCGCTGATATCGGAAGGCTTGCCGCTTCTGGCGAGCTTGCGGAAGGCCTCCGTCTCGCGCACCAGCTGCAGTACCAGGGTGTTCTCGGCACTCCAGCCGTCCCGGTGGCTCCAGTTGTTGTTGGCAATGCCCTGCAGCGTTTGCATCTGGCGGTTCACGGCCTGCTGCGCCCAGTTCTGCAGACGTGAATCCAGGGTGGTGCGCACCACCAGACCGTCGGTATAGATGTTGTAGTCATTCTTGTCGGCCCAGGCGATCAGCCATTTGCGCAGTTGCTGGGAAAAATGCGGCGCCATGCCCGTGGGTTCCTCCTGGCGCTCGAAGTCCAGACGCATGGGGCGCTTCTTGAGGCGCTCGAACTCATCGTCCTTGAGCTCGCCGCGCTTGACCATCTGGCTCAGCACGGTGTTGCGCCGGGCAATCGCGCGGTCGGGATTGATCACCGGGTTGTAATAGGCATTGCCCTTGAGCATGCCCACCAGCGTGGCGCTTTCCAGCACCGTGAGCCTGGCCGCCGGCTTGTCGAAATAGGTGCGCGCCGCCATCTCTATGCCATAGGCGTTGTAGAGAAAGGGCACGGTGTTCAGATAGGTCTCGAGAATCTCGTCCTTGGTGTAGAGCGCTTCGATCTTGAAGGCCGTGATCGCCTCCTTGAGCTTGCGGTTCACATTGCGGGCGCGGCCGATTTCCGTGGGGTAGAGATTGCGCGCCAGCTGCTGGGTGATGGTGGAGCCGCCCTGGGGGTTGCCGCCCAGCGTATGGATGACCGACCCCACGGTGCGCGTGAAGTCCATGCCGTGGTGCTCGTAGAAGCGGTGATCTTCGGTGGCCACGAGTGCCTTGACCACGGCGGGCGAAATCTGCTCCAGCGGCACCCACTGGCGGTTGCTGCGCTTGAACTCGCCGATCAGCTTGCCGTCTGCGCTCAGTATCTGCGCGGGCTGCTCTAGCTTGGCCTTGCGGATGTCGCTGATGCTGGGCGTGAACGGAATCAGCAGCAGCACATAGACGACAAACAGCACCGGCAAGGCGGCGGCAAACCACAGCCATTCACGCCGCGTCGGCCAGCGACGCCACCAGGGCAGGCCCGCAATGCGCTGTCCGGCAGTGCTGGCGCGAGCGCGCATCCACAGAGCGGTGGCCTGAGCTACCCATTTTTCTTTCAATTCGTTCAAGGACAAACGCACGTGACAAGGCAGCCCGCCAAGGGCCGCAAGAAGGCAAGACTGCGAAGAATGCCCAAAAAACAGGCGCTCTGCTTGCGGGGATCGGTTTTTCTATGGTCGCAGCCCCGGTATTGTCTCCGTGGCGCGGTTAAGCAGGGTTGTTTCTAGCTGTGAGACAAGTTGCCGACTGCCTTAAGCTTGCGGCTTCGCATTGGCGGGAGAGCAGCATGGCAAACAGCGTTTATGACTTTGAAGCCACCGACATCCAGGGGCGCAGCGTCCCTCTGTCGCAGTACCAGGGCAAGGTGTTGCTGATCGTGAATACCGCCAGCGCCTGCGGCTTCACACCCCAGTACAAGGGATTGCAGGCACTGCACGAGCAATATGCGGACCGGGGCCTGGTGGTGCTGGGCTTTCCCTGCAACCAGTTCGGTGCCCAGGAGAAAGGCTCGGATGACGAGATCGCGAGCTTTTGCGAGCTGAACTTCGGCGTCAGCTTCCCGCTCATGCACAAGATCGAGGTCAATGGCGACGGTGCGCATCCCTTGTACCGCTGGCTGACGTCCGAAGCGCCGGGCGTGCTGGGCACCAAGTCCATCAAATGGAATTTCACCAAATTCCTTGTGGGCCGCGACGGACAGGTGATACGACGCTACGCACCCCAGGACAAGCCCGAGAAGCTGGCAGACGATATCCAGGCGGCTCTGGGCTGATGCTGTCGTTATCGTTTCGATAGCTGACAGCGCTTGTCCAGCAAGTGTTGGAGGCGGTTTTGATGCTCAGTCTTCCGACAAAGTCCTGAAGGATTGGGCCAGATGGTCGAGCAGGGCGCGCACGGCAGGCAGCTGCCCGCGGCGCGAGGCATAGACGGCGTGGATGATCTCGGGCCGCGGCTGCCAGCCCGGCAACACCTGCACCAGTGTGCCGCTGCGCAGTTCCTCGCGCACAAACATATTGGGCAGCTGAACCACGCCGGCACCCAGCACGGCAGCGTCGCGCAGGGCAAGCATGGACTGCGTCACCAGCCTTGGCTGGTGTCTGACCTCGGCACGCACGGCGTCGGGGCCGTGCAGCACCCAGCGGTGAGTTTCCTGCACGCCGCCCATATCCAGGCTGGGCCAGGCCGACAGATCCATGGGCCCGCCGGGCTGGCCCAGGCGCTGCAGCAGCTCGGGTGCGGCCACCAGGCATTGCCGGCGCTCGGCCAGCGTGCGCAGCACCAGATCGCTGTCCTGCAGCGGTGGGGGGCGCACGCGCAGGGCCAGATCCAGCCCCTCGCCGATCACGTCAACGCGCCGGTTGGTCTCGTCCACCTGCAGCTCCACGCGCGGGTACTGGCGCATGAATTCGCCCAGCATGCGGCCCACGCGTGAGGCCAGCAGGGCCACGGGGCAGCTCATGCGCACCTTGCCGCAGGGCTCGGAATGCACCAGCGCCACCGACTCTTCGGCTGCCTCGGCCTCGGTCAGCATGGCGCGGCAGTGCTGGTAGTAGCGCTTGCCCACCTCGGTCACGGCAAAGCTGCGCGTGGAGCGCAGCAGCAACTGCGCGCCCAGGCGCTCTTCGAGCAGCGCCACGCGGCGGCTGAGCTTGGACTTGGGCAGCCCCAGGGCGCGGCCTGCAGGTGCGAACCCACCATGCTCGACCACCTGGGCGAAGTAGTAGAGCTCGTTGAGGTCTGGCAGCTTCATCGTTTTAAAAATAGAACTCTGAGGCTGAATATTGTGGACTACTCAAGCCATCGTTCCAAATTCATACTTCTCCCATGTTCAACACCTGCAGTGACCACCGGGACTGCAGGCCTGCCGCAAGGAGAAATGTCATGCTCAAGAAAATTCTGGGTGTCTACGAAGCCCCCCGTCCCCACTGGGTGGGCAATGGCTTTCCCGTGCGTTCGCTGTTCAGCTATGGCGACCACGGCAAGGCACTGAGCCCATTCTTGCTGCTCGATCACGCCGGTCCCCAGAGCTTCACGCCCACCACGGCGCGGCGCGGCGTGGGCACGCATCCGCACCGCGGCTTCGAGACCGTGACCATCGTCTATGAGGGCGAGGTGGCCCACCGCGACTCCACGGGTGCCGGCGGCACCATTGGCCCCGGCGACGTGCAGTGGATGACGGCGGCCTCGGGCATCCTGCACGAGGAGTACCACTCCGAAGCCTTTGCCAAGAGCGGCGGTCCGCTGGAGATGGTGCAGCTGTGGGTCAATCTGCCGGCCAGGGACAAGATGTCCGCCCCCGGCTACCAGACCCTGCTGAATGCCGACATCCCGCAGGTCGCGCTGCCGGACGGTGCGGGTCATCTGCGTGTCATCGCCGGTGACTACCTTGACAGCAAGGGGGCCGCCTATCGCGGCCCGGCAAGAACCTTCACGCCCATCGATGTCTGGGATGTGAGGCTGAACGCCGGTGCCTCCACCGAGTTGCAGGCCCGGGCCGGCCACACGCTGGCGCTGGTGGTGCTGCACGGCACGCTGATGGTCAACGGCCAGGAGATTGCGCGCGCCGGGCAGCTGGTGCACATGGACCGCGCTGCGGACAGCGTGCATCTGGAAGCCAACAGCGACGTCACGCTGCTGTGGCTGTCGGGCGAGCCGATTGACGAACCCGTGGTCGGCTACGGCCCCTTCGTCATGAACAGCGACGAGGAAATCCAGCAGGCGCTGGAGGACTTCCGCAGCGGTCAGTTCGGCCGCATTCCGGCGGCTGAGCGCCCTGGCGCAACCGCCTGAGCGGGTTGTCTGGTATCGAGTTTTCCCACCGGCGGGCAAGCCCGCCGACTTTCACCCCCTCCACTCTTGAAGGAGATTCCCATGAGCCAAAAGCCTTACGTTCGCCTCGAAAAAGACAATGCCGCCGTGCTGCTGGTGGATCACCAGACCGGCCTGCTGTCCCTGGTGCGCGATATCGATCCCGACAAGTTCAAGAACAATGTGCTGGCCCTGGCCGACATGGCCGAGTACTTCAAGCTGCCCACGATTCTGACCACCAGCTTCGAGACCGGCCCCAACGGACCTCTGGTGCCCGAACTCAAGGAAAAATTCCCCACCGCCCCCTATATCGCCCGACCTGGCCAGATCAATGCCTGGGACAACGAGGACTTCGTCAAGGCCGTCAAGGCCACGGGCAAGAAGCAGCTCATCGTGGCCGGCGTGGTGACCGAGGTCTGCGTGGCTTTCCCCGTGCTCTCGGCGCTGGCGGAAGGCTTTGAGGTATTCGTCATCGCCGATGCCTCGGGCACCTTCAACAGCATGACCCAGCAGGCCGCCTGGAGCCGCATGGAGCAGGCCGGCGCCCAGCTCATGACCTGGTTTGGCGCGGCCTGCGAGCTGCACCGCGACTGGCGCAACGACATCGAGGGGCTGGGTACTCTGTTCTCCAACCATATCCCCGACTATCGCAATCTGATCAATAGCTACACCACGCTGACCGCCGGCAAGTAAGCGCGGCGGTTTCAGACCCAAGCCCGCAGGCTTTTGCTGCCTGTGGGCTTTCTGTTGTTGAATTATTGAAATTGATAGCTGCTTACGCTTGATGGGTAAGCGTTCAAGCCTGTTTTTGCTTCAATTCCGGCAGGCAGCTTGCGCCGTTCTGATCCGCGTCATGCATGGGCTCGGCCTGAGCAAAGTTCTGGCTGTAGGCGATGCCCCAGTTGCGCATGGCGATCAGCACCGGCTGCAGGCTGCGGCCCAACTCGGTCAGCGCATAGTCCACGCGCGGCGGCACCTCGGCATACACCGTGCGCTCGACGATGCCGGCTTCTTCCAGCTCGCGCAGCTGCAGTGTCAGCATGCGCTGGGTGATGCCGGGGATGGCACGGCTCAGCTCGCCAAAGCGCTTTTTGCCGTGTAGAAGCTGGAACAGGATGATGGGCTTCCAGGTGCCGCCCATGACCGACAGCGTCACCTCCACGGCGCAGCCGCTCTTGCTGTTCAATCGTTTCATGGGCACCTCGCTGCAGTTCTGGACGCCAAGATCGTAGCGCCGGCCGGCATTCATGCATTGCTTACATTTTTAATACTACCCAACAAATATGTTGGTACTGGTGGAGGCTGCGCATTGACGGCACCATGCGCAGCATCTGTTTCACCTCTTGAGGAGCACTCCATGAAAGTCATGCAACTGGCCGCGCCCGGTGGTTTCGAAAACCTGAAGCTTGTCGAGCTGCCCGCGCCTGCGGCGCCTGCTGCGGGCGAGATCCAGGTGCGCATTCACGCCAGCTCGCTCAACTACCACGACCTGGGCGTGGTGCGCCGTCCCGGCGCGGCGGCCGACGGCCGCATTCCCATGGCTGACGGCGCAGGCCTGGTCACGGCCGTGGGCGCAGGCGTGACGGAATTTGCCGTGGGTGATGCCGTGGTCTCCACCTTCTTCCCGCAATGGCTGTCGGGCCGCCATGTGCCCTCCGACTTCCAGCTCGTGCCCGGCGACGGCGTAGACGGCTTTGCACGCGAATTCGTGAACCTGCCCGCGACCAGCTTTACCCATGCCCCCGAGGGTTGGAGCCATGCCGAGGCCGCCACGCTGACCACGGCCGGCCTCACGGCCTGGCGCGCCCTGGTGGTGGACGGGCATCTCAAGGCTGGCGACACCGTGCTGGTGCTGGGCACGGGCGGCGTCTCCATCTTTGCGCTGCAGATGGCCAAGAGCATGGGCGCTACCGTCATCGCCACCACTTCCAGCGCGGCCAAGGCCGAGCAGCTCAAGGCATTGGGGGCCGATCTGGTGATCAACTACAAGGAGCAGCCCGAATGGGGCGATGCCGTGCTGGCCGCCACCGGCGGTCGCGGGGCCGACATCGTGGTCGAGGTCGGCGGCCCTGGCACTCTGCCCCAGTCCATCCGAGCCTGCGCCGTGGGCGGCCATATCGCGCTGATCGGCGTGCTGACCGGTTTTGCGGGCCCCGTGCCCACGGTGGAGATGATGCGCAAGCAGCAAACCCTCAAGGGCCTGATCGTCGGCAGCCGCGAGCAGCAACAGGACATGGTGCGCGCGCTGGAGAACTTCGGCTGGAAGCCCGTGATCGACAGCCGCTATCCGCTGGAGCAGATGGTGGCGGCTTTCGAGCATCAGGCGGCGGGCAAGCATTTTGGCAAGATTTGCCTTGAATATTGATAGCTTAAGGAGCTTTTTGCGCCTGGGTTTGAGGCTGATTTGGCATGTGGTTCTTGTGGGGTCGCATGCCCTTCTTGTTTTGATAGCTCTCAGCGCGTGGTTTGCCTTGCGCTAAGGTCGATTTGGCTTGAGTTTTTTTTCAAGGGATATGCCTTGTCGGCGGGCGGAAGGCGGGTCTCGGCCCGCCGGCCGACCTACTTTCTTCTGCAAGAAAGTAGGCAAAGAGCCGGCCCCTGCTGCCCACGTCCCCTTCGCTGCGCTACGGGGCAACCTGCGCCGTCAACCTCTTGCTGCTTGCGGCAAAACTCACTGCGCGCTTTCAGCGCTCCGTTCAAACAGGTTGCCGCAGAAGTGATGACGATGCAGTTGCACTCTGCGGTGCAACTGCCCGCACCAAGCGCTTGCCGTCGCAGGCGTGGGCACAAGGGGCAATACTAAATTCGGGATAGCTTCTTGATTAGTTTGATAGCTGCCAACGCTTGATGCATAAGCGTTATGGGGCGATTTCGTCATAACCCTGGCAGACCGCCCGCTCCCGCATCCCTCCGTGTGTCTGCGCCTGCGGCACGCGGTTCGGGCTGCGGGCAACGCTGCCGTAGGACAGCGTTGCATCGTGCTCTGGCTTGCCGCCGCTTGTTTGAGCGAAGCGGCATGCCGCGCAGCGAGTTGGGCGGCAGAGCAGACTGAATGGCGTGACGCAGGTTTGCCCGTAGCGAAGCGCAGGGACGCAGACAGTCGGGCAGCGTTCTTTGCTCACTTTCTGGCGCGCCAGAAAGTGAGTCGCCCGCCGGGGCGAAATCCCGGCCTCTGTCGTGTACGACAACATTGAATCTATTTTGATAGCTATCAGTGCTTGATTCTATTGAGTTAGAGCCTGATTTAGCTTGAATTCTCTGTTCTGACGGGACAGAGAAAAAGCAGCGGACTCCGAATATCCATTCGGAATCCATCTCCGAAATAAACCCTAAACCCGCGTGTCAGCCAACGTGAGCGACAGCTTTAATCGGTTTTGCAAGATTTAGAAAGGGTTCATCGGCTATAAACACCTCATTCCTGAAACAAGAAGATACAAGTAAGGGTGGAGGCAATGGCGGTATTGATTCCTGCGCTCGGCAGCTGCGCGGGGCGTATGACCAGCGGTGAAAAACGGTTGGCAGAGCGTTTGCAGCAAAAACTCGAAGAGGATTATTTGCTGTGGTGGGATGTGCCAATTGGCCCCAAGCAGACACGACCCGATTTTGTGGTGGTGCATCCGCGCCGGGGTGCGCTGATTCTGGAAACCAAGGACTGGCATCTGGAAACCATTCGCAAGGCCACACGCGAGTATTTCGAGATTCTCGACAGCAGCAGCGGCCAGCCCAAGGTGGTGATGAGCCCGCTTCAGCAGGCCCGCCA
Organism: Comamonas sp. C24C; assembly: GCF_053345995.1. NCBI lineage: Bacteria > Pseudomonadati > Pseudomonadota > Betaproteobacteria > Burkholderiales > Comamonadaceae > Comamonas > Comamonas sp. C24C. The sequence goes on along the minus strand of NZ_JBKFBC010000008.1, from coordinate 119,595 downwards.
CTGCGCGATTCAGGTCATCAATGCACTGGAGCGCGATCCGCAACTGGTGCAGGGCGACGGCGATCACAAAGGCAAACTGGCTTTCCCCTGGGGCCACGGCGTGGTCTTCACGCGCATCACGCGTAAGCAGTTTGATGCTGCGGGTCTGGGCGATGCGCTGCCCGGCCATCTGGTCATCTGCCAGGACGAAATGGTCGAAGCAGTGGACGCGGAGGCCTTTCAACGGCGCCTCTGGGATATGTTCCCGCACAGCTTTGGCCGCGCCATTACCCTGCCCCAGCTAGACCGCATTCGCTGGATTCTGTTTCCCGAAGTGCGTGTGCCTCAGCAGCAAAACCTGTTTGGCGATGATGCCGGTCAGGACGAGGAAGAGCTGCCCGACATCATGCGCGTCATGGATCTGCAGCAGGAGCAGCTGGCACGCAGCCTGGGCGACGGCCACCGCGTCATCCACGGCGTGGCAGGCTCGGGCAAAACCATGATCCTCGGCTACCGCGCGGAGCATTTGGCCCAGACCCAGGGGCCGGGCAGCAAGCCAATCCTCGTGCTCTGCTACAACGAGCCGCTGGGCGTGAAGCTGGCGGCCAGCATGGAGACCAAAGGCCTGCAGGATCGCGTTCATGTGCGCCATTTCCACAAATGGTGCCGCGAGCAACTGGTGACGTACAACCTGCTGCCGGAAGACGCCAACAAGTGGCCCGTGGGCAAGGCCATGGAAGAGTTTGTGATTCGCGTCATCAAGGGTCTCGACGACAAACATATTCCCGCAGGCCAGTACCACGCCGTGCTGATCGACGAAGGCCATGACTTTGCGCCCGAATGGCTGAAGCTTGTCACGCAGATGGTGGACCCGAGCACCAACAGCCTGCTGCTGCTCTATGACGATGCGCAAAGCATTTACGACCGGGGTCAGAAGCGCAACTTCAGCCTCAAGAGCGTGGGCATACAGGCGTCCGGTCGCACTACCATTCTCAAGATCAACTACCGCAACACGCGCCAGATTCTGCAACTGGCCCACCGCGTGGCCGGCGACATGCTCACACCCGAGGATGCCAAGGACGAAGACGGTATTCCGCTGCTCAAACCCCTGAGCTGTGGCCGCGAAGGCCCGGACCCCATCGTCATCGACCTGCCCACCTTCCCCGCCCGCGCAGGCCGCGTGGCGGACTTGCTGGCCGACCAGCACGCCCAAGGCCATGCCTGGGGCGAAATGGCCGTGCTCTGCCGCCATAAAGACGAAATGTTTATCTGCGCCGACGCCCTGCGCCGCAAAGGCCTGCCTTACCGGGTGCGGGAGAAGTCAGGCCAGTTCAAGCCTGATGAAGATTCCATCAAGGTCATGACCATGCATGCCAGCAAAGGGCTGGAGTGGCCGGTGGTGGCCGTGGTGACTTCGGATGAGGAGCGTAAGGCGCGGGATGTGAAGAAGGATGGGGCGTTGGAGGCTAGGTTGGTTTATGTTGCTTCGACGCGGGCAACCCTAATGCTTTATTTTCGATGAATGCATAAAAAACCTTGGTTAAGACACTATTAATATTTTGAATATGGTTTTGTTAATTAATGAAAATATCAAAAATCAGAATTAAAAATTATCGTAGCATAAGGTCTGAAATATCTATATCCTACGAAGATAATCTTGTTTTAGTTGGTCCAAATAATTCTGGGAAAACTAATATATTAGAGGCAATAAATCTGTTCTTTTCATCTGATATTGATCAGAAGTACTCAATTTCAGAGGATCTTCCATTTGATTCATCTGGCGAGCAAACAAGCATCATTGTCTATTTTTCAGGGTTCTCTGAGGATAGTGCTAGTCTTCATTCTGAATATTCGCATTTATTAACTCATCTAGAGGGTGGGCCTGCATTAACAGATGAAATACCTGTTTATTTGAATTTTTCCTCTCTCGGTAAATCAAATTATAGATTTCATACAAATTATAAAATTAGATCTGATTTGCGGGAAGGTTATAAAATATTGCATGATGAATTGATGAATAAGTTTAGAGGGTATTTCTCTTGTAAATATATCCCATCTGAAAAGAGTGCCGAATCATTATATAGGAATTTATTTTTGCCTCATTTGAAAAATCAGGTGGGAAATTTATTACAACATCAAGAGGATTTGATAGTAAATTGTCTTGATGATATTTCAAAGGAAGTTGGTAAAAATCTAGAAGAGTCTGGAATTAAAAATATTAGTTGTCAATTTTCTTTACCAAATAATCTTTTCTCAAATGCACTTTCGAAATTTGATTTTTTTATCAACGATGGGAAAAAAACACATTCGCTAAGGAAGGGGACAGGAATTCAGGCTGCCACGACCTTGGCATGTTTTAAATGGATTACCGAGCAGGAAAATAGAAGTAATAAAAAAGTTATTTGGTTGATTGAGGAGCCTGAATCATATTTGCATCCTGGGCTTTATGATTCATGTAATAAAATAATAAATAAGTTATCGGAGATTAGTACGGTCTTCATCACTACTCATGCGATTGGTTTTGTTCCCCAGGAACCTAAAAAAACAATTGCTACTGCAATTACTGAGCAAGGCACCTCTTGTCACGGATTTGAGACTTATGCAGAGGCTACCTCATCTATTCGTAAGGCTTTGGGGCTAAGGTTTAGTGACTTTTATAACTTAAGTGAGTTCAATGTTTTTGTCGAAGGGAAAACTGACAAAATAGTCCTTGAATGGGCATTGAGGCTAATACAGCCCAAAGGTAAATCTAATGCTTTTAATTTTCTTAGGTCGGCGACTATAGTTGATTATGGTGGTGTATCTAAACTAAAAGAGTTTTTGAAGTCTACTTACATTTTTATGGGGAAGGAAAGAGCAATAGTAATATTGCTTGATGGAGATGATGCTTCAACTAAAGTTACTTCGGATCTAACGAATTATTTTAGGGGGAAAATAAATTTCCGATCTAATGAGGAATATTTTCTTCTGCCAAATAGGCTTCCAATTGAGGGGATTTTTCCAGAGGACTGGCTCATTGAATTGTCAAAAGTGCATGAGGGATGGATTTCCATTGAAAGAGATATAAAAAATAAAATTATCTCAATGAAAATTGATGATTCAAAAAAATGAATATAGTAAATTGGTTGATGAAGCGTGGAGATGAAGAGTTTAAAAATAGTGGTCACTATGCTTGGGCTGCAGAATTAATAGCTGTGTTAAATGCGTTAGATTCCGGGCTTAGCCGTAAATTCGAGGAAATAAAGGAATACAAAAATTAGTTTTCTGATAAACCAAGGTTTGTCGAGATAAAGAATAATACGTTGTCACTCTGCCTTTTTATATGCTGCACTCTGCGGCGCAGCATCCAGCCAGATAGCTTTCTGAAAAATTGATAGCTACTACCGCTTGTTGAATAAGAGCTTGAGTCTGATTTCGTCATAACTCTCGCAGGCCATCCGTACCCGTATCCACCCTTATGTCAGCGCCTGCGGCACGTGGTTCGGGGTGCGGGCATTGGCACCGAAGAGTGCCAATGCATCGTCATCTGACTTGCGGCAACGTATTTGAGCGGCGCGCGTAGCGCAAAGCGAGTTTTGCCGCACCGCAGACCGAATGGCGTGACGCAGGTTTGCCCGCAGCGAAGTGAAACGTAGCGTAGGGACGCGGACAGTCGGGGCGTGTTCTTTTGCCTTCTTTGCTTGCACGAGCAAGAAAAGAAGGTCGCCTGCCGGGGCGAGACCCGGCCTCTGTCGCAGGCGACGCAGCAAACGGTGAATTCAGGGCAGTAGGAAATTGATAACTGCTAGCGTTTGCTGCATAAGCACTACAGCTCAAAAACTCATTCCTCAGCCCCCAACACCACCCGTGCCGTCAACGCCGTCCGCCCCGGCGATGATTCAATTCCCAGCAGTCCGCCGACCCGCGCAATGCGCACCGCCATGGAGCGCATGCCAACGCCCAGGCCCGATGCCTCCACGGCCTGCACATCAAAGCCCACGCCGTCATCCTCGATCTCCAGCAGCAGCTCCTGCGCCTGGGGTTGCAGCAGGGACAGGCGCACATGACGAGCCTGGCTGTGCTTGATGACATTGGTCAGGGCCTCTTCGATGAGCCGGGTCAGCGCCAGGTATTGCAGCGCGTTGGGCGGCTGGCTCCAGCTTTGCGGAAACTGCCAGTCGCAGCGCACACCCAGGGCCTCGAACAAATCGTTGAAGCGGCGGCGCAAGGGGGCCAGCCATTCCTGCGGAGTGGCGGGCACGCGCACCTGGGACGAGGCGTTGTTGTCTATGCTCTGGCGCAGGTCGTTGCGGATGAGCTTGAGCATGGACAACACCTGGGGCCGGGTCAGGGCTTCGCTGCCCTGCTCGACCGAGGCAATCATGTGGACCAGTTCGCCGCCCAGGCCGTCGTGCAGATCGTGGGTCAGGCGCAGGCGCTCCTGCAGGCGCGCGTTGGAGAGCTTCTGGGCTTCCAGCTCGGCGCGCAGCTGCTCGGATTTCTTCTGCTCGGTGATGTCGAAGGTGAAGCCGATCAGGGCCGTGGTCTGGCCTTGCTCGTCGCAGAGCACATGCACCACTTCCCTGACCCAGACAAAGCGGTTGTCGCTGGTCAGCGCGCGGTACTCGGCTTCGTGGTCCACGCCGGCCAGGCACAGCTCCACGCAGCGCGAGACGGTTTGCTCACGCTCGTCGGGGTGGATGCGTTCGGCCCAGTCGTTCACGGTCTCCCAGCTCTCGGGACTCCAGCCCAGCAGGTCCGCGATCTGCGGCCCGATATAGCTGTATTTCTGGCTGGCCCAGTCGATCTTGAAGGGGATCGCCAGGGTGGACTCCAGCAGCGTCTGGTAGAGGCGGTTGCCGGTGTCGGGTTCGAGTGTGCGCAGGCGGGGTCGGACTTCAAGCATGGAGCACTCCTGTCATGTCCAGAAGGGGATGGGTGGTGGGCAGCTCGTTCCAGAACCAGTAGAAATAGCCGCCTTCGGTCTGCAGCAGGGTCTGGGTTCTGACACTGGAGCGCGCTATCCCGCGCCAGCAGGCCAGGGCCGAGTTGCGGTTGCCGTGCAGATCCAGGCAGGCCTGGCCGGGCAGGCTGGGCCGGGGCGGCACATACAAGGCCTTGCCGCGCGGCAGCCAGAGGTCGGCGAGACAGATTTTCTGCTGCTGCGGCCAGTACTTTCCCACCGAAATCACCAGCGGCAGATGCGGGTCGATAGAGGTGAAGACATGCGGGAAATCGTGATGTTCGAGATCGGTGCAGACCTTGCCCAGCAGACGGTAGCCCGTTCCCTCGTAGGGCGAGCGGTGCCCGGCAAACATGCCGTATTCATAGTCGACCAGCGAAAGATGCGGCTGCGGGCTGGTGATGCGTATGCCCTGTCCCGACTCGATCAGCGTCATGCCGAAAGCCGCTGCGGTTTCAGGGGTGGCGGCCAGGGCCTGGTACTCGATCCGGTCGGCCTGGAACACCAACTGGGTCTGGCTGCCGTATTCGGGTTGCGGATGCGTGGTGGTTGCCGAAAGGACGCGGTATGCGTTGCCGATGGCGACCTCGGGATTGCTGATGGCCGGCTCCAGCACCGTCAAGCCCGCGGGCGGCTCTGCGCAGTAGTGCGGGTAGCCGTGGAGATTGCAGAAGAACGGTGTCTGCGACAGATCGACCGCAGTCGGCGCATCCTCCTTGATGAACAGCACGGGATCGAAAAACTCTTGCGCCATGGCCTGTCACTTCGCGGTGATTGATAGCAGAGATCGCTGCCCTGTGCGCTGCTACTGCACCGGCAGCCAGGGGGTGATTGATAGCTCAGTCAGTGCTGCAGTCTAAATCAAGGGGCTGACAAAGGCCCGGGCGCACAGATCCCGTGGGCCGCACGCCTTGCCTCTTGCGGATTTTTGCTTTGCTTTCGATAGCTGCAAGCGCTTTCTGCATGAGCGCTGAGACGCTGCAGAACCTTATTTCACCAGCACCGATTCGCCGATCGCAAAGAACTGCCCGCCGGCCACATAGTGCAGGGTGCGCAGCTCGGCGGGGGCGGAGCCGAACTCCCAGTGTCCGTTGCGGAACACGCGCTCGTCGGCCCAGGCGGCCACGACTTCGGCGATGAACAGGTCATAGCTCTGCTGGTTGTGCGGCTCGGTAATCAGCTTGCAGACCAGCCAGGCGGCGCAGCCAGCCACAAGCGGTACATCGAAGCCCGGTGCGTCGAACAGCTGCACGCCATGTTTGTCGAGCTTGTGGGGTTCAGTGACGGCGCTGTCCGTGCCTATGCCCACCGTCAGCGCGGCCTGGGGTACGGTGGGTAGCTGCAGGGCAAAGAGGCTGCTGCCCTCGACCAGCGCACGCGTGCGCGTGGCCTTGTCGAGCACCACGCTGATCTTGGGCGGCGCGAAGTCGAGCGCGCAGGCCCAGGCCGCGCTCATGGCATTGCGCTCGCCTGCATGCTGGGCCGAGACGATGACCGTGGGGCCGTGATTGAGCAGGCGGTAGGACTTGTCCAGGGGAACCGGGGTGAAATGGTCTGGCAGCATGGTGGGCTGAAAATGAGTGACAGAAGAGGGCGGCAAGCTCCCGTTACGATGGCTTGCCGATTTCCCATCTTCGCCCGAAACAGGGCTTTTCCAGGAGACAACCATGTTTAGCCACATCATGCTGGGTGTAAATGATCTGGAGTCCAGCAAGCGCTTTTACGACGCGCTGCTGGGTCAGCTGGGCATTGCGCCCGGCGTTGCCAACAAGAACCGTTTCTTCTACCGCAGCCCCACGGGCGTGTTTGCCATCTCCACGCCCATCAACGGCGAAACGGCAAGCTCGGGCAATGGCGCGACCACGGGCTTTCTGGCCCAGTCCACCGATCAGGTGAATGCAGCCCATGCGGCGGGCCTGGCCGCAGGCGGTGTGTCGATCGAGGACGCGCCGGGCTGGCGTGGCGATTCCATGTATCTGGCCTATCTGCGCGACCCCGACGGCAACAAGATCTGTCTGGCCTATCGCCCAGCGAAGGCATGATCGAGGCTGACTGAACCAGGGCCGCGCAAGCGGCCTTTTTTTGTCTTCAGCGGTGGGGATCAAAAACAGGAGCTGTCGGCGCTTGCCGGGCAAGGCCTTGAGCCCCGAGCGGCAACAGCGAGCGCGGTCATGCCCGACCTGCAAGCGGTGATGCTGCCCGCGCCGCAGGTGCAAAACCGGGGCAGGCGGCACAATGGCTGCTTTGCAGCGCGGGCGGATGTCCGGGGCCTGCACCACATTCAGTAGTTTTTTCATGACCAACACCACCACTCCTGCCGAAGACCATCTGTGCGACGCTTGCGCCGGCATTCAGCGCAACTGGCGCAAAGCCCCTGGCCATGCCGAACTGATGCAGCGCGGCAACCGCAAGGAGGAGCGCGGCTCGACCACGGCGACGGTGACCCGCTATGTCTGCGAGCGCTGCGGCACGGTATGGGACTACGAGAACAACAAGCAGGACCAGCGCAAGGGCTGGTCCGTGGTCGGCAGAATTTAACTCCCTGAGGCGCTGCGCGCCTTGCCCCGGCGGGGCCGCCCAGGCCCTGGCTGGCTGTCTCTTTCCTGAGTCAGCGTCGGTTTTTTGAAGTTTCGGCGTCTTCGGGCGCCGTTTGTTTTTGAAGGAAGCTGCGTGCAATCAGCAAGCAACGAGTGGTTTGACGAGGCGTATTACCAGCGCTTTTACTTTGACAAAAAGACCAGCGTGATCGATCCCGAGCACGCGCGTCGGCTGGGTGCGTTTGTCTGCTCGTATCTTGCGTATCTGCGCGTGCCCGTGCAGCGGGTGCTTGACGTGGGCTGCGGCATAGGCCTGTGGCGCGAGGCGGTGCAAAAGCACTTTCCGGGCGTGCAGTATCAGGGCGTGGAGTTCAGTCCCTATCTCTGCGAGCGCTATGGCTGGGAGCAGGGCTCGGTGGTGGATTGGCAACCCAAAGATGGTCAGCCTTTCGATCTGGTGATCTGCCAGGGCGTGCTGCCCTATCTGAGCCCGGTCGACCTGAAAAAGGCGCTGACCAATCTGGGCCGGCTGTCACGCGGCGGTCTCTACATCGAGGCCGTGGCACGTGAGGACTACGAGCGCGACATCATCGACGAGGAACTGACCGACCCGCGCCTGTACCGCCACCGTGCCGAGCTGTACCGGCGCGGCCTGCAGCCGCACTTCAAGGAGCTGGGCGGCGGTGTCTGGCTCAGCCGGAGCGCCGATATGCCGCTGTTCGAGCTGGAGTGCGTGGGCGGCTGAAACCTCTGGTTCTTGGTGATTTCGGGGCCTGCACCTATATTGCGGGGCTTGCGAACTCACAAGGATATGGAGATGCCTCATCGCTGGATCAAACGCTGCGGAGTCTGGACGGGCGCCATGGCGGCAGCGGCACTGCTGCTGGCCTGCTCGGATTCCAAGACCGAGGGCGCCGCGCCCCCGGCACAGGCCCCCGCAACTGCGCCAGCCCCTGCGCCCGCGGCGCCTGCCGCAGAAGCCAGGCGCGTGATCGACCAGTTGTTCAGCACCGAGACCATAGGCATGAATCTGGCCTATGCGCAGAAGATCGCCGGCCCGGCCATGCGCTCGGAATTCCACCGTCACCAGTTCCGCACCGATGGCTGCGATATCACCCTGGTCAGCGACGAGGCCGACAAGGTGATCGAGTCGGTCGAGATCGATATCGCGCCCAGCTGCAATCTCTCGCTCAAGAGCGTGCTGAATGTGTCCGAGGGCCAGCCCGATATCAAGCTCGGCGACCTGACTTTCGGCAGCTTCGAGCCTCTGCTGGACAGCCGTTACTACGCTGACTGCCTGACGCTGTGCGGCAATGCCGCCGACCCCGTGGTGTATCTGGAGGCCAAGGGCTCGCGCCTGACCAACTTCATCAATTACTCGGTGCAGGCCCCCATGGTTGACGGCAAGGTGCTGGATGCGACGGCCGCCTGGCGCGACGCCATGGTCAAGGCCGAGTCCGACGACTATGTGCTGGACACACGTTTCAACTGCGAGCCGAACCGCTTCAGGAATGTGATTTCCGCAGGACTCAGGAATGCCAGGCCCACGGTGTTCAGCTTTGGCCGTGGTCCGACCTTCGAGCAGGGGGGCTGCGAGTAAGCGGCGCTCCTGCAGCATCAGCACTGGATTTGGCAAAGGCGGGACAATCCGGGCATCTGTCCGAACCCGCTGGTGTCCGTCTTGCCCGCTTTCACGCCTTTGTCCCCTGCTGCTCTGACTCCGCAGAAAACCGTTGCCTCCACACTGCCCCCGCATGCCGTCTCGCGCTTGCGCCAGGCACGACTGGCGCGCAGCACGCGTCCGTTTCTGGCGCGTGGCGGCCCCAAGGGCGAGCGCTGCGAAGGCTGCCGCTTGCGCCCCTCGCACTGCATGTGCGCGCTGCGCCCCGAGCTGGCCACGCGCGCGGCCTTCTGCCTGCTGATGCATGATGCCGAGCCGCTCAAGCCCAGCAACACGGGCTGGCTGATTGCCGATGTGGTGAAGGACACCCATGCCTTCGGCTGGTCGCGCACCGAGCTGGATCCGCAGCTGGAGGCCTTGCTGGCCGATCCGCAATGGCAGCCCTACGTGGTGTTTCCTGGCGAATATGCCGAGCCTGCCGAGCGTGTGCTGGAGACGCTGGACGGCGGCGACAGCCGTGCGCTGCAGCCCGGCAGACGCCCGCTGTTCATACTACTGGACGCGACCTGGTCGGAGGCGCGCAAGATGTTCCGCAAAAGCCCGTATCTCGATGGCTTTCCCGTGCTCAGCCTGCACCCGGACTTGATCTCCCGCTACCAGCTGCGCAGATCCAAGCGCGACGACCATTTCTGTACCAGCGAGGTGGCGGCCCTGTGTCTGGAGCTGGTGGGCGATGCCGGCGATGTGCAGGCCGGACAGGTGCTGGAGAGCTATCTGGGCGTGTTCACCGAGCGCTATCTGCGGGCCAAGCACCAGCAGCCGGTCGATGAAGCCAGCAGTGTCCATCAGCGCCTGCGTGAACTGACGGAGGCTGCCCCCGCCAAAAGCGACGCGTGAGGCGACGCGCAGGCATAAGCATTCCACTCAAAGCGATAAGCGAGCAACGACAATCGGGCCAGGGCCTCATGAGTGCATGGGGTGTGTGCCGGATCGGGTGGGTGATGAGCGCCGATGACCAGGGGTCTCGGCGCTTTTGTTTTTCGGGAGTGGATGATGGGCAAGTCGTTGAAATGGGCTGGGCTGGCAGCAGCGCTGGTATGTGCGGGTTCTGCCATGGCCGCGGGCAAGACCGAAGCGGCGAGCTCCAATATCGACACGGCGGTGGATCTGTCCGCATCGCCCACTCTGCAGCGCTGGCAGGCCGGCGGCACCGTGGTGCTGGGGGTGCGGGAGGCTGCGGTTCCCATGTCCTACGCGATCGGTGCGAACGAGAAGTTTGTCGGCTATCACATGGACCTCTGCGAGCGCGTGGTGCATGCGATCGCGCCCAAGGCCCAGATCAAGTACATGGTGCTGACGCCGCAGAACACCATGCCGCTGATCAACAACGGCACGGCCGATTTCAATTGCGCCAGCATGACCAACAACCTCACGCGCCAGAAGCAGGTGGCGTTTGGTTTGACTACCTATGTCAGCGAGGTGCGCATGGCCGTGCGTGCCGACTCGGGCATCACCTCGTTCAAGCAGCTGCAGGGGCGCAATGTGGGCGCCATCACGGGCACGACGGCGGTGCAGATTCTGCGCAAGTACGCCAGCGACAACGAACTGAACTTCAAGACGCTGATGAGCAAGGATCAGTTCGAGAGCTTTCTGATGCTGGAGTCGGGTCGCGTCGATGCCTTTGTGCTGGACGACAACATGCTGGCCGGCGTGATCGGCCAGAGCAAGAACCCCAAGGGCTACAAGATCGTGGGCGAGGTGATCGGTGCCGAGCCGATTGCCATCCAGTTCAGCAAGAACGACCCGCAGATCAAGAAGGCCGTAGACGGCGCCATTTTGCAGATGATCCGCTCGGGCGAGTTGCACAAGCTCTACAACAAATGGTTCATGCAGCCCATTGCGCCCAAGAACGTGAACCTGAACCTACCCATGGGCGAGGTGCTCAAGAAGCAGCTGGCCGCACCCAACGACACGCCGCTGGAGCAGTTCGTATTGCCCCAATAAAGCAGCAGGCCCACATCAGCCGATAGACTGCAAGGCAAACCTCAAGGGGAATGATTGCCGTGCTGGAGTACCTGGTCTATCCGCTGATTGCGCTGCTGTTCGTGGCGGTCTTCACGCGTGAGGTGATTGCGCCCGCCTCGCGCAATCTCTGCGACCGGCGCTGGCTGATCTACAGCAGCGCCCTGGGCGCGCTGACGCTGGTCTGCACGCTGGCGCTGGGCTGGTTGCTGGAAGACCGGATTCGCCAGCATGCGCTGCTGGATGTGGGCGCGCGCTGGAACCCGCTGCTGGTGGGGCTACTGAGCTTTTTCATCACCAGCTTTGTCTTTTACTGGTGGCACCGCGCCACCCATGCCTCGGATCTGCTGTGGCGCGTGTTCCACCAGCTGCATCACAGTGCGCGGCGCATCGAGGTGCTGACCTCGTTCTACGCCCATCCGCTGGACTCCTGCGCCGCCATGCTGCTGAGCGTGATCTCCAGCTACTGGGTGCTGGGCGCCAGCCCGGCGGCGGCAGCCGTGGCCCTGGGGCTGACGGCTGCCTTCGATCTGTTCACCCATGCCGATCTGCGCACGCCGCGCTGGCTCGGCTATGTGCTGCAGCGCCCGGAAATGCATACCGTGCATCATCAGCATGGTCACCATGCGCAGAACTACGGCCTGCCGCTATGGGACATCTTGTTCGGCACCTGGACCAACCCCGCCGAGCGTGCGCAGCAGCTGGGCTTTGATGACGACAAGTCCGAACGCGTGGCCGAGATGCTGCTGTGGCGCGATGTGCACCAAAGCGCGCCCGCCTGCGGGCGCCGCAAATCATCCTGAAGCTTCGAAATTGATAGCTGATGATGCTGATGGGTGGAGCGCGGCCTGCTGTTTTTGTTCTTAATTGTTAACGCGGCTTGCCAAGACCCTGCCAGAGCTCGGCAAGCTGCGCCCCCTGCTTGGGCCGGCGGCAAAAATCTGTTCAAATTACCCCGGTCTGTTCACCTGTCAACAGACGCCAAGCCGTCTGGCTGCGGGCATTCATAACATTCTGTGGCCTCACCACCGGTGAGATGCAACAGACAAATCGCCTGCCAGGTTCCGGCACCCCCGAGCGTGTTTCCATGCGCTCTGCGACCCCCGGGTCGCTGCAAAGAGCTGTTACTGCCTCTTTGCTCAAATTCTGAATACTGCTTCAGCCATGTCTCATGCGTGGCTGTGATCGTTTGTCTGCAAGCCCGGCCCGTGCCTGGGCGAAAGGAAAGGTGTCCGGTTTTGGTGGAGTCGGCGTTCAAGCTGCGCTACAACCCAGCGCTCGATGGATTGAGAGGCATAGCCATTGTGCTGGTGCTGCTCTCGCACGCACATGCCCCGATGTTCGACGGCGCCTTCTTCGGCGTCGATCTGTTCTTCGTGCTCAGCGGCTTTTTGATCACCTCGCTGCTGCTGATGGAATATCGGCAGCATGGCAAGCTCGATTACTGGCGTTTTTACCGCCGCCGCTTCTTCCGGCTCATGCCTGCGCTGGCGCTGTTTCTGCTCGCCTACTGCGTGTTCGCGCCCTTTATCTGGCCAGACCTCACGGATATCTATTCGGACGCCCTGGTTTCTATCCTCTACCTGGCTGATTACGGCATTGCCTTCTTCGACAGTCCGGACACGCTGCTGCATATGTGGTCGCTGTCGGTGGAGGAGCATTTCTATCTGATCTGGCCGCCGCTGCTGGTCTTGCTGCTACGCAAGGCCACGCCGGGCCGGGTCTGGGCGCCGCTTGCGGCGCTGTGGCTGCTGAGCACGCTGTGGCGCATCTTCTGGGTGGTGCAGGGCCAGCAGTTCTACGAAATCTTCTTCCGATTCGATACGCGGGCCTCGGGTTTGCTGGCCGGTGCCTTGCTGGCGGCACTGATGATGGAGCGCCCCCAATGGATAGAGCGTCTGCAGTCGCTGCGCGCCTACACCATGTGGTTTGTGCTGGCCGTGCCCTTGATCATGGAGCTGGAATGGGACAACCAGCACGCCATGGTCTGGGGTGTCACGGTGGTGGAGTGCGCCGCCCTGGTCGTGCTGCTGGCCGTGCAAAAGCCCACGGGTCTGGTCTATGAAATGCTGACGGCGCCAATGCTCATCAAGCTGGGCCAGCTGTCCTACGGCATCTACCTCTGGCATTACCCGGTGGTGCGCTATCTGCGTGCCGATTACTCCTGGCCCGTGACCGTGGTCGCGGGCCTGCTGATCTCGACTGCACTGTCGGCACTGTCGTTCTACACGGTAGAGCGCTGGGCCATGCGCCACCGCGACCTGGGGGCGGGCAAAAAGCCCGTGCGCCAGCCCCTGGCGCGCCAGGAGCCTGCGCTGCGCGAGGCTACGCGCGGCTCGTGATTGCCCTAGAAGCCTGAGCCGGGCTGGGCCAGGTACTCGGCCTCTTCGGCGGTACTGGCGCGACCCAGAATGTGGTTGCGGTGCGGGAAGCGGCAAAAACGCTCTATCACCACCTGATGGCGATGGGCGTAGTCCAGCGTTCCGGCCAGATATTCGCGCAGTTCGGCGTCCGTGGCGCTCTCCTGCAAGTCCTTGAAGGCGGCCACACTGCGTTGCTGCATGGCCGGGTCTTCGGCATGCTCCAGTGGCAGGTACATGAAGACGCGGGCCACCTCGGGCAGTAGCCGGTCGCCGCCGCAGTCCATCGCCTGCAGCGCCAGTGCCAGGGCCTGCGCATCGCCGGCAAAGCTCTTGGGGGTGTTGCGGTGGATATTGCGCGTGAACTGGTCCAGCAGGATCACCAGTGCCAGCTGCTGCCATGGACCCTTGGTTGCCCAGTGTTGCAGCGCACCGCCCAGAGCGGCCTCCACCGCAGTGCCAAAGCGCTGGCGCAGCTCTTCGTCGAAGGCAGCCGATTTGGTGAACCACTGCGCCTTGTGCTTGAGGGCATCGGCATTGCCGGGCCTGGCGCTGCCGAACCACAGGGTCAGGATCTGGTCGGGCAGGCTGGTGTCCTGGGCGGCGGCTGTCAGTGCCTCATGGCTGAGGGAAGAGGGATATGCAGTCATGCAAATCATTGTGCATGCACTGCTGCCGTGTGCCGACGGTCAACCCCTGGTGGCGTCGGACGTTAGATAACAGTCTTTTACCTGCAGATTGCATCAGATAGGGAACTGCCAACATCCATCGAGACTCTGTGGAATAGCAGGCTCGGAGACAATGGAGTACTCAAAAACCATAGCTGATAGCGTTGGTTTATCAAGCGTTTGCACGGGTTTTGAATCAGGTTTTACGGAGTTCGGTGGTCGTGATGAATCGGCGCTCATGGTTGGCGGTGACAGTGTTGGGATTGGGAATGGCTGCCACAGGCTGCTCGGGCAAGTCCGTGCCCAGCAGCGTGAGCGTGAGCCAGCAGAAGCTGCAGGAGATGCTGGCCAGGCGTTTCCCCAGGCAGTTCCCGGTGGCGGGTTTGCTGCAGCTGGATCTGAAGGCGCCGCAGCTGAGCATGGTGCCCGAGCGCAATATGCTCAACGCCGTGATTCCGGCCGAGCTCAGCGGCAAGGTGCTCAAGGAGCAGTACAGCGGCCTGCTCAATGTCGATTTCGCGCTGCGCTATGAACCCACCGACCGCACCTTGCGCGCCTACCAGATCAAGGTCAATCAGCTCAGCATGGACGGGCTGTCGCCCGCGCTCAGCGATATGCTGGGCACTTATGCCACGGCCTTGGCCGAGCAGGCCATGGGCCAGGTGGTGCTCTATCAGCTGCAGGACCAGGATCTGGCCCTGGTCGATGCGCTGGCGATGGAGCCTGGTGCCATTACCGTCACCGCCCAGGGGCTGACCGTGGCCCTGGTGCAGAAAGCCGGCCCGGGTAGCAAGCGCTGAGCTGCCAGGCGACCAAAAAAGCCCGCAGGCTCTGCCTGACGGGCTTTTTTGCGGGTCCGCGCGGCGCTCAGCGGGACTTGGCAATGGGCTCCAGGCCGGTGTCACGAATCGTCTTAGCGGCGGCGGGCGAGGTGTAGTACTTGAGCAGTTGCTCCAGCCCCTGGGGGTTGGTGGAAGTGCTGGCCGTGCCGGCCGAGAAGATGGTGTAGTGCTGCACCGAATCGGGCAGGGTGCCGACATAGCTGATGCCCTCGATGGGTAGCAGTTCGCTGACCTGCTGCAGGCCGATTTCGGCCTCGCCCCGCGCCACGATGGTGCCCACGCGCTCGGTCACGATCTTCCTGCTCTTGGGCATGACCTGATCGTAAATGCCCAGCTTCTTGAGCATCTGGGTTTCGTAGTAGGTACCGCTGGCGCTGGCCGAGTAGGCAATGCTCTTGGCATTGAGCAGCACCTGACGCAGCTTGTCCTCGCTGCTGATGTCGGGGATGGGAGCGCCCTTCTTCACGGCCACGCCCACGGCAGAGCGCACCAGATCTATCTGGGTGCCGTTGCGCACCAGGCCCTTGGCGGCCAGATCGTCGAGCGCGCCACGCGCCAGAATCACCACGTCGGCCTTTTCACCCTTGCTCAGACGGTTGGGAATGGAGGTGGGCGAGGCACCCATGGACGAGCCATAGGCCGACTCCACCGTCAGGCCGGTCTGGGCTGTGAACTGCGGTGCCAGCAGCTTGTGTGCTGCAGTGAAGCCGCCCGAAGTCATGAGGCGCACGGGCTCCTTGGGCGTGCTGCCCGGTTGCTGGGCACAGCCTGCAGCCAGGGCCACAGCGCTGATCAGAAGGGCTCGGCGGACGGTGAAAAGGGGAAACGGCTTCATCAATGTCTCTCTGTATTGGGCTGGTCTGGATAGGCCTTGAACCCTTATTGAATCGACGCGGACAGCTACGGTTGTCATAGCTTCTGCGGCTGAGCGGATTGTGAAAAGTTGCGGCCTTTGCGTCCAATACCGTTTGCGTCTGGACTTGATACGAAAATCGTCCTATGGATTTGCGCCGTTTGACCTGTTTTCTGGCCGTGGCCGAGGAGCTGAATTTCAGCCGTGCGGCCCAGCGTTTGCATATGAGCCAGCCCCCGCTGAGCCAGCAGATCCGTCTGCTGGAGCAGGAGATGGGGGCGCAATTGTTCGAACGCTCGCGCCGCGCCGTGGCGCTGACGCCGGCAGGCCTGCTGCTGCAGGACAAGGCGCGGCAGATCGTGGAGCTGCACCAGCAGGCGGGCGAGTTGGTGCGCATGGCGGCCCATGGCCTGGCGGGGCGGTTGCGCATCGCCTTCACGGCATCGGTGCCGCTGTTTGACGAGTTCTCGGCCATGCTGCGCGACTTTCGCAGCCGCCACCCGCAGGTGGAGCTGGATCTGCAGCATATGACCACGGGCGAGCAGATCGCGGCATTGACTGCCGGGCAGATCGACATCGGCTTTATGCGGCCTTCGCCGACTTTCCGCATCCCCGTGCCGATACGCGAGCAGACACTGTGGCGCGACGAGCTGAGGCTGGCCCTGCCCGTGGCGCATGCCGCCTCGGCGGCAAACGAGCCACTGGCACTGAGCAGCCTGGCCGATCAGCCCTTTGTGCTGCATCCGGTCGTGCTGGGTGGCGGCCTGCACGAACATATTCTGGCGCTGTGCAGCGAGGCCGGCTTTGTGCCGCGCATCGCCCAGCCGGCGCGTGAGACCTCGACCATGCTGGCACTGGTGGCCGCCGGCCTGGGGCTGTCCATCGTGCCCAGCGTCTATGAGCGCATCTGCCCGCCCGGCGTGGTGCTGCAGCCGCTGGCCGACGCCGCACGCCATTCGCGCATTGCGCTGGTCAGCATGCAGCAGGCGCCTTCACCCTGCGTGCAGATGTTCTGGCAGTTGCTGCGCTAGGCGGCCTTCGCCGGCATCAGTCCGCGCGAATATCGGCGGCTCGGATGACGTCGCCGAGTTCCCGGGTTTCGGCCTGGATGAAGCTGCCGAACTGAGCCGGTGTTCCTCCCAGGGGCGTGGCGCCCATATCGGCCAGCGTCTGGGTGACCGCAGGCGTGGTCAGCGCCTTGTTGAGTGCAGCGTTCAGCGTCTGGATCACGGCCTCGGGCGTTCCCTTGGGTGCTACCAGGCCCCACCAGACGGTGGCTTGCACATCCACGCCCAGGGAGCGCGCGGTAGGTACCTGGGGCAGCAGGCGAGAGCCATTCTTGTTGAGCACCGCCAGTGCGCGCAGGTTGCCGCTGTTCACATGGCCCGCGACTTCCAGCGGATTGATCGCCATGAAGTCCAGACGCCCGCCCAGCAGGTCCGTCACGGCGGTGGAGCCACCCTTGTAGGGAATATGGACGCCCTTGAACTGTCCGGCTTTTTCCAGCAAGGCACTCGCCATATGGCCCGAACTGCCCACGCCTGCCGTGCCATAGGACAGGGCGCCGGGCTTGGCCTTGCCCGCTGCAATCAGTTCGGCCAGGCTTTTGTACGGTGACTTGGCGTTGACCACGACCACCAGCGGGGCCTCGCCGATGCGCCCCACCGGAATCAGGTCGGTCGCGGGGTCGAAGCTGAGCTTGGAGTACAGCGCCTTGTTGGTGGTCAGCGTGTTCGATGCCGTCAGCAGCGTATAGCCATTGGGCGCGGAGCGTGCCACTGTCGCCATGCCGATATTCGTGCCGCCTCCGGGCTTGTTTTCCACCACGATGGACTGACCCAGAAACTCCGCCATGGGCGTGGTGACCAGCCTGGTCACGATGTCCACGCCTCCGGCCGGCGAATACGGCACGACGACCGTCACGGCGCGCTCCGGAAAACCTGCAGCAGCGGTCGCACCACTGGTCAGCATCAGCCCTGCAGCCAGCGCGGTAGCGCCTAGGCCCAGCACTTGTCGCCGGCTCGGCAAGGCGCAGGCAGGCGTCTTTGCGCCGGTGACAAAAGAATCGGGCCTGCCAGGAAGCTGATGCATGTCATATCTCCGTGTTCACTTCTTGTAAACACCCAATATCACCCGCTGAAGCGCCGTCTTCGATGAGGGAATCTGCGTACCCGCATCTGGCCATCCCAGCCATCGGCAGCGCTGCCTGCAAGGCCGCATGACAACCGTTAGGATGCTCGGGAGATCTGTGTCGTGGCTTGCCAGGCCACGCCGCCACCCCCTTGCGGGGCTGCAGAGATTGCCAACACGCTCCGAAGGAAACCCATGACGCAACCCCAAGTCCTCGCCGATTTTTCCGTGACCCGCAAATGGCCCGCGCAGCACCCCGAGCGCATCCAGCTGTACTCGCTGCCCACCCCCAACGGCGTGAAGGTATCGATTGCGCTGGAGGAAATGCAGCTGCCCTACGAGGCGCACCTGGTCAGCTTCCAGACCAATGACCAGCTCACACCAGAGTTTGTCGGCACTTTCCCCAACAACAAGATTCCCGCCATCATCGACCCGCAAGGCCCGGGCGGAAAGCCGCTGGCCTTGTTCGAGTCGGCGGCCATCCTGATCTATCTGGCCGAGAAGAGCGGCAGCCCGCTGCTGCCCGCAGACCCTACAGCGCGCTACGAGACGTTGCAGTGGGTGATGTTCCAGATGGGCGGCGTGGGGCCCATGTTCGGTCAGGTCGGCTTCTTCCACAAGTTCGCGGGCAAGGACTTCGAGGACAAGCGCCCGCGTGACCGCTATGTCAATGAATCGAAGCGCCTGCTGGGCGTGCTGGAGCAGCGCATGCAGGGCCGCGAGTGGATCATGGGCGAGCAGATCACGATTGCCGACATCGCCATCTGGCCCTGGGTGCGCAATATGGTCGACGAGAACGGCTACAACGCCTCCGAGCTGGTGGGCTGGAGCGAGTTTCCCGAGCTGCAGCGCGTGCTCAAGGCCTTCGTGGCCCGCCCGGCGACGCAAAAAGGCCTGAACGTTCCGCCGCGCGGCTGAGTGCCGGCTCGGGCAGACAGGCTTGCCGTTGTTGCAAAAGCGGCAAGTACTGTCCCAGCGGTGATGTCTTTCAAACCCGTGGGCTGGCCTTATCTTCGAGACTTCAGGCCCTGCAGCTGGCAGCGGCCTCTTAAGAGGAGAATTCCATGACCACGAATCGCCCCCCCCATTCTGGAAAGCGCCCCGCTGGGGCCGCGCTGGCCCTGCCTGGACCCGTTTCTGTTCTGCGCTCACCACGATGACAGCTATCCGGCCAGCAACGGCGAAATGGGCGTGCAGGCCGTGGAGTTCGAGGGCCGCGAGATGGGCAGCGATTTCAGCGCGCGGAATGGCTTCTCGATGTACCACGGCGAACCGATTCCGGGCTTCCCGGGCCACCCGCATCGCGGCTTCGAGACCGTGACCCTGGTGCGCAAGGGCCGCATCGACCATGCGGATTCGCTGGGTGCTGCAGCGCGTTTCGGCGGCGGCGATGTGCAGTGGCTCACGGCCGGCAAGGGCATCCAGCACTCGGAGATGTTTCCGCTGCTGAGCAGCGACCAGCCCAATCCGCTGGAGCTGTTCCAGATCTGGTTGAACCTGCCTGCGAGGAACAAGATGGTGGAGCCCCACTTCACCATGTTCTGGAACGAACAGATTCCGCGCCTGAGCTTCAGCGATGCGGCGGGCCGCAAAACCACTGTCACCGTGGTGGCAGGAGCCCTGGACGGTGCGGACCCGGCCCTGCCGCCACCGCCCGAGTCCTGGGCCTCCCAGACCGACAGCGATGTAGCCATCTGGACGCTAGAGCTGGAGCCCGGCGCCCGCTGGACCATGCCGAAGGCCGCAGGCCCAGAAACCCATCGCATGCTCTACTTCTTTGTGGGCAAGAGCATGACCGTGGGTGGCGAAGCCGTGAACGGGCATCTGGCCATGCATGTCGATGCGCAGAGCGATCTGGAGCTGGTCAACACTGGCGATGTCAGCGCAGAGCTGGTGCTGCTACAAGGCAAGCCGATTGGCGAAAAGGTGGCGCAGTACGGCCCCTTCGTGATGAACACGCAGGAGGAGATCATGCAGGCCATGCAGGACTACCGCCGCACCCAGTTCGGCGGCTGGCCCTGGAAGGACAACGACCCGGTGCATGGCGCCGAGAACCGCCGCTTTGCGCGCTACCCGGGCTCGGACATCGACGAGCAGCCGCCTCTGGCCCGATAAGACCAGGCTCAGGGGGCGAAGCTCGCGGCCTCAGGCATGCGCCCCAGCTCCCCGAGCACCTTGAGCGTGACCGCCATGCCGGTGTTGCCCGCAGGCACGCCGGCATAGACGGCGGTCTGCAACAGCACCTCGCGGATGGTGTCCAGGTCCAGCGGCGCGGCCTCGCTGTCGGCCGGGTCGGCCTGCAGACCCGTGCGTATGTGCAGCTCGAACTCCTCCCAGCGCCCCATGGCCGCCGTAATGGCCAGTACCATGATGCGGCGCGTTCGGCGCTCCAGGCCCGGGCGGCTCCAGATGCCGTCCCAGGCATAGGCGGTGATCATGCGCTGGAACTCCACATTGAGCACATTCGCGCTCTCCACGGACCGGTCCACCCAGGCATTGCCCAGCACGCGGCGGCGATTGGCCAGGCCGCGCTGCAGGCTGTCGGCGGCTTCAGAGGCAGGGTTGGGCTTGTTCTGCATGGGCAGGGCTTTCTTCCATTGGGGTGGGCGAACAGCTGGCCAGAAGGGCCAGGCATTCGCGTTGCGAAGCCTGTACGGCCTGCTGCGGGTCGCAGGCCTGGGATAGCGCGCGGCACAGCGCTGGCAGTTGTTCGGAGGTGAGTTCGGGTGTGGTGCGGCTGGCAGCCCATTCCATGAGCAACTCCTGCAGCTCGCGCTGCTGCTCCAGCGCCAGGGGGGCGAGCTGCTCCACGGCGGCCAGGGCATCATGTTTGCCGGTGAAGGGCGCCAGGGCATGCACGCAGGCTTCCGAAAACACCAGGCCCCGCAGACCGGACACATGCGCCAGCATGCGCTGCGGGTGAACATGCAGCGTCTGCGCGGCCTGGCGTAGTGCGGCGGCCGCGCCATGAGCGTGGCGCCACAGCTCGGGCCAGTGGGCGACTTCCGCCTGCCATTCACCCAGCGCGCGCTCATGGGCCTGGGCCATGCAGCCCAGCAGCAGGGCGGCCAGCGGCGGCACGGCCTGGGTCTGGGCCACGGCCTGCATGCAGTGCACGGGATTGCGCTTGTGCGGCATGGCGCTGGAAGTGCTGCCGCGCGCGGCCTCGCTGATCTCTGCGACCTCGTACTGCGACATCAGCGACCAGTCGCGCGCGAGCTTGGACAGGCTGCCGCAGCACACGGCCACTTCCATGGCCAGGCGCATCCAGCTGTCGCGCTGCGTATGCCAGCTGTGGCCGCAGGCCTCCAGACCCAGCTGCCGCGCCAGCGCCTGCTCCACCGCCAGCCTGTGCGTGCCCAGGGTCGCGCCATTGCCCACGGCGCCGCCCAGCTGCACGCACAAGGCTTGGGGCGCCAGCTGCGAGAGCTGGTCGATGCTGCGCTGCAGGGCCGCGGCCGACTGTGCGCATTTGAGGCCGAAGCTCGTGATCTGCGCAGGCTGCAGCAGGCTGCGCGCCAGCATGGGCGTGGCCGCATGCCGCGCGGCCAGATCCAGCAATGCGTCGACCAGGGCCTGCAACTCGGCCAGCAGGGCCTGCAGCGCCTGCTGCGTGAGCAGGGCGCTGGCCGTGTCCACGGCATCCTGGGTGGTCGCGCCCCAGTGCAGCCAGGGCAGGCCCTGGGGGGCATGGGCCTGCAGCCACTGTTGCAGCGGCTTTACCAAGGCCAGGCCCAGGGCGCCGCTGGCGCGTGCCTGTTCTGCAATGCGGTCGCGGTCCAGGGGCGCCTGCGCGCAGGCGCTGGCAATGGCCTGGGCCGCAGACTCCGGAATCAGCCCACAATCGGCTTGTGCCCGGGCCAGGCCGGACTCGAAGCGCAGCAGTGCCTGCAGCCAATGCGCATCGGAAAACCAGGCACCGCCGCCGGCCGGGCCCAGATAGTCGTTCACCAGAGTCATGATGTTCGCGCCGGCCTCAGGCCGTGGCTCCCGATGCCTTGATCACCGCCGACCACTTGCTGCTTTCCTGGCGGATGCGGGCTGCGTACTGCCTGCTGTCGCCCAGCAGCGGCACGGCCCCTTCCACCTCCAGGCGGGACTGGAAGCTGCTGGAGGCTGCCACCTTGAGGATGTCGCGTCCCAGCGTGGCGACGGTATCCTGCGTCGTGCCCTTGGGGGCCAGCACGCCATAGGTCAGCGAGCTCTCGAAATCCGCCAGGGCCGGCACGCCGGACTCGGCCACCGTGGGTACGTCGGGCAGCTGGGGCTGGCGCTTGGCGCTGGTCACGGCCAGGGCGCGCAGCTTGCCGGCCTTGACCAGAGCCATGGCCGCCGGGATCACGCCGAAGCTGAAGTCCACATTGCCGCCGACCAGGTCGGTCAGCGATGGTGCGGTGCCCTTGTATGGCACGTGGATGGCCTTGGCGCCCAGGGCATGGGCGAACATCTCGCCCGTGAGGTGGCCGCCCGTGCCCGAGCCGCTGGAAGCGTAGTTGAGCTCGCCGCTGCGGCGGCGCAGCAGCTCGGCCAGTTGGGCCACGTTCCGGGCGGGCGACGCGGCCGGCACCACCAGCAGCAAGGCCGAGGAGGCGAACATGGCCACCGGCTGCAGATCGGTGGAGGCATTGAACTTGAGGCCCGGGTAGAGCGAGGGATTGATGGACACCGTGCCCGTATGGCCGAGCAGGAAGATGCTGCCGTCGGCGGGAGCGCGAACCACCATTTCCGTGCCCAGATTGCCGCCCGCGCCGGCCTTGTTCTCCACGATCATGCCGTAGCCCAGGGAGTCGTTGAGGCCGTACGCCATCTGCCGCGCCAGCACATCGTTGCCGCCGCCGGGCGCAAAAGGCACGACGATGCGCGTGCTGCGACGCTGGGCGAAGGCGGGCAGGGCGGCAGCGCCCAGGCCGGCCGCTGCGGTGGACAGCCACCGGCGGCGGCTGAGGAAATCGGACTCACGCATTTTTTGTCTCCTTGTCGGTTCGTTGTCCGCAGTGTGGTCCAGGCACGCTCTCGAAAACAGGGCTTGCGGCTGGCATTTGTTTGAAGAAAATGTGTGAGATGGACGTCAAGTACATACACAATTTCTTGCGCGTCGTGCAGACCGGCTCCATGTCCGAAGCCGCGCGCCAGCTCGACCTCAGTCCCTCGGCCATCGCTCAGCAGATGCGCGTGCTTGAAGTCGCGCTGGGCGCCCCCTTGCTGGTGCGCCATGGCCGCAGCGTGCGCGCCACTGCGGCCGGCGAGCGCCTGTTTGAGCGCGGGCAGCGGCTGCTGCAGGACTTCGACGGCCTGCGCGAATGGGTGCTGGGCGACGCCGACGGCGGCGAGCTGCGCCTGGGCACGGTGAACACGGCCCTGCACGGTTTTCTGCCTGCCGTCCTGCAGGCCTTTGTGGCCCGCCATGAGCAGGTGCGCATCAGCGTGCGCGCCGGGCTCACGCCCGAGCTGTACACCGCTCTGGTGCAGTCCGAGCTCGACGTACTGATCTGCCTCAAGCCCTCCTTCGACCTGCCCAAGACCGTCTGCTGGGCCGAACTGCGCGAGGAACCGCTGGTCGTGCTGTGCCGCCCCGAGGACGCGCGTCAGGACCCGCTGGAGTTGCTGCGCAGCCGTCCCCTGGTGCGCTATGACCGTGCGCTGGCCGGCGGGCGCCTGGCCGACCGCTACCTCAAGGCCCAGGGCATAGTCCCCGTGGAGCGCATGGAGCTCAACTCGGTGCTGGCCGTGGCCATGATGGTCGACCAGGGCCTGGGCGTAGGCCTGGTTCCCGACATCGGTAGCGTACTTGCCCAGGGGCGCGAGGTGTGCTCGCTGGCGCTGCCGGGAGCAGGCAACGGGTCTGGCGGCAGCGGCGACCGCGCCCCGGATGCGCGCAAGGTCGGCCTGCTGTGGCTCAATACCTCGGCGCGCGCGCGCTGGGCGCGTAGCCTGCTCGACTGCGCGCGGCAATGTCTGGCATGAAGCCCGCTCAGCCTCGCCTCACTGCGTGGTTAAGGCCACGGGCGTGACACTGGAATAGCCCGAGTCGCCGACAATGGCAGCTTTGCGCGATGCCTGACACGGGTTCAGGCTCCGCCCCACTCGAAATCCATTGTCATGAACATCACCAAAGACACTGCCGTCACCATCAACTACAAGATTCACGAGCTGCTCGCGGGCGGCGTGGCCGTCAAACTGCTGGACAAGGGCGATGTGGCCTATCTGCACGGCGGCTATGACAACATCTTCGCCAAGGTCGAGGCCGCTCTGGACGGCAAGCAAAAAGGCGATACCGTGACCGTGGACCTGGCCGTGGCAGATGCCTTCGGCGAGCGCGACGAAAGCCTCCAGCGCACCATTCCCAAGGGTGAATTCCCTGCGGGCGTGAAGGTGGGCGGCCAGCTGCGCGGCACCAATGACCAGGGCCTGCCCCAGATCTACAACGTGGTGAAGATCAAGGGCCCCGTGGTGCTGCTGGACGGCAACCACCCTCTGGCCGGCTTCGCGCTGCGCTTCAGCGCGGTGGTCAACGAGGTTCGTGAGGCCTCCGAAGAAGAAATTGCCCACAAGCACGTGCACGGTGGCCACGGTCACCACCACTAAAAACATAGCTGCAAGCGTATGCAAATAAAGGATTTCAGCATTATTTCTAGCTGAAATCCTTTGGCTGAAAGCGCAAGCAGCTATCAAAACAAAAAGGCCCCCGGATTTCGGTTCCGGGGGCCTTTTGTTTGCTCGGGGCTGATCGCTCAGGCGGTCAGGCGATCCAGCGCTTCGCGGTACTTGGCCGCCGTCCTGTCGATCACTTCCTTGGGCAGGCGGGGCGCGGGAGCCTTCTTGTCCCAGGCCTTGCCGTTGACCTGCGCCTGCTCCAGCCAGTCGCGCACGAACTGCTTGTCGTAGCTGGGAGGGTTTTCGCCCTTGGCCAGCGCGTCCTCGTAGCCTTCCACGGGCCAGTAGCGCGAGCTGTCGGGGGTCAGCACCTCGTCCATCAGCACCAGAGTGCCGTCTTCGGTCAGGCCGAACTCGAACTTGGTGTCGGCAATGATCATGCCCTTGGTCAGCGCGATCTCGGCCGCTTCCTTGTAGATGCGGATGGCGGTGTCGCGGATCTGGGCAGCGAGTTGCTCGCCCACCATTTCCACGGTGCGCTCGTAGGTGATGTTTTCGTCGTGATCACCCATTTCGGCCTTGGCCGCGGGGGTGTAGATGGGCTCGGGCAGCTTGGCCGCGTTGGTCAGGCCGGCGGGCAGCTTCACGCCGCAGACCGATTGCGATTCCTGGTATTCCTTCCAGCCGCTGCCGGCCAGATAGCCGCGCACCACGGCTTCGATCAGCACGGGCTTGAGGCGCTTGACCAGCATGGAGCGGCCTTCGACCTGCTTGACTTCCTCGGGCTTGACCACGGATTCGGGCGCTTCGCCGGTCAGGTGGTTGGGGCAGATATGGCCCAGCTTGTCGAACCAGAACAGCGCCATCTGCGTCAGCAGCACGCCCTTGCCGGGAATGGGCTCGCCCATGATCACGTCAAAGGCGGACAGGCGGTCCGAGGCCACCATCAGGATGCGGTCATCGCCCACGGCGTAGTTGTCGCGGACCTTGCCGCGCGCGAGCAGGGGCAGCGAGGCAATGTTGGAGGTATGCAGGGCGGAGGGCTGGGTGGTCATGGTCGAGATAGGGGCTGTCAGGCAATTCAGGCGTGCAGTCGGTCAGCAGGCGCCTGAAAGCCCAAGGGGCTGCCAGCGTCGCAGGCCCGAGAGGCGGCTGCGTAAAAACGCGATTTTAATGGCGCAGGCAGGGGTTTGGACGGTCACGGTCTTTGCCAGCGCGCGCCTGCCGCGATCGAGGCCCTGGGGCATGCAGGCGTATCCCTTGCATGCGGGCCAAAGCCACTCATTGTGGCGTCAAAACCGGCTGTCATCAAACCGTCAAACAAGGCCCCTGGCGAGCCTGCGCTATCCCGGTCATTTCGTTGCCTTTGGCCTGGGGCGGGCGCATAGTGGATTCACAGCAAAGACGAATGCGCATTCCGAACTGCTAGGCTGCGGCACAGCCATCAGGGGCTGTGAAACCGCAGTGATTTCACCGAGAGCTAAGGAGTGTTTTGTTATGAATTTGACGATTAGCGGGCATCACCTGGAGGTCACTCCCTCGCTGCGCAGCTATGTCATGGCCAAGCTGGAACGCATTCTCAGGCACTTCGATCAGGTCGTGGACGTGAAGGTGCTGCTCACAGTCCACAAGCAAAAGGAAAAAGACAAACGACAGCGCGCCGGTTGCACAGTGCGCGTGAAAGGGCAAGACTTGTTCGTGGAGACGCAGCATTTCGACCTTTATGCCGCCGTGGACGCCCTGGCCGACAAACTCGACCGTGTGGTGATGCGCTACAAGACTCGTCAACAAGGCCCGCGTGCCACAGCCAAGCGACTGGATTCCGGCGGCTTGCAGCTGGTGCAGGTGTCAGGTTGATGAAAGCGAGGCGCAAGCCCAGCGTTTGCGCCGGTTTGTTGCAGGGCTGTCGCCTTGTTACAACGCTAAAAGTGCCGCCCTACGGGGCGGTTTTTGATGGTGATCAGGGTTTCCCCACGGTTTTCAGCGCTGCGGTGCATAATTGTTGATCACACCATGAATCGCCTAGCTTCTATCCTTCCCGCCGCTCAAGTGCTTGTGAGCGTTGATGTCACCAGCAAGAAACGCGCTTTCGAGGAAGCGGGTTTGCTCTTTGAGAGCTTGCATGGTCTGTCTCGTGCCCTGATCACCGATAGCCTGTTCGCACGCGAACGCCTGGGCTCTACCGGTCTGGGGCATGGAGTTGCCATTCCCCATGGCCGCATCAAGGGCCTGACGGCTCCCATGGCGGCAGTGTTCCAACTGGCCAGCCCGATCGGCTTCGATGCGCCCGACGAGCAGCCGGTCGGCCTGCTGATCTTCCTGCTGGTGCCCGAAGCGGCGACGCAAAAGCATCTGGAAATCCTGTCCGAGATCGCCGAGTTGCTCAGCGACAGCCAGTTGCGCGAGCGCCTGAAGTCCTCCACCGATGCGCAGCAGCTGCACGGCATGATCGACAGCTGGCAGTCGTCCATCACCTCCCAGGCCTGAGTTCTGGCTTCTTTTTGACTGACAGGGCCTTGCCATGAGACCCAGCGCCATCAGTGCCGACGTATTGTTCGAGGCATTTCGCAACTCCAGCCTGCGCTGGCAGTGGATAGCGGGGCTGGGTGCTTCCGAGCGCCGCTTCGACGAGATGGCCGTGCGCTCGGCCCGCTCGGGCGCCGATCTGGTGGGCTACCTCAACTACATCCACCCCTACCGGCTGCAGGTGCTGGGCGAACGTGAAATCGCCTACCTGACCAATGCCACCTCGCAGGACTGCCTGCGCCGCATTGCCCGCATCGTCACGCTGGAGCCGCCGGTGCTGGTGCTGGCCGATGGCCAGGACGCACCCGACGAACTGATTTCCATGTGCGAGCGCGCGCACATCCCGCTGTTCTCCACCAAGGAGCAGTCGGCCTTCGTCATCGACGTGCTGCGTGCCTATCTGTCCAAACATTTCGCCGATCGCATCACCATGCACGGCGTGTTCATGGATATTTTGGGCATGGGCGTGCTGATCACGGGCGAATCGGGCCTGGGCAAGAGTGAGCTGGGGCTGGAGCTGGTCACGCGTGGCAATGGCCTGGTGGCCGACGATGCGGTGGATCTGTACCGCATCAACCAGACCACGGTCGAAGGCAAATGCCCCGAGCTGCTGCAGAACCTGCTCGAGGTGCGCGGCATCGGCCTGCTCGATATTCGCGCCATCTTTGGCGAGACGGCGGTGCGCCGCAAGATGCGGCTCAAGCTCATCGTGCATCTGGTGCGCAAGGAAACCATGGAGCGCGAATACGAGCGCCTGCCCGCCGAGCCGCTGACCCAGGATGTGCTGGGCGTGCCCGTGCGCAAGGTGGTGATTCAGGTGGTGGCGGGCCGAAACATCGCCGTGCTGGTGGAAGCCGCGGTGCGCAATGCCATCCTGCAGCTGCGCGGCATCGACACCTACCAGGAATTCGTGAT
Source organism: Comamonas sp. C24C (assembly GCF_053345995.1). Taxonomy (NCBI): domain Bacteria; kingdom Pseudomonadati; phylum Pseudomonadota; class Betaproteobacteria; order Burkholderiales; family Comamonadaceae; genus Comamonas; species Comamonas sp. C24C. The sequence continues at coordinate 91,606 of NZ_JBKFBC010000008.1, read as the reverse complement.
GCGCCACCGCCGCGCCATGGAGAGCGGCGAGTCGTTCTAGACCAGTTGCAGCTTGCCGGGCTGCGAGGCCGGAAAGATCTGCTGCAGCTGCGCTGCGTTCAGGCCGTACATGCGCGCGAACAGGCCGCCGAGCAGGGTGCGGTATTCGTTGAGCACGGGGTAGTCGCGGTTCTGGAACAGCGCTTTTTCGGTCACTTCGATCTGCTCGCCCAGCACCTTGCCGCCGGCCTGGGCCGACAGGCCGCCGCCGAGAAACCAGTAAGCCGTGCCATGTCCATGATCCGTGCCCTTGTTGCCGTTTTCGCGGAAAGTGCGGCCGAACTCGCTGATCACCGCCACCACGGTATGGCGCCAGGCCTCGGCTCCGATGGATTCGGCGAACGTCGCCAGACCCTGGCTCAGATCGCCGAGCCGGTTGGCCAGATTGCCACTGGCGGCTCCCTGGTTGACATGGGTGTCCCAGCCTCCGATGTCGACAAAGCCGAGGTCAAACTGCTCGCGCATCAGGTGGGCCATGCGCTGGGCTACCAGGCTGAAGCCCTTGGCGCTGATGGCATTGCGCCCGGCCTGGTCCATTTCATCCTGCATGCTGCGCTGCACGGCACGCTGTACCGCAAAGCCTTCGCGCACCGGGACTTCCAGGCTCGAGCCCTGGTACATGGAGGCAATGATCTGGCTGCGCTGCTCGTCGACGGCCGTCTTGCGTACGGAGGCCAGCGCCATATTCGCCACCTGGGCACTGCCGCGCAGACATAGCGGCAACTGGGCGGTAAAAGCCATGGGGCTGAGGCTTGTCCGGCTCTGGCTGTCGGCTTGCAGCACCCGGGTCAGCCGGTTCAGAAAGCCGCTCTGAAAGCTCTTGCCACCCTCTTGCGGCTGGCCCAGCTCGATCGAGTCCTGGGTTTCGAAATGGCTGCGGGAGAGGTCGTTGCTGCCCGCAAATGGCACAAAGCAGGCCTGGCCCTGCTCATACAAAGGCAGCAGACTGCTTTGCAATGCGGGGTGCAGCCCCCATTGAGGGGTTAGGGCCAGGGCGCCGTCGGCCGATCCCGGGCGCGCTATGGCGATGCTGGGCCTGGCTTGATAGTAAAAGTCGCTATGAGTAGGCACCAGCAGGCTGTTGCAGTCGTAGGCGCCGCGCAGGAAGACCAGCAGGAAACGGGGCGAGCTGCTTTGCAAGGGTGTGGCAAGGCCTTGGCCCAGATGACAGACCAGCGGCAGGGCCGCGCCGAGGCTGAGAAATTGACGTCTTTGCATGGCTGCCATCCTTAGCGGTACATCATTTCGGGGGCGGAGAGGAAAAAGCTGTTCCAGTCCGCCGGGTTCCTGGCCTGGGCCAGCGCGGTGCGTGTGGCTGCGCCAAGCGCTGGCACGCGAGCCTGGACGCTGCTGCGCTTGCCGAGTTCGGGGTAAGGCGGCTTTTCCAGGGGCTGCTGGGGGCCGCTGCGAAACAGCAGGGCACCCCGGCTACCGATCTGTCTGGCCACATCGAAGCGGGCATTCATCTGGCCGGAGCTGGACCAGTCCGACTGCGTCACGGGGTAGCCGTCCGGCGTTTCGTGGCCGTACAGCGGCTGTCCCAGCTGGTTCAGCCAGTTCTGTACCGGGGACACATCGCTGGCCACGCGCTGGTCATAGGCCAGGCGTGTGGCGCCCAGCACATAGTGGACCGGGTCCTTGAAGCGTTGGCCGAATTGCTGAGCCTGCGGGTCGCTTAGCAGGGTCGCCAGCGTGACGGCAATATCACCATGGCTGCGCTCGAAGGCCAGTGCCGCATGGCCGATCACGGCAGGGGCCGGGTTGTCTCCCAGAAAATAGACCGACAGCTTGCGCGCTATGAACTTTGCGGTGACTGGCGAAGCCACTATGCGGTCTATCGCCTCGTTGACCTGGGCCAGGCCACTTTTCTCCAGCGGCCTGCCCAGCAAGACCTGGGGTGTGTAGTCGTGGCGGTTGGGGTTGAATTCGAAGAAGCCATGGCGCACATAGTCACCCTGGCGTTCGGGGCGCAGCTTGGGCGGCGGAGCATCGGCCTCCCGGGTGCTGAAGCCCACACCGGTCAGCACATGGGCCATGGCCTGCACATCGGCCTGGGTGTAGCCGCTGCCCACGCCCATGGTGTGCAGCTCCAGCAGTTCGCGCGCGTAGTTCTCGTTGATGCGGCCGGCGGCATTGCTGGCGTTGTCCAGATACAGCAGCATGGCCGGATGACGCATGCTGGCGGCCAGCAGCTCGCGGAACTTGCCCAACGCATGGGGGCGAATGGCCTGTTCCTCATAGTCGCCCACCCACATGCGTACATCGCCCTTGCGGGTACTGACATTGAAGTGATTCATCCAGAACCAGGTCATTTGCTCCTGCAACTGGTGGGGCGAGTAGAGCGCGCGCCAGATCTGACGCTTCTGGGCTTCGGCACCCAGCTGGTTGAGCTGGCGTTGCAGCTCGTTGCGCAGTTTGGTGGCTTCCTCAGGATCCTGGCTGTTGCGAATGGCCAGGCGCTGGTCGGCAATCTCGCGCTGGATCTGCGCCATGGGCTTCTGACTGATGCTCAAGGCATCGATGTGCTGCTGCACCTCGGCCGGCATGGGCGCGGTGGAGGGGCTGAGCTGAGCGGCCAGCCAGCGCTTGAGGCCTTGCTGCTGCAGCTGGGCGGCATCATGGTCGGTTGCGCCCCAGGTGACCCGGTCCAGCCATTGCTGGCTTTGCAGCGCGCTGGTCCTGTCGGGCAAGGAGCTGCTACTCAGCACCTGCAGTACCTCAGGACTGGCGCGGCCTGATGACGGGGACAGCGGCGCGCACGCAGTCAGGGCGACGGCAGCCAGACAGAGCAGGGTCTTGGTGGGTGAAAAGTGCAGCAGCCGCATGGACCAGGCCTCCTCAAGAGCGGGAATGACTGCAGCATAAGCAGTCTGGCTCGATATTGGTTTGAGGCCTGGTGGAGCTATGTAAAGAAGCCCTCTCCAAATGTAAAAAGGGCAAGACAGCTGCATGTCTTGCCCCGGAGTTCACGCTCGCGCCCTTACTTGGCGGCGCGCGTGGCGCACTCGGCACATTGGCCATAGAGCGCCATGGAGTGATCCTGAATCACCCAGCCCTTTTCCTTGGCGATCAGGTTCTGGCGCTTCTCGATCTCGGCGTCATAGAACTCCTCGACCTTGCCGCAGCTGGTGCAGACGAAGTGGTCGTGGTGCTGGCCTTCGTTGAGCTCATAGACGGCCTTGCCGCTTTCGAAGTTGCTGCGGATCAGGATGCCGGCCTGCTCGAACTGGGTCAGCACGCGGTAAACCGTGGCCAGGCCAATATCCGAGCGCTCGTCCAGCAGCACGCGGAACACGTCTTCGGCCGTCATGTGGCGCTGGGCGCCCTTCTGGAAGATTTCCAGGATCTTCAGACGCGGCAAAGTGGCTTTGAGGCCCGTGCTTTTGAGTTCATCAATATTTTTCATGTCGGTATCTCTTGGTGGACTACGGGCACATGGAAGGCTGGAATCACTTGTTGGAAGAAGCTTTACACGGGGATAAAGGGAATCTCCAAGTGCCTCCGGGGCCTGCCGCTACAATGAACCCGATCATATCCCTATGCCATTACCCATGCATGTTCAAGCCCGTAGCCGCGCAGGTCTGGCCCTGACGTTGGCAATCGCAGCGGCACTGGCCGGCTGCAACAGTATCGACGGCGCCGCGCACCGTGTCGCAAATGCCGTCACTCCCTACAAGGTCGATGTCGTGCAGGGCAACTTCGTGTCCAAGGAGCAGGTCGAGGCCTTGCAGCCCGGCATGAGCCGTCAGCAGATTCGCGACATTCTGGGCACGCCCCTCGTGACCAGCGTGTTCCACGGCGATCGCTGGGAATACGTGTTCACCATCAATCGCCCAGGCGTGGAGTCGCAGATCCGCAAGCTCACCGTCTTCTTCAATGGCGATGCCTTTGCGCGCGCCGAAGGGGACGAGATGCCTTCCGAGTCCGACTTCGTGGCCAGCCTCAAGGGCATGAAGGGCACGCCCAAGGTTCCGCAGCTGGAAGCCAGCGAAGCCCAACTGGCCAAATATCCTGCCCGCAACAACAGCGAAGCCGAGCAGGCTGCGGCCAATCTGCCGCCTGCTGCCACCAGCTATCCGCCGCTGGAATCGCGTTAAGCACAAAACAGGCTGTTCCCCGCTTGTAGAAAGCGGTGGATGCTCTCTTTTTATGACGGCCCGGACGCACTCCTGCCGTCTATTCATTTGACCGAGTGATAGCGCCATGACCGCATCCACCACCCATTCCTCCACTCCCCAGCGCGTTGCCGTGGCGGGAGCCTCCGGCCGCATGGGCCATATGCTGATCGAAGCGATTCTGAACAGCAACGACTGCGTGCTGGCTGCGGCGCTGGACCGTGCGGACAGCCCTGCCATCGGGACCGATCCCTCGGCCTTTCTGGGCAGGCCCAGCGGCCTGAAGATCGAAAGCGATGTGCGCGAGGCCCTGTCCAAGGCCGATTGCCTGATCGACTTCACACGCCCCGAAGGCACGCTGGAGCATCTGGCCGTGGCGGCCGATCTGGGCGTGGGCGTGGTCATCGGCACCACCGGCTTCAGCGATGAACAGAAGGCGCAGATCGCCGAGTTTGCGAAGCAGACCTCCGTCGTGCTGTCGGCCAATATGAGCGCTGGTGTGAACGTCACCTTCAAGCTGCTGGAAATGGCCGCCAAGGCGCTGAAGGAAGGTGGCTACGACATCGAAATCGTCGAAGCTCACCACAAGCACAAGGTCGATGCCCCTTCTGGAACGGCCCTGAAGATGGGCGAAGTGATTGCCGAAGCCCAGGACACCAAGCTGGCAGACCGCGCCGTGTACGAGCGCTTCGGCCACACCGGTGAACGCAAGGCCGACAGTATTGGCTTTGCCACCGTGCGCGGCGGCGATATCGTGGGCGATCACACCGTGCTGTTTGCCGGTACTGGCGAGCGCATCGAGATCTCGCACAAATCCAGCAGCCGTGCCGGCTATGCCACTGGCAGCCTGCGTGCCGTGGCCTATCTGGCCGACAAGAAGACTGGCCAGTACGATATGTACGATGTGCTGAAGCTGCGCTGATCGCGCAATTTGCAAAGGGGCCGTGACGGCCCCTTGCCGTTTCTGGGAGCGAGGTGAGAGATGTCTGCAGGAATGTGGCAATGGCTGGCAGAGGGCGATGCGGTCACATGGGCCACGGCGGCCCTGATGCTGCTGATGTCCGTGCTCAGCTGGGTGGTCATTCTCTACAAGCTCTGGTTCATGGCGGCAGCTCGCCGCAGCGTGCCGCAGGCCGTGGCCGCGTTCTGGCAGATGCCTGATCTGACCCAGGCACTGGCGCAGGTCAGGGCGCGCGACAGGCAAGGTCTGGTGCAGTCCATGGCTGCGGCCGTGGAGCAGGGCAGCGGTGCCGATCAAGGCTCTCTGGAGCAGCGCGCTGCTCCGGGCCAGCGCCTGATGCGCAGGCTGCGCGAGGCCCTGGGCCAGGCATCGACCCAGTTGCAATGGGGACAGACCTTGCTGGCCACCATCGGCGCGACAGCGCCGTTCGTGGGCCTGCTGGGTACGGTATGGGGCATTCATCATGCGCTGGGCACGCTGGCTGGCAGTGGTCAGGTCGACATCGCCCAGCTTGCCGGGCCCGTGGGTGAAGCCCTGGTCATGACGGCTGCCGGCCTGGCCGTCGCCTTGCCGGCCGTGCTGGCCTATAACCTGCTGGGCCGCTCGGCCAGCCAGCTGGAGGCCGTCCTGGAAGGGTTTGCCCATGACCTGCATGCCCAGTTCGGGGCGCAGGCTTCCTGAGGTACAGCGCCATGGCATTCGGTCGCATGAACCACCGTGAGGGGGCACAAACCCCGATCAACACCATCAACGTCACGCCACTGGTCGATGTGATGCTGGTGCTGGTGGTGATCTTCATTCTGGCCGCCCCCATGCTGGCTGCCAGCTTGCGCGTGCAACTGCCCAAGGCACAGGCAGCAGTGAAGCCGCCCGCATCAAGCAAGAGCGATGCCTTGATGGTCGAGGTCAGCCCTGCCGGCGAAATCTGGATTCGGGGAGTCGTGGCGGATGATGCTGCAGTGCAGCAGCAACTCGAGGAGCTGGGACGCCGCAATCCTCAGGCCGAGGTGCAACTGCGCGCAGACACCAGCGTGCCCTATGGTCGCGTGGTGCAGGTCATGGGCTGGGCACACGCGGCAGGTCTGACGCGGATCGGCTTTGTGGCCGAGCCTGAATCGAAGGCTGGCAGTAACTGACGACCCAAGGCGTAAAAACGCCTACTTTTTGCAAGCCACGGGCCAGGATTTTTTTGCTCTGGCGCAAGGGCAAAGCTCGCCGAACATACCCTTGTTGCTATCTCTTTCAAATCGCTGCGAAGCTGCATCCACAATGGTCAAAGCCCCTGTCCATGGCCGGCGTAAAAAGCCCTGATGGGCAGAACAAGGTTCTGGCGTTACGATGTTTTCGCCTGCCTTTAGGGCACCCCTACAGATTTCGCCGCAGCGGTTGCGGCATTTGGTGACTAGGAGGATTTGCATGCAAGTACAGGTTCATGCCGACGATTCCATCCAGGGTGGAGAGTCTCTGGCTCAATGGGCGCAGGAGGAGATCAATGCCAAGCTGGCCCGCCTGAAGGAGTATGTGGTGCGTGTGGAGGTCTTTCTCACGGGCGTTGATGCCCTGAAGACCACGGGCGGCCCAGGCAAACGCTGTGTGCTCGAGACCCGGGCCACAGGTCGCCCTCCCATTGCAGTGAACGCGGAAGCCGAAAAGGTCAAGGAAGCCTTCAGCGCCGCGATTGAAAAGCTCAAACGTGCGGTGGAAACCGATCTCGGCAAGCTCAAGGACAAAAATCTGCGGGAAAGTGTGCGCGGCGTGGATGACCCCAGTGACGAGAATGCCGCCGTGGCTTGAATGAGGTGTTTTGGGCTTGGCGCACCTTGAATGCAGGCGCCCCAAGCGCGTGAAACCCTGCCAATCAAAAAGGGCATGTTCATGGCGAACATGCCCTTTTTTGCTGCTCGGTCGCCTGCTTATGCGGCAGTCAAGGCGCCAGCCCGGGTCAGCTTGTCGGCGACCAGCAGTTTGTTCATGTCGAGCTGGCTCATGATGCCCAGCTCCTCCGCCACCACGGCGATCTGTTTGCCGTTGGCGATGGCGGTCTTGGCAATCCTGGCGGCCTTTTCATAGCCGATCAGCGGGTTCAGCGCCGTCACCAGCGTCACCGACTCGGCAATGCGGGCATCCAGCAGCGCCTCGTTGGCCGCAATGCCTTCCACACAGTTGGTCTGCAGCGTCTTGCAGGCGCTGCTCAGGTGGTTCAGGCTCTTGTGCAGGGCCCAGGCCATCAGCGGCTCGAAAGCGTTGAGCTGCAACTGACCGGCTTCCACGGCCATGGTGATGGCGGCATCGTTGCCGATCACCTCAAAGCAGACCTGGTTCATCACCTCGGGGATTACGGGGTTCACCTTGCCGGGCATGATGGACGAGCCAGCCTGGCGCGTCGGCAGCTTGATGTCTGCCACACCCGCCTGAGGGCCGGAAGAGAGCAGACGCAGGTCGTTGCTGATCTTGGAAAGTTTGACGGCAATACGCTTCAAGATGCCGGAAATGTCGGCAAAGGCGCCGGTGTCGCCGGTGGCGGCGATTAGGTCTGCCGCCTTGACCACGGGCACGCCCGAGATTTCCGCCAGCGCCTTGATCACGGCGTCGGTGTAGCCCACGGGGGCGTTGATGCCGGTGCCGATGGCCGTGCCGCCCATGTTGACCTCGGTCATCAGATAGGCGGATTCGCGCAAACGCTTTTCATCGTCGGCGATCATGGCTGCAAAAGCCGAGAATTCCTGGCCCAAAGTCATGGGCACGGCATCTTGTAATTGTGTGCGGCCGATTTTCAGGATGTGAGCGAATTCGCCGGCTTTGGCTTCGAAAGCAGAGCGCAACTCGGCCAGGGCGATCAGCAGCTTCTGGATGCCAGCATAGGTGGCGAGCTTGACGGCCGTGGGATAGGAGTCGTTGGTGGACTGCGATGCATTGACATGATCGTTGGGGTGGATCACGTCGTAGCTGCCTTTGGGCAATCCCAGGTGCTCGAGTGCACGGTTGGCGATCACCTCGTTGGCGTTCATATTCGTGGAGGTGCCAGCGCCGCCCTGGATCACATCGACCACAAACTGCTCGTGCAGCTGGCCGGAAATCAGATCATCACAGGCTTGAGAGATGGCGGTGGCTTGTTTGAGATTGATGGCGCCAAACTGCAGATTGGCCTGGGCCGCTGCCTTTTTGACAAAGGCAAAAGCGCGGATCAGCTCGGGCATGTGCGCGACCGAGTGACCGGTGATGGGGAAGTTCTCCACTGCGCGTGCGGAATGAACACCCCAGTACGCGTCGGGAGGGATGGTTTTGATGCCAATGAAGTCATGTTCTTGACGCATCGATCTGCTTTCTTTGCAAAGTTGAATTGGCCACCGACCCAAGGACAGGACGTGGCAACGCCCTGGATGAAAAAGCGGCGGTCGCAATCTCGTGGCCAGGGCGTTGGCTGGATTATGAAAGCTAGATGTGCATGAGTCCAAACGTTTCATGCATAACATCGGGGCTGTGATCTCTTACAGAAGATGTGTTGCGCCTAAATGCTTTCAAAAGCCATCAAAACTCGCAAAGATGGTTCTATTCATCTGCTCGAAAAATTCAATTCGCACCAATTTGGTGCGAATTGAATCGGAGTCAGAGGTCTATCTGGAGGCGCGCAGGCTGACGCCAGCCAGCGACGGAGAGTGCAGGGACTTCAGTGCCGAGGCCACGGGCCTGCCGAAACGGCGTGGCTGGCCGTTGACGAGTTCTGCATCCGTGGCGGCCTCGGCCTCCCACTGCTTCTGGGCCTGTTGCATTTCTTCGGTGGTGCGGGCCACAAAGTTCCACCACAGCAAGATGGCCTCATCCATGGGTTCGCCGCCGATGATGATGAGGCGGCTGCCAGGCGTGCACTCCAGCTGCACCTCCCGGGTGCCGACGGGCAGATAGATCAGTTCCTGGGAGGGTAGCATCTGGCCTTCCACCTTGACTTCGCCTGACAGACTCATCACCGCATGTTCAAAGTCGGCGCGCAGAGGCATGGTCGCGAGCGACTGGCTGGCCGTGCCGCAGGCCAGCAGGTCCACGCCCATCAGCGGGGAATGGACTTCTGCGGGGGCCGTCAGGCCAAGGGCTTCCCCGGCCAGCACGGTCACGGCAAAGTCGCCGATCTCGGTCCTGGGCAGGTCGGGGTAATGCTGGAAGCGGGGCGCTATATCGCGATGGCTGTCGGGCAGGGCAATCCACAACTGGGCCGCATGCACGCCCAGTGTCTGAGCTTCTTCGGAATGGGCAATGCCGTGGCCGGCCGTCATCAGATTGACCTGGCCGGGGCGGATGATCTGCTCGCTGCCCAGGCTGTCGCGGTGCAATACCTCGCCCTCGATCATCCAGGTGAAAGTCTGCAGCCCGATATGGGGATGGGGGCCGACCTGCATGCCGGGAGGAGGTGGGAGGGCCGGGCCGGCGTGGTCGAGGAAGCACCAGGCCCCTACCTTGCGCAATGCCGTCTGCGGAATGGCACGGTGGATGGGGATGCCGCCGACATCGGCTATACGGGTGGGAAGGCGTTGTAAGTTCTTTGATTCACTCATGACAAATCCTGACGGCGAGGGGATTCGAGTGTCAGGGATATGCAGTATTCGCGCAATCCGACGGCAGAATGCAGCAGCGCCTTGCACGCAGTTACATCACTGTGAGGATTCAGCCAATCGGCTGACAAGGACTCCGCCCGGAGTCGGCTAACTTAAAGGCGTAGGCCGCTAGCAGTGGCTTTCACGCGGCGCTTTCGTGCGCAGCGACCTAACAACTGCAGGAGGAATCAACATGAACGAACACAGCACTCAAGGCAACCAGATCTCGGCAGTCGAGATCCAGCTGTATCCCGAACACTTTGCCGCCCGTGTCACCGGCAAGGTGGAGCACCGTGTCGGAGATGGCCCGTCCGAGCAGATCCCCATGGGCATAGAGATGAAGGTCGATACCGCCATCGCCAGCTACGTGCTGTCCTGGGTCGATCCTGAGGACCAGCAGCCCGAAACCGCATCGCTGGCCAAACGCGAGTTCGAGCACTATGTGGAAGTGGGCGCGCTGGAAGTATCGGTGTAATCAAGTTACACGCGCCAGCGACCAAGGCCCTGCAGGTGACTGCAGGGCTTTTTTCATGCCTGCGCGGCTTCGGTCAAGGCGGTGGGAATGGAAACCTTGCCTTCCAGCAGCTTGTGCACGGGGCAGGCATTGGCAATTTGCAGCAGGCGCTGGCGCTGCTCGTCGTCCAGCTCGCCATGCAGGGTGATGCTGCGCGTGATCTGGTTGGCATCCGCAGGCTTGCCATCGGGGTTGAGCTGCAGGTCCACATCGACATGGCTTAGCGGCCACTGCTTGCGACCCGCGTACATATGCAGGGTGATGGCCGTGCAGGCTCCCAGAGCCGAGAGCATCAGCTGCATGGGGTTGGGGGCGGAGTCGGCGCCGCCATCATTCACGGGTTCATCGGCATGCCAGACATGGCCTTGGGCATCGGTCAGGGTGATGCGGTACGGGGTGGGGCTGCTTTGTGCGTGTGCGCTGTGAATCATTCGCTGCTTCTCCATAAAACCTGGACCACTTTAAGCGCTGCCTGCAATTCTTGCAGTCGTATCCGTTATCGGTTCAAGGCGGTTTGGCAGGTCGGCTTGGCTGCAAAAGCATTTACGGGGTTTCTGGCAAGAGAAAAAAACAATATGCCGGTGGTTTATCGGTATTTGAATTCAGGGCGAGTTTCTACCGCAGAATTCCGCAATGATCCGATTTCAAAGAAAAATCGGGCAATACCAGAGCGGATTCGGTCATTGCAAGCAGGCTTGCAAATGATTCATCAAACCGAGAGTGGGAGAACAGGCATTGAATTCGATACGTGGTGTTCACCAAAAAGGTGATTCTTCCGAGTGGAAAATCCCTCCGTTCTGGCAAAAGCTCAATAGCTTCTTCTTGTTTCCCCTGCAGACAGAGCCTTTGCTCTATGCATTGCTGCTGTCGGCATGCAGTTATGGGCTGATGTTCGGGTGGATGGGGGCTGTGTTCGTGGGTCTGGGCTTGATGCTGGCCGTCAGCCGCTATGCATTCAAGGTTTCGGCACTCGCCTCGCGTGGAATTACCCATAGTTCCGATTTCCGGTCCAGTCAGGTCGATGAAGACTGGAAATGGCTACCCTGGAAGTTTTTTGGGGTACTCGTCGTTTTCGGAATTTTTGTGGGCTTTATGGCAACCCGCAGCCTGACCTTGGGAGTGATTGCCAATCTGCTGGTGGCCTTCCTGATTCCTGCCACCTGGATGGTGCTGATCAATACCAATAGCCTGAGCTCGGCCGTTAATCCCTTCGAGCTGCTGGCGACGATTTTCGGTATCGGCAAGTCCTATCTGCTGCTGTGCTTTTTTCTGTTTCTGCTGCAGCAGGGCTCGCCCATGGTCCTGGCGATGCTGCTCAAGGTTGCGGCGCCCGGACTGGTGCTGCCCCTGGTGAGCTTCGTGCTGATTTATTTCAGCTGGGTGATGGCGGCCATGATCGGCTATGTCATGTACCAGCACCATGCGGCTCTGGATATCGATCCCGTCCAAGCGCCCGAGGGGCCTGCGACCGTGCAGATCGACCCTGCGGCCCTGGAGGCCAAGCGTCGCGATGCGCTGGTGGCCAGACTGGTGCAGGACAACAAGATGGACGAGGCTGTCAACCAGGCCCGCGAATGGCAGCGGGAGGACTATGAGAGCTTGCCCGATTGCCGCCGCTACTTCCGGGTGCTCAAGCTGACCGAACGCGCGGATGCCCTGGCGGAGCTGGGCCAGCGTTTCATTCCCATGCTGCTTGCCCAGCAGCGCGCCAGCGAGGCCCTTGAGGCCTGGGTGAGCTGCGTCAAGCGCAAGCCGGACTTCAAGCCCGACTCGGCCCAGCTCAGTTACGAGCTGGCACAGCAGGCCTGGAAGGCCGGCAAGCCCAGGTATGTGTTGATCCTGGCCAAGGATTTTGAGAAGCGCTTTGCCGGCAGCAGTCTGATTCCGTTCATGCTGGAGCTGGTGGTGCGCGCCTACAAGCAGGGCGTGGAGCAGCCCATGCAGGGGGTGGCCGTCTACATGCGCATGAAGCAGCTCTTTCCCGAGCACGAGAGCACCAAGGAGGCGCAGTGGGTGCTGCGTGATGAGCTTCAGGAGCTTGAGGCCAAGATCTGAGCGTGGCTCGACGCTGGCTAGTGCTGTTGTGCCAGCCAGCGCGTGAGCGCTTCCTGAGGAGCCGATTGCTGCAGCACGGGCAGCCAGGCTTTGGCCTCCTGCACACGTCCGGCCTGGGCCAGGCTGTTGACCAGCATCAGCAGGCTTGCCGGCCATTGGGGATGGTCTGCCAGCTTGTGCAGGGAGCGGCATAGTTTTTCGGCCTCGGGCAGGGCACCCAGGCGCACGAAACTGCGCACCAGGCCATGCATGGTGTCGGCGCTCATGCGCATGCCGGGCTGTGCGCGCTGCTGATAGCTGCGATAGCTGGCCAGCTGCAGCTGGCGTTCGGCATCCGTGGTGGCCGGCAGCTTGAAGATGCGTCGCGCCGCAGCATGAAAGTCCTCGCTGGCAGGCTGATGGCGCGAGCTTTCAAACCAGGCCCGCAGAATGGTCGGGTCCGAAGGGGCCAGACGTGCCGCTTCGCGCCAGGCCGGAGCGGCGCGGCCAAATTCCAGCGCATCGGTATGGCGCTGGGCCCGGGCCACGGCCTCGGCCAGCGGCCGGGCGGCGGCCTGGGCCTGCTCTTCTTCGTTGATCGGCGCAGCGACGGTCTGCAGTCGCATATAGATCCACATCAGCAGGGCGCCCGCCAGCAGACCGCCAAAGTGGGCCATATAGGCAACCTGCTTGCCGCCCAGCAGATGCTGCAGCAACTCCACGCCCATCCAGACCGGCAGCATGATCAGGGCCGGCCAGCTCGCGTAGTTGAAGTAGAACAGCAGCATGTAGAAGAAGCGGATGCGCCGCATGCGGTACATCACCGCATACATGGCCATGAGGGCCGAAATCGCACCCGATGCCCCCAGGCCGTAACCGCCCATGCCGGCATAGAACATCAGCGCGAACAACGAGGCGCCGATGCCGCCGATCACGTAGAAGGCCAGATAGGTGAAGGCCCCCAAAGCCAGCTCCAGGGTGAAGCCGAACAGGAACAGAAACACCATATTGCCCAGCAGATGACTGGTGCTGCCATGCAGAAAGATGGAGGTGAAGGCCTGCAGGGGCTGCCAGCCGGCACCATTCTCATAGCTCATGGACCAGCGCTCGGTAAAGCTGCCGCGCGGCTCGTGGGGCGCGAAGGCGGCACTTGCAGCCTGCCACTGCGCATGGCGCGGGTGGCTGGAGGTAATGACCTGGCCGTCCAGCAGGCGCTGACGGAATTTCTTCTCCTGCCACAGCAGCGCATAGAGCTGGGCATAGGCCTTGTGCTGATAGAGCTTTCGCACGGTCTGCAGCGTGTGCTGGTCGAAGCGCTTGCTGCCCTGGGCGGCTTGTTCCTCCAGATAGGTCAGGAACGGTGGCAGCTCCAGCATCGGCAAGGCGGTCTGGGCATATTGCTGGGCCGCCTTTTCCACGGCATGTTCCTCGGGCGCCTGCCAGCCCCAGAAGATCACGCAGTTGATGATGATGAGCAGCACCGTCATCCAGGGCGGCGAGCGCCAGGAAGGCTTGTTCTCAAGAGGAATCGCAATAAACATGGCGGCCTTGTCCGAGGAAGTGGCAGCGCTTCACGCTCTTGGGCGCCGGTGGCAGCTGCGTGTTACAAATGTATCCGAGACATGCTCCGGCCGGCTCCGGCCTTGCGGAATGAAAAAAGCCAGCATGGCGTCCCATGCTGGCTTTTTGATAGCTGTCAGCGCTTATCTGGTAAGCGATTGAGCCTTTTTTGGCGGGTAATCCTTGAGGATTACTTGGCCACCACGCGCACCATTTCCAGGCACTTGTTGGAATAGCCCCACTCGTTGTCGTACCAGGACACGACCTTCACAAAGGTCTTGTCCAGGGCGATACCGGCTTCGGCATCGAACACGGAGGTGCAGGTTTCGCCGCGGAAGTCGGTAGCGACGACCTTGTCTTCGGTGTAACCCAGCACGCCCTTCAGAGCGCCTTGGGACTGGGCCTTCATTTCGGCGCAGATTTCTTCGTAGGTGGCTTCGCTGTTCAGCTCCACGGTCAGGTCAACCACGGACACGTCGGAAGTGGGCACGCGGAAGGACATGCCGGTCAGCTTCTTGTTCAGCTCGGGGATCACCACGCCCACGGCCTTGGCAGCGCCAGTGCTGGAGGGAATGATGTTTTCCAGAATGCCACGGCCGCCGCGCCAGTCCTTGTTGGAAGGGCCGTCCACGGTCTTTTGCGTGGCGGTCGCTGCGTGCACGGTGGTCATCAGGCCGCGCTTGATGCCCCACTTGTCGTTCAGTACCTTGGCCACGGGAGCCAGGCAGTTGGTGGTGCACGAAGCATTGGAGATGATGGCCTCGCCCTTGTAGGTGCCGTGGTTCACGCCGAACACAAACATGGGGGTGTCGTCCTTGGAAGGAGCGGACAGGATGACCTTCTTGGCGCCTGCGTCGATGTGCTTCTGGGCGGTTTCCTTGGTCAGGAACAGGCCGGTGGACTCGATCACGATGTCGGCGCCGACTTCGTTCCACTTCAGGTTGGCGGGATCGCGCTCTTGGGTCAGGCGGATCTTCTTGCCGTTGACGACCAGGGTGTTGCCTTCGACAGAAACTTCACCGTCGAAACGACCGTGCACGCTGTCGTACTTCAGCATGTAAGCCAGGTAGTCGGGCTCCAGCAGGTCGTTGATGCCGACGATTTCGATGTCGGAGAAGTTTTGCACTGCGGAACGCAGCACGTTGCGGCCAATGCGGCCGAAGCCGTTGATACCAACCTTGATCGTCATAGTTGCCTCGTAGATAGTGAGTAATGAAAAACCGGAGCGGATTGTGCCCGGACTCGGCACCCTGAGGCCTGGTCCGGATGGCTGAGGACTGCGGGTGAGCAAACTTCAGCCGGAAAAAAGGGGCACGAGGCCCCTTTTGCGCTTACTTGCCAGCGTTCTGCAGGGCGACCTGCACGGTGTCGGCCACATTCTCGGCGGTGAAGCCGAAGTGCTTGAACAGCACGCCTGCAGGAGCGGACTCACCGTAGGTGTCGATACCGACCACGGCGGCGCAGCCGTACTTCCACCAGAAGTCGGTCACGCCCATTTCCACGGCGATGCGGGGCAGGCCGGCGGGCAGCACGGCCTTCTTGTACTTCACATCCTGCTTGTCGAAGGTCGTGGTGCTGGGCATGGAGACCACGCGCACGGCGATCTTGCGTTCGGCCAGCTGCTTCTGGGCAGCCAGAGCCAGCTGCACTTCGGAGCCGGTGGCGATGATCACGGCCTGAGCCTTCTTGCCCTTCAGACCCACGTCCTTGGGCTCGGAGAGCACATAGGCGCCGCAGGCGATGTCGTCCAGCGCGTCTTCGCTCTTGGGCGAGTAAGCCAGATTCTGGCGGCTCAGCAGCATGGCTGTGGGCTTGTTCTTCTGGCTCAGGGCCACGGTCCAGGCCACGGCGGTTTCCGTGGTGTCGGCGGGGCGCCACACGTCCAGACCGGGGATCAGGCGCAGGGAGGCTGCGTGCTCGATGGACTGGTGGGTGGGGCCGTCTTCGCCCAGACCGATGGAGTCGTGCGT
The DNA here is from genome assembly GCF_053345995.1 of Comamonas sp. C24C. Lineage (NCBI taxonomy): Bacteria > Pseudomonadati > Pseudomonadota > Betaproteobacteria > Burkholderiales > Comamonadaceae > Comamonas > Comamonas sp. C24C. The sequence continues at coordinate 75,827 of NZ_JBKFBC010000008.1, read as the reverse complement.
GAAGACGTGGATCACGCGCTGCTTCATCAGCGCGGCCATGCGGATGGCGTTGCGGCTGTAGTCGGAGAAGGTCAGGAAGGTGCCGCCGTAGGGAATGAAGCCGCCGTGCAGCGCCACACCGTTCATGATGGCTGCCATGCCGAACTCGCGCACACCGTAGTTGATGTGGCGGCCGATCTGGCCTTCTTCGGTCTTGACCACGGCACCCTTGTCGTCCACGCGGAAAGAGGGTGTGGACTTGGTGTTGGTCAGATTGGAGCCGGTCAGGTCGGCAGAGCCGCCCAGCAGCTCGGGCAGAGCGGCTGTCAGGCCTTCCAGGGCCAGCTGGCTGGCCTTGCGGCTGGCCACGGTGGCGCCGGCGTCATGGGCGTCGGAGGCGATCTTGGCGGCGATTTCACCGAAGTTGGCGGGCAGATCGCCAGCCATGCGGCGCGTGAACTCGGCGGCTTGCTCGGGGAAGGCGGCCGTGTAGGCAGCGAACTTCTCGTTCCAGGCGGCTTCGGCCTTGGTGCCCAGATCCTTGGCGTTCCAGTCGGTGTAGACGTCGGCAGGAATCTCGAAGGGGCCGTAAGTCCAGCCCAGAGCTGCGCGGGTCAGTGCAATCTCTTCGGCACCCAGAGGTTCGCCGTGGGCCTTGGCCGTGTCCTGACGGTTGGGCGAGCCCTTGCCGATATGGGTCTTGCAGCAGATCAGCGTGGGCTTGTCGGCGCTCTTCTTGGCAGCGGCGATGGCCTTGTCCAGGGCGTCCACATTGTGGCCGTCCACGGCGCGGATCACGTTCCAGCCGTAGGCTTCGAAGCGCTCGGGCGTGTTGTCGATGAACCAGGGGGTCACCTTGCCGTCGATGGAGATGCCGTTGTCGTCGTACAGGGCGATCAGCTTGTTCAGCTTCCAGGCACCGGCCAGGGCGGCGGCTTCATGCGAGATGCCTTCCATCAGGCAGCCATCGCCCAGGAACACATAGGTGTGGTGGTCGACGATCTCGTGCTTGTCCTTGTTGAACTCGGCAGCCAGCAGCTTCTCAGCCAGTGCAAAGCCCACGGCATTGGTGATGCCCTGGCCCAGAGGGCCGGTGGTGGTTTCCACGCCGGGAGTGATGCCCACTTCGGGGTGGCCGGCAGTCTTGCTGTGCAGCTGACGGAAGTTCTTCAGCTCTTCGATGGGCAGGTCGTAGCCACTCAGGTGCAGCAGCGCATAGATCAGCATGGAACCGTGACCGTTCGACAGAATGAAGCGGTCGCGATTGGCCCAGTGAGGGTTCACGGGGTTGTGCTGAAGGTGGCGGCTCCACAGCGCTACGGCCATGTCGGCCATGCCCATGGGGGCACCGGGGTGGCCGGAATTGGCTTGTTGAACGGCATCCATTGCGAGTGCACGGATTGCATTCGCCATATTTTGAGTGTTGGCCATCAGGGCGCTCCGAAAAGGAGGGGTAATTCTGCTAAGCCCGTCATTTTAATGGAGGCCCAATTTTCGCAGGCGGGATGCGGGTCAATGCTCTACAGTTCAACCCCAGAAACAGGTGTCTTGCGCACCTCAAACCGTGTTGAAAAGCTGATTGCAATGACTGTAGAAAACGCTGCTTCCCTCCTGGTGCAACCCCCTGCAATGCTGCTGGCCGCAGGCCGGGGCGAGCGCATGCGGCCGCTGACCGATGTCACGCCCAAGCCGTTGCTCAAGGTGCAGGGCGTGCCGCTGCTGCAGTTGCACATGCAGGCGCTGCTGGCTGCCGGCGTGCCGCGAGCCGTTATCAACACCGGCTGGCTGGGTGCGCAGATTCCCGCGTATTTCGACGATGAATTCGTGCAGCAGCCCGATGGAGGCGCAAGCGCGAAGCTATCGCTTTCCTATTCGGCGGAGCCCGAGAAAGCCTTTGAAACCGCAGGCGGAATCAGCCGCGCCCTGCCGCAGCTGGACCGGATTTTCTGGCTGGCCGCAGGTGATGTCTATGCGCCGGATTTCAGCTTTGCGGTGCAGGATGCCCAGGCGTTTGCCCAAAGCGATGAACTCGCCCACCTGTGGCTGGTGCCCAATCCTGCACACAATCCGCGTGGCGATTTCGGCCTGGGCGAGGACGGCAAGGCACTGGATCTGCCTGCCGACGACGAGCGGCCACGCTACACCTACAGCACGATTGCGCTCTTGAAAGCCGAGTTGTTTGCATCACCGTGGTTCGATGTGCAGCCCGGAAACCCAGAAGGCCTGCGTGCCCCGCTGGCCCCGCTGCTGCGCCGTGCCATGCAGCAAGGCAGGGTGGGGGCATCGCTCTACACCGGCCGCTGGGTCGATGTCGGAACGCCCGAGCGACTGGCCCAGCTCAATCAATGAGCCTCTGGGCCGGGCCGGATTCTCAGATCTGCCTCATGGGCAGCACGGTTTGGGAGGGCATGGCCGTGGCTTCGGTGGGTGTGAGGGCACTGCCCGCCAAAGCAGGTGCTGCCTGCGCCAGTGCGCTGCTGGCCGGCGTGGAGAGCATGCCGGCCAGGCTGTGAGCCATGCCCGTGATGCCTTCGTTGGACAGGCCTGCGTCCTTCATTACTGCATCCACGATCGGTTTTGCGATCTGGTATTGCAGTGCCGAGTTCATGACCTGCTCAGGAAACGTGCCCTGTGACGCGCTGGAATGAGACTGGCCGGAGCCTCCGGTGCCGGGCATGCCGCCCACCTGCACGAGGCGGATGGACTCGATCTTCTCCATCGGGCGTACGGCCTCGGCCAGGATCTGGGGCAGCTGATGCAGCAGCTGGGTTCGCACCTGCAGATCGATCTGGGCCGCCGACAAGGTGTTGAGGGCCTCGTTGATCGCGCGTTTGCCTTCCGCTTCGGCCAAAGCGGCCGCTTGGCGTGCCCGGGCTTCGATGGTCAGAGCCTCGGCACGGTCCATGGCCGCCTCTTTTTCGGCGGCTGCCGAAACCTTGACGGCAATTGCGTTCTGTTCGGCCTCTTTGGAGGCCTCGATCAGCTGAATGTCTTTTTCGCGTTCGGCGACGGCCACCTGGCGGGCCGTGTTGACGGCTTCCTCGGCCTTGACCGCGTCGGCTCGGGCCAGGTTGGCTGCGGCATCGGCATCGGATTGTTCGCGTGATTTGGTCGAGATGGCAATTTGCGTGTCCTGGCGTGCGATCTCGACTTGTTTGCGCTGCTCGGCACGTTTGGTTTCCGTGTGACGTTCCAGCTCGATTTCACGGGTCTGGATGACCAGGTTTTTCTCGATTTCGGCAGCCCGGATTTCGCGTTCAGCCTCGATGCGCTGCTGACTGACCTGGCGTTCGGCCTCGATGCGTTGCTGGCTGACCAGCCGTTCGGCATCGATCTTGGCGCCTTCGGCATCGCGATTGCGTTCGGCTTGCTGCGTGGCGATCAGGGCCGACTGTTCTGCTCGCGTGTTTTCGATCTCGCGCTGTTGGGACAGCGTGGCAAATTCCTGATCTTTCTCGATCGTGAGCTTCTGGCGCGTGGCATCGAGATTCTTGGTGCGCACCTGCACTTCTGTGTCCTGCTCGACGTCGTTGCGCTGTTTGCGGCGCGCCTCGGTTTGCTCCGTCAGGCGTGTCAGACCTTCTGCATCGAATGCGTTGTTGGGATTGAAGAACTGCTTGTCGGTTTGATCCAGGCTTGTCAGGGATACCGATTCCAGTTCCAGGCCGTTTTTCTCCAGGTCTTCGGCGACTGCGTTCTGCACAGCCTGCACGAAGTCCCTGCGCATGTCCTGCAGTTCCTGAATGGTCATGGTGGCGGCAGTAGCGCGAAGCGAGTCGACAAACTTGTCTTCGACCAGCGTCTTGAGCTCGTCGGGACTCATGGTGCGTGTCCCCAGCGTTTGCGCTGCAATGCTCACCGCCTCTTCGGTCTGCTTGACGCGTACGAAGAAAGCCGCGGTCACGTCCACACGCATGCGGTCCTTGGTGATCAGACTTTCCCGCTCACGACGCTGTACTTCGAGCTTGAGCGTGTTCATGTTGACCAGCACGCGCTCGTGGAACACGGGCAGCACGATGGCGCCGCCATCCATGATGACTTTCTGCCCACCCAGGCCTGTGCGCACGAAGGCTATTTCCTTGGTCGAACGCTTGTACAGCCGAGAGAAGATGATGCCGATGGCCAGCAGCGCCACTAAGACAACGGCAGTCATGATGCCCAGGTCTATCAGGTTGTTCATTTGCTAACTCCCCCGAGATGGTTGTGAATATTCTTGATTGCTTGTCGACAGGGTTACAGAATCGACGGATGCGGGTTGACGATGCAGCGATAGATGGCGCCGATCTTGCGCACCACCAGTATCTGCACACCTTCTTCAAATACATCGCCGTCGATATCTGGCTCCACCATCAGATAGTGCGTTCGGCCATGGGCATCCAGCACGCGCGCCTGAGCGGCCATGCCGCGCCTGGCCCTGCCGCCGGAGACCACTCCGGCACGGCCCACCAGTGACCGCTCGCTGATGATGCTGGTTTCGTCCTGCGGAATGATGTGAGCGACCAGTGCACCCAGGCCGCGTACCGTGGCCAGCCCCGAGGGCACTGCCAGCAAGCTTGCTGCCCAGGTGGGCAGATAGGAGCCCATGAGCCCGTGAGCCACCATCTGCAGGCCATAGCCGAACAGTGCATAGCCGGCCAGGAAAAGGATCAGCAGCACCAGAGACGGAACGCGGCCCAGATGCAGCCAGCCAAGCATCTGGTCGAGCCCGCCATCTCCGTGAATCTCTGGCAGCACGTTATCGATCAGGTTGCTGGGGCTCATGGCGATCAGCATGCCCAGGCCTTCGATCAGCGCGATTGCCACGATGAGGGCAAAGGCAACCCCGAAGGGCAGGGTTTCAGGGGCAGTGAACAGATTCACGATGAGCGGGTGCGCAGTTGTGCCAGGCGTTCGTTGATCTGGTTCGTTCGCACCAGCTCCTCAAGTTCACGCAATTGGGCGGCTTGCTCCAGCGCAGAACCTGTCGCAGCGGGAGTCAAGCCGGTATGGCGTTGATAGAGGCGGTTGAAAGAGCCGGTTGCGGACTCCAGCCTTTGCTGTGTGGGTACGGCCGGCGTTGCCGTGGTGCCGGAGGTCGTTGCGGCGCGGCTGCGTATGAACTCCTCGATGGCCTCCGCTTTTTGGCCAGCAAGGCGGCGGCATAGCCTTTGAGCTCTTCCTCCTTGTTGGCATGCTCGGCCAATGTCGTCTCCAGCACCGGGATCTGCGCTTCGATGTCCAGTTGGCGCGCGATGGCCGCGCGAGCCAGGTCATCGCGATCCAGGGACAGCGCCTGCTGCACCTGGTCCACCAGTTGAGCGTGGTGTCCGTTGAGTTTGGAGTGCTGCTGCTGGGCCAGATGGCGGTTGGCGCTGACGATTCCCAACTCGTGGCGCACGTCGGCAATGATGGTGTCCACCTCGCGCACGGTCTGTTCCATCGTCGCCTGCGGCGCCTGATTTTCCAGATGATCCACCAGTGCATGGGCGCTGCCCGCGATGATGCGGCCAACACGGGTCTTCAGAGAATCAACCATCTCACGCTCCTTTAAGGGGGTTGGGAATATTGTTGGCCAGCTCGATGGTGGTGCCCATATGCCGACGCACGACTGCCGGGTCATAGGCCTGAGCCTGCTCGGTGGCGGCCTGGCGTAGCAGGCTGGAGCTCAGGCCGAAGAGGCGACGCACCAGCAGCTCTTCAAGCTCTGCTGCCTCGGTTTCGTTACCAGGGGTGTGGCTCACGATCATGGCCAGGCTGGCGGTGACGTGATCGAGCAGCAGGTTGAGAACTTCCGAGGTCTTGCCGGTCTTGTCTTCAAGGCTTACCAGCGCATCGCGCAGCGGCGCGGCAATATCGCGCGCCCAGCTATGGGCTGTGGGATAGTCCATTGCTCCGTCGTGCTGGCGTTTGATTCGGCTCAGCAAAACCCGCAATTTGTCGCTATTGGTCGTGGCCCCCTCGACCGGCAGTTGTGCGAGCCATAGATAAAGGTCGCTTGGGATGCGGGCCGATAGCGGTTCCATGGTGGTTGGCGGTGCTGGCATGAGACGTTTCCCGATGTGTTGAATTGATTGTATTCAAACGAATTCAAACGTCAACATTTTGATTGGCAGAGGGCTGAAATGGGGCGCTGTGCAGGGCGTCGATGAGCGCAGAGCTGGCGCCATGGCTTTTGCAGTGCACAGCAGGGAGCGGATGCAGCACGAGGTGGTCTGCCTTGTTGGATGAGCCAGATGAGCCAGCCCATGGCTGCAAACTGCCCCCACACAGACCGGGCAGCAGTTTTTGTCTCGAATTGGTGTCGTCTGCCATCTCACTGCTTGATTCGTTGTACTTGTCATCGCAAGTTCATCGCCAGCGTCTGCTAAGCTCCTTCGCTCTTCAGACAGGCACTCCCGGATGCATCTTTGCGCATTCTCCTGGGGCCGTCATCGGGTGAGTGCATGCAAATCGTTTTCTTCATGGCTCTGGTGGGGCTGGCCGCTTTCTGTCAGAACCTCACGGGCTTCGCGTTCGGGCTGATCTTTGTGGGCGTCGCAGGCGCCACGGGCCTGATGAATATTGCCGATGCGGCCAATGTGGCCTGTCTGCTGTCCATCATCAACGGCGTGAGCTATATGCGCGCCTACCGCTTCGAGCCGGATTGGTCCATGCTCAAGCCCATGCTCATCAGCAGCGTGCTGGGCGTGGTCGGCGGGGTGCTGCTGCTGCACTGGCTCAGCGGCAATACGCTCAATGGCCTGCGCATGCTGCTGGGACTGGTGATCGTGCTTTGCGCCATGCTGCTGCTGATGCAGAAGAAGGCGCTGGACCGGCCTTCGGGCCCCGTCTCCCTCTGGGTGGCCGGCGTGTCGTCGGGCCTGCTCGGTGGTTTGTTTGCCACGCCCGGCCCGCCCATGGTCTATCACCTCTACCGCCAGCCGCTGGATCGCCTGCTGGTGCGCCACTGCCTGTTTGCCATGTTTGTCTCCTGCTCCTTGCTGCGCGCTGCCATGGTGGCGGTGGAGGGCCAGTTGAACTGGGCCGTCATGGGCTGGACGGCGCTGGCTTTTCCTGTCGTCACGGGCGTGACCTGGTGGAGTGCCAGACATCCGCCTGCCTGGCCCAGAAGACTGGTGGAATGGCTGGTCTGCGGCCTGCTTATCCTGTCGGGCGCAAGCCTGCTCTGGTCGGGTTGGCGCGCGAGCCAGCCCGAGGCCCTGGTGCCCGACGATGCGACGGCGCTGCTGACGAGCCCGCTTTTGGGCGGCGCGGAGACAGGGCTGTGTCGAAATAGCTGACATCTGCAGATGTAAGCTGATGTACAGATGTCCGGCCAGCATTACGATATGCCCATGACTTCTGTATATGCCCAACGCCGCGCACGCTTGGCCGCCCAGTTGGGCGACGGCGGTGTCGCCATCATTCCCACGGCTCCCGAGCTGCATCGCAACCGCGATACCGAGTATCTGTATCGCCACGACAGCTACTTCTACTACCTCACGGGCTTTTCCGAGCCCAATGCCTGCCTGGTGCTGACCAGCGATGGCAAGAGTGTGCTGTTCTGCCAGCCCAAGGATCTGGAGCGCGAGGTCTGGACCGGCTATCGCCTGGGCCCCGAGGCGGCCAAGGCCAAGCTGGGCGTGGCTCAGGCCTTCTCCAGCGACGAGATCGATTCCCGCCTGCCGCGCCTGCTGGAAAACCGCGAGCGTGTCTGGTTCCCCTTCGCCACGCACAAGGGCCTGGCCGAACAGGTCGAAGGCTGGCTGGGTCAGGTGCGCGCCCGCTCGCGCTTTGGCGTGATCTGCCCCACGCAGCAGGGCGATGCCTGTGCGCTGCTGGACGAGATGCGTCTGGTCAAGGACGCGCACGAGCAGGACATCATGCGCCGTGCCGCGCAGATCAGTGCCCAGGCCCATGTGCGCGCCATGCAGCGCTCGGCACGCATGCTGCGCAATGGCGAGGAGGTGCGTGAATACCATCTGGACGCCGAGTTGCTGCACGAGTTCCGCCAGCATGGCTCGCAGTACGTGGCCTACGGCTCCATCGTGGCAGCTGGCGTCAATGCCTGCGTGCTGCACTATCAGGCCGACAAGGCTCCGGTACGCGCGGGCGAACTGGTGCTCATCGATGCAGGCTGCGAGCTGGATGGCTATGCCAGCGACATCACGCGCACCTTCCCGGCCGACGGCAAGTTCAGCGGGGCGCAGCGCGCGCTGTACGAGCTGGTGCTGGCCAGCCAGGAAGCTGCGGTCGCCGTCACCAGGGCCGGCAAGCGTTTCAACGACCCGCATGACGCCACCGTGGCCGTGCTGGCCCAGGGCATGCTGGACCTCGGACTGCTGGACCGTACCAAGTACGGCACGGCCGAGGATGTGATCGAGTCGCGCGCCTACTTCCAGTTCTACATGCACCGCACCGGCCACTGGCTGGGCATGGATGTGCATGACTGCGGCAGCTATGTGGAGCCCAGCGAGCTGGGCGTGGTCAGCGAGCGCAAGGACCCGATCTCGGGCGAAACCATTGCCAATCGCCCCAGCCGCATCCTGCGCCCCGGCATGGTCACGACGATAGAGCCGGGCATCTATGTGCGACCGGCACCCGGCGTGCCCGAGAAGTTCCACAACATCGGTATCCGCATCGAGGACGATGCCATCGTCACCGAGACCGGCTGCGAGCTCATCACCCGCGGCGTGCCCGTCAAGCCCGACGAGATCGAAGCTCTGATGCGTGATTGAGCGACGGGCGCCAGAGTTCAGCATGCCGCAGACCTTCAACCACCTGTCCCATGGCGCTGCAGTCAGGCCTCTGCCTGCCGCGCGCATGGGCTTGCTGCTGTGGCTGCTGGGTCTGCCCGGAGTGGTGGCACTGGCCTGGACGGTGCCGCCGGCCTGGCTGGGCTTTCTGACCGGAGACGGTCTGGAGATCGCGGGCAGCTGGGCGGTGACGGCGGGGCTGAGCGCCTTGCTGGCGCTGAGCGTGGGCCTCGGGGTCCGGCTGGGCCCGAAGCTGGGCCTGAGTGCGCCCTTGATTCATGCCCTGGCCGAGGGGCGCGTGCCCTGGCGCGGCATTCGTGTGCTGAGCCTGCCCGGCGTGGCAGGCGGCGTGATCGGCGCGGCCTGGCTGGTGACGCTGGCCGTGGTCTGGCCCGAAAGCATGCCTTTTGTGGACCCGGTCTACGGCCTGCCGCTATGGCCCAAGCTGCTCTATGGTGCGATCACCGAAGAGCTGCTGCTGAGGCTGGGCATGCTGACGGGCGTGATGTGGCTGCTGTGGACGCTTTTCGGCAGCTCCAGGCAGCGCCCGGACTGGCGGCTGGGCTGGTCGGCCATCGCGCTGGCCGCCCTGCTGTCGGGCTGCATTCCGGTGTTTCTGAACTGGGGCGTGGTCGGCGATCTGTCGGCGCCTGTCGTGCTGCAGCTGCTGATGTGCGAAAGCGTCTATGGGCTGCTGGCCGGCATCATGTTCTGGCGCTACGGGCTTGAGGCCGCCATGCTCACGCATGTGGTGACCTATCTGCTCTCGCACGGCCTGATCTGAGGCCGGCACGCCAGCACATTTGAACCTGCCGGGCAAAACTGTTTCGACGCGCTCATTGATGCGCTGCACAAGGCCTGTCGGTTCCGGCGCAAGTTTCACTCTTATGCTTCCGAATCAGTAGCTGCAAGCGATTGAAATATAGACATTTCATGCATTATTTACGCCGATTTCTAGAACGGATAGGCGCAAGCAGCTACTGTTTTTTCTGTTCTGAGGCTTGCTCGCCTGTTGCTGCAGCGCTGTGCAAGATGCAGTCATGTAACCGCATTCGTGCCAGAATTGAAACCCGATTACATTCCATCGCGAGAGAGACATTTCATGCAAGTGAGTCGTGCTACCAAGATCGTCGCCACACTGGGCCCCGCTTCCAGCGATCCGCAACTGCTTGAACAAATGGTGCGCGAAGGCGTGAACGTCGTGCGCCTGAACTTCAGCCATGGCAAGGCGCAGGACCATATCGACCGTGCCACCATGGTGCGCGAGGCCGCCCAGCGCGCGGGCCGCGAAGTGGCCATCATGGCCGACCTGCAGGGTCCCAAGATCCGCGTCGGCAAGTTTGCCGAGGGCAAGGTCATGCTCGAGCCCGGCGAGCGTTTCGTGCTGGATGCATCGCGCACCGAACTGGGCGACATCAACGGCGTGGGCCTCGATTACAAGGAGCTGCCCCGTGATGTGAAGGCCGGCGACGTGCTGCTGCTCAACGACGGCTTGATCGTGCTGACCGTGGATGCCGTGCGCGGTGAAGAGGTCCACACCATCGTCAAGCTGGGTGGCGAGCTGTCCAACAACAAGGGCATCAACAAGCAAGGCGGTGGCCTGACGGCTCCCGCACTGACCGCCAAGGACATGGAAGACATCAAGACCGCGATGTCCTTCCAGGCCGACTACGTGGCCGTGAGCTTCCCCAAGAACGCCACCGACATGGAAATGGCACGCCAGCTGTGCAATGTGGCCGCTGCCCAGTACGGCCACAAGCCCGGCCTGATCGCCAAGATCGAGCGTGCCGAAGCCATTCCGCGTCTGGAAGAGATTCTCAAGGTCTCCGACGGCATCATGGTCGCCCGTGGCGACCTGGCCGTGGAAGTGGGCAATGCCGCCGTGCCCGCGCTGCAAAAGAAGATGATCCGCATGGCGCGCGACATGGACAAGGTGGTGATCACCGCGACCCAGATGATGGAGTCCATGATCACCAACCCCGTGCCCACCCGCGCCGAAGTCAGCGACGTGGCCAATGCCGTGCTGGACGGCACCGATGCCGTGATGCTGAGCGCCGAAACCGCTGCCGGCAAGTACCCGCTGGAAACCGTGCGTGAAATGGCTGCCATCTGCGCCGCTGCGGAAGCGGCCGAAGATCGCGTCAAGGACGCCGACTTCAGCAACAGCCAGTTCAAGCGTACCGACCAGGCCATCGCCATCGGCGCGCTGTTCACCGCGCATCACCTGGGTGCCAAGGCCATCGTGGCGCTGACGGACTCCGGCTCGACCGCGCTGTGGATGAGCCGTCATCGCATCCACATCCCCATCTACGCGCTGACGCCCAAGCTGGCCACGCAGCGCAAGATGGCGCTGTACCGCAACGTGCGTCCTCTGCTGATGGACACCAGCGCCGAGCGCGACATGGCACTGGACCAGGCCAAGGGTCACTTGCTGGCCCGCGGCATCGTGCAGTCCGGCGATGTCTACGCCATCACCTGCGGCGAGCCCATGGGCCAGCCCGGTGGTACCAATATGCTCAAGATCTGCAGGGTGGAGTGAGCCCCCTGAGCGGCCATGCCGCTTCCCCCCGAGGGGGACGGCATCTTCGCTGCGAGGCGGCTCTTGCTTGATGCCTCTGACTTGAAGCATGCCTCATCAGAAAAGCTGCCAGCGCTTATGAATAAAGCGCTGGCAGCTTTTGTTTTTGTAGCGTGCTTCAGGCGATCTGGGGTTGCAGGCGGCGCTTGAGCTGCTTGCGGCGCCGGGCTTGCCGGATCTGCAGAGCGCTGCGCCAGACCAGCAAGGCGCTGGCGGTACCGACCAGCATGCCGGCCAGAACGTCCGAAGGGAAATGCACGCCCAGCACCACGCGGCTGAGTGCCACGCTGGTGGCGAGAAGCCATGCGACAACAACCAGCCAGCGCTGGTGTCTGCCCACGCCCAGATTGATGCCCTGCGCCAGGGCAAAGGCGCCGGCGGCGTGCATGCTGGGAAAGCTGGCGCTGGCCCCATGCGCTATCCACTGCATGCCGATGCTCAGCTGCGCCGGCCTGGGCATGGGCAGGCCCCAGCGAATCAGACGGCAGGCCACCCAGGCACAGGCCATGGACAGCAGGGCCAGCTGCAGGCTGCGCCGCCAGCCTTTGCCAAGCGCCAGCATCGCGGCGATCACGGGCAGAGCACAGAGTCCGGGCAGCCAGGTGGAGGCAAAGCGCGAGGCCTGAATCCACCACAGCGGACTCTGGGTGTTGGCATTCAGAAATTGAAAAACAGGGGCATCGAAGAGCAGCATGAATGACCTTTGCGTGTGCGCAGCGCCTAGTCCGAGGCAAGCAGCTCGTCAGGCGACAGGGCCGCATCCGCAGGCGGCTGGTGCGTCAGGCGACGGGTGGTGAACAGATCGCACAAACCGCTGGCCGCCCAGCACAGCCAGGCTGTCCACAGGGTGTGGCTCATGAAGTGGGCGCCGCGCATCTGTTGCGCCAGGCCCAGGGCAAAACCGGCTACCAGAGCTGCGGCCAGCCACAGGCGTGCTGCGCGCGGCAGATCGTGGCGCAGCGCAAAGTAGCCGCTGATGAAGGCAAAGCCCGCCGAGGCGTGGCCGGCCGGAAAGCAGTGGCCGCTGCCGCCATCCGTGACACCCCAGGCCCAGTGCGAGACATAGTGGCCCACGCCGCCGAAGTCGGCGATGTCCCAGGGACAGCTGGTGGCGCTGATGCGCTTCATGACGGCCATGATGACCAGCGACAGCAGTGCACCGACGACCAGCTGTATGCGCCGTGCATAGGGAAGCTGGCGCATCCAGCCGGCGGGCCACCAGATCATCAGGCTCAGCCCCATCACGATGATCCAGGCCAGCTTGCGCGCGCCCTCATGGGCAATATTGACCATGAACCAGTCGTTTTGCAGCGCAAAGCCCTGGCTGTTGCCGAACCAGTGCGCCATGGCCATGTCCAGGCCGCTCATGTCCCAGGCCAGTACGCAGGCCAGGGCGACGACGGTCCAGCTCAGCAGGGCCGGAGCGGAGGCTTGGCGAAGAAAAGGGAGAGGGAGCGAGGGGGCGGACGACTTCATGGCCGCCACGATAGAAAGCGCTTCTTAACAAGCGCTTAAGGTCTTGCTCAGCCCTGGGCCGTCCATGCGCTGCGCAGGCGTTTGAGATGCGGCACGACGCGCAGATGGCGGCGGCGGCGCAGCCGCGAGGCGATATTCCAGACGATGAGGGCGCCGCTGATGCCGACCAGCGCGCCGGCCAGCAGGTCGGAGGCAAAGTGCACGCCCAGATGGACGCGGCTCCAGGCAATGCCGATGGCGGCCAGCCAGGCCAGCCAGACCAGCGGCTTGCGATGGCGGGTCGTACCCAGGCTGATGGCCATGGCCAGGGCAAAGGCACCGCTGGCATGCAGGCTGGGAAAGCCCGCACGTCCGCCATGCTGAATCCATAGCGTGCCCAGATTGAGCTGGAACGGGCGCGGCGCCGGAAAGCCCCAGCGTATGAGTCTGGCGATCAGCCAGGCCGTGGCCATGGACAGCAGCAGCATCAGCATGGTGCGGCGTGTTGCCGGTGAGCCGAACACCAGGGCCAGCAGGACCAGAACGCCGCTCAGATTGGGCAACCAGGCCGAGAGCAAACGTGCCAGCTGGATGCTGAACCAGTGCGTCTGGGCATCGGCATTGAACAGCGCAAACAGAAACGGATCGAAGAAGAACATGAAGGCGCTGCGGCGGATTGCGGCAATGAAAGGTGGCCGATGTTAAGGCGAAATCCCGGCTTGCGGATGTCAAGTCCATGCGGGAGCAGGGGAAGCGGGCTCCGGCGTTGACCGGCCAGTTGAGCGGATTCGGCATTGGCCCGCACAATGCGGTCATGCGAATTCTGGTGGTCGAAGACAACGAAGGCATTGCAGCAGGGCTGCGAGCCAATCTCATGCAGCGCAGCTATGCGGTGGATGTGTGCGCCAGCGTGGCCGAGGCCTGGCATGCCCTGAGCACCGAGCGCTTCGATGCCGTGCTGCTGGACCTGGGGCTGTCCGATGGCGATGGCAGCGAGGTGGTGCGTCGCCTGCGCCTGCAGAGCAGCCGGCCCGGTGTGCCGCAGCTGCCCGATCCGGCCACACCGGTGCTGATTCTCACGGCACGCGATCAGGTACAGGATAGGGTGGCGGGGCTCAATCTGGGTGCCGATGACTACCTGGTCAAGCCCTTCGACATGGACGAGCTGGAGGCCCGTTTGCGCGCCATGATGCGCCGCGCCGCCGGTCAGGCCTCGCCGGTGATCCGCCATGCGGATCTGGAGGTGGACCCGGCAGCGCGAACCATCAGGCAGTCAGGGCAGAAGGTGGAGGTTTCACCGCGCGAGTTCGCCGTGCTCTGGGCCTTGCTGCTGGCACGCGGGCGCGTCCTGTCGCGCCCGCAGATCGAAGAGCACCTCTACAGCTGGGGCGATACGGTGGAGAGCAATGCCGTGGAGGTCTATGTCCACCATCTGCGCAAGAAGCTGGGCCAGAAGATCATTGTGACCATGCGGGGCGTGGGCTACTTCATGCCGCAGGAGCAGGAATGAAGACCATTGCACCGACCGGCAAGCGCCGCAGCTCGCTGCAGCTGAATTTGCTGGCCTGGATGCTGGGGGGGCTGGTGCTGGTCTGGTGCAGCTTCGTCATCTGGGGCTATCAGACCGGAGTCCATGAGGCCGACGAGCTGACCGACGGGCATCTGGCCGGAGTGGCCGCGCTGACCTTGAACTGGCATGTGCAGGACGATGTGCCGGCCGGGGAGACCACGGCGGTCCAGCCGCCTGCAGGCCTGCACGCCCACGACTATCAGGAGTCGCTGAGCGTGGTGCTCTGGAATGCGCAAGGTCTGCTGATCTCGCGCACCGGTCAGGCACCCTTGCCGGACTTCGACATCGAACAGGGCTTTGCCACGATTGGGGTGCATGAACGCCAGGCCTGGCGCAGCTACACGCAGTGGAGCCATGACAGGACAGCCAAGGTCACGGTGATGATTGACCTGGCCGAACGCGACAGTCTGGCAGACGACATCGCCATGCAGATGATAGAGCCGGGCTTCTGGCTGCTGCCCGTGATCGTGATTGCGCTGGGCGTGGCCATGCGCCGCGGCATGCGCCCGCTCAATCAGCTCACGCAGCGCGTGGAAGCGCTGGATCTGAGCCGCGATCAGCGGCTCTCCGACGCCCATGTGCCGCGCGAGCTCGCGCCCATGGTCAGCTCCATCAACACCTTGCTCGACCGCCAGCAGGAGGCGCTGGAGCGCGAGCGCAATCTGGCCAACGAAGTGGCCCATGAGCTGCGCACGCCGCTGGCCTCCATCGCGCTCCAGGCCCAGGCGCTGAAGTCGCCGGCGCAGGCCGACAGCGCAACCCTGCAGGCCGCGCTGCAGCGCATAGGCCGGGATGCCCTGCATGCCGGCCATGTGCTCGATCAGTTGCTGACCCTGGCCAGGGCCGGGCGCGGCATGCTGGATGCGCCTTTGCAGACCGTGAACTGGGCCGATGTGGCGCGCAATGTGGCGGCGGCGCAGGCTCAGCATGCCTGGCAGCGCGAGGACATGATTTCCGTGGACGCCCCGCAGGAGCTGCCTGTGCGTGGCAATGCGCTGCTGCTCGATTCGGCGCTGCGCAATCTGGTCGAGAATGCCGTGCGCCATACGCCTGAGGGCACGCAGATCGAGGTGCAGGCCGGCCTCGATTCGACCCGGGCGCTGGCCTGGGTACAGGTCTGCGACGATGGCCGGCGCGATGCGGCGCCGGCCCATGTGCCGCCCGCGGACAGTCTGCACCTGGGCCATGAAATCGTCAGCCGCGTCATGCAGGCCCATGGCGGCAGCTTCACGGTGGCCGAGGCACCACAAGGCTTCACCACCTGCTATCGCATGGAAATACCGCTAGCCGGTTAAAATACCCGGTTACTAAGCGGTTACCGAAGCGTGGCCGCTGGTCTTTCCCCGGGCCACAGCTGTCGTGCGGCGCACTGCAGTGATTCATCGCCGGGGGCGTTGCCTCTCAAAACTTTGAACGGAACCCACCATGCCTTTGATCTCGATGCGCGAAATGCTGGACCATGCTGCTGAAAACGGCTATGGCATCCCCGCCTTCAACGTGAACAACCTGGAACAGGTCCAGGCCGTGATGTCGGCGGCTGACGAAGTCGGCGCGCCCGTGATCCTGCAGGCCAGCGCTGGCGCCCGCAAGTACGCCGGTGAGCCCTTCATCAAGCACCTGATCCAGGCGGCTGCCGAGATGTATCCCCACATCCCCCTGGTGATGCACCAGGACCACGGCACCACGCCTGAAGTCTGCCAGGGCGCGCTGAACCTGGGCTTCGGCTCGGTGATGATGGACGGCTCGCTGATGAGCGACGGCAAGACGCCTTCGTCCTTCGACTACAACGTGGACGTGACCCAGAAGGTGGTGGCCATGGCCCACCAGATCGGCGCTACCGTGGAAGGCGAGCTGGGCTGCCTGGGCAACCTGGAAACCGGCGAAGCCGGCGAGGAAGACGGCATCGGCGCCGAAGGCAAGCTGGACCACAGCCAGATGCTGACCGACCCCGAAGAAGCTGCCGTGTTCGTCAAGGCCACCCAGCTGGACGCACTGGCGATCGCCATCGGCACCAGCCACGGCGCCTACAAGTTCAGCCGCAAGCCCACAGGCGACATCCTGGCCATCTCCCGCGTCAAGGAAATCCACGCCCGCATCCCCAACACCCACCTGGTGATGCATGGCTCCTCCTCCGTGCCTCAGGAACTGCTGGCCATCATCAACCAGTACGGCGGCAAGATGAAGGAAACCTACGGCGTGCCCGTGGAAGAAATCCAGGAAGCCATCAAGTACGGCGTGCGCAAGATCAATATCGACACCGACATCCGTCTGGCGATGACCGGCGCGGTGCGCAAGTTCCTGGCCGAGAACCCCGACAAGTTCGACGCCCGCGAATGGCTCAAGCCTGCCCGCGAAGCGGCCAAGCAAGTCTGCAAGGCCCGCTACATCGAGTTCGGCTGCGAAGGCCAGGGCGGCAAGATCAAGGGCTACAGCCTGGAGCAAATGGCCAAGAAGTACGCCGCCGG
>NZ_JBKFBC010000008.1:40726-58897 GCF_053345995.1 Comamonas sp. C24C | reverse complement strand
TCCTTTTTTCATGGGTTTTGACTTCTGTTACCAAGGTGATCCCGCCTGTTTCCTAGGGTTACTACAGTATCGAACGACCGTGCTTTTTATCACAATGGCCGGATCAGACGATAAGACACGGAGACAGAAGAATGAGTGACCGTCCTTGGCTGAATGCATATCCAGAGGGAGTTCCTGCGGACATTGACGCGTCCCAGTATCCATCGCTGGTGGCCCTGATGGAGGAGGCATTTGCCAAGCATGCCGACAAGGTGGCCTATTCCTTCATGGGCAAGGAGCTGACCTTCGCCCAGGTCGATGCCCAGAGCAAGGTCTTTGCCGCCTATCTCCAAAGCCTGGGGCTGCAGCGCGGCGACCGCGTGGCGCTGATGATGCCCAATATTCCTCAGTACCCGGTGGCGGTGGCCGGGGTGCTGCGTGCCGGCTATGTGCTGGTCAACGTCAACCCGCTCTACACGGCACGCGAGCTCGAGCATCAGCTCAAGGACTCGGGCGCCAAGGCCATCGTCATCATCGAGAACTTCGCCAAGACGCTGCAGGACGGCATGCATGGCAGCGCCGTGCAGCACATCGTACTCTGCGCCATGGGCGACGAGCTGGGCCTTTTGAAAGGCATGCTGGTCAATTACGTGGTGCGCTCCGTCAAGAAGCTGGTGCCGGCCTTCAGCCTGCCCGGTGCCGTGCGCTTCAAGGACGCGCTGGCCAAGGGGCGTGGCGCCAGCCTGAAGGTGCCGGTGCTCAAGGCCGACGACATGGCGCTGCTGCAATACACGGGCGGCACCACGGGCGTGAGCAAGGGTGCCGTGCTGCTGCACAGGAACATCATTGCCAACGTGCTGCAGTCCGAAGCCTGGAACGAGCCCGCCATGAAGAAGGTGCCGGCAGGCGAGCAGCCCACCAGCATCTGCGCGCTGCCGCTCTATCACATCTTCGCGTTCACGGTGAACATGATGCTGGCCATGCGTACCGGCGGCAAGACCGTGCTGATCCCCAATCCGCGCGATCTCAAGGCTACGCTCAAGGAGCTGTCCAGGCACCGTTTCCACAGCTTTCCGGCCGTGAACACCTTGTTCAACGGGCTGGCTAACCACCCCGACTTCGATACCGTGGACTGGAGCCATCTCAAGGTCTCGGTGGGCGGCGGCATGGCCGTGCAGAGCGCCGTGGCCGAGCTGTGGCTCAAGAAGACCGGCTGCCCCATCTGCGAGGGCTATGGCCTCTCGGAAACCAGCCCCTCGGTGACCTGCAACCCGGTCACGGCCACGGCTTACTCGGGCACCATAGGCGTGCCCCTGCCCAGCACCTATGTGAAGTTGGTCGACAGCGATGGCCGGGATGTGAACGAACTCGGCCAGCCCGGCGAAGTCGCCGTGCTGGGCCCGCAGGTCATGGCCGGCTACTGGCAGCGCCCCGACGAAACCGCCAAGGTCATGACGGCCGATGGCTACTTCCTGACCGGTGACATCGGCACCATGGACGAGCGTGGCTTTGTGAAGATCGTGGATCGCAAAAAGGACATGGTCATCGTCAGCGGCTTCAACGTCTATCCCAACGAGGTGGAGGACGTGGTCTCCAACTGCCCTGGCGTGCTCGAGTGCGCGGTGGTCGGTGTGCCCGACGAGAAGTCCGGCGAGGCCATCAAGCTCATCGTCGTCAAAAAGGATCCGGCACTGACCGAGCAGGTCATCCGCGACTACTGCCATGCCAATCTGACCGGCTACAAGCGTCCGCGCCACATCGTCTTTCGCAGCGATCTGCCCAAGACCCCGGTGGGCAAGATCCTGCGCAGGGAGCTGCGCGACGCCTGAGAGTTTTCATCTTGTCCTTCAAGGCGAGTTCACAGGAGCGCTTGGCGCTCCTTTTTTTGCGTCTGAAATCAGGCATTTGCCTCGGTGAAAAGGCGACAAGACCTCGCTGGCAAAGAAATGTGCTTGTTGCGATCAAGCAAGTCTTCTTATAATTGTTTCGCCAAATGAACCTGGTTTTATTAGTAAAACAAAAAGCAGATCGCTTTTTGTGTTCACCAACGGTTTCAGGAGAGACATATGAGCGATATCGCACAGGACAACAATGCCCGCACTTGGGATCGCCCCGAGGGCTCCAGCTTTGAAGACTGGATGAACACACGCATTGCGCGTTTTGCCACGCGCAAGTACGACTTCGATGCCCTGAAGTTCCAGGCCGATTTCGACCCCAAGTACCGTCGCGGCCAGATGCGCTACATCGGCACCGGTGGCACGGGTGTGGCCTCCGACAGCAACACCATTCCGTCGGAGAACTTCACCTTCTCCACCATGGTGATTCCTGCCGGCCATGAAGGCCCTTCGCATCTGCACACCGATGTCGAAGAGGTGTTCTTCGTGATGCGCGGCAAGCTCAAGCTGGTGCTGGAAAAGGACGGCGAGCGTTTCGAGACCATCCTGACCGATCGCGATGTGGTTTCGGTGCCGCCCGGCGTCTACCGCGAAGAGATCAACGTCGGTGACGAAGATGCGCTGATGTGCGTGATGCTGGGCGCCAAGAAGCCCGTCACGCCGACCTATCCGCCCGAGCATCCTCTGGCCAAGATCAAGCGCTGAGCTTCGTCATGCACGAGGATTTGCTGTCGCCGAAGCTGCAGCTGCTGCAGACCGGATTTCCCGAGCGGCTGGTAAAGCTCCCGCAGAACGCTCAGGTCGCCTGGCGCGAGGCGGGCGATGCCAGCTCCGATTTTGCGGTGGTGCTGCTGCATGGCATCAGCTCCGGGGCTGCCTCCTGGCTGGATGTGGCGCTGCAGCTGGGTGACAAGGCGCGCGTTCTGGCTTGGGATGCACCCGGCTATGGCGTGTCGACGCCGCTGGCGCCAGCCGCGCCTGCCGATACCGACTATGCGCAGGCGCTGGCCCAGTCACTGCTGGTGCTGGGCGTGCGGCGCTGTCTGCTGGTCGGTCATTCCCTGGGCGCCCTGATGGCTGCCAGACTGGCAGTCACGGCGGCCCCCGGACTGGTCGAGCAACTGGTGCTCATCAGCCCGGCCGGTGGTTACGGCGCAGCGGCCAAGGCCGAGCAGCAAGCCAAGGTGCGCGAAGGACGTCTGGCTTCGCTGGCCGAGAAAGGTGTCGCCGGCCTGGCGGCCGTCATCGACCAGCGTCTGGTGTCTTCCGAAGCCCCTGAAGCCGTGCGTGCATGGGTGCGCTGGAATACGGCGCGCATGCAGTCGCAGGGCTATGCGCAGGCGGTCGAGCTGCTCTGCGGCAGCGATCTGGCGCAGGCACAGGGCAGGCTGGACATGCCGGTTCAGGTCTGGGTCGGCGAGCACGACGTGGTGACTCCGCCTGCAGCTTGCAAAGCCTGGTCCGAGTTGCTGGGCGCGCACTACGGTACGCTTGCGGCTGCCGGTCATGCTTCACCCGTGGAACAACCTGTGGAGGTTGCGCATAGGCTGGCATCTTTGTTGAACCAAAGCTATTTGCCCAACACCAGCTGATTGCCATGAGCGAAACCCCAGAGATTTCAACCAACGACCAAGACCGTTACACCGTGCCGGCCCTCGAACGAGGACTGCGCCTGCTGGCCTGCTTTGGCCCGGAGCAACCTGTCTGGAGCGCGCCCGAGCTGGCGCGCAACCTCGAGCTGCCGCGTTCCACGGTGTTTCGGATGTTGACCACGCTTGAAAACTCGGGGTATCTGCAGCGCAGCGGTACCGAATACCGACTCGGTCTGGCCGTGCTGCGTCTGGGCTACGACTACCTGTCCACCCAGCCGCTGGCGCAACTGGCCGAGCCTGCGCTGCAGGCCTTGTGCGATGAGCTGGGCATGACCAGCAATCTTGCATTGCGTGACGGCACCTCCGTGGTCTATGTGGCACGCGTCACTCCGGCCGGAGCGTTCCAGGGGGCTGTGCGCGTGGGCTCGCGCTTGCCTGCACATGCGACGGTGCTGGGGCGAGCCCTGCTGCATGACATGGATGCCGCGCAACTGCGCTCGGTGTTTGGCGGCGAGGAATTGCCCCAGTTCTCCGAGAGCACGCCGCGCAACATCGACGAGCTGCTGGGCCTGCTGGTCCAGGACCGTGAGCGTGGCTACGCCATGGGCGAGGGCTTTTACGAGCCAGGTGTTTCCAGTATTGCAGCGCCGGTGCGCGCCGCAGATGGGCGGGTGGTTGCAGGACTGGCCATGGCCATTCCGTTTACCGAGCTGGTGCCCGAGAAAACCCAGCTCTGGGTGCAGAAGGTGCAAGAGGCGGCAGAAGCCCTGTCCGCTCATTTGCGCCAGCAGCACCCGGACCATTTGCGCTGACCCCCGATCACGCCGGGCCAGCGCATTTTTCAGGAAGCTAGAGATGAAAAATATTGCTTTGATTGGCTGCGGCGCGATTGGCTCCAGTGTGCTGGAGCTTTTGAGCGGAGATACCCGGCTGCAGGTGGGTTGGATACTGGTTCCCGAGATCACGCCAGCGGTGCGCGAGACGGCTGCCCGCCTGGCACCACAGGCGCAGCTGCTGCAGGCCTTGCCTGGCGATGCGGTGCCGGATCTGCTGGTGGAATGCGCGGGTCATGCCGCCATTGAAGAGCATGTGCTGCCGGCCCTGACGCGCGGCATTCCGGCGGTCATCGCATCCATAGGCGCCTTGAGTGCCCCGGGCATGGCCGAGCGCGTACAGGCCGCGGCCGAGGCCGGCAAGACGCAGGCCCAGCTGTTGTCGGGCGCCATCGGCGGCATAGATGCGCTGGCGGCGGCGCGTGTCGGCGGACTGGAGACGGTGGTTTACACGGGCCGCAAGCCGCCCAAGGCCTGGAGTGGCACTCCGGCCGAGCAGGTCTGTGATCTGGACAGCCTGACCGAGGCCTTCTGCATTTTCGAGGGCTCGGCGCGCGAGGCCGCACAGCTCTATCCCAAGAATGCCAATGTGGCGGCCACCTTGTCGCTGGCCGGACTGGGGCTGGACAAGACCATGGTGCGTCTGTTTGCCGATCCTGGCGTCCACGAGAACGTGCACCAG
This sequence comes from Comamonas sp. C24C, assembly GCF_053345995.1. Taxonomy (NCBI): domain Bacteria; kingdom Pseudomonadati; phylum Pseudomonadota; class Betaproteobacteria; order Burkholderiales; family Comamonadaceae; genus Comamonas; species Comamonas sp. C24C. The sequence goes on along the minus strand of NZ_JBKFBC010000008.1, from coordinate 53,916 downwards.
GTCGAGGCGCGGGGTGCTTTCGGCGCCATGGAGCTGACCATGCGCGGCAAGCCGCTGGCGGCCAACCCCAAGACATCGGCGCTGACGGTGTACAGCGTTGTGCGCTCGGTGCTCAACAACGTGGCGCCGCTGGCCATCTGATCCGGCGCCAGGTCTGCGGTGTCATGCGCGCCATGGGCTTGGCACCTCTCTTGCTTGTTGCTGAAACCTGCAAGCAGATCTCCCCACTTCAGCATGGTGTCACGCCTGTGCGAATATTTCCTTGCGCGTCATCAAACAGGGCGCGCATCGAACCTCGGCCGGCTTGACATCTCCACCCTCTGGAACCCTCATGCAACGCTCCGAATTTCTCAAATCCTGCCTGGCACTGGCCAGCGTCCTGGCCCTGCCCGTCGCTCATGCAGCGACCGCCACCGAGCAGCTTTCCGCTGCGCAGTTCACCGTCATCGCGCCTTTCCCCGCTGGCGGTCCTGTCGACATCCTGGCGCGCATTCTGGCGACCGGCCTGACCGAGCACTACAAGCAGGCCGCCATCGTCGATAACCGTCCCGGAGCCAGCGGCAATATCGGCATCGACATGGTCAAGCGCGCCAAGCCTGACGGCCATACGCTGCTGGTCGTGCCGCAGGGCAATCTGACCATCAACCCGACGCTGATGCCCAAGCTGCCCTACAGCGTGTTCGGCGACTTCGTGCCCGTGGCTTCCATGGGGCGCACGGCCAATGTCATTGCGGTCAATCCGCAGGTGCCGGCCAAGTCGGTTCAGGAGCTGGTTGCGCTGTCCAAGGCCAAGCCCAACTCCATCAGCTATGCTTCGCCCGGCGTGGGCTCCAGCCTGCATCTGGCGGGCGAGCTGTTCAAGGACAAGTCGGGCGCGGACATCATGCATGTGGCCTACAAGGGCTCGACCCAGGGCGTGACCGATGTGCTGGGCGGCACCATTCCCATGATCGTGGCCAATCTGCCCACCGTGCTGCCCCATGTGCAGTCGGGCAAGCTGCGCGCGCTGGCCGTGACCGACGGCGCGCGCTCGGGCTTCTTGCCCAATGTGCCGACCCTGGCCGAAGCCGGCGTGCCGGGGATTGCCATTTCCTCCTGGTATGGCGTGCTGGCTCCGAAGAACACGCCGCCAGAGGTGGTCAAGCAGCTGGGCGAGGATATCGACAAGATTCTGAAGACCTCGGCTGCGCTCAATCAGCTCAAGGCACAGGGCATGACGCCCTGGGTGGTCAAGGGCGAGGCCTTCGGCGAGCTGATCCGCAAGGAAACCGGGCTCTGGGCGCCCATCATCAAAAGTCATGACATCGAGGCGCAATAAGCCCTCGTGCTCTAATCTCGCCTCTTGCGCATCCTCCAAAAGCGGCCTGGTGCCGCTTTTGTGCTTTCTTTCGTGCTTTCACCAGGGCCGCCTGGCCCATGTTCCGGAGTACCCTCATCCATGACGCTCGCCATTCTCAGCGCTCTTGCCGAAGAACAACACGGCCTGGTCGACGCCATGCAGGACATGCAATGCCTGCGCCATGCCGGGCGCGACTTCTGGCTGGGCCGGCTGCACGGGCATGAGGTGGTGTGTGCGCTGTCGGGCATAGGCAAGGTGGCCGCCGCCACCACCACTGCCGCGCTGATCGAGCGCTTTGGCGTGCGCGGCATTCTGTTCACCGGCGTGGCGGGCGGGATCGGCGCGGATGTGAATGTGGGCGATGTGGTGATCGCGCGGACTTTCCTGCAGCATGACATGGATGCCTCGCCGATCTTTCCGCGCTGGCAGTTGCCCGGCTACGGTCGCAGCACCCTGGCCTGCGACGAGGCGGCGACCGACCGACTGGTGCAGGCCGCCGACTCGGCACTGCGCTCGGGCATCGTGGCTTCGTATGCTTCGGCCCGTGTGCATCAGGGACTGATTGCCAGCGGCGATCAGTTTGTCAGCTCGCGCCAGGCCAGCGCGCAGCTCAGGGCCGATCTGGAGGCCGCCGGCCACGCCGTGCTGGCGGTGGAGATGGAGGGTGCTGCCGTGGCCCAGACCTGCCTGGATTACGAAATGCCTTTTGCTGCGATGCGCACCATCTCGGACCGGGCGGACGACAGCGCCCATGTGGACTTCTCGGATTTCGTGCGCACTGTGGCAAGCCGCTACGCGCAACGCGTGGTGCTGGATTTTCTACGTCTGACGCCTGCGAAGGGTCAGAGGGTTTGCTAGCGATTTTGTAGCTTGTATTGCTTGATGCACGGTATTTTCATGTCGTTATTAGCCTGTATTCATTTATTGACAGGCGCTAAAAGCTATCAATATTGATCAGCTTCGACCCGGCCTGCACACAGCGGCAGGCCGGATACCTTTTGTTGCCCCGTTTTCCTTTCAACCGCGCTTGTCGCGGTTTTTTTACGCCCGTGTGTCGCTGTGGGGTGGGAACTACGGGTTTCTCCGGGTATTGACTCAAAAGAAGGCTCACTAAACTGCAGGCTTGTTTCAAGAAAAAAGTGTCATTTCATATTTGAAACAAACAAGGTTTAAGATGACCCTCAACACCATGCCTTCCACCGGTCAGCTCGCTGGGCGCCGGATCCTTGTGACCGGCGCTGCGCGCGGTCTGGGTTTTGCTTTTGCGCAGACGCTGTGCCAGCAGGGGGCGCAGCTTGTGATGGCCGATCTGCGCGCTGAACTGCTGAACGAAGCCGTTGCCAAGCTGCGCGCCATGGGCTTCGAGGCTCACGGCGTCGCCTTTGATGCCAGCAACCCGGCTTCCATAGAACAGTGCGCACAGCAGGCCGTGCAGACCCTCGGCGGTCTGGATGGCCTGGTCAACAACGCGGCCGTGACGGACTCCGGCGGCAGGGGCATGGACGACATTGCCCTGGACAAATGGGACCAGGTGATGAACGTCAATGTGCGCGGCGTCTGGCTGATGACCCGTGCCTGCCGCGCGGCTCTCAAGGACAGCGGTCGCGGTGCCATCGTCAATCTGGCTTCCGACACTGCCATGTGGGGCGCTCCCAACCTGATGGCCTATGTGGCCAGCAAGGGAGCCGTGATGGCCATGACGCGTTCCATGGCTCGCGAGCTGGGCGCGGATGCCATCACCATCAATGCCGTGGCTCCTGGCCTGGTGCTGGTCGAGGCCACCGAGTACGTGCCCGAGCATCGCCATCGCCTCTACATCGACCAGCGCGCGCTGCAGCGCGAGCAGGGGCCCGAGGACGTCTCGGGTGCCGTGTCCTATCTGCTGTCCGACGGTGCGCGCTTTGTGACTGGCCAGGTGCTGCCCGTCAACGGCGGCTTCGTCATGAACTGAAAAATGAAGAGCCCCCTGAGTCGCTTCGCGCCATGCCCCAACGGGGCACGCCAGCCCCGATGCGGGGTGGCGCTGGCAACGAATTGAGGAGTTGGAGATGTCAGGTTCTTCCCCATCCGAGAACGCGATCGACAGCGTCGTCGACGGCGGCTCCGAAAAGTACATGGTGCCCGCGCTGGAGCGCGGTCTGCGCCTGCTGCAGGAGTTCGGTCGCGACAACGCAGCGCTGGGCGCGCCCGAGCTGGCGCGTCGTCTGCAGCTGCCACGCGCCACGGTGTTCCGCATGCTCAACACGCTGGAGAGCATGGGCTTTCTGCAGCGCGCCGAGGGCGGCAACGACTACCGGCTGGGCCTGTCCGTGCTGCGTCTGGGCTTCGAGTTCCTGTCCTCCATGGACCTGACCGAGCTGGGCCAGCCCGTGATCGCGCGGCTGTGCGAGGAAATCCGCTTCCCCTGCAACATCGTGGTGCGCGACGGCCGCTCCATCGTCTATGTGGCCAAGGTCACGCCACCGACGCCGCTGACCAGCTCGGTGCGCGTGGGTACGCGGCTGCCTGCCCATGCCACGCTGCTGGGTCGCATCCTGCTGGCCGACCTTTCGCTGCCCGAGCTGCGTGCCCTCTATCCCGAGGAGCATCTGGAAGGCCATTCGCCCAATACGCCCAGGACCGTGATCGAGCTCTTCGATCTGGTTCAGTCCGATCGCGAGCGCGGCCATGTGGCCGGTGCCGGCTTCTACGAAAGCTCGATCTCCACCATCGCCGCGCCCGTGCGCGACCACAGCGGCCGCGTCATCGCGGCCCTTGGCGTGACCCTGGCCTCGGCCCAGATCGATCCCGAGCGCCAGACGGAGCTGGTGCCGCGCGTCTGCGCGGCGGCCGACGAACTGTCGGAGCTGCTCAACTACCGGCCGCAGTCCAGCGCGCAGGTTCTGTCCATTACTTCAAGGCGCGCAGGAGGCGGCCATGCATGATTTCAAACTCGACGCCACGGCCGTCGTCACCGGCGGCTCTTCGGGCATAGGCCTGGCCACCGTGGAGCTGCTGCTGGCCCAGGGAGCCCGCGTGGCCCTGTGTGGCCGCAACCCCGAGCGTCTGGAGCAGGCCGTCAAGCAACTGCTCGAGCGCCACCCCGAGGCCCGCGAGCGCCTGTTCGCCCAGGCCTGCGACGTGCTCAATGCCGAGCAGGTGCAGCAGTTTGCGCGCGCCAGCGAAGCGGCGCTGGGCCCGGCTTCCATTCTTATCAACAACGCCGGACAGGGCCGTGTCTCGACCTTCGAGAACACCAGCGACGAAGCCTGGACCGAGGAGCTGCACCTGAAGTTCTTCTCGGTGCTGCATCCCACGCGCGCCTTTCTGCCCCAGCTCGAGCGCGGCACGGAGTCGGCGATTGTCTGCGTGAACTCGCTGCTGGCCTCCCAGCCCGAGCCCCACATGGTCGCGACCTCGGCGGCGCGCGCCGGTCTCAAGAACCTGGTGCGCTCCATGGCCACCGAGTTCGCGCCCAAGGGCGTGCGCGTCAACGGCATCCTGGTAGGCCTGATCGAGTCCGGCCAGTGGCGCCGCCGCTTCGATGCCCGAGAGGACCGCAGCCAGAGCTGGGAGCAGTGGAGCGCCGAGCTGGCTCGCAAGAAGTCCATTCCGCTGGGCCGCCTGGGCTCACCCGCCGAAGCCGCGCGAGCCATCTTCTACCTTGCCACGCCCCTGTCTTCATATACGACCGGCAGCCATATCGATGTTTCCGGAGGCCTTTCGAGATATGCGTAGCACCCCCTGCGCGGCTTACGCCGCTTCCCCCTCTCTCGCTTCGCGGATGGGGGACTGGCGGGGTCGCCTGGGCCCTTGCTTGGCATCCCGTGCATGAGGCGCACCGGCTTCGACCACTAACGAAATTCAGACCAGAACATGACATCCACCGCAAACCAAATCACCGTCGGCGCCGTCGTTGCCGAATTCCTCGAGCATTGCGACGTGAAGGCCGCCTTCGGGGTGATCTCCATCCACAACATGCCCATCCTCGACGCGATGTTTGCTCGCGGCAAGGTGCGCTTTGTGATGGCACGCGGCGAGGCCGGCGCGGGCAATATGGCCGACGCCTGCGCGCGCTCCACTTCCAGCCTGGGGGTGTGCATCACCAGCACCGGCCCGGCTTCGGGCAATATCGCCGGCAGCCTGGTGGAAGCCTACACGGCCGGCACGCCGCTGCTGCACATCACGGGTCAGATAGAGACCCAGTATCTGGACAAGAAGCTGTCCTATATCCATGAGGCGCCGGACCAACTGACCATGCTGAAGTCCGTCTCCAAGGCTGCCTTCCGCGTGCTGAGCGCAGAGACCTGCCTGTCCACGCTCAAGGCCGCGGTGCAGACCGCGATGACCGCCCCCACGGGTCCGGTCAGTGTGGAGATTCCGATCGACATCCAGCAGGCGCTGATAGACATGCCGGCCGATCTGTCGCCCCTGCCGGTGGCGGTGCTGGCTCCCAGCGAGGCCGCGCTCGATGCGCTGGCCGAACAACTGGGCAAGGCCAGGCGCCCGCTGCTTTGGCTGGGCGGCGGCGCCCGCCATGCCGGCGCTGCGGTGCAGCGTCTGAAGGCCCTGGGCTTCGGCATCGTGAGCACCGGCCAGGGCCGCGGCATCGTGCCCGAGGACGACCCCGCCTCGCTGGGCGCCTACAACATCCAGAAGCCCGTCGAGGCCTTCTACCAGCGCTGCGACGCCATGCTGGCCGTGGGCACGCGCCTGCGCAGCAACGAAACCCTGAAGTACGAACTCAAGCTGCCGCGCCCGCTGCTGCGCATCGATGTGGACGCCGCCCAGCAAGGCCGCTGCTATATGGATGACGGCTTTGTCTGCGGCGACTCGGCCCTGGCTCTGAACGGTCTGGCCGACCGCCTGGAAGCGCGCGGTTACAAGGCTGATCCCGAACTGCTGGCCGACCTGCGCCAGGTGCACGACGAAGTCGTGGCCACCATGCGCGACGGCCTGGGCCCGTACAGCGCCCTGGTGCAGCAGCTGCAGCAGGCCGTGGGCCGCAACTTCAACTGGGTGCGTGACGTGACAGTCTCCAACAGCACCTGGGGCAACCGCGAGCTGCGCTTCTTCGAGTCCAACGCGGGCGTGCACGCCACGGGCGGCGGCATCGGCATGGGCATGCCCATGGCCATCGGTGCGGCCATTGGCGCTGCCGAAAGCGGCTCGGGCCGCAAGACCCTGGGCCTGGCCGGCGACGGCGGCTTCATCCTGAACCTGGGCGAGCTCGCCACCCTGGTGCAGGAGGAGTGCGACACCATGATCGTGCTGATGAACGATCAGCGCTATGGCGTGATCCAGAACATCCAGGATGCGTCCTACGGCGGCCGCCGCTGCTATGTGGAGCTGCACACCCCCGACTACGCCCAGCTGTGCGCGTCCATCAAGCTGCCTCATGCCCGCATCAGCGATCTAGAGGAGCTGCCTGCAGTGCTGGAAGGCGCCTGGGGCAAGAAGGGCCCCTTCCTGCTCGAGATCGACATGCGCGCCATCGGCAGCTTCAAGACCACGTTCTCGGGCCCTCCGGTGAACAAGCTGGACCAGATCCCGGCCACCACCAAGGGCCAATGAGCCAGCACGACCAGCAAGAACGAAAGAGCTTCACGATGTCGAACCTAGAACTGCTCCCCATCAATATCGGCGGCGAATGGCGTCTTGGCGGCGGCGACGAGTCCGCCACGCTCTACCCCGCGACCGGCGAGGTGGTGGGCCGCCTGCGCGCCCCCAGCCTGGCCGATGTGCAGGAGGCCATAGAGAAGGCCGACCATGCCTTTCGCACCAGCGGCTGGGCCCAGAAAAAGCCCCATGAGCGCGCCGCCGTGCTGCACCGCGTGGCCCAGCTGATCCGCGAGCGCGCCGAGCCTCTGGCCCAGCTGCAGCGCCTGGACAACGGCAAGCCCATCAGCGAGACGCGCGCCCTGGTGGCCAGCGCCGCCGGCACTTTCCAGTTCTTCGCGGCGGCCTGCGAGACCATGGAGGAGACCATCACGCCCTCGCGTGGCGACTTCATGACCATGAGCGTCTATGAGCCCATGGGCGTGGTCGCGGCCATCACGCCGTGGAATTCGCCCATCGCCAGCGAGGCGCAAAAGCTCGCTCCCGCGCTGGCCGCCGGCAATGCCGTGGTCGTCAAGCCCGCCGAAGCCACGCCGCTGCTGGCGCTGGAGCTGGCCAGGATCTGCGAAGAAGCCGGCGTGCCCAAGGGCATCGTCAGCGTGCTGCCCGGCCGCGGCTCGGTGATCGGCGACGCCATCACCAAGCACCCGCTGGTCAAGCGCGTGTCCTTCACGGGCGGCACTTCCACCGGCAAGCACATCGCCCGCATCGCGGCCGACAAGATGATGCCCGTCTCGCTGGAGCTGGGCGGCAAGTCGGCCACCATGGTGCTGGAGGATGCCGACCTCGACCACGCCGTCAACGGCGTGCTCTACGGCATCTTCAGCTCCTCGGGCGAGTCCTGCATCGCCGGCTCGCGCCTGTTCGTGGCACGCAAGCTCTACGGCGACTTCATGGAACGCCTCACAGCGAAGGCCGCCGCCTTGCGCGTGGGCGATCCGGCAGACGAGCGCACCCAGATGGGCCCGCTGATCACCGCCAAGCACCGCGAATCCATCGAGAGCTATGTGCAGCTGGGCCTGTCCGAAGGCGGTCAGCTGCGCACCGGCGGTCACCGCCCCGAGGGCGCGCTGTACGAGCGCGGCTACTACTACCGCCCGACCATCCTTGAAGGTGTGACCAACAACGACCAGATCTGCCAGCAGGAGATCTTTGGCCCCGTGCTCGTTGCCATGCCCTTCGATGACGAAGAGGCTCTGCTGGAGCAGGCCAACGACAGCGTCTACGCACTGGCCGCCGGCATCTGGACGCGCGACTACAAGGCCGCCTGGCGCATCGGCCGCGCGGTGCAGGCCGGCACTGTGTGGATCAACACCTACAAGCAGTTCTCCATCTCCACGCCCTTCGGCGGCTGGCGCGACAGCGGCCTGGGCCGCGAGAAGGGGCGGCTGGGAATACAGCAGTACATGGAGCAGAAAAGCCTGTACTGGGGTTTGAACGACCAGCCTTTGGCCTGGGCAAATTAAGGAACCATCATGAGCGTACTGGGCATTGACGAAATCAGCTACGGCGCCGACGACCTGGCGGCCTGCCGCCAGTTCTTCCTCGACTGGGGCCTGAGCCTGGCCGAGGAGCAGGCCGACCGGCTGGTGTTCGAGACACTGAACGGCTGCCGCGTGATCGTGGCCGCCACCAATCACCCCGATCTGCCGCCCGCCATCGAGCCCGGCCCCACGCTGCGCGAAGTGGTCTGGGGCGTGGAAAGCGAAGCCGACCTGACTTTGTATGCAGATCGCATCCGCGCGCTTCCAGGCTTCGTTCAGGGCAATGGCCGCATCGGCTGCACCGACCCCAACGGCCTGGCCGTGCGCCTGCAGCTCACGCAAAAGCGCGATGTACAGATGCAAAGCGCCGAGTACAACACCTGGGACCGCAAGGGCCGCATCAACCAGGCCAGCCCGGCCTATGAGCGTGCCCAGCCCATCGAGGTCGGCCATGTGGTGTTCTTCGTCAAGGACGTGCAGGCCTGCGAGCGCTTCTATGTGGAGAACTTCGGCTTCGCGGCCTCAGACCGCTACCCCGAGCGCGGCGCTTTTCTGCGCACCGCGCCCGATGGCGGCCACCACGACATCTTTTTGCTGCAGCGCCCCGATAAGCATGCCGGCCTGAACCATGTGGCCTTCACCGTGCGCGACATCCACGAAGTCTTCGGCGGCGGCATGCATATCTCGCGCTGCGGCTGGGACACCCAGCTCGGCCCGGGTCGCCACCCCGTGTCCTCGGCCTATTTCTGGTACTTCAAGAACCCGGCCGGTGCCCTGGTCGAGTACTACGCCGACGAGGACCAGCTCACGGCCGACTGGCAGCCGCGCGAGTTCGAGCCCGGCCCGACGGTGTTCGCCGAGTGGGCCATCGACGGCGGCCTGGACGGCAACACCCGGCGTCAGAAGGGCGTGGGCGCTGCCGACGGCAAGTTCCTGACCGACAAGAAGCATTAAGAGGCATTGGCAGCGTCGGCTGGCCGGTATCCCTCCCACCACGATTCCACAACCCCACGGGCTATTTCATGAAAAACATTCGTCGCCAGGTAGTTATCGCTGCTGCATTGCTGGCTGCAGCCCAGATGTCCGGTTCCGCGCTGGCGCAAGCCTATCCGAGCAAGCCCATCACCATCGTCGTGGCCTATCCGGCCGGCGGCGATACCGATGCCATGGCGCGCCTGTATGCCGAGAAGCTGGGCCAGCGACTGGGCCAGCCCGTGGTGGTGGACAACCGGCCCGGTGCCAGCGGCACCATCGGCACCGTGCATGTGGCCAAGGCCGCACCCGACGGCTACACCTTGCTGCTGGCGCCCAATACCTTTGCCATCGCCCAGTTCGTGCTCAAGACCAACGCGGGTTCGAGCTACGACGTGCTCGGCGGCTTCACGCCCATCGTGCAGACCAGCGTGCAGCCCATGTTCGTGGCCGCCAGCCAGGGCTCGGGCATCAAGGACATCAAGACCCTGGCGAGCCAGGGCAAGCGCGACGGCCTGACTTATGCCAGCCCCGGCAGCGGCTCGCCCATGCATATCCTGGGCGAGATGTTCAATAAGGCCGCAGGTACCAAGCTGTCCCACATTCCCTACAAGGGCGTGGCGCCCGCAGTCAACGACCTGATCGGCGGCCATGTGCCCACGACCTTCATGACCTGGGGCCCCATCGCGCCCTACGCAGGCGGCAAGGTCAATGTGCTGGCCGTGGCCGATGCACAGCGCAGCCCGCTGGCACCGAATGTGCCCACGCTGGCCGAGCAGGGCGTCAAGGATGTGGAAGTGTCGGCCTGGCAAGGCCTGTTCGGTCCCAAGGGCATGAAGCCCGAGACCGTCAAGCTGCTGAACACCCATCTCAATGAAATTCTGAGGATGCCGGACGTGGTCGCCAAGATGGCGGCCTTCGGCGCCCTGCCTGCGGGCGGCGAGCCGGCACGTCTGGAAAAGACCAACGCTGCCGACTACAACCGCTTCGGCAAGCTCATCAAGGACCTGGATATCCGGGCCGACTAAATGATCAACCCCCTGAGTCGCTTCGCGCCTTCCCGTTGCACGGCGCCCCCAAGGAGGGCGACACCCTCGGTGTGGGGCGGCGCTCAGGGCGATGAAGCAGAACCACGATTCAAGACAGTTTTCGAAGGAGAGAACCATGGCCGCTGATCGATATCTCGAGCCGCATCAGGCGCGCGAGCGCGCCTCCACCCTGTTTGAAGACCTGCTGGGCGACTCCATTGAGCGTGCCTTTGGCGAGGGCGTGCAGACGCTGCCCGAGCTGGTGGCCTACATCAACCGCAGCGGCCCCGCCGGCGAGAACGGCGAGCCCTGGACGGAAGACAGCTTTCAGGCACTGATGGCCCGTCTGGGCTATTGAGACAGAACAGGACAGGAGTACCTCATGAACGTACAAACCATCACCATCGATCCGGTGGACCGTCTGCTCAATACGGGTCTGAAGAACCTCTGGTATGCGGTCTGCCCTTCGGATTTCGTCAAGACCGAGCCCGTCTCGCTGCGCCGCTTCGGCCGCAAGATCGCACTGTGGCGCGATGCTGCCGGTCAGGTCCATGCGCTGGAAGACCATTGCCCGCATCGCGGCGCGCCGCTGTCCCAGGGCGTGATCCTGGGCGACCGCCTGGCCTGCCCCTACCACGGCGTGGAAGTGCGCTGCGACGGCACGGTGACCAAGGTGCCCGGCAGCCCCGGCTGCAAGCTCGAAGGCTCGCGTGCTGCGCTGGCCTTCCATGTGCGCGAGATGCACGGCGCGATCTTCCTCTACAACAGCGACAAGCATGTGGACGAGGCTCCCGATTTCAGCCTGCCCGAGGAACTGAGCTCGCCCGAGTACTCGAACTTCCTGTGCTATGCCGAGTGGCGCAGCGACTACCGCTATGCGCTGGACAACGTCATGGATCCCATGCACGGCACCTTCCTGCACAAGCAGTCGCACTCCATGGCCGAGGGCGACAGCAAGGCCAGCTTCCAGGTGCGTGACACCGATCACGGCTTTGTGTTCGAGAAGGTCGGCCAGCGCGGCGTGAACTTCGACTGGACCGAATACGGCGAAACCGGCGCGCAGTGGATGCGCCTGGAGATTCCCTATCCCAAGACCGGCGGCCCCGGCGGCAACTTTGCCATCGTCGCCTGCGTCACGCCCATCAGCGCCGACCTGTGTGCCGTGTTCTTCTGGCGTGCGCGCAAGGTGCAGGGCTGGATGCGCGACACCTGGCGCTTCCTCTACCGCAACCGCCTCGAGGCACGCCACTGGGCCGTGCTGGAGCAGGACCGCATCATGATGGAGCAGATGGAAGCCGACGCCAACGAGCGCGAGAACCTCTACCAGCATGACATCGGCCTGGTGCGCCTGCGCCGCCATCTGCGTCGCCAGGCCCAGGAACAGATCGACGAAGGCATCGCATCATGAGCAACAGCTTGCAGGCCTTTGTGCACACGCTGCGCTTCGAGGCCCAGGACACCATCAGCGTGGAACTGCGCCCGGTCGATGGCGGCGAGTTCCCGGCCTTCACGGCCGGCTCGCATATCGACCTGCACCTGCCCAACGGGCTGGTGCGCAGCTATTCCCTGTCCAACGACAGCAGCGAGCGCCACCGCTACGTGGTCGGCGTGCTGCGCGACCGCGCCAGCCGCGGCGGCTCGCGCTGCGTGCACGAGTCGTTGCGCGTGGGCATGCCCATCACCATCTCCGAGCCGCGCAACCACTTCGCGCTCGACGAGGCGGCGACGCATTCGGTGCTGGTGGCCGGCGGCATCGGCATCACGCCCATGCTGTGCATGGCACGCCGCCTCAAGGCCCTGGGGCATTCGTTCGAGATGCTGTACTTTGCGCGCGAGCGCAAGAGTGCGGCCTTTCTGGCCGAGCTGCAGGCCCTGGGCATGCCGCTGCATCTGCACTTCGATGCAGAGGCGGGCGGCCCGCCCGACCTGCGGGCATTGCTGGCGCAGCGCGCACCCGACGCGGGCCTGCACCACTATTCCTGCGGCCCGACGCCCATGCTCGACGCCTTCGAGAAGTTCTGCGCCGAGCTCGGCCATGCCAACGCCCATATCGAGCGCTTCACGCCCGTGGAAGTCAAGGCATCGTCCGATGCGCGCAGCAACTACACGGTGGAGCTCAAGCGCAGCGGCCGCTTCATCGAGATCACGCCCGACAAGTCCTTGCTGGACACGCTGCTGGACGCCGGTGTCGATGTGGACCACAGCTGCTGCGAAGGCGTCTGCGGCTCCTGCGAGACCCGCGTGCTGGAAGGTGTGCCCGACCACCGCGACTCGGTGCTCAGCCCCAAGGAGCGCGCCGCCAACAAGGTCATGATGGTCTGCGTCTCCGGCTGCAAGAGCGAGCGCCTGGTCCTCGATATATGACACCTCCTGAGTCGCTTCGCGCCTTCCCCCGCTCTACATCCGCTTTGCGGGAGAGGGGGGCGACACCATCGGTGCGGGGCTGCGCGGCCGGCCCGGGCCCTTCCTCGGCGTCCCTTGGCTGGACCATGCTGAATTGACGAGTGAGGCCCTGGGCTAGCAACTGAAGACAACCCACCACCCCTAGAGGAGACCAACCATGAAATCCATCCATACGCCGGCTCTCGGCGTGGCGCTAGCCTGCCTGGCGTCTTTGCCCGGCGCGGCTTTTGCGCAGTCCAAGGTCGAGCTTTTCGGCGTCGTCGACGTCGGCGTGGCCCATCTGGGGGGCTCGGGAGCCTCCAAGACCGGCATTTCCACAGGCGGCGCCAACATCAGCCGTCTGGGCTTTCGCGGCACCGAGGATCT
>NZ_JBKFBC010000008.1:8024-40618 GCF_053345995.1 Comamonas sp. C24C | reverse complement strand
CGAGGCCGGCCTGGACGTGGACAGCGGCGCGGGCAAGGCCACGGGCGGCGGCCTGAACTTCAACCGCCGCTCCACCGTCAGCCTGATGGGCAACTGGGGCGAGGTGCGCCTGGGGCGCGACGATTCGGCGACCTTTCTGAACACGCTGATCTTCGATCCCTTCCTGACTAACGGCGTGGGCGGCACTGGTGCCTTCACCATGCTGGGCATTCCGGGCGTTCCCTCGACCGGCGGGGCTCCCATACAGATCAGCAATGCGGTGAGCTATTTCCTGCCCCAGAACCTGGGCGGTTTCTACGGTCAGGCCCAGCTGGCATTCGGCGAGCAGCCCAGCGGCGCACCCAACAAGCGCGAGGGCGACTATCGCGGCCTGCGCCTGGGTTACCGTCAGGGGGCGTTCAACGGCGCGCTGGCCACGGGCCGGCTCTACGGCAACACCAGCGACACCAATCTGACGGCGAACAATGTCGGCCTGTCCTACGACTTCGGCGTGGCCAAGCCCATGCTGCTGTGGGCCTCGGAAAAGCGCGGCGGCACCAAGATCACGGCCGTGCAGCTGGGCGTGACCGCTCCCCTAGGCAATGGCGAGGCCCGTGCTTCCTTCGGCCACTACAACCTGTCCGGCAGCAATGCCGACTGGAACAAGATCAGCGTGGGCTATGGCTACAACCTCTCCAAGCGCACCCAGGTCTACGGCACTTATGCCTTCCTGAAGAACAAGGGCTCGGCGGCGAAGTCCATCGGCGTGCAGGGGCTGAGCGCTCCCGGCACCACGCCGGGCGGCAACTCCAACGGCCTGGAACTGGGCATCCGCCACTTCTTCTGATCCTGCCCCGTCGGGCCGGCATGGGCCGGCCCCGGGGTTTCGGCGGCAGCACGGCTGCCCCACCGCGCGTCCGCCAGGACGTGCGCCCTGGCGGGGCCGGCGGGTGCCGGTCCCGGCTTTTTCCTCTCTCAACGCTAGCCGGACTCCTATCATGAAAGACTCACGCTCGTTGCGCTGGTGGGGCGTGGTCACGCTGTTCGTGATCGTCGCCATTTCCTACGTGGACCGGATCAATATCTCGGTCCTCATCACCGATCACGACTTTCTGTCGCACATCGGCCTCACCCCTGACGACCGAACGCGCCAGGGCCTGCTGGCCACGGCCTTCATGGTCGGCTACGGTGTTTCGTCCTTTGTGCTCACTCCATTCTGCGCGGCGCTGTTCGGCGTGCGCCGCAGCCTGTTTGCCGGCTTGCTGCTATGGGGTGTGGTGACCTTTCTGTCGCCGGCCATGAACAGCTACGGGCTGCTGCTGGCATCGCGCATTCTGCTGGGCGTGTCCGAGGGACCGCTGTTCTCGCTGGCAGGCAGCTACATCAAGGCGCATTTCGAGAGCCGCGAGAACGGCAAGCCCAACTCCCTGGTCAATATGGGCACCGGGCTGGGCCTGGCGGTGGGCTATCCCTTCGTCGGCTACCTGGTCGTGGGCCACAACTGGGAGACCTCGTTCCATGTGCTGGGCCTGATCAACGTGCTGCTCGGCGTTCCGCTGGTCTGGGCCTTTGTGCGCATGCCCAAGGTGGAGACCGGCATGCCCAAACCCCAGTCGGTGGGCGAGGCCGTGGGTCAGGTCGGCCAGATCGTGCGCGGTGCCATGCACACGCGCTATCTGTGGCTGATCACCATTCTCACGGCGGCCTTTCTGTCCTATCTCTGGGGCAGCAGCAACTGGCTGCCCGCCTATCTCAAGGAGTCGCGCGGCTTTTCCATGCGCGAGATGGGTTGGCTGGCTTCGCTGCCGCAATACGCGAGCGTGGCTGCGGTCTTCGTGGGCGGCATGATCATCGACCGCATCGCGCGCCGCCAGGTGCCGCTGATCTTTGTCTTCGGCAGCCTCGGCGTGGCGATCGCCGTGTGGCTGGCCATCCATATGGAAGACCGCTATGCGGCGGCCTATTGCCTGATTGCCGCCAACTTCTGCTGGGGACTGATGAGCCCGGCCATTCCGAGCACCGTGCAGCATTGCGCGCGGCCCGAGCATGTGGCCAGCGCCTATGGCGTGGTCAACGGTGCGGGCAGTCTGGTCGCGGGCTTCATGCCGGCCATCATGGGGGCGGTGATAGGTGCGCTGTCGACACGCGGCGGCGTGGCTGCTGGATTCTTCGCAGGCTTTTCAGCGCTGATCGGCACGCAGGTGATCGTGATGCTCTGCGGCATCGTGCTCTGGGTGCGCGAGCGCGGTGCTCAAGCGCAGTCATCGTGATGCACATGCAAAAAAAGGAGCGCATGGCGCTCCTTTTTTATGGGTTTCAGCATCTTTTGAGTCTGAGATGACCGTTGATCAGGCGTGAGCAGCTCCCTTTTTTGATCAGTAATGCCTTGGACCTGGTGCCGCGTATCTGAGCAGACACGGAGCAGGGGCTGTCCCAGCAAAGGGCTGCCCCAGCAAAGCTGTCGTCCCCCTCGGGGGAAGGCGCATAGCGCCACAGGGGGTCTATTTCAGCCAGCCGCGCTTGCGGAAATACAGCATGGGGCCGACGGCGCTCAGAATCATCAGCAGCACCACATAGCCGTAACCGAACTCCCAGTCCAGCTCGGGCATGAACTTGAAGTTCATGCCGTAGACGCTGGCAATCAGCGTGGGCGGAAGCAGGGCCACGCTGGCCACCGAGAAGATCTTGATGATCTTGTTCTGGTTGATGTTGATGAAGCCGACCGTGGCATCCATCAGGAAGTTGATCTTGTCGAACAGAAAGGCCGTGTGGCTGTCCAGCGACTCGATGTCGCGCAGGATCTGGCGCGCTTCCTCGAACTGCTCGGCGTTGAGCATCTTGGAGCGCATCAGAAAGCTCACGGCGCGGCGCGTATCCATGACGTTGCGGCGGATGCGGCCGTTCAAGTCTTCCTGGCGGGCGATCGCGCCCAGCACTTCCTTGGCCATTTCGTCGGTCACATCGCCGGACAGCACCATCTTGCTGGCTTTTTCCAGGTCGTCGTAGATGCGCTCCAGCGTATCGGCCGAGTATTCGGCGTCCGCGTCAAACAGCTTGAGCAGCACGTCCTCGGCTGCGTCGATCAGACCCGGTGCGCGACGCGCGCGCATGCGCAGCAGGCGAAAGACCGGCACATCCTCGTCGTGAATCGAAAACAGCACGCCGTGGCTGCGCAGCGCGGCATTGTGCTGGTTGAGGATGAAGGCCACGCGCACCGAGCGGGGGTCTTCGTCATCGTCGATCAGAAAGTCGCTGCGAATATGCAGCTCGCCGTTGTCTTCTTCGTAGAAGCGCGCCGACTCCTCGATGTCCTCGTCCATCGCGTCTTCGGGGATGGACAGTTCGTAGTGCTGCTTGATCCAGCGCTTTTCTTCGAGGGTGGGCGACTCCAGGTCGACCCAGATGGGGCGAAAGCGTTCGAGGTCTGCCAGGGACTCGATTTCTTCCTGAACGAGTCGACCATTGGCCAGCGTAAAGATGTTGAGCATCAGCTCACTCCCGGTTGTTCTTGAGGTTCTGCAGGGATCAGGGCGCTTTCAACCCCCACAGTCTTCACCGGGAGCTGAAAGCTACCAACTAGGGTAGGTTTCCACGGATGTCTTTCAATAATTCGAAGCCAGTGATTATGCTACGTTGCACTGCAGCATGTCGCCTGCGTCATAGTTGGGAGAGTGGGTAAGCGGGGCTTGTCGCCCGCCTGTCACAGCCCCTTGGTAAAGGCGTCGGCCTGCACCAGGTCGGCCCAGGCTCCGGCCTTGGCCTGCGGCGCACGCAGCAGATAGTTGGGGTCGTAGGTCACCACCGTGGGCACGCCCGCAATGTGGTGCGGTTCGGCTCGCAGCCGGCCCAGCGCATCATGGCGGCCCAGCACGGCGCGTGCACTGGCCAGGCCCAGAACCAGCACGCAATCGGGGCGCAGCTCGCGCAGCAGTGTTTCCAGCGCGGGTTGCAGTGCCTGGGCATGGCTGAGATCGGCATCGGGCGGCGCGCGGTGCAGTGCAGCGCTGAAGACGCGCGGCTTTTCCTGCAGTCCGAGAGCGCGCAGCATATTGTCCAGCAGCCTGGCGGCATCGCCCTGCAGCGCCGTCTGGGCGCAGTCGGCCGCAGGCCTTTGCGCCGGGCTCAGCAGGGGCGGGTTGGCTGCCGGCTCCAGCAGTATCAGCCAGCCGCCTTGCTCGGCGCTTTGCACATGCTGAGGCGCATGGGGGTAGACCAGCTGGGCCGGGCTGATGGTCCAGCCCAGGCCAGGCTCGCCAGCCGGGCCTGCGGCGGGTTGCTGCACGAACTGGCGCGGTTCGTGTGCCCGGTGGCCGGACAGATTCTGGGGCGGTGGACTGGCGGGTCTGGTCGGCTGGGCGGGCGGTTGAACCGGTGCCGGCGCTGCCTCGGCTACGGGCGCGGCGGCCTGCGCCACGGGTGGGCTTACGGGCGGACTTACGGGGGCCGGCGGCGCCACGCGCATTGCCGGTGCCGCGACGGGCAGGGGCTCGGCGACCGGTAACGGTACGGCGGCGACTGCAGTGACTGCAGCCACTGCCACGGGTTCCATGGGTTCGGGCAACCAGACGGTGATGCCCATGGCTTCCAGCATGGCCCGCTGGCGGGCGTCCAGGTTCAGGGCCATAGTTTCAGACTCATGAGCACCGCATGTTCGCGCGGGCCGTTGGGGTTGGGGTAGTAGTTCTTGCGCAGACCGACTTCGGCAAAGCCGTGCCTGAGATAGACCTCGCGGGCGCGGGCATTGCTTTCGCGCACTTCCAGCCAGATCCATTGGGCATTCTGCTGCCGCGACCAAAGCGCCAGCGCGTCGAGCAGCACGCGCGCCCAGCCCTGGCGCTGGCAGGCCGGGTTGACGGTGATATTGAGCAAATGCACCTCGTCCAGCGCCTGCATGGCGACAAAGTAGCCCAGCAACTGGTGATCGGCATCGACCAGCAGCTGTATCTGGTAGCCGGCCACCATGGCATCCTGGAAGTTGCCGCGCGTCCATGGGTGGACATAGGCCTGCTCCTCGATCGGGAGCAAGGTGTCCAGCCAGAGTGCGGACAGCGGCTCGAAATGCACCAGGGATGCCGCATCCTGGGTGCTGGCGTCGGTGGCGAGTGTGGAGCTGCTGGGCAAGGTCATGAGGTTGCTTATCGGGAGGCGGCGTCGGAGACAGCGGCAGCGGCGGCCTTCTCGGCTTCGCGTTCGGCCGTGGTTTTTGCCACTTTATCGCGGATATAGCGTGGCAGCGCCTCTTCGGCCGGCACCGCGCAGCCTTTTGCCAACAGTGCCGGAGCCAGACGCAGCATGGCCGTGGCCGTGGGCATGGCATGCACATGGCGGGCGGCGGGTGCCAGCAGCTCGGGGTAGACGGGCTGGGCATTGCCTGCCACGGCATGGGCGGCTGCAGCCTGCAAAGCCTCTGGGGCGCACAGACCGAAGTCCTCGGGCTCGATCCACTGGCCGTCCACATAGCGGAACGCGGCGTGATAGACCTCGTGCATGCGCGCGTCGAGCACGGCCTCCACCTCGGTGCAGCCATGCAGATGACGGGCCTCTTCGGCCACGGTGAGCAGCGAGTCCACGGGCAGCACGGGAACCTTGGCGGCAAACGCCAGACCCTGGGTGATGGCGCAGGCCGTGCGCAGGCCCGTGAAGGAGCCGGGACCGCGCCCGAAGGCAATGGCGTCCAGCTGCGCAAAGCTCATCCCCGCCTCCTTCATGAGCTGGCGGATGGCCGGCAGCAACTGGGCCGACGACTGCTGCGCGCCCGGACCGCTGTGCTGCCAGATGGCATCGCCACGCTGGACGGCAACAAACAAGGTATCGGTACTGGTGTCGATGGCGAGAAGATTCATGTTCGGCGGGGCGTCAGCCGCAGGCGGGCTGGAGCGCAATAAGGGCTGCACTGGACTGCACTGGGCTGCAGGAGAGGGCAGCGTAGCCCTGCATTATCGGACGCCCGCCGCCAGCTTGCCGCGGGCGCTGCCAATGCCCGGCATGGGCGTAGCCCGGCGTAGACTCTGGCCCCATGCTGCAGACCCCCTTCTTTCTTCGCAAGACCCTGAGCGCGCTGGGCGCATCGTTGCTGGCGCTGCTGGCACAGCCCGCGCTGGCGCAGTCCCTGCCTGCCGACACCCGCATTCCCGCCGCTGTGGACGCGGCGCTGCAACGCGCCAAGATTCCGCGCGATGCCGTATCGCTGCTGGTGATGAATGTGGATGGCAGATCGCCACCGAACCTGGCCTGGCGCACGCACCAGGCCATGAATCCGGCCTCGGTCATGAAGCTGGTCACCACCTATGCGGCACTCGACCAGCTGGGCCCGGCCTATGTCTGGCGCACGCCCGTCTACCTGGGCGGCCCGGTGGTCGATGGCGCCTTGCGCGGCAACCTCTACATCCAGGGCCAGGGCGACCCCAAGCTGGTGCTGGAGCGTCTGTGGCTGATGCTGCGCCGCCTGCAAGGCATGGGCGTCAAGGTCATCGTGGGCGATATCGTGCTGGACCGCAGCGCCTTTCAGCTGCCCGCGCATGATGCGGCGGTCTTCGACAACGAGCCCTGGCGGCCCTACAACGCCTCGCCCGATGCGCTGCTGATCAACTACAAGGCCGTGGCGCTGAATATTGCTCCCGATGCAGGAGCTGGTGTCGCCCGTATTCAATACGATCCGCCAATGTTTGGTATGGAAAACCAGCAGACAGTTGCGCTGGCTGCTCCTAATTCTGATTGCGGCGACTGGCGCAGCAAGATGCAGCTGGACATGAGCAATCCGCAGCGCATCGCCTTCAACGGCAGCTATCCGGCAAGTTGTGGCGACAAGAGCTGGTCCATCGCACCGGCGCAGCCCGAGCGCTTTGCGGCCAAGGCCATAGAAGGCATGTGGCGCGAGCTGGGCGGCAAGCTCACCGGCGCCGTGCGCGACGGCAGCGTGCCCCAGGGTCTGCAGCCGGCGTTCCAGCTGGAGTCTCCGGCACTGTCCGAAGTGGTGCGCGACATCAACAAATACAGCAACAACATCATGGCCCAGCATGTGCTGCTCACCCTGGGCATGCAGCGCACCGGCGTGGCCAGCTTCGACTCCGCACGGCAGTCGCTGGCCCAGTGGTGGGCCGCGCGCTGGGGCAATGCCGAGCAGCCCGTGGTGGACAACGGCGCAGGCCTGAGCCGCAATGCCAGCATCACGGCCAGCGGACTGGGGCAGATGCTGCAGAACGCCTGGGTCTCTCCCGTGATGCCCGAGTTCGTCTCCTCCATGCCCATCGTCGGCGTGGACGGTACGCTGCGCCGCAGCAAGAGCCGGTTTGCGGGCGCGGCCCACCTCAAGACCGGCAGCCTGCGCGACTCGGCGGCACTGGCCGGCTATGTCGACGGAGCCAGCGGCCAGCGCTATGTGCTGGTGGCCATGGCCAACCATGCCAATGCGGCCGCGGCGCGCACGGCCTGGGATGCACTGGTGGACTGGACGGCGGCCCAGTAGCGGGCTGGTGGCGGCCGCTCGCCGCCCTTTGCCAGCCTCGACAAACCGGACCAAGGTCCGGTTTTTTGTTGCGTGACAGCCTGATGACCCGCTTGTTGAGCGTTGGATTTTTGTCCGACCATCGGTAATTGCCCGATAACAACGCGGGGATGAGTGTCGCTAGGATGACGCTGAGGAAAAAAGCACGACCGTGCGATTCACAACACCTCAGGAGAACATCATCTTGGCAAGCAAACTCAAACTCTTGGCGGCTGCAATGGCAACGGTGGGCCTGCTGGCGGCCTGCGGCGGCGGAGGCGGTGCCGATACCACCCCCAAGGCCAAGGTCACCTCGGTCAAGGTCATGGGCGACAGCCTCTCGGACAGCGGCACCTTCGGCTACAAGTTCACCGTGCAGGGCAACGATCCGACGACCGGCAAGCCCTATCTGGTCTGGCCCGAGCGCATTGCCGATCTCTACAGCACCTCGCTGTGCGCGCATTACAAGCCCACCAGCCAGACCACGTTTGTGACCGCCAATGCGGGCTGCACCAACTACGCCATCGGCGGCGCGCAGATCAACTATGTCGATGCCTCCGGCCAGGTGGTGAACTCGCCCATCTCCGTGCTGCAGCAGATCAAGGATGCGGGCGCGGCCGGTGTTTCCTCCAACGACCTGATCCTCATCGATGGCGGCGCCAATGACGCAGCCGCGCTGATCACGGCCGTGCTGACCTATCAGTCGGCTGCCGGAACCTATGCCGTGACGGGGTCGCCCGCCGATGGCGCCAAGGCGCAGGCGGCGCAGAAGTACCTGCAGGCCTTCCTGGCTTCCAAGATCGATACCGCAACGCTGACGGCCCTGCTGTCCCAGGGCTCGGACGGCATCGTCAAGGCTGGCGGCCTGTACATGCAGACGCTGGCCCAGAACCTGGCGACCAGCATGCAGACGGATCTGCTGGCCAAGGGCGCCACGCGCATCGCCGTGCTGAACATCCCGGCCATCCAGATGACCCCCAAGTTCACCACCGTGCTGGCCCAGATCGCCCAGGCCCAGGGCACGGCCGCCTCCAAGCAGGCCGAAGCCCTGCTGGACGGCTGGGTGAGCGCGTTCAACGCCACCCTGAAGACCGCCGCAGGCAATGACAGCCGCATCGCCGTGGTGGACTTCTACACCGAGTTCAAGAGCCAGATCTCCAACCCTGCGGCCTACAACTTCACCAATGCCACGGTGGCAGCCTGCTCCAAGATCGGTACCGATGAGCTGTCCACCTGCAGCGCCGACAAGCTGGCCGCCAGCATTCCTCAGGGCGAAACCAGCCCCGACTGGTGGAAGAGCTATGTCTTCGCCAACAGCTTCCACCCCACCCCTTACGGCTACCAGCAGATGGGTCAGCTGGTGTCGCGTTCGCTGGCACAGGCCGGCTGGCTCTAAGCCCATCCGCAGCAAGAATCAGGAGAGACAACAATGAAGAAACATATGCGGATTTCTGCCGCCGTTCTGGCCCTGACGGCCTGCGGTTTGGCCAGCGCCCAATCTGCGGGCACCTGGTCGGCACGTGTGGGCATCACCCATCTATCGCCCGATGTGAGCAGCGGCAATCTGTCGGCACCATCCTTTCCCAACACCAAGGTCGACGCGGGCAGCAACACCCAGCTGGGTGGCGGTATCACCTATATGGTGACCGACAATCTGGCGCTGGACGTGCCTCTGGCCACGCCCTTCAAGCATGACCTGTCGGGAGCTGGCGCGATTGCCGGTGTGGGCAAGCTGGGCAGTACCAAGGCGATACCGGCCACGCTGATGCTGCAGTACCGCTTCAACGAGGCCAAGGCCGCGTTTCGCCCCTATGTGGGAGCCGGCGTGACCTATGCCCATTTCTATGGCGAAAAGACCACGGCCACGCTCAACGGTCTGAGCGGCGGCACGCTGGCCAATCCGACCACGGCTGAACTCGACGACAAGTTCGGTGCACTGGCCCAGCTGGGCTTTGTCTACCAGTTCAATGAGCGCTGGTTTGTGGATGCGTCCTACTCCAAGAGCTTTCTGAAGACCAAGATCCACCTGTCTTCGGGCCAGAGCATCAGCGTCAGGCTCAATCCCGATGTGTTTTCCATGGCCATAGGCTACCGCTTCTGAGGCTGCGCGGCCGACACAAAAAATCCGGGCTGGTCCCGGATTTTTCTTTTTGGCTGCGGCTTCAGTTGTAGTGCTGGGCCGAAGGCTCCTCGCCATGCACGGCCCAGCGGCCCAGCGCCTGGAGCTTGTAGTCCAGCGGATCGTGCAGGGTATGGGTGCGAACATTGCGCCAGAAACGGTCGAAGCCGAGGTCGGCATGGGTGCCGCGTGAACCCACCACATCGAACATTTCCTGGGTGGCGAAAAGGGTGCAGCGATGTGCCATGACCTTGGCTTCGAAGACGGCGATGGCGACCTCGGCGCGTTCCGCCGCGCTCAGCCCAGGGCCGCGCTCCCAGGCTTTTTGCAGCAGCTCTGCGCCGTGGTCGGCCATCAAGGCAGCTCCCGAAATCTGGGCCTGCATCTCGCCCATGCGACGCAGCAGATAGGGATCGTCGGTGGCGCGCTCCACCGCCGAGCCCAGCCAGGGCCGGCCATGTTCGCGCGCATAGTCGCGAGCCTGCCGGCGCGCGCCCTGGGCCACGCCGACAAACAGATTGACCAGCACCAGTTGCGCCAGGCAGTTGCGCAGCGTATGAAAGGCCGTGACCTCGGCATTCTCGTCGCGCATGACGGCGCTGGCGGGAAGCTGGACGCGATTGAACTGCACCGAGCCGCTGTCGGTCTGACGCTGGCCCATGGGGTTCCAGTCGTCCTTGACGGCAATGCCGGGCGAAGCGGTCTCAAGCAGGCCCAGAACGGGCTGCGCATGGCCTGCCACGCTGGCCGATACCGTCAGATAGTGAGAGCCGAGTGTGCCCGAGCAAAAGCCTTTCAAGCCGTCGAGCACATAACCGCCGGCCAGCTCCGAGCTGCGGGGCAGGGCCTGCAGACGCGTGTCGCGCGGGTTCAGCGCATTGCCCCACCAGCCGTTCTCATCGATGGTGCGGCGCAGCCAGAGGCGCTGCTGCTGGCGCGAGCCATAGATCAGCACGGTGGCGACCTGGAGCTGGTGAAACGCCAGCACATGGGCCAGGGCGCTGTCGACGGCGGCCAGGGCCCGGACATGGCGGTAGATGCCGGGCCAGCTCAGCGCATCGCCGCCATGTTCGCGGGGGATCGCCAGGCGCAGCAGGCCGGCATCGCGCAGCAAGGCTTTTTCCGCTGCCGCATGGCCGCCCTGGCGGTCGCGTGCGACGGCAGTTTTTTCCAGGGTGCCGAGTACATCGTTGAAGTGACTGGAGAACATGGTCGAGAAGGTGGATGGCGGAAAAGAGGCGGACGGTCAGTGGCAGATGGCCCCGTCTTCCAGCAAGGAAGCTTCCAGCGCAATCGTGCTGACGCGGTTGTCCTGCGCGCGTTGCTGCAGACCGCTGCGCTGCCATTGCTGGACGGCGTTCTGCAGCCAGCGGGTGGACTGCGCATCGGCCTTGGTCAGACGGATATGGGCCTGGTCCGTGGTGCGAAAGCGGTTGCCCAGACGGGTGTAGAAGCGCCAGTTGTCCTGTTGCAGCAGGCGCGTGATGACCTCTGGCGACTCGGCCAGAACATGGCATTTGCCGGCCAGGAAATCGCTGACTGCATGAATGCTGGAGGGCGCGAAAAGAGGCTGCAGGCCCTGGGCCTGCAAGGTGCTGGCAGAGGCCTGACCCGTGGCGACGCAGGCCTTGGGTCTGGGGGCGGCCTTCTGCGCCACATGCGGCAGCCAGGAGCTCCAGTGACCGGGGGCATGGCGGCTCCAGAGGGAGGCCTGCTGCTTGAGCACCAGCAGTTGCAGGCTCTGCGGCATATAGCTGCCGCCGGTCTGTCGATCGGCAGCGACCGGGCCGTCCTGCGGCGCCACGCCTTCGAGCACCAGGTCGGCATCGCTTGCGGGGGTGAATTTGACGCTGGTGCCCAGTTGCCGGCCCAGCCAGTCCGCCAGGGCCTGGTCGTAGACATCGGGCTCTGGCGGCAAGGCTTCGCCGGGCAGGGCAGGGCGCGCATAGCTGCGCAGGGCCACATGGAGCACGCCCTGGCGCCGGGCTTGTTGCAGCACCGGGCCTGCAGCCTCCGTGCCGCCGAGATCCGGCAGTGCCGGCCACAGCACGCCGGCCCCCGCGGCCGCGGCTGCCAGCGCGGTGCCTGCCAGGATCAAACGCCGCCAGGATTGCGCGGCGCTACTCATGAAATTCCATTCCGCTGCGCCAGCGCGTCAGGCGCTTTTCGAGCAAGGCCAGCCCATAGTTGAGGGCCAGGCCCAGAACGGCCAGCAGCACGATGCCGGCGTACATGCTGGGGATCTGGAAGATCTCCTGAGAGTTCAGCGTGAGAAAGCCCAGGCCCGCATGCGAGCCGATCATCTCGGCGGCGACCAGCGCGGTGATCGAATAGGCGCCCGCCAGTCGGATGCCGGTGAAGATGGACGGTGCCGCCGCCGGCAGGATGACCTTGAAGAAGATGAAGCCGCGCGAGGCCCCCATGGACAGCGCCGAATGAATCAGCAGCTTTTCCACCTGCTTGACGCCGCTGATGGTGTTGAGCAGCACCGGCCAGAAGGCTGCCCAGAAGATGATGGCGATCTTGGAGGCTTCGCCGATGCCGAAGAACAGCAGAAAGACCGGGAACAGCGCCAGTGCCGAGACCTGGCGGAACAGCTGCAGCAAGGGGTCGACAAAGGCTTCGAAGCGGCGCACCACGCCCATCAGCAGCCCCAGCGCCACGCCTGCCACGACGGCCAGAATCAGCCCTGCCAGCGAGCGCTGCAGGCTGGCCGCCACATGCTTGCCCAGCTGGCCGGTCTGCGCCAGCTGGACGATGGCTGCCAGAACCGCGGATGGCGGGCTGAGAAAGGCCGAATTGACCAGTCCCGCGCGCGGCAGGAATTCCCAGATGGCAAAGAACAGCAGCACGCAGGCCGAGCGCTCCAGCCATCGGAGCCCGAGTTGCCGGGAGGAAAGCAGTGACACCGGCTTGGCGGGGCGCCGGGATGGGGATGCGGCCAGTTGGCTCATATGGCAAATCCTCGCAAGGCCAGGCTGAAATCAGGGGCGGTGGGCAGCAGCGGTGCCAGCGGTTGCTGGCGGTGGCCGCTGGCAAAGGCGACTTCGTCGCGCAGCACATCCCAGGCCTGTTCGCGCAGCTGCACAAAGGCCGGGGCATGGCGTATCTCGGCGGGGCGCGGACGCGGCAGCGCTATGTCCAGAACGGATTTGATGCGACCCGGTCGGTGCGTCATGACGGCGATGCGATCCGACAGATAGATGGCTTCATCGAGGCTGTGGGTGATGAAGACGATGGTGGTCTTGTGCTGCTCCCAGATGCGCAGCAGCTCGGACTGCAGGATTTCGCGTGTCTGGGCATCGAGGGCGGCAAACGGCTCGTCCATCAGCAGCAGGCTGGGCGAATACGCCAGGGAGCGGGCGATGGCCACGCGCTGACGCATCCCGCCCGAGAGTTCGTGCGGGTAGCGCTGGCCGAAGCCGCTGAGGCCCACCAGGTGCAGAAACTGCTCGGCAGTCTCCCGGCGCTCGCGTTTGGGAATCTTGCGGATCTCCAGCCCGACCTCGATGTTCTGAAGCACGGTGCGCCACGGAAACAGCGCATAGCCCTGGAACACCACGCCCTGCTCGCGGTTGATGCCGCTGGCCGGCTGGCCGTCGATGCTGATGCTGCCGCCGGTCTTGCGCGCCAGCCCGGCCAGCACATTGAGAAACGTGGACTTGCCGCAGCCTGAAGGGCCGAGGAGGGTGAAGAACTCGCCTTCACGGATATCGAGATTGAAGTCCTGCAGGGCGGCGATCTGCTGCTTGCGGCCGCGCTCGTCGGCAATGGCGAAATCCATGCGCACATCGCGTGCCCGGATCTTGATGGCGGAGCCAGACTCGTCCAGGGCCGTGCTCATGTCGCGGCTCCCTTGGCAAAGGGGTTGAACTCGTTGGTGTACACATCCTTGACCGCCACCTTGCCCGGCTGCAGCTTGCCTTCGCGCTCCAGCACGTCGATGTAGTACTGGATGGGCGGCTCGGTGATGATCTGGTCGTCCACATAGGCATAGCGCTCCACATGCTTGAGCTCCATGCCGAGACGCTCGGCTGTGTAGCGGCGCGCTTCGTCGGTGTTGGCGTTGACCCAGTTGCCGGCCTTGGCGATGGCGGTGACCACATCGCGCACGGCCTGCGGGTTCTCGCGCGCAAACTTGCCGTTGACGCTATAGGGGGCCATGCCGCCCAGGCCGCGGTCCAGGTCGTAGTCGGTCCACAGGCGCTGCAGCTCGGGGTTGGCCTCGGCACCGCCGGAATGGGGTGGGTGGATTATGGCCAGATCCACATTGCGGCCGATCACGGCCTGCTCGCCCTGGTTGTCGGGAACGACCAGGAAGTTGATCTTGTTGACGTCGGCGCCGTGCTCGCGGAAATAGGTCTTGGAGACAAACTCGGCGCAGGCGCCGAAGCTGTTGAAGCCGATGGTCTTGCCTTCCAGATCCCTGGGCGTGCGGATGCCCGAATCCTTGCGCACGAAGTACTTCATATGCGGTGCCTCCTGCAGCGTCTTGCTGCCGGCGGCAATCACCTTCATGTCGGCCCCGGCCGCAATGGCCGAAATCACCAGCGGCACCATGCGCGAGCCGAAATGGATGTCGCCCGTGCCGACCAGCGGAATGATCTGGGGGGCGGCAATCTTGCCCACGTAGTTGGGGCGGGTGGAGGTCCCGTCGAAGTAGCCCAGTCTGTCGGCCAGATAGATCAGGTCGAAAGAGGGGTTGTCGGGGTAGTTGAAGGGAACGACCTTGCCATTTTGTGCCGTGCGGGTGGTTTCGCTGCTGGCCTGGTTGTCGGAGCGCGAGCAAGCCGCCAAGCCCAGGGATGCTGCACTGATGGACAGAAGCTTGCCAAGCGCGTCGCGACGGGTTCCCATGGTTCTAACCTTTGAAGTTGCTGTTGAAGCAAGCAAGGTTAGAGAAGGCGTCTAATAAAGAAAACGAATAAAAATTTGTATCTTTACTTGAAAATCAGCTAAGCGGCCGCTCAGCCCGCCGCCGCCGCACGCTGCAGGCGGTCGCGCACGCCTTCCCAGTCGGCGGTGTCGGGCGGGGTCTCGATCCAGATCAGCTTGGCGCCCCAGTCGTCGAAATTGCGCAGCATGCCGAACAGCTCACGGGCCACGTCGCGCGGCTCGTCGGACATGCGGCGCAGCAGCAACTGGGCGGTGGTGACATTGAGGGGGCTGCGGTGATAGATGGCAATATTTCTGCCATCCTTGCCCAGGATGTCCAGTGCCGATTGCAGCTGCCCGGCATCCATGAGCCGCACCTTGGCGTTGGGCGCGTAGTGCGCCAAAAGCGTTCCCGATGCACGTGGGGTATCCGCAGTCAGCTCTTCTTTCGAGAGCGGTCGCAGGCCGCAGGCACGCTCGATATCGTCACGCGTGATGGCGCCGGGGCGCAGCAGCACGGGCACGCCCCGCGTGCAGTCGACGATGGTCGATTCAATGCCCACTTCGCAGGCGCCGCCATCGAGCACCAGCAGTTCTTCGCCAAACTCGGTGGCCACATGCTCGGCCGTGGTGGGGCTGACGCGGCCGAACTTGTTGGCGCTGGGGGCCGAGACGCCCCAGACCGGCGGATCGAGCTGCTGGCAGGCCTGCAGCACCGCATGGGCCACGGGGTGGGAGGGGCAGCGCAGGCCCACGCTGTCCTGGCCCCCGGTCGATGCCTTGGCGGCATGCGGCAGGCGCGGCAGGATCAGGGTCAGCGGGCCGGGCCAGAACGCATCGATCAGTTGCTGGGCAAAGACCGGTACTTCCTTGGCATATCGGGTGATGGCGGCGGCATCGGCCACATGCACGATCAGCGGATGGTTGGCCGGGCGTCCCTTGGCGGCAAAGATCTGCGCCACGGCGGCGTCGTTGTCGCTGTCTGCGGCCAGACCGTACACCGTCTCGGTGGGCAGGCCCAGCAGCCGGCCTTGCTGCAGGGCGAGCGCAGCGGCTTGCACCGAGGCTTCCAGCGTTCCATCCAAGATCATTTCAATTCCTCTTTCATGCACTGCGCCGCCGTATGTGCGGTGCTTTTGCGCTTGCAGAGCATCAGCGAAGGACGCCGAGCAAGGGCCGCCCCTTACGCTTGGGGCGTCGTCCCCCTCCCGCGTAGCGAGAGAGGGGGGAGCGGCGGGGCCGCCTAGGCAAAGCCGCTCAGGGGGTGTTATCAGAACGCTTCAATGCCCAGGATCTCGGCCGCCTTCAAAGCGGTTTCACGCGCTTTTTCGGGGCTGGCCGCGGTGATGTTCAAGTGGCCCATCTTGCGGGCTGGCTTGGCATCGACCTTGCCGTACAGATGCAGGTGGGCGCCTGGCAGGGCCAGGATCTGATCCCAGGCCGGAGCCTTGGCGGTTTCGCCGTCCTTGAACCACAGGTCGCCCAGCAGGTTGAGCATGACGGTGGCGCTGTGCTGGCGCGGCTGCACCAGGGGCAGATTGGTCATGCAGCGCACTTGCAGCTCGAACTGCGACACATCCATCGCGTTCTGGCTGTAGTGGCCGCTGTTGTGCGGGCGCGGGGCGATCTCGTTGACCACCAACTGGCCGTTGTCCAGCACAAAGAATTCCACGCAGAGCACGCCCACGTAGTCGAGGCCGATAGCTACGGATTTCGCAGCGGCTACCGCTTGCTCTGCCTGTGCCGCGGGTACGTTGCCTTCGTAGACCTCGGTCACGGCCAGAATGCCGTCGCGGTGCAGATTGCGCTGCACGGGCAGGTTGACGATGTCGCCATTGCGGCCGCGGGCCACGATGACCGAGCATTCGTGCGCCAGCGGCAGCATTTTTTCGAGCACGCAGGCCACCTGCTTGAGTTCGTCCCAGGCCTTGATCAGCTCGTCGCGGGTCTTGACGCGGATCTGACCCTTGCCGTCATAGCCCATGCGCGCGGTCTTGAGGATGCCGGGCAGCAGCGCGTCGTTGACGGCTGCCAGCTGCTCGGCCGTCTCGATCACGGCATAGGGGGCGCAGGGCACGCCGCACTTCACGAAGTGGGCTTTTTCGGCGGCGCGGTCCTGGGCGATCGCCACGGCCGAGCCGGCGGGCGATACAGGCAGGCTCTCGGCCAGCTTGTTCAGCGAGCCGGCGGGCACGTTTTCGAATTCGGTGGTCACGGCCGCGCAGAGTCCGGCCAGCTCGGCCAGGCCCTTGGCGTCTTCGTAGCCGGTGCGCACATGCTGGTGGCTGACCAGACCGGCGGGGCTGGTCTCGTCCTTGTCCAGCACGGCGGTGAAATAGCCCATGGCCTGTGCGGCATGGGCAAACATGCGGCCCAGCTGGCCGCCGCCCAGCACGCCGAGGGTCGCACCCGGCAGTATCACTTGCGTGTCGCGGGCGCTCATGCGTTCACCGGCAGGGTCATGTTGCGGGCCGCTTCGGTCTGCTCGGCGCGGAAGGCCTCGAGCTTCTTGCGCAGCTCGGCGTCTTCATTGGCCAGCAGGGCCACGGCAAACAGGGCCGCATTGGCTGCACCGGCATTGCCGATGGCAAAGGTGGCTACGGGCACGCCCTTGGGCATCTGCACGATGGAGTGCAGCGAGTCCACGCCTTGCAGGTGACGGCTGGCCACGGGCACGCCGAGCACGGGCACGGTGGTCTTGGCGGCAATCATGCCGGGCAGGTGGGCAGCACCGCCGGCGCCGGCGATGATGGCCTTGAGGCCACGGTCGGCTGCGGCTTCGGCAAAGCGGAACATGTCGTCCGGCATGCGGTGGGCCGATACGACCTGGGCTTCAAAAGCGATACCGAATTGCTGGAGGATGGCAACTGCGTGTTGCATGGTGTCCCAGTCGCTGCTGGAACCCATGACCACGCCAACTTGGATGGGGTTCATGTTCTTCAGGGCGCTGCCGCCCGGCCTAGTGGAACCCCTGATTTTACGTTTTCGCTGCATTGCCGGGCAGCTGTGGGGCAAAGCCACCCGGTCAAAGCATCTATGACCCCCGGATGCGGGCGGCCGCGTTGTCGCGTGCAAAGCCCAGCACGCGGTCCCTGAAGACATGGATGACCCAGGCCAGCGCGACGAGGGTCTGCAGGCTCAGAGAGGCCCAGGGCAGATAGCTCAGCCAGGAGCCGGCCTGCGTTGCCGCATCCGAAGGAGCCATCCACATGGCCACGACCGGCTGGACCAGCATGGCGCCCCTATGGCCGCCTGCGCCATAGGCCAGCAGCGGCGCGGCAATGTTGAGGATCAGCCAGGCGACGACAAACGAGGCCAGCGGGGACTTGAGCTTGCCCGCCAGCAGGGCGAAGCCGGTCAGCAGCAGGCAGTCGCGCAGCAGATGCAGGCACAGATAGAGAGTGAAGCTGTTGAGTTCGCCGCTGATGGCGGCCTCCAGGCTTTGGGGGGCGAACAGCAGCAGCAAGGCCATGGCAAAGCCCAGCAGCAGGCTGACCGGCCACAGCGGCAGCGCCTCGAGCGCCTCACGCCAGCGCTGGCGGCTGACCGACCATTGCACCTGGCGCCAGGCGCGCAGATGCTGGTCCATGTGCTGCAGGGCGACATAGGCGGTGCCGATCAGCGCGATCCAGGCGGTGCTGCTGAAAAATGCAGCAATGCCCAGGTTGAGCGTGCCGGCTGCGAAAAATCCCGTCAGTGCCAGGCCCAGCGGCCAGGCCCAGGGCAGGGTGTGTACATCGAGCCGGGTGCAGAGCTGGCGCCACAGGGCCAGCAGGCCCAGGCCCAGTATCAGTGCACCGGCCAGATAGGCCAGGCCCAGGCCGCCCACGTCCAGGCCCCACCAGAACACCGGCGCGGCGTCGCTGTCCACCATGCCTTTGTAGACATGGTCGATAAAGGGGCCGGGGGCGAAGAACAGCAGCAGCAGGGGCAGCAGGGCCGCGCGCCGGCGATTGATGGGCCTGTCCCTCAGTCCCCAGCTCATGAGCACGGAGTTCATGGCCCAGGTCTGCAGACCGAGGCCCCAGAGCACGGCCAGGCCAATCGTGTGCTGCAGCTTCAGGGGCTCCAGCGCCCAGAAGTGGGTCACGCCCACCACGGCCAGCGCAAACCACAGCACATACAGCCAGGCCGGCAAGGTGGCGCCCAGCAGCTTGCCCCAGGCCATCTGCCAGGGCGTGAGCACGGACAGACGTTGCCAGTCCCAGGTGTTCTGGCTGGCTTCCTCGGCCAGGCTGCGCCCGGCCAGCACGCTGCCGTAGATGATGGCGGCCAGATACAGGCCGGCGATGGCGGTCATGCTCAGCGTGCCGGGCAGACCCTTGGCAGAGGACAGGGCAAAGGGCAGGGCCAGGATGAGCAGGCTCAGGCCCAGGCTCCAGGCCAGCAGCGAGGGGCGCCAGTTCAGCCAGAGCTGGCGCTGGAATTCGGGATTGCGTTGGCTCATGCTTGCTCCTGACTTTCGGTATCGCGGGACTGGGCTGTGCGCGCATAGCGGTCCTGCAGCCGCTCGCGCACCGGGTACAGCGCGGCGACCGGAATGCCGGCCTGCACCAGCTGCGCCAGCCATTGGGCGCGTGCGCCGGCAGCAGCAGGCAGCCATAGCTGAATCGGGCGGCGGCCCGTGGTGTCGAAGTCCTGCACCGAGGTGCTCAGCAAGGCCTGACGCAGGCGCGTCTCCAGCCCTTCGCCTGGCTCCATGGCCACTTCCAGCGCATAGAGCTGGGGCTGCTGGCCGGCGACGGCGTGCTGGCCCTCGCCATGGGCGTTCTGCAGCGCCTCGTGGCTTTCGATGCGGCCGTCGCGGATGCTCAGGATGTGGGTGCAGTACTCGTCCAGCTCGCTGAGGATGTGGCTGGAGACGATCAGCGTCATGCCCTGGGCCTGCAGCTGGCGAAACAGCGTCGAGAGGCTGCTGCGCGCATCGGGGTCGAGGCCGCTGGCTGGCTCGTCGAGCAGCAGCACGCTGGGTTGGTGGACGATGGCCTGGCCGATCGCCACGCGCTGGCGCTGGCCGCGCGAGAGTTCGGTCGGGTGGCGGTGCAGCAGCTGCGTCAGGCCCAGTTGCTGGGCCACCTGCTGCGCGCGGGCCTCCACGTCGTTGGGCGCCACACCCATGGACAGGGCCGAGTACTGCAAGCAGCGCATCACGCTGAGCCGGTCGTACAGGCCGTAGAAATCCGAGAGATAGCCCAGGTGGCGATGTACCTCGCGCGGCTGCTCCTCGACCGACAGGCCCTTGACGCGCACCTGGCCCGACAGCGGCTGCTCCAGTCCGGCAATGCAGCGCATCAGCGTGGACTTGCCAGCGCCGTTGGGCCCGACGAGTGCCGTCACGCTGCCCGCAGCGATGGACAGGCTCACGCCGTCGAGGGCGCGGTGGCCCGGATATTCAAACACCAGTTGTGAAACTTCAATCAAGTCTGCGCTCCTCGGTTCGCAAGCAATATAGCCCAGGGGCGAGCGCGGCTGCGGGGCGGTTACTCTTGAAACCGTAGCTGCTTGCTCGTGCAGTCCTTTGGTTTTCGGCATAAAACACCTTGAATCGACCTTGAAACATGCGCAAGCTGCTCCCATCTGAGTAGCAAAGACCCGGTTCGACCTGGTCTATGGCTTGCGCTCGCGCATTTGCGTGGAGAATCGCAGCATCGCGCGGCGGGCACTCTGCTGGAGTGGCCGGCTCGCAGACTTTTCAGCGCCGCTGCCCGGGTGGCAGCGCACAAGCAGCATTGGGAATCACATGATTGACGTCACCCTCGAGAATTTTGAAGCCGAAGTCGTAGCCGCCTCCATGGCCGTGCCCGTGCTGGTGGATTTCTGGGCGCCTTGGTGCGGCCCCTGCAAGACGCTGGGGCCGGTGCTGGAAAAGCTGGAAGTCGCCTATGAGGGCCGCTTCAAGCTGGTCAAGATCGACTCCGATCAGGAGCAGCAGCTGGCCAGCATGTTCGGCATTCGCTCCATCCCGACCTGCGTACTGATGATCGGCGGCAAGCCCATGGACGGCTTCATGGGCGCCCAGCCCGAAGGCAAGCTGCGCGAGTTTCTGGACAAGCATCTGCCCTCCGAGGGCGAGCTGGCGGCCGAGGCCGATGCCGACGAAGCCCAGGCCCTGCTGGAGTCCGGCGACACCCAGGCGGCACTGCAGAAGCTGGCCGATGCGCTGGCGGCCGACCCGGCCAATGACGATGCGCGCTTTGACTATGTGCGCCTGCTGATCGCCACCGGCAGCTTCGAGGAAGCTGCGGCACTGCTGGCCGAGCCCGTCAAGCGCATTCCCCAGCCGCTGCGCTTCGAAGCGCTGAACCAGTGGCTCAAGGCGCTGGAATTCGCCGTGCAGGGCGACAATGCCGACGTGGCCAAGTACGACGGCGCCATCGCGGCCAACAAGCGCGACTTCGACGCCCGCTTTGGCCGCGCCCGTGCACTGCTGGCCCACAGCCAGTGGACGGATGCCATGGACGAAATGCTCGAAATCATCATGCGCGATAAGACCTGGAACGATCAGGCGGCGCGCAAGCTCATCGTCGGCGTGCTGGAGCTGCTGACCCCGCCCAAGCCCAAGAAGCAGGATGCCGTGCCCGGCAAGACCAGCGGCGGCATCGAGCTGCTGGGCAAGAACAGTGCCGAGCAGGACGAGGCCACGGCGCTGGTCAACAGCTATCGCCGCAGGCTGAGCATGGCGTTGAACTAAAGGCTTCCCCTGAGGCGCCTTGCCTGGACGGCCCCGCGCCGGGTGCCCCTCTGTCTACGCGCTGCGCGCGATGGGTGGGGGGCGATGCCTTCGGCTGGGCGCCCCCGCCGCGAGGCGGCTCTTGCTGGGCATCTCTGACCTTGGTACGCGCCAGTTTTTGACATGCTGGGATCAATGAATCAGATTCTTTCCACGGCCTTTAATGGCCTGTTTTTGTATCTGGGACTGGCGCTGGCATTCGCGGTGCTGGCGGGACTGCTGCGCTCGCCACGCTTCAAAGGGTGGCGCGGCGAGCGGGCCGTGCAGGCGGCGATTCGTCGACAGCTCAATCCGCTGATCTATGTGGACATGCACAACGTCACCCTGCCCACGGCGGATGGCGGCAGCACGCAGATCGACCATCTGATCTTTTCGCCCTACGGCCTCTTCGTGCTGGAAACCAAGAACTACCAGGGCTGGATTTTCGGCACCGAAAAGCAGCGCGAATGGACGCAGCAGATTTTCAGAAAGCGCAGCCGCTTCCAGAACCCGCTGCGCCAGAACTACAAGCACGTCAAGACCTTGCAGTCGCTGCTGGACATTGCGCCCGAGCATCTGCACTCGGTGATCGCCTTTGTGGGCGACTGCGAGTTCAAGACCGAGATGCCGACCCATGTCACGCGCGGCCTCGGCTTTGTCGGCCATATCCAGAGCTTTACCCAGCCCGTGTGGAGCCCCGAGCAAATGCAGGCATTGCTGGACAAGCTCGAAGCACTGCGGCTGCAGCCCGGTCGTGCCACCGACAGGCGGCATGTGGCGCATGTCCGCCAGCTGCAGGCGGCCAGCAAGGCACGCAAACCCAGGCTGGAGCCGGTGGCGGAAGCCGCGGCACAGCTGGTCAAGCCGCCCGCGCCCGAGATTGTGGATATTCTGCTGGAGCCTGTCATTTCGGTACCGCGTGTCCAGTCAGCGGTTGCGGCCTCGTCTGCGGTGGCTGACACTGCGGCAGAGGCTGCAGAACCGGTGAAGCCCGGACGGATCGATGATGTGCCGGTCTGCCCGCAATGCGAATGGCCGCTGCGCAAGTTGCTGATGCAGCGCGGGCCGCTGGCGGGGCAGGCCATCTGGCGCTGTACCAATGCGGCGGCCTGCAGCTTTGTGCGCGGGCAGGTCTGATACTCCTGAAATATGAGCTGCCAGCGCTTTGTCTGTGTGTGTCGATGGCCAGAGAGGTGTTTGTGATGACTGCTTTCTCGAACCTGCGCGCCTTGCTTGGCCCGGCACTGGGGGTGCTCTTGCTGTTGGGCGTCCTGGCTGGCGCCGCTGCAGATGCCGGGAGCGCGGCGTCCGAGGGCGAAGCCATGGCCGCCGTGCCGGCACCGCTGCTCAATACCTATTGGAAGCTGGTGCAGCTGGGTGACGGCCCGCATGTCAGCGCCTATGACAATCAGCCCGAGCCGCACTTGGTGCTGGAGATCGGCAGCGGCCGTTTTCATGGCGCGGGCGGCTGCAATCGCCTGCGCGGCAACTACAGCTTGGACGGGCGCTGGCTGCGCTTTTCGGCCGTGGGTGGCACCCGCATGGCCTGTGTGCAGGGCATGCGCCGGGAGCAGCTGCTGCTGGCCACTCTGGCTCAGGTCAGCAGCTATGCCGTGCAGGGGCAGAAACTGGTGCTCAGCGATGCCGAGGGGCGTGTGCTGCTGAGGTTCGAGGCCGTGTATCTGCGCTGAGCCTCAGTGTGTCAGTTGCGGGCTGGCGGACTGGGGTGACGAGGCATTGCCCAGCGAGCGAATAGGTATGCCCATGTCCTGCGGAATTTCACCCGACAGCTGCAGCGCCAGATAGCGGGTGCAGCACACGCGCAGAAAAGAGCTGAAGTTGTCCACCGCTTTGCGCTCGGCCAGCAGTTCGTCGTAGAGCTTGGTGCAGAGCTGGGGAACGGTATAGCCGTCCCGCGCGGCGATCTCTTCGAGCACCTGCCAGAACAGGTTTTCCAGCCGGATGCTGGTGGCGACTCCATGCAGCCGGATGGAGCGGGCCCGGTGGGCCCAGAGCTGGGGATCGGCGCTGATAAAGACCTGGCACATGGCGCGACTCTCCAAAACAAAACCGGGCCATGGTGTGGCCCGGTGACTGCGGCGTCAAGAGGAGAACTCTTGAATTGATAGCTTTCAGCGCTTGATGGGAAAGCGCTGAAGGCCTATTTCAGTGTGAAATCTTCGTGCCCAGCAGCGCAAGAAACTGTGCGATCCAGGCCGGGTGGGCGGGCCAGGCCGGGGCACTGACCAGATTGCCTTCGGTATGGGCCTGGTCGACGGGAATGTCGGCATAGCTGCCTCCGGCCAGTTCCACCTCGGCGCGGCAGGCGGGATAGGCCGAGCAGGTGCGGCCCTTGAGCACGCCGGCCCCGGCGAGCAACTGCGCGCCGTGGCAGACGGCGGCCACGGGTTTGTTGGTGTCGAAGAAGTGACGTACGGCGGCGCGCACGCTTTCATAGCCGCGCAGATACTCGGGGCCGCGGCCGCCGGGGATGACCAGGGCGTCGTACTGCTCGGGTTTCACATCGGCAAATGTGGCGTTGAGCGTGAAGTTGTGGCCGGGCTTTTCGCTATAGGTCTGTGCGCCTTCGAAGTCGTGGATGGCGGTCTTGATCTGGTCGCCGGCCTTTTTGTCGGGGCAGACCGCGTGCACCGTATGGCCCACGGCCAGCAGGGCCTGAAACGGGACCATGGTTTCATAGTCCTCGCAGTAATCGCCGCAAATCATCAAAATCTTCTTGCCTGCCATGGGCTGTCTCCTGTTGAAGTGTCAAACCATTGTGGACAGGCAAGTGGCGCCGCGGGTATTAACGGGCTACTACATCGGGACGGGCGGGCGGATAGTGGGTGCCGTAGTCTGACGAACGCTGGTACAGCGTCAGCCCGAACTGCGGCAGCACGCCGATCAGATGGTCGAAGATTTCGCCCTGTATGCCTTCGTACTCCACCCAGACGGTGGTGTTGGTATAACAGAACAGCTGCAGCGGCAGCCCCGTGGGCGATGTCTCCATGGTGCGCACCATGAGGAACATGCCCGGGCCTTTGCCAATGCGCGGATGGCCCATCAGATAGGCGTAGGCATAGGCCTTGAAGGCGGCCAGATTCGTCACCTGGTGTGCGGCGATGGCCTGGGTTGGCATGGCGGCCTCGGCCGCGCCCGGCATGGCCTGCAGGCCGTCGCGCTCGCTCCAGTAGGGTTGCAGCAGCGCGATATGGCCCATGCCTGCGCGTTCCTCGGGCGAGAGCAGATGCACGGTGTTGGCGTCCAGGTTCAGCGAGCGCATGATGCGGCGTCCGCCCGAGTCGAACATGCCGCGCCAGTTTTTGAAGCTGTCCGTCATCAGCCGCCAGGTGGGAATGGTGGTGATGGTCTTGTCCCAGTTCTGCACCTTGACGGTATTGAGTGCGATATCGGTCACAAAGCCGTCGGCGCCGACCTGGGGCATCTCTATCCAGTCGCCCACGCGCAGCATGTCGTTGCTGCCGAGCTGAACGCCGGCGACAAAGGAGAGGATGGTGTCCTTGAAGACCAGCATCAGAACGGCCGACATGGCGCCCAGGCCCGAGAGCAGCAGCAGCGGCGAGCGGTCCATCAGCGTGGCCACGATGAGCACCACGGCAAAGCTGCAGACCAGCAGCTTGCCCAACTGCACATAGCTCTTGATGGAATGGGTCTGGACGGCGGCCTTGCGTGCCTCGTCGCGTTCATGGGCCTCGTTCGTGGCATTGAGCAGATCGCACAGCACGCGCGCCAGGTGGTAGAGCGTGATGGCCACCGCCACATTGGTGATCAGCGTGGTCCAGCGCGGCTCCAGATGCGGCACGCCCTGGACGCCGAACTGCACGATCAGCGAGGGCACGACCTTGGCCAGGCGGCGCAGCACCTTGTCGTGCATGAGGATCTGGGCCCAACCGGTCCTGAGGGTGTCGCGCATACGGCGAAAGACCTTGAGCCCCAGCCACTGGGTCAGCCAGCCGGCCACAAGAGCGGTCAGGGCCAGGACACAGAGCGAGGCCAGCATTTGCATGGCGGGATTCCAGTCAGAAACAAAAGACCAGCGGGAAAGCAAGAGCAGCTCCTCAGAAGAATGGACCGGGGCAGGAGCGCAAGTCTGGCAACTTCGGGCAGAAGGCAGGCGATGGCATCGGGCACGTAAGCAGGCCGGTCAGACCGGCAGGCGTGCAAAAAGTTCAGCAATGTGTGAACAACCACTAGCTTACGCAAAGCCGTATTTCCCAGCGTGGTGTGCAGGAAGGCCGCAGGGATGGCGCAGCGGGTTCTGCGGTCATGCAGGGCTAAAACGGCGCAAGCGGTCGGGCAGCCTAAAATCCCTGCTGATTTCAGATTTCTACCTTGCCGGGTCCCAAGTGGGGCTGGCGGCCACTGCACTGCACCATGCAAGAAAAATTCAACCACATCGAGGTCGAGCGCGCCGCGCAAGATCACTGGCAAGCCAAGGACGCCTACCGCGTCACCGAAGACGGCAGCAAGCCCAAGTACTACGCCTGCTCCATGCTGCCCTACCCCAGCGGCAAGCTGCACATGGGCCATGTGCGCAACTACACCATCAACGACATGCTCACGCGCCAGCTGCGCATGAAGGGCTACAACGTCCTCATGCCCATGGGCTGGGACGCCTTCGGCCTGCCTGCCGAGAACGCTGCGCTGAAGAACAAGGTGCCGCCTGCCAAGTGGACGTACGAGAACATCGCGTACATGAAGAAGCAGATGCAGGCCATGGGCCTGGCCATCGACTGGAGCCGCGAGGTCGCCACCTGCGACCCCGAGTACTACAAGTGGAACCAGTGGCTGTTCCTCAAGATGCTGGAAAAAGGCATTGCCTACCGCAAGACCCAGGTGGTGAACTGGGACCCGGTGGATCAGACCGTGCTGGCCAACGAGCAGGTCATCGATGGCCGCGGCTGGCGTACCGGCGCGCTGGTGGAAAAGCGCGAGATTCCCGGCTACTACCTGGGCATCACAAACTACGCTCAGGAACTGCTGGACCATGTGCAGGTCGGCAACGAGAAGGCCACATTGAATGGCTGGCCCGACAAGGTGCGCCTGATGCAGGAAAACTGGATCGGCAAGTCCGCAGGCGTGCGCTTTGCGTTCACCCATGACATCAAGGGGGCTGACGGCCAGCTGATCCAGGACGGCAAGATGTACGTCTTCACCACGCGTGCCGACACCATCATGGGCGTGACCTTCTGCGCCGTGGCGCCTGAGCACCCGCTGGCGCTGCACGCTGCTGCCGACAAGCCCGAACTGGCTGCCTTCATCGAAGAATGCAAAAAGGGTGGCACGACAGAGGCCGAACTGGCCGTCAAGGAAAAGGAAGGCAAGCCCACGGGCCTGTTCGTCACCCACCCCATCACCGGTGCGCAGGTCGAGGTCTGGATCGGCAACTATGTGCTGATGAGCTATGGCGACGGCGCCGTGATGGGTGTTCCCGCCCACGACGAGCGCGACTTCGCCTTTGCCAACAAATACGGCCTGCCCATCAAGCAGGTGGTGGCCGTGGAAGGCCAGGCTGCCTATGACGACAAGCAGTGGAACGACTGGTATGGCGACAAGGAGCGCGGCGTACTGATCAACTCCGGCGATCTCGACGGCCTGAACCACAAGGATGCGGTGCAGGCCGTGGCCAAGATCGTGGGCGACAAGGGCCTGGGCGAGCTCAAGACCACCTGGCGTCTGCGCGACTGGGGTATCAGCCGTCAGCGCTACTGGGGCACCCCCATCCCCATCATTCATTGCGCCGATTGCGGCCCTCAGCCCGTGCCCGAGAAGGACCTGCCCGTGGTCCTGCCCCAGGACCTGGTGCCCGATGGCTCCGGCAATCCGCTGGTCAAGTCAGAGGCCTTCCACGCCGGTGTGGTCTGCCCCTGCTGCGGCAAGCCTGCTCGCCGTGAAACCGACACCATGGACACCTTCGTGGATTCGTCCTGGTATTTCATGCGCTATTGCGACGCCAAGAACGGCGAGCAGATGGTGGCCGACGGCGCCGATTACTGGATGCCCATGGACCAGTACATCGGCGGCGTGGAACACGCCATCCTGCACTTGCTGTATGCGCGCTTCTGGACCAAGGTCATGCGCGACCTGGGTCTGGTCAAGATCGACGAGCCCTTCACCAAGCTGCTGACCCAGGGCATGGTGCTCAATCACATCTACAGCCGTCGCACGGCCAAGGGCGCCAAGGAATACTTCTGGCCCAAGGATGTGGAGCATGTGTTCGACGAGTCCGGCAAGATCATCGGCGCCAAGCTGAAGGTCGAAGTGGATAGCGCAGACGGCCTGCTGCCCGTGGGAACCGCCATCGACTACGAGGGTGTGGGCACCATGTCCAAGTCCAAGAACAACGGCGTGGACCCGCAGGATCTGATCGAGAAGTACGGCGCCGACACTGCACGTCTGTACACCATGTTCACCTCGCCCCCCGAGCTGACACTGGAGTGGAACGACGCCGCCGTGGAAGGCAGCTATCGCTTCCTGCGCCGCGTCTACAACTTCGGCAGCAAGCTGACGGCCATGGACATGGCCTCCGCCGTACAGGGCGTGGCCGGTGCCAAGTCGCTGGACGATGTGGAATTCGGCAAGGCGGCCAAGGCCCTGCGTCTGGAAATCCACAACGTGCTCAAGCAGGTCGAGTACGACTACTCGCGCATGCAGTACAACACCGTGGTGTCCGGCGCGATGAAGATGATCAATGCGCTGGAAGACTTCAAGGCCCTGGATGACACCGGTGCCAAGGTGGCGCTGATCGAAGGCTTCGGCATTCTGCTGCGCGTGCTTTACCCCGCTACTCCCCATCTGGCCCATGTGCTGTGGAGCGAGCTGGGCTATGCCAACCACCTGGGCGATCTGCTGGACGCTCCCTGGCCGCAGGTTGATCCCAAGGCCCTGGTGCAGGACGAGATCTCGCTGGTGCTGCAGGTCAACGGCAAGCTGCGCGGCGCGATCCTGGTGTCTG
Source organism: Comamonas sp. C24C (assembly GCF_053345995.1). NCBI lineage: Bacteria > Pseudomonadati > Pseudomonadota > Betaproteobacteria > Burkholderiales > Comamonadaceae > Comamonas > Comamonas sp. C24C. The sequence goes on along the minus strand of NZ_JBKFBC010000008.1, from coordinate 12,477 downwards.
CTACTGCCGACAAGGCTGCCATCGAGGCGGCTGCACTGGCCAATGAGGAGTACCAGAAGTTTGCCGAAGGCCGTGCACCCAAGAAAATCATCGTGGTGCCGGGCCGTCTGGTGAATATTGTCGTGTGAGCGGAGTCGCCCCCTGAGGTGCTGTGCGCCCAGGCGGCCCCGCCTTCCCCTCTCTCGCTTCGCGGGAGGGGGACAATACCTTCGCTGCGGGGCGGCTCTTGCTCGGTATTTCCGGAGCAAGAGGCGATGCTCGCAGCAGGGCTTGAAGATTAAAGGACAGTTGATGCAAAAACGTACGCTGCTGGCCGCGATGGCCCTGACGCCTTTGCTGGGAGCCTGCGGCTTTCGCCTGCGCGGTGCGCCGAATTTTGTGTTTCGCTCCATTTACGTGCAGGCGGGGCGCGGTGCGCCCGTGGGCGTGCTGCTGCGTCGCAGTCTGGAGTCGGCCAGCGACAAGTTGACTGTAATCAAGGACCCGGCTTCGCCCGATACCGCCGAAGTGATCTGCCAGATCATCAGCGAGCAGGCCCAGCGCGTGATCATCGGCTCCAACGTGGCCGGTCAGGTCCGTGAAATCGAGTTGCGCCTGATCGTGCGCTTCTCGTTGCGTACGCCCGGTGGCGATGAGCTGATCGAGCCTGTCGAGATTCGCCAGATCCGCAACGTGACCTATAACGAAACCAATGCCTTGTCCAAGGCTTCGGAAGAGGAAATGCTGAACAAGGACATGCGCAACGACATCGTGCAGCAGATCATTCGCCGTCTGGCTGCAGTCAAGAGCCTGCAAGTGTCGTGAACCCTCTTTGAGTTGTTGAGCGGCGCCACCCCGGGCCGGCGAGTCGCCAGTGCTGGTTCGGTAAATTTGATAGCTGCTGACGCTTGAAAACAGGGCGTTTCAGATGCTTTTTATAGAAAATTCTTCTCCATGCAGCTTGCGCTGAACCAGCTTCACTCCCATCTGGCCAAGGGCTTGCGCTCGCTCTATGTGCTGCATGGCGACGAGCCCTTGCAGCAGCAGGAAGCGGCGGACGCGATTCGTGCAGCGGCGCGGGCTCAGGGCTATACCGAGCGCAGCAGCTATACCGTCATGGGCGCGCACTTTGACTGGAGCGGCGTGCTGGCGGCCGGCGGCAGCCTGAGCCTGTTTGCGGACAAGCAGATTCTGGAAATTCGCATTCCCAGCGGCAAACCCGGCAAGGATGGCAGTGCTGCGCTGCAGCAGCTGGCCAGCAGCGCCCAGGGCAACGACAGCACGCTGACCCTGATCAGTCTGCCGCGCCTGGACAAGGCCACCAAGACCGGGGCCTGGTTTGGGGCGCTGGACGGCAACGGTGTCTCGATCCAGGTCGACCCGGTGGAGCGCGCTGCGCTGCCGCACTGGATTGCCCAGCGTCTGGCGCTGCAGAATCAGCGCGTGGCGGCTGGCGAAGAAGGCCAGCGCACGCTGCAGTTCTTTGCCGACCGCGTGGAAGGCAATCTGCTGGCCGCGCACCAGGAGATTCAGAAACTGGCCCTGCTCCACCCCGAGGGCGAGCTGAGCCTGGCGCAGGTGGAGCAGGCGGTGCTCAATGTGGCCCGCTATGACGTGTTCAAACTGTCCGAGGCCGTGCTCTCGGGCCAGGTGGCGCGCAGCATGCGCATGCTGGACGGCCTGCAGGCCGAAGGCGAGGCCGAGGTGCTGGTGCATTGGGCGCTGGCCGAGGACATTCGTAACATCAAGCGCGTGAAAGATGCCATGGCGGGCGGCAAGCCTCTGCCCATGGCGTTGCGCGAAAATCGCATCTGGGGCCCCAAGGAGAGGCTGATGGAGCGGCTGCTGCCACGTGTCAGCGATGCACGTGCGGCCGAGTTGCTGCAGGCAGGCCATGCCGTGGACGGCATTGTCAAAGGCCTGCCCAGCGAGGGCTGGCCGCGCGACAGCTGGCAGGCCCTGCGGCAGCTGGCCATGCAGCTGGCCCAGGCCGGACGCTGATCTGCGGCTCAGCCGGGATGGGCGGCGAGCTGGGCCTGGGCCTTGTCGGCCCACATGCGCAGATTGTCCAGCAGGTCCTTCTGGCTGAAGGAGCAGCTTTCCTCGGTGAACAGCGCGCTGGATTCGAGCCGGTCCAGCAGGTTGAGCAGCACCTCGCCATAGCGTGGCGGCAGTGCCTGCAGCAATGTGGTCGCGGCGCGTGCCTGCTGGCCGATGGCGCTGGCGCTGATCTGTGAGTGGGCGAGCTGCTCGAATCCGCTGCGCAGCTGCTGGAGCTGGCGGGCGCTCTCCTGCAGCGCTGTGGTGTTGTGGCTCATAAGTCTCCTTGCGATTCAGAGGCCGAGTGTAGGTGTCAGCAAGGCCATAAACCCCCTCATGGTCGGGCTTGTCTGCGCAACTTGCTTATCTCGGCGAAAATCACGCCATGAACGCGCTCAATACCGTCGAATACATGCACAACCTCGGTGTACAGGCAAAAGCCGCCTCTGCACTGATGGCACGTGCGTCTGCAGCTACTAAAAACAAAGCACTCAAGGCGCTGGCCCGTCTGCTGCGCGAGAACGTCGAGCCGCTGCAGATCGACAATGCCCGCGATTTGGAGCGTGCCGTGGCCAATGGTCTGTCGGCCCCCATGGTCGACAGGCTGCGTCTGACCCCCAAGGTGCTGGAGACCTGCGCCGAGGGTTGCGAGCAACTCGCCTCCATGCCCGATGTGATCGGCGAGATCAGCGGCCTCAAGCAGATGCCCAGCGGTATCCGCGTGGGCCAGATGCGTGTACCCCTGGGCGTGTTCGGCATGATTTATGAAAGCCGCCCGAATGTGACCATCGAAGCGGCCAGCCTCTCGATCAAGAGCGGCAATGCCTGCATTTTGCGCGGTGGCTCGGAGGCGATTGACTCCAACAAGGCGCTGGCCAAGCTGGTTGCCCAGGCGCTGGCCGAGGCCGGCCTGCCTGAAGACGGCGTCAAGCTGGTGGAGACCACCGACCGCGACGCCGTGGGCCAACTCATCGCCATGCCCGACTATGTGGACGTCATCATCCCCCGTGGCGGCAAGGGCCTGATCGAGCGCATCAGCCGCGAGGCCAAGGTGCCCGTCATCAAGCATCTGGACGGCAATTGCCACACCTATGTGGATGACCCTTGCGACATCGCCATGGCCGTGAAGGTGGCCGACAACGCCAAGACCAACAAGTACAGCCCCTGCAACGCCAGCGAAAGCCTGCTGGTGGCACGCGCCGTGGCTGCAGACTTCCTGCCCAGGATCGGTGCCGTCTATGCCGCCAAGGGCGTGGAGATGCGCTGCGATGCCGAGGCGCTGGCCATTTTGCAGACCGTCAAGGATGCCAAGCTGGCCCAGGCGGTGGAGCAGGACTGGTACGAGGAATACCTGGCGCCCATCATCAGCGTGAAGCTGGTGGACGGTGTGGACGAGGCCATTGCCCACATCAACAAGTACTCCAGCCACCATACGGAGTCGATTCTGACGACCAATCACCTGCACGCACAGAAATTCCTGCGCGAGGTCGATTCGGCCAGCGTCATGGTCAATACCAGCACCCGCTTTGCCGATGGCTTCGAGTTCGGGCTGGGTGCCGAGATCGGCATCAGCACCGACAAGTTCCATGCGCGCGGGCCGGTAGGCATCGAAGGCCTGACTTCGCTCAAATACGTGGTCCTGGGCGACGGCGAAGTCCGTTCCTGAGATCCACCCGCCGAAGAGGGCTGTTTGCGGCCCTCATCGGTCTGAATTGATGCCGCAGCTTGGATCCCTTTCCATAACACCATGAAAATCATTATTCTGGGTGCCGGGCGCGTAGGCCAGAGTGTGGCCGAAAGTCTGGTGTCCGAGCAAAACGGAATCACCGTCATCGACACGGATGCGCGAGCATTGCGTGAGCTGGAGTCACGCTTCGACCTGCGCGGCGTGGTCGGCAACGGCATCGATCCCCAGGTCCTGGCCGAGGCCGGCGCCAAGGATACCGACCTGCTGATCGCCTGCGCCTCCATGGACGAGACCAACCTGGTCTGCTGCAAGATTGCCCAGGCCGTGTTCGACATTCCGACCCGCATTGCGCGGGTGCGCTCGTCCAGCTTTGCGGTGGATGACCCGGTGCTGGGCAAGGAGGGTTTTGCGGTCGATCGCATCATCTGTCCCGAGGAATCGGTCACCCATTACATCCGCAAGCTCATCGAATACCCGGAAGCCATGCAGGTTCGCGCCTTTGCGGGCGGTCGGGCCGCATTGGCCTCGGTGCGCGCGCGCGCCGGCGCGCCTGCCGTGGGCCTGCAGATTGCCCAGGTGCGAGAGCGCATGCCGGAACTGGCCATGCGCATCGTGGCGATCTACCGCCGCTTCATGGACGAGCCCGACCGGTTCGTGCGCTGCGACGGCGCCACGCGCATAGAGCCCGGCGACGAAGTCTTCATGCTGGCTGCGACCGAGCATGTATCCGAGGCTCTCAAGGCTATC
>NZ_JBKFBC010000008.1:0-7947 GCF_053345995.1 Comamonas sp. C24C | reverse complement strand
CCTGCCCGAGGGGCGTCCGAGCCGCCCGGTGTTCCGCATCATGATTGCAGGCGGCGGCCAGGTCAGCCTGCGGCTGGCCAGGAAGCTGGCTCAGACGCCGGGGCGCTTTCACGTCAAGATCGTCGAGTCCAATGCCCAGCAATGTTTGAGCCTGTCGTCGGTGCTGCCAGCCGAAGTGCTGGTGCTGGAAGGCGATGCCACCGATGAGGCACTGCTGGAGGAGGAGGGCATCGAGGAGGTGGATCTGTTCCTCGCGCTGACGGACGACGACGAGGACAACATCATGTCCAGCCTGCTGGCCAAGCGCATGGGCGCGCGCCGCGTGCTGTCGCTGATCAATCGCCGCGCCTATGCCGACCTGATGCACGGCACGCAGATCGATATCGCGCTGTCGCCGGCGCAGGCCATGCTGGGCGAGTTCCTGGCCTATGTGCGTCGCGGCGACGTGCAGGCCGTGCACAGCCTGCGCCGCGGCGTGGCCGAGGCCCTGGAGATCGTGGCGCGCGGCGACCGTAAAAGTTCGCGCGTAGTGGGGCGCAAGGTGGAAGAGCTGCGTCTGCCCGAGGAGGTTCACATCGGCCTCATCGTGCGCGGCATTCCCGAGGGCAAGACCTGCGAGGAAGTGGCGGGCACGGCATTGGAGACCGAGGTCATCATTCCGCGCAGCCATACCGTGATCGAGTCCGGCGACCATGTGGTGTTCTTTCTGCCCAACAAGCGGCTGGTGCGCAACGTGGAAAACCTGTTCCGCGTCAGCGCTACCTTTTTCTAAGCTGCACACATGAAAGACCTGCTTCCTGTCCTGCGTGTGCTGGGCATGCTGATGATCATGTTTGCCGGCGCCATGTTGCTGCCCTTCGGCATCTCATGGTTCACGCAGGATGGCATCTGGCGCATCTACCCCTGGTCGATCGGGCTGACGGTTGGCGTGGGGCTGCTGCTATGGGCTGGTCTGCACCGCTACAAGCAGGATCTGCAGCCGCGCCACGGGGTGATTCTGGTGACGCTGGTCTGGGTGGTTCTGCCGCTGTGCGCCATGGTGCCCCTGGTGATGGGGCTGAACCGGGTGGGCATCTCCATCAGCTTCACCCATGCCTACTTCGAGGCCGTCTCGGGCCTGACGACAACCGGGGCCACGGTGCTCAGCGGTCTGGATAAGCTGCCGGTGTCCATCAATGTCTGGCGTACCTTCATGCAATGGATGGGCGGCATGGGGATTCTGATTCTGGCCGTGGCTGTGCTGCCGCTGCTGGGTGTCGGTGGTGCTCAGCTTTTCAGGGCGGAGGCCGCCGGCCCGGTCAAGGACACCAAGCTCACACCGCGTATTACCGAAACGGCCAAGGGCCTGTGGGGCGTATATGCGCTCTTCTCCATTGGCTGTTTTCTGGCCTTCTGGGTCTGCGGCATGCAGCCCCTGGATGCGCTGATGCATATGTTCGCCACGGTGAGTCTGGGCGGGTTGTCGTCGCACGACGCCAGCTTTGCCTATTTCAACTCGCCGCTGCTGGAGGCCGCGGCTCTGCTGTTCATGCTGTTGGCCAGCTGCAACTTTGCGCTGTACTTCGTGGCCATGCGCAAGGGGCGTATCGATAGCTTTATGCGCGACCCCGAAATGCGCGCCACGATCGGCGTGCTGCTGGGCTCGGGCCTGCTGGTGGCGCTGCTGCTCTGGGTCAAGGGGGTCTATGGGCCGCTGGATGCCTTGCGCAACGGCATGTTCCATACCGTCTCGGTCGCCACGACCACCGGCTTTTCCACCACGGACTATCTGTCCTGGCCGGTGTTCATTCCCGTTCTGTTGTTGCTGCTGTCGGGCGTTGCCACCAGCGCGGGCTCGACAGGCGGCGGCATCAAGATGGTGCGCATGCTGATACTGGTCAAGCAGGCCAGGCGCGAGATGACGCGTCTGGTGCATCCGCGGGCCGTGCAGCCGGTGCGGCTGGGCGATGCGGTGGTAGATAACCCGATGATTTTTTCGGTGCTGGCCTACATGCTGGTTTACGGTGCCACCGTCATTGTGTTGAGCATGGTGTTGCTGCTGACCGACCTCGACCCTCTGACCGCCTTCTCTGCCGTGCTGGCCAGCGTGCACTGCATGGGGCCGGGCCTGGGGGCCGTTGGGCCCGCATCCAACTACACGGTGTTGACGGATTTCCAGATCTGGGTGTGTACTCTGGGCATGCTGTTGGGGCGGCTCGAGATACTGAGTTTCATGGCTTTGTTGTCACCGGCATTTTGGCGTCGTTGAGACAAAGACTGGGGAAAACACCTATCTCATGCTTCAATCTCTACAATTGCCCCCCACCATCGTCTCCTGAGGGTATTTATGGTTCCACATCTCGTCACGGCTTTGACCGGCCCCATTAACGAACTTGAGCAGCGCATTCTCGACTCCATGCCTGCCATTGAGCGTTGGTTCCGCCTGGAATGGATGGAGCACACGCCGCCGTTCTACTGCTCGGTGGACATTCGTAATGCGGGTTTCAAGCTGGCGCCGGTGGATACCAACCTGTTCCCAGGTGGCTGGAACAATCTGACCGATGAAATGCTGCCGCTGGCCGTGCAGGCTGCGATGGCTGCTATCGAAAAGATATGTCCCGAAGCGCGCAATCTGCTCATCATCCCCGAGAACCACACGCGCAACACTCACTATCTGGCCAGCGTGCTGCAGCTCAAGCGCATCTTCAGCATGGCGGGTCTCAATGTGCGTATCGGCTCCATCAGCCCCGAGATCAAGAAGACGCTGTCCATCACGCTGCCGCTGGGTGACGAGATCAAGCTGGAGCCGGTGATCCGCAGCAAGCGCCGCCTGGGCCTCAAGGATTTCGATCCCTGCACGATTTTGCTCAACAACGATCTCTCCACCGGCGTGCCCGGCATCATCGAGGAGCTGTACGAGCAATACCTGCTGCCGCCGCTGCATGCGGGCTGGAATGTGCGTCGCAAGAGCCGCCACTTCCAGAGCTACGAGGAAGTCGGCAAGCGCTTCGGCAAGCTGCTGGGCATCGATCCCTGGCTGATCAATCCCCTGTTCGGTCATGTGGAGAACATCGATTTTGCCGAAGGCACGGGCATGGAGGCCCTTGCCGAGCAGGTGGACGTGATCCTCTCCAAGGTGCGCCGCAAATACAAGGAATACGGCATCAAGGAAAAGCCGTTTGCCGTGGTCAAGGCCGATAACGGCACCTACGGCATGGGCGTGATGACCGTGCGCGACGCCAAGGAACTGGCTGCGCTGCCGCGCAAGAGCCGCAACAAGATGGGCGTCATCAAGGACGGCCAGACCGTGCATGACGTCATCGTGCAGGAGGGTGTGCTGACCTATGAGCGCATGCACAACGCCGTGGCCGAGCCTGTGGTCTACATGATGGACCGCTATGTGGTGGGCGGTTTCTATCGCATGCACCCCGAGCGCGGCGAGGACGAAAACCTCAATGCCCCCGGTGCGGGCTACGTGCCCCTGGCTTTCCAGCAGAGCAACCACCTGCCTCAGGCCAGCGCGCGTCCGGGCGCCAGCGCACCCAACCGCTTCTATATGTATGGCGTGATAGCACGTTTGGCCATGTTGGCTGCCAGCTACGAGCTGGAAGCCACTAATCCCGACGCAGAAATCTACGACTGATTTCACGGGCGCTGAGGACAGCGCACAATGCCGACAATTTCCCCACTCGGTGACTGCCTTACGAGTCGCTCCTGACCTGTGCAAAATTCGAAATCCTCGCTAGGCGCCCTGACCTTGGGCGCGATCGGTGTCGTCTATGGAGACATCGGCACCAGTGTTTTGTACTCGGTCAAGGAGGTTTTCGGCTCAGGCTATGTGCCGTTCACGCCGGACAACGTCTACGGCGTGCTCTCGGTACTGTTCTGGACGCTCACGGTCATCGTCTCCCTCAAGTACGTGACCCTGGTGCTGCGCGCAGACAACAACGGCGAGGGCGGGCTGGTGGCCATGCTGGCCCTGGCCTCGCAGACGGTCAAGGACAAGCCGCGTCTGTCCAGCACGCTGTTTCTGGTGGGTATGTTCGGCACCTCGCTGTTCTATGGCGACGGCGTGATCACCCCGGCGATTTCCGTGCTCTCGGCGGTCGAGGGCCTGGAGGTCATCTCGCCACATTTCACCAAGGCCGTGATTCCGCTGACGCTGGTGATCCTGTTTCTGCTGTTCTTTGTGCAAAAGCGCGGCACAGCAGGCATAGGCAAGTTCTTTGGCCCTGTAACCGTGACCTGGTTTGCCTGTATTGCCTTGCTTGGCGTGCACCAGATCATGGGGCATCCGGAAATCCTGGCCGCGCTCAGCCCGCATTACGCGGTCCGCTTCATCTGGAACAGTCCAGGCATCAGCTTCATCATTCTGGGCTCGGTCGTGCTCTGCGTGACCGGTGCAGAGGCGCTTTATGCCGATCTGGGGCATTTCGGCAAGAAGCCGATCCGCCTGGCCTGGTTCAGCATTGCCATGCCGGCCTTGACCCTGAACTACTTTGGTCAGGGCGCCTTGCTGCTGGCCAACCCCGAGGCGGTCAAGAACCCGTTTTTCATGATGGCACCCAGCTGGGCGCTGCTGCCGCTGGTCATCATGGCCACCATGGCCACGGTGATTGCATCGCAGGCGCTGATCACAGGGGCCTTCAGCGTGACCCGCCAGGTCATTCAGCTGGGCTACTTCCCGCGTTTTGAGGTGCGCCACACCAGCGTGAAGGAGACCGGTCAGATTTATATGCCTCTGGTCAACTGGGGGCTGTTTGTGGCGATTGCGCTGGCCGTGCTGCTGTTTCGCAGCAGCGGCAATCTGGCGGCGGCCTACGGTATTGCGGTGACGCTGGACATGCTGATCACCACCATGCTGACCTTCTTTGTCGTCCGCTACCGCTGGAACTATCCGCTGGCGCTGTGCCTGCTGGCCACGGGCTTCTTCTTTATCGTGGATCTGGCGTTCTTCGCCTCGAACCTGCTCAAGCTGTTTGAAGGTGGCTGGTTCCCGCTGCTGATCGGCGGCACGGTCTTCACCTTGATGATGACCTGGCGCCGCGGGCGTGAGCTGCTGCATCAGAAGCTGCAGGCAGATGCGCTGGATCTGCGCCAGTTTCTGGAAGCCACCTGGCGCCATCCACCCACCCGGGTGCCCGGCACGGCGGTTTTCCTCTCGGGTGAGCCTGGCACCGTGCCGCATGCTCTGCTTCATAACCTCAAGCACAACAAGGTGCTGCACGAGCGCAATCTTTTTGTGACCGTGCGCAACCACGAGGTGCCCTGGGTGGGGATGGACAAGCGGGTGGAGTCCGAGTCTCTGGGCGGCGACTGCTGGGAAGTCATCATCCACTACGGTTTCAAGAACGAACCCGATGTGCCTGCTGCACTTGCACAGCTGCGTACCCAGGGCTGCATGCTGGATTCCATGGCCACCAGCTATTTCCTGTCACGTGATGTGATCATCCCGCGCATGAACAACTCCATGGCGCACTGGCGAGAAAAGCTGTTTGCGCAGATGCACAAGAACGCGAGCCGAGTGGCTGACTTCCTGCACCTCCCGAGCAACTCGGTGGTGGAGCTGGGCTCCAAGATCGAGCTGTAAATATTTTGAGTCAAATATGCCTTTGGCGCTTTACCAGTAAGCGCTGATAGCTATTTATTTTGAAGTGATGATGGGCTTCGTCATTCGCGCTTGCGCAGGGTGCATCATTTTGGACGGGGCTGGTGCCAGAATGCACGGATGCGCTTTTTCAAAGACTTGAGTCCTGCCGCCGTGGCCGCAGGCTTTGTAGCCGTGCTGGTGGGTTTCACCAGCTCGGTAGCCCTGGTGTTTCAGGCGGCGCAGGCATTTCATGCCACGCCTGAGCAGATTACTTCCTGGATCTGGGCGCTGGGCCTGGGCATGGGTCTGTGTTCGCTGGTCCCATCGCTGATTCTGCGCATGCCGGTCATGGTGGCCTGGTCCACCCCAGGGGCTGCGGTGCTGGCGACCGCCGGGCTGGCGGGCGGTTTCTCCATGGGGGAAGCGATCGGTGCCTTTATTGTCAGCGCGGCACTCATCATCCTGGTGGGGGTGACCGGCTGGTTCGAGCGCATCATGAACCGCATTCCCATGGAAATTGCATCGGCCCTGCTGGCCGGCGTGCTGGCCAAGTTCGGCATGCAGGCTTTCTCTGCGGCCGAGACCAATCTGTCCCTGGTGCTGGTCATGCTGCTTGCCTATCTGCTTTCGCGGCGCATGGCTCCTCGCTATGCGGTCATCATCACCCTGCTGGCCGGAACCGCCTGGGCGGCGCTGAGCGGGCAGATGCAGTGGTCGGCCGTGCATGGCGGGCTGGCCATGCCGGTCTATACGGTTCCCGAGTTCTCGCTACAGGCGCTCATCAGTCTGGCGTTGCCCCTGTTTGTCGTGACCATGGCTTCGCAGAATCTGCCTGGCGTGGCGGTGATTCGTGCCACGGGCTATCCGATACCGGTGTCCAAGGTCATCAGCATGACCGGCGTCGCGACCTTACTGCTGGCGCCGTTTGGCGGCTATGCCCTCAACCTCAGTGCCATCACGGCGGCGATCTGCATGGGAGACGAGGCGCATGAGGACAGAAACAAGCGCTATACCGCTGCTGCTGTATGCGGACTGCTATATATATTGATAGCTATCTTTGGTGCAGTGGTCACCGGCCTGCTGACGGCATTTCCCAAGGAGCTGGTGGCTTGTATCGCCGGACTGGCCTTGCTGGGCTCCATAGGGGGTGGCATGGCTACGGCCTTCAAGGAAGAAAAGCACAGAGAGGCTGCACTCACCACTTTTCTGGTGACGCTCAGCGGTGTCGTCATTGCGGGTGTGGGCTCTGCCTTCTGGGGCGTGGTCGCGGGTAGTCTTGCCCTGCTTGTCCAGAGCCTGCGAGCCCGCAAGGCCTGAGTATCAGCCGTCATATTGTGGTGTTATGTCCGGCTCGGCATGATGCCTGTATCAACCGCTAGAGTTCTTCACCATGCAAATACTGTTTGTCGCCGATCCGCTGGAATCCTTTGTCATCTACAAGGACTCCACCTTTGCCATGATGCGTGAGGCTCAACGCCGAGGACACCAGATCGTGGTCTGCGAGCCCCGCCATATCTCCTGGCAAAGCGGTGGCAAGGTCAAGGCCCAAGTGCGGCATATCACCCTGACCGGGGACAAGGACCGCTGGTTCGAGGAAACCCAGTCTGCGCAGACGGTGCTGGCAGACTTTGGCGCCATCGTCATGCGCAAGGACCCTCCGTTCGATTCCGAGTTCTTCTATGCCACGCACATGCTCGGCCAGGCAGAGCGTGAGGGGGCCAAGGTTTTCAACAAGCCCAGTGCCCTGCGCGAGCATCCCGAGAAGCTTGCCATCATGGAGTTTGCGCAATTCATCTCGCCAACGCTGGTTACGCGCAGTGCTCAGGACGTCCGAGCCTTTCACGCAGAGCACAAAGACATCATCCTCAAGCCGCTGGACGGCATGGGGGGGATGGGCATCTTCCGAGTCGGTGAAGACGGTCGCAATCTAGGCAGCATCATCGAAACCCTGAATCAGGGCGGCTCCACCAGCGTCATGGTGCAGAAGTTCCTGCCCGACATCGTTCATGGCGACAAGCGGGTGCTCATCATCGGCGGCAAGCCCGTGCCGTTCTGCCTGGCTCGCATTCCGCAGGGCAATGAGGTGCGCGGGAATCTGGCGGCCGGAGGCAAGGGCGTTGCCCAGCCGTTGGTAGAGCAGGACAAGGCAATTGCCGAGTTCATTGGGGAGCGTCTGGTGCAGCGTGGCTTGCTCTTGATCGGGCTGGATGTCATCGGCCATAACGTCACCGAGATCAATGTGACCAGTCCCACCTGCTTCCAGGAGATCTTTGATCAGACTGGCTGTGATGTGGCGGCGCTGTTTGTCGACGCACTGGAGCAGGCTGCTCGCGTCTGAGAAGCGACAAAGAACCCCGGCAGGCAAGGCCTGCCGGGGT
>NZ_JBKFBC010000007.1:283690-292321 GCF_053345995.1 Comamonas sp. C24C | reverse complement strand
GCTACAGGGCCAACGCAGCGACCACCGGCTACAGGGCCAACGCAGCGACCACCGGCGAAGGGGCCAACGCAGCGACCACCGGCGAAGGGGCCGTTTCTGCCGTGCTTGGTCGATATGGCAAGGCCATGGCCGGCGAAGGCGGAGCAATCGTGATCGCTCATCGTGATGACAGCGGGAAGCTGCTGGGCGTCAAGACGGCAATGGTTGGCCAGGACGGCATCAAACCTGGAGTCTGGTACTCGCTGGACAAGTCTGGAAACTTCATTGAGTCCTCCGAGGACTGAAAGGCCATGCCATGAACGCCCGACCTGCTATCTACCTCGGCCCCACGGCCAACCCTCACGCAGACGCTGAGCGCTGGAACGATGAGGACGCGGCTTCTGATGCTCTGCACGAGACAGCTGCCGTCCAGGCACCCGGGATCGTCCTGCGTCAATTGAAATCCATCAAGACGCCGACTGCCTGGTTCGACAAGAAGCGATTCGCTATCCGCAACTCGGCGCAGGACATCCTGCAGGGCGCGTTCGACGACTCCAACGACGATGTTTCTGACCGCTACGCCGAATTCATGGTGGATGCGACCCCTCAGGCCCGCGAGAAGCTGCTTGAGGCCATGGCCGCCTGGTTCGCCAGTGTCTACGCCTTTGAAATCTATATCGACCACCTAGAGGACCAGAAAGATGATTGACGCTTCAAAGATTGCGCGCCACCCAGCCTCAGCCGAGATGTTCATCAACGAGCTCCAGGCCAGGATCGAAGCACTGACGGCCTACATCTGCGGCAGCTTGGCACTCCCCATCCCTCCCGAGCAGATCCGCGCTGCTCTGGAGCCTGAAACCGAAAACCAGTATGAGGCGATATAAGGATCAATCATGGCAGCAGAAGACTACGACGATGTTCCAGGGTTCGGCGGTGGCGCATGGCTGGGGAATACAGCCCGCTCAGGGAAATATGAATGCAAGTTCTGTCGAGCAAACATCAAGTTTTCTCAAAGAAAGGCATTCAATCTGGATGGAACGCCTCACAGGTGCAACCCTGGACAACGAGGCTCTGAAGCGGCTGATTCTGCAGCAACCCCGCCTGCGGCCTTGTTCGCTATGGCGGCCATGAATGCAATCATCAGCGCGCAAATACAAAAAGGCGGCATCGATCACATCCATCACATGAATTTTCAGGATGTCGCTGACGCAGCTTGGCAGGCCGCCGCCGCCATGGTTTCAGCGGAGAAAAACTACCGCGATGAATTTAGTCAAACACCATTTTGATTGGATCCTGATGCCCTCCCCCATCCAACTCCAGCGCCTCCCGCGCCGCAAGAAGCCCGCACCAACGCGGGCTTTGTTGTTTCTGGCCCTGCTGGTCTTGTTCGTGTGCGCGGGGCTGGCCGGGTGCAGCGCCCAGGCGGCGGACGCACCGACCACCACGGCCGCCGCTGACATCAAGCGCGCTGCAGCCGGTGCGTGGGCATGTCCCGGAATGCACCCAAACTGGCTCAGCGATACCGAAGTTCAATGTTTGAAGGAAAAGCCATGAGCACAAATGAGCGAACGCCGGGACCTTGGCTGCATCGCGGGAAAAGCGATTCCGTACACAAGTCACCGTCTGCAGAGCAATATGCGCAGGGCTATAGGTTTGGAGAAACCATCTTCCAATTTCATGAGGAATCACCTCCCTCTGACGCTGACCTCGCGCTGATTCTTGCAGCTCCCGAGCTACTTCATGCGCTTCAAGAAAGTCTCTCAGCCCTTGAATATGTCGTTGAGCAAGCTGGCGGCCCTGCCTGTGAGCATGAGGGTGGTGTTGTTTGTTTCTGCAAAGAGAACACTGCAATCAGTGAGGCGCGCACTGCCATCTCCAAAGCCATTGGGGAGCATATATGAGCCAATCAAAGCACTCGGCTGGTCCATGGGATCTACGGACGCAATTGAATTGCATCGACGAATACGACTGCTATCTGTACCCGATGCGGATCTTTATTCCAGAGGACGTAAGTGAAGCGGATGCACTTTTGATCGCCGCTGCGCCCGAACTGCTCGAAGCCCTGAAGTCGTTGCGCTCAGCCTATGAGCGTTTGAAACCACCCGGCTATCCAAAAGCAGATGTTGAGAAGATTGCAGAAGCTGCCATCGTCAAAGCTACAGGTGAACCCCATGAATGAAGCACTGGCCCTCTTCTTCATCGCTCTCGCCTTCTTCGCCCTAGCAAGGAAGCCATGAGCAATCCAGACCACAAGCCCGGTACCGCCCGGGCTTTCTTCTATTACGCCCTGGCATGCACCTTCGCTGCCGGTGCTTTTTACTTGAGGGTGATATGAGCGAATCGACTGAACTGACGTTGCCTGCCAAAGAATCCGCACTCGCGGTCTACAGCGCGCCCCAGGGCCTTGACCCATATCTGAAGAAGATCAAGGACGAGCTGGACGCCTTTGTTCCTGATGTGAAGACCAAGAAGGGCCGCGAGGCTGACAAAGCTCATCGCCAGCGCATCAACCGTGCAGCGCTGGACGCCCTGGTGGCTGGCGGCCTCTCCGAGGCAGATGCCAAGACGGTCATCACCCTGATCGCCAAGAAGGCCATACCGGCTGTCTCTATTACATATTGAGGATCAAACCATGAACGCTGTCGTTGAAGTTGAAACAGCCAGCATGGTTCCCGCTCGAAGCGCGAACCCAACAGCTGAAGTCGTAGCCCACGCAAAGACCGTTCAGCAGGTCATGCAGGCAGTCATGAAGCCAAATGTGCACTACGGCGCGATCCCTGGGGCCGGCGACAAGCCTACGCTCCTCAAGTCTGGCGCCGAAGTTCTGTGCATGACATTCCGTATTGCCGACAGGTATGAAGTAACCGACCTGTCTGCCAACGGAGTCATTCGCTACCGTGTCAACTGCATGGGTGAGCATCAAGCCTCCGGCTTGCCGCTTGGCTCAGGGCTGGGTGAATGCTCCACTGATGAAGAGAAATACCGCTGGCGGAAGGCTGTTTGTAAGGAAGAGTTCGATACGGCCCCGGAAACCCATCGCAGGCTCAAGTTTGGCCGCAAGCAAGGTGGCCACTACACCGTGCAGCAGATCCGCACCGAGCCTGCAGACCTGGCGAATACCGTTCTGAAGATGGCCTGCAAGCGCGCCAAGATCGCCATGGTCTTGAACGTCACCGCAGCGTCCGACATGTTCAGCCAGGACCTGGAAGACCTGGACGCCGAACTGGTACGACACCTTGCCGAGGATGAGCGGCAAGCCCAGATTCAACTGGTCCGTGATGACTGGATCGCAAAAGCGAAGGCAGCACCTGACAGGGACAAGCTGGGAGCGATCATGAAAGATGGCGTCAAGGTCTTCCAGTCGTCTCGCGATCGGGACGGCTATTCAGCATTCGCGGCAGCCGTCCAGGAGCGAGGTGCCCAACTCAAGGAGACATCCAATGCGTGAAGTTCTCATCCGATGCTCCAGTCTTGGAAAAATCATGACCGAGCCGAAGTCCAAAGCTGAAGGGGAGCTTTCTGTAGGAGCCAAGACCTATATTCGCGAGCTGGCTCAGCAGGAAATATTCGGCATCGACTTCGAGTTCTCCAGCAAGGAGACCGAAAAGGGCATAGAGGTTGAGGATGAGTCAATCGCCCTCCTCAACCGCGTCAAAGGCCTATCCCTGGTGAAAAACACCGAGCGCAAGACGAACGGGATTCTGACCGGTGAAGCAGACTTATTCAATGAGCCGAGCCGCCGAGGCCATGACCTCAAGTCTTCCTGGTCCGCCAAGACGTTTCCCGGCTGGGTCCGAGACTGCGAAGACAAGCTCTATGAGTGGCAGATGCGCGGCTACATGATGCTATGGGATGCCGACGAATGGGAAGTCAACTACGCCCTGGTGGATACACCTGAGCGTTTGATCGGATACGAACCAATTCAGATGCATGTCGTGTCTCACATCCCTGAACACATGCGCTTGACCAGTTGGCTGATTGAGCGTGACTTCGAAAAAGAGCGCGCCATCAAGCGAAAGGTTGAGGCGGCCAGGGAGTACTACCTTGAGGTCATCAAGGAGTTTGACCAGCAACACCAACCGGCCTAGCGCCGGTTTTTCTTTGGAGCAAATATGCTTGCACCAACTCAAGAACCAGCTGTCCTGAACCGGGCTGCGCGCCGCGCCCAGGCCAAGGCCGCAAGGCGCCAACCAGTGTCAAAGCCGCGCGCCCGGTTCAAAAACACCGCCGAGGCATACACCCACCTGCTCAAGCCGATGCAGCTGCTCAGCGACTGCCGGCCCTACGAGGCCAACGAGATATTGGGTGACCTGATGAAGATCGAAGAATCCTACGGCCGCATCCAGAACGGGACGGCCACCCCGAAGGACGCCGACAAAGTGAGCATTGCCATCAATCTGGCGAAGCTTCGGGCACTGGACATCGACCATGGGCTCGCCGACATGGTTGAGGCCGGCCAAGACGCAATGCGGCGCTGCCTGGCGCGCTACGAGGAGCACAAGCGCTTGATTCTCGATGGGCCCGGGATGCAGGATGTTCGACAGGCACTGGACATTCACGAAGAAATCCTGCGCAACTCGACACCAAAACAGATGATGGATGCCATGGACACCATGCGCCGGCTCATCTTCAAGCAGCTGGAGCAGTCAGGAAAGCAGAGCCTTCTCCTCAACGCCTAGTCACCCACCAACACAGCCCGCAGCCGCGGGCTTTTCTCATTCTGGGAGCCAATATGCAAGACAAGAAGCAACTCAGAGCACCTGAACACTCGACGGCCTGCCTGTATGGGTACGCGCTTGCTCGACTCGGACTGACTGACGCCCCTCAGATGCGCGTGCTCTTTTGGGATGCGCAGGAAGCGCTCAAGTGGGATGAAAAAACTGATCGGTACATCAGCCCAGCTGCAGAGGGCGAGTGCAAGACCTGCGGTCACATTTCCGAGCCAACCATTTCCCAGGCCGCGACCGCAGCCGTGCACGACTCAGACTGCGCCATGCACAACGCACCGGCCTTTCCTGCTGGAGACTGCGACTGCTCTGCCCAGGCAGCGCCCGCAGCCGTGGCTGTGCCTGATGAGCGCACTGCGTTTGAAGCGTGGGCAACTGCACAAAAGTATGACCTGTCACCCTGGGGGGACACCTACGACAGCGATTACACCAGCAAAGCCTGGGATGCATGGCAGGCTCGCGCCGCGCTTGCCGCCACCCCGGCAGCAATACAGACGGCATCGGCGCCAACTGATACCGCTATTGCTGCTTCGCTGGAGTTCCTGGAGAGCCCCGTCGAAGGCGAAAGAACTTACACGCTGACGATTCAGAACATCAAGACTCTGATCGCTGAGTTTTCCGCACCTGCCACCCCGGCAGCAGCTACGCCAGTGGTGCTGCCTGAGCCCCAACATTGGGTTCTTGAGACTCAAGCACCAGACAGGGAGTTTGATTACACAGGGGTTCAGAAGAAGTCTGAGCACTGGAAGGCGATTGGCTTAAACCCTACCGCCCTCTTCACGGAGCAGCAATTGCGCGCCGCCCTGCTGGCCGGAGTATCTGCACCGGCTGCGCTGGCGGTGGCATCAATCTACGTCACGGCAGACGGTCAGCGCGAGTGTGACGACTGGAAAATGCCGCTGCCGATTGGCCGCAATCTGCTCTACACAGCACCCCAGACGCCGGCAGACGCGCGGGATGCGGAGCAAGAGAAGCCGCCTGCTGGCCGCTATGTCCTGGCATGGATCGAAGGTAAGGACGTACCAATCCGCGCAATGTGGGTGCCGCAGTATTTCTTGGAATGTGGCGATGAATGCCCGGAAGGATGGGGTGAATACAGCGAAGAGCAGGATGAATATTTCTGCCCAGAAGGCTGGTACGAAGCAAACGAGCATGAAGAAACACACTGGCACGTAAGCAAGCCAGTAGTCGCATGGATCGAACTTCCGCGCCGTCCCGCCATCGCCGCCCAGGCTGCCCAGCAGGGAGATGCAGCATGATCGTTACAGCAAACTGCACCCGGCTTGTCCCCTGTGGAAACAACACATCGCGTGGACAAAGCGTTCCTGTCCAGGTTGAAGCCGATCGCGTCGTCCATACAGGAAGCCGCAACGGCTATCACTTCGGCCTCACCCCAGAGAGCATGCAGAAGCTGGCCGACATGAAGGCGCGCGGCGAGTTCGACTGGGAGGACGACCTGCCCAGGTGCTGGAAGAAGGATCACCGCCACCTTCGCATTCCCGTGATGAAGGGCGGTCAGCAGGCGCGAATCATCGACGGCAAATGCGGCTCCATCGAGAAGGCCGTGTATCGCAGCCGCTGCGAGCCAGATCCACGGGTTCTGGCTGCTAAGGCGGCAGCCCTGCAGACACAAGGGGGCGAGTGATGGCGTCGATCCGAAAGCGCCATGCGCGTAGCGTGGCCCGGCGGTTTGCCTCAGAACTCCTGAGTCAGACCGAAATCGTGCACTGGGCGAGCGTCAAGTCCGATCTGTCAGGCGAAGAAATCGCTGTGGCGTGTGATGAACTGAAACGCATTGCAAGCCGCATCGATGCGGAGCGAGCCCAGGCGCAGACACAAGGAGCCAGTTGATGGCAGCACCAACCATTCCAGACAGCCCGGTCGCAATGCGCCGGGAATATCTCAACACCGCCCGCGAGGTAGCAACCAGGCAGCCAACAGAGGAAAGCACGGCCTACCTGATTGCTCTCACTCAGGCGCTGCTGCGCGACGTGTGCGGTGAGCCAGCGCTGGAGATCCGAATCGGCGTGCCACGGTCTGCAGTGAAGCGCGCCCAGGCGCAGAAAGGCCAAGCATGAGCACCCCAGACAACCCGCTGATTGGCGCTGCCCGCGGGCGCGATCAAGCACAGCCGGCGCAGCTCCAATGGCAATTTATTGAGTTCAACGACCGCCGCGCGTTGCGTGGCGCCCCTGCCGCGCGAGTTGCGGCCAATGGCGAATGGCTGTGGATGACCCCCAAGGACATACGCGCCAACATCAAAGACCACGGTGATCACCCAGAGCTACAAAGAGCTCTTGCCGCATACAAGGGGCGGGCATGAGCCGCCGAGCCCGCGACCGAGGCGACAAGCGCGACAGATGGCGCGAACCTATCAACCACCCCGAGCCCCGCCACTGAGCGGGGTTCTTTTTTGGAGATGCAAATGAGCCTGACCCACTTCGCCCTGTTGGCCAAGTTCGGCGACACAAACATTCCGCTGGATTCATGCGCCGAATTCTTTGGCATGGCCCCCAAAAAGGCCAATGAGCGTGCATGCCTCCAAGATCTTCCGGTGCCGGCCTATAAGCTTGGGGGACAGCGCAGCCCTTGGTTCGTTGATGCCAAGGCTCTTGCTGATCACATCGACAAGAAAAAAGCAGAAGCCCAGGGGGACTGGGAGCGTATGCGTGCCTAAGCTATCTCTCTGGCACGTTCTCCGGTCGCAAATGCGTGTAGCGCTTCAGCGTGGCCCAGCTTTCATGCAACGTGAACTGGGCCACCTCCTGAATGCTGTACCCCTTCTCAAACAGCCGACTGGTTGCCTCATGCCGAAGATCATGAAAGTGCAGGTTTTTGATCTCTAGGACATGGCAAGCCCTGGTGAATGCAGCTCCCACGCTTTTGCTGCTGTATGGGAACACCTCAGCCGAGGTTCGCGACTGCCTATCGATGATGTCCATAGCCGGCTTGAGAATCCGGAAACTGCGCCGGTTCCCTTTCTTCATCCTTGGGTGCTTGACGTCATCGAGCCAGGCAATCCCCTTTTCGAAGTCGACATCCTCCCAGCGGATGCGGCAGATTTCCTCTTGGCGCCGCGCCGTGATTAGCGCGAATTGGAATATGTCCAGCATTGGTATCTTGGCCCGGCCATCGCGGCTGCCGAAGAACTCAGTTAGTAGGCGCTCCTCTTCTGATGAAAGACGCCTATCTCGTTGCTGAGGCTTGGAAATCACCTTGGTACGCAGGAGCTCTTGCTTTGCCGCATCCACAGCGGCCATGGGCTCGCTGATTCCATATCGCGCCGAAGCAGACAGGAATGCCTGTCGCAACCAAACCATATCGTTGAGCACTGTCGCCGGCCCCGCGCCGTCATCGATGCGCCGCTTCTTGCAGTGCTCTATCAAATCTGCCGCCGTGAGTAGGCGCGCGTCTTTATCTGCAATCCCCGCTTCTTTCAGCCGGCGGATGTCAGCAGTTTTCGACCTTCCCCATTCAGTGATTCCTTCGGCCTGGGTTGTGTAGCCCTCTAGCAGATCTCCAACGGTCACCTTCTTCTTGCCCAGGCTGCCAGACGCGCGCGCCACCTCCAACTCAGACTCTCTGCGCTTTAGCCATGATTGGGCCAAAGCCTTGCGCGTGAAGGTTTGCGCTTCGGAGTGCACAATTACACCCTTATCCTTTAGCCGGATCTGGGCTGTGTATGCGGTCGAGCCATCCGCTCTTTTTCTAGCTGTGATCGTCCCCATGGTGCTGGTGCTACAAGTCGTTTTCGTAGCACTAACTGTAGCACTCAAGGACATAAATCGGGGTTTTTTGGCGTTTTTCGGGGTGCTAAGACAGTGCTACAAGCCATCAAACGACACTGATGACAAATACAAAACATAAAGAAAATCAACAACTTAATTCAATGTGGCGCATGAGCGTTGCACCAATGATGGACTGG
>NZ_JBKFBC010000007.1:212699-283660 GCF_053345995.1 Comamonas sp. C24C | reverse complement strand
ATCAAACGACACTGATGACAAATACAAAACATAAAGAAAATCAACAACTTAATTCAATGTGGCGCATGAGCGTTGCACCAATGATGGACTGGACGGACAAGCATTGCCGCTACTTCCACCGTCTGCTCAGCCAGCACACCCTGCTCTATACCGAAATGGTGACCACCGGTGCTCTGGTGCATGGCGATGTGGCCCGCCATCTGCGTTTTGAAGCCGAGGAACATCCTGTGGCGCTGCAACTGGGAGGCTCGGAGCCTGCAGATCTGGCGCGCAGTGCGCGCCTGGGCGAGCAGTGGGGCTATGACGAGATCAATCTCAACTGCGGCTGCCCTAGCGAACGCGTGCAGCGCGGTGCTTTCGGCGCCTGTCTGATGAATGAGGCCGCACTGGTGGCCGATTGCGTCAAGGCCATGGCAGATGTGGTGTCCGTGCCCGTCACTGTCAAGCACCGAATCGGCATCGACAAGATCGAAAGCTACGATTTTGTGCGCGACTTCGTCGGGACCGTTGCCGACGCGGGTTGCCAGGTGTTTGTGGTTCACGCTCGCAACGCCTGGCTCAAAGGCCTCTCACCCAAGGAAAACCGTGAGATTCCGCCGCTGCGCTATGAGGTCGTGGCACAGCTCAAGCGCGACTTTCCGGGCCTGACCATCGCCGTCAACGGCGGCATCAAGACCGATGATGTGGCGCAGCAGCAGCTGCAGCAGGTCGATGGCGTTATGGTGGGCCGCGAGGCCTATCACAATCCCTGGTGGATGGCGTCCTGGGATGCTCTTTACTATCAGGATGAGAGCAAAGAGCGCACACGTGAACGTATTGAAGAGCAGATGGTGCTGTACATGGAGCGCGAAGCACGCGTGCATGGCACGCACTGGTATTCGATTGCCCGGCATATGCTCGGTCTGCGCAACGGTCTTGCCGGTGCGCGCCGCTGGCGTCAGGCCTGGAGCGACCACCGCCTCAAGACCCTGCCGCCGCACGAGGTGATGAAACTGGCCCGCACCAAGCCGAACGAAATCCAGCAGGAAGCCGCAGAGCAGATGCTATGACCCTGCATGAAAAGCTGACTTCGGTCAGCTTTTTTACTTTCAGATGCCGCGAAATCCGGCCTTCGTTGCGCAATCCCCGCAGATCCGGAGTTTGAAGGGAATTCACTACTTCGCATGTCAAACTCTGCTGTTATATTGCACTGCAACATAACCCGCAAAAGTGCCTCCGATGCTCTATCAGATCTACGAAATGCAGCGCGCAATGGTCGAGCCATTTGCAGACTTTGCCCAGGCCGCGTCCAAGTTCTACAACAACCCTCATTCGGTCTTCAGCCAGGTGCCCTTGGCCCAGCGAATGGCTGCAGGTTTCAACCTGATGTATCGCCTGGGCAAGGACTACGAAAAGCCCGAGTTCGATCTGCATAACGTCGAGGTCAACGGCGTGGATGTCACCATCCGCGAACGTGTGGAGATCGACAAGCCGTTTTGCGAACTGCGCCGCTTCAAGCGCTTCTCCGACGACCCAGAAACGTTGGATCTCATGCTCAGCCAGCCTGTGGTCCTGATCGTGGCTCCACTCTCCGGCCACTACGCAACCTTGCTGCGCGACACCGTGCAAAGCATGCTCGGAGGCCACAAGGTCTATATCACCGACTGGAAGAACGCCCGCATCGTGCCGCTGTCCGAGGGCGAATTCCACCTGGACGACTATGTGAACTATGTGCAGGAGTTCATTCGCTATCTGCAAGGGCGCTATGGCCAGTGCCATGTGGTCAGCGTCTGCCAGCCCACGGTGCCGGTGCTGGCAGCGGTTTCGCTGATGGCCAGCCGTGGCGAAGTCACGCCGCTGTCCATGACCATGATGGGCGGGCCCATCGATGCGCGCCGCTCGCCGACGGCCGTGAACAACCTGGCAGAGACCCGCAGCTACGAATGGTTCGAGAACAACGTGATTTACGAAGTACCGAACAATTACCCTGGTGCCGGCCGCCGTGTCTACCCAGGCTTTTTGCAGTACTCGGGCTTTGTGGCCATGAATCCCGACCGCCACGCCAACAGCCACTACGACTATTTCAAGGACCTGATCAAAGGCGACGAGGCCAGCGCCGAGCATCACCGCAAGTTCTATGACGAGTACAACGCGGTACTGGACATGGACGCCGACTACTACCTGGAAACCATCGCCACCGTGTTTCAGGAATACAAGCTGGTCAAGGGCACCTGGGAAGTCAGGAACGAGCAAGGCAAGCCCGAGCTGGTGCGCCCGCAGGACATCAGGAACACGGCCTTGCTGACGGTTGAAGGCGAGCTGGACGATATTTCGGGTGCCGGCCAGACCCGTGCCGCCCATGATCTGTGTGCCGGCATCGCTGCCGAGGCACGCCAGCATATTGAAGTGCAAGGCGCGGGCCATTACGGCATCTTCAGCGGCAGCCGCTGGCGCAAGACCGTCTACCCTCAGGTGCGTGACTTCATCCTGTCCCACCAGCCAGCCAGCGCCACGGCCGCCAGTGCCGCCGGTCACCTGAGCAGCGTCAGCGATGATGGGCCCGAGCTGGAAAGCAATGAAGCTCATGCCGACAAGCCTGTCAAGACTGCGAAAACAGGTCAAAATAGCGCCCCTGCCCAGAAAGGACGCGGCTCGCACCGCGCCAGGGCGTAAAGGCTCACCAGACCAGAATGAACTCATCCCTGTCCGCAGCCTCTTCGCTTCAAGCATTGGCTGCGAACATTGATGCAGCCCTGCCCCAAACACAGTGCACGCGCTGCGGTTATCCCGACTGCGCGTCCTATGCCCAGGCCATTGCAAGTGGAGAAGCCGCCATCAACCAATGCCCCCCCGGCGGCCAGGAGGGCGTGCGCCGCCTGGCGTCCATCACCGGCAGGCCGGAGTTGCCGCTCAATGCCGAGAACGGCCTGGAGACACCCCGCGCCCTGGCCGTAATCGACGAAGCCTGGTGCATAGGCTGCACGCTGTGCATCAAGGCCTGCCCTACCGATGCGATTCTGGGTGCCAACAAGCGCATGCATACCGTGATTGCCGAGCATTGCACGGGCTGTGAGCTGTGTATTCCCGTCTGCCCGGTCGACTGCATAGAACTGGTCAATGCCAGCGCCGACGCCACGGGCTGGTCCGCCTGGAGCGCTACCCAGGCCGGGCATGCCCGCAGCCGCTATGGCTTACATCTGCAGCGCACGGGCCGCAAGGCCAATGCGCCGGTGCGCACCACGGCGCAGCCCGCAGCAACAGAAGCCCGCGCTCAAGCCGTCACGACGGCTGCGCCAGCCCAGGACAAAAAGGCGGCGATTGCCGCCATTCTGGCCAAGGCCAAGGCTCAGCGCGCCCAGATTTGATACTAAACAAGCCCCTATCGCTTATATATAAAGCGCCAGCAGCTCTTTATTTGATAGCAATCTCTGGAACTGCAAAGCTCTACCGGGGTTTCACTAGGCGCCGACAAGGCTCTTGTAGACGCCACAACCCCAGTACAGTCCTGCGTGCTTGCAGACATAGGACATCTTGGTCTGCACCTGCTGATTGCTGGGGTTGATGTAGTCGTATTCCACCCAGCCCGGGCGAAGTTCGGCCTGGGCCATGATATCGGCCATCAGGCGGTCGCCGTCGATACCGGGTACGTCCTGCACACGCAGCCCCACTTTGGCCGGATTGCCGCCGAAGGCCCGGTACTCCCCTTCAGCGGACAGGGCAAACACATACATATCGCGGTCGTGAAACGGCTGCGCAGGATCGGAGACGACCTGCAGCAGGCTGGCGACACTCGAGGAGCTTCTGGCTTGCCGCATGGTCGCATTCACCAGTGCCACGGCCTCCTCTGCCGTGCCCTGTTGCAACCTGAAGCGCGACACTGCGCCCGACAGGTGCTGAGCACGCAGCTGCAACTCCTGCGCCTGCTGCAGCGCCTGGCCCACCATCTGGGCGTTGTGCTGGGTGATTTCATCGATCTGGTGCACGGCATTGCTGATTTCCTGAAGTCCGGTGCTCTGGCTGCTGGCCGAGTTCGAGAGCTCCCCCATATGGCTCACCACGTCGTGAACGGCCCGCGTCACCCCCTGGATTTCCTCGACTGCGCCGCGCAGCAGCTGCGTGCTCCGACCGACCTGCTGCACGGTTTCGCCGATCAGTTGCCGAATCTCCTTGGCGGCCTCGGCGCTGCGCTGGGCCAGCGTACGCACCTCGCTGGCCACCACGGCAAAGCCGCGCCCCTGCTCGCCGGCCCTGGCTGCCTCCACCGCCGCGTTGAGCGCCAGAATATTGGTCTGGAAGGCAATACCGTCGATCACCCCGATGATTTCCCGCATGCGCCCGGCATTGCGCTCGATCAGCTCCACCGACTGCACCGCACGCTGCATGGCTTGGGCCCCCTGGTCGGCTGCCAGGCGCACGCCGTCGGCGCGGCCATGGGCCGCCTTGCTCACCTCCGCATTGTGCTGAACCGCCGCCGTGAGCTGCTCGACACTGACCACGGTCTGCGCCAGATTGCTCGCCTGCGTCTCGGTACGCTCGGACAGGGCCTGATGGTCCTTGACCATACTCTGCCCGGCCTCGGCTACCAGTGCCGCGTTGCTGCGGACATCGGCCACCATGGCCGACAACGCATGCACCATGGACCCGGTGAGGCTTGATGCCGCCCGCTCATGGCTCGGCTCTGCGACTGCGCTCATGCTCAGGTCTCCTTGAGCGACCTTTTCCAGCGCCAGCTGCATGTTCTGCCACTGCTGTTGCCAGCTCTTGTGAAGAGCGCCTAGCCACAGCAGCACTCCCAGGGCCCACAATGACAACCAGCCCAACTGCAACGTTGCACTGAGCCCCAGCGCGGACAAAACAGGCCCGGCAAGCAGCCATGGAAGCCCTATCCACAGCAAGCCGGAATTCCTCACTCGTACGCGGTTTTTTTTGTCGGGCAAGATGCGCTTTTGCATTCCCAGTCTCCATTCGTTTTTTGTTGTTGACTTCGTTTGCTGACTTCGCAGCTTGTGCACGGTAGCCACTTGCTCTGTCACCCAGCTTACGTAACAAATTGCAATTTCCGGAGCCTGCAAACCCGCAAATTCGAAACCATGAGCACTGTTTTGTCATGCGAAAATGGCATCAGCCCATAATGTGTCACTATGAATCCCCTGCTCTCGCGCTTACAGCCTTATCCGTTTGAACGTCTTCGCCAACTGTTTGCCTCTGCTCAGCCGCCCGAGGGCCTGCGCCCCATCAGTCTGGGCATTGGAGAGCCGCGCCATGCCACGCCAACGTTCATTGAAAAAGCACTGAGCAGCGAACTGCAGGGCCTGTCCGTCTACCCCGCCACCGCAGGTCTGCCAGCCCTGCGCCAGGCCTGCGCCCAATGGGCCAACCGACGCTATGGCATCGAACTGGATGCCGCGACCCAGGTTCTGCCCGTCAATGGCTCGCGCGAAGCCCTGTTTGCCTTCACCCAGGTGGTGGTGGACAGCACCCGGGCCGGTGCGCGCGTCATCTGCCCCAACCCCTTCTATCAAATCTACGAAGGTGCGACGCTGCTGGCCGGGGCTACCCCCTATTACGCCGCCAGCGATGCCGCGCGCAACTTCGCCGTGAACTGGGATGCCGTGCCCGAAGAGGTATGGCAGAACACGCAGATGATTTTTGTCTGCTCACCCGGCAATCCCACGGGCGCCGTGATGCCGCTGGGCGAATGGGAAAAGCTGTTTGCCCTGTCCGACAAGCATGGCTTTGTGATTGCCAGCGACGAGTGCTACAGCGAGATCTACTTCCAGGAGGAAGCTCCTCTGGGCGGCCTGGAAGCGGCGCATAAGCTCGGTCGCAATGACTTCAAGAATCTGGTGATGTTTACAAGCCTGTCCAAGCGCAGCAATGTGCCAGGATTACGCAGCGGCTTTGTGGCGGGCGATGCGGCCCTGCTCAAGTCCTTCCTGCTCTACCGCACTTATCACGGCGGTGCCATGAGCCCTGTAGTGCAAACGGCATCGGTCGCTGCTTGGGGCGACGAAGCCCATGTGCAGGAAAATCGCCGCCTGTACCGCGAGAAGTTTGCCCAGGTGACGCCCGTACTGTCCAAGGTCATGGATGTCAAGCTGCCCGATGCCAGCTTCTACCTCTGGGCCGGCATTCCGCCGCAATTAGGCATGGATGATGCACAATTCGCCAAAGAGCTGTATATTCATACAGGCGTAACGGTTTTACCGGGGAGCTATCTGGCACGCGAGGCCCATGGATTCAATCCCGGGGCCAACCGCATCCGAATGGCTCTGGTGGCCGAAACGGCAGAATGCCTTGAAGCAGCTCAGCGTATTGCCCAGTTCATCGAGTCCCGCACACGCTGATTTCCAACCAAGGTCTGCCTTGCGCAGGCCTGATGACTCAACGATTCACCTCAACTTTCGATCTTTGACCGAAAACATCATGACGCAACAACTGCAATCCATCATCGACAACGCCTGGGACAACCGTGCCAATATCTCGCCTTCCGCCGCCCCCAAGGAAGTGGTGGATGCCGTGGAGCACGTTATTGCCGAACTCAACGACGGCAAGCTGCGCGTGGCCACCCGCGAAGGTGTGGGCCAGTGGACGGTGCACCAGTGGATCAAGAAGGCAGTGCTGCTGTCCTTCCGTCTCAAGGACAATGCGCTGATCAACGGCGGCGCCCTGAACTTCTTCGACAAGGTGCCTACCAAATTCGAAGGCATGAGCGAAGCCCAGATCGCCGCCACCGGCGTGCGCGTGGTGCCTCCTGCCGTGGCCCGTCGCGGCTCCTTCATTGCCAAGGGCGCCATCCTGATGCCGTCCTATGTGAACATCGGCGCCTATGTGGACGAAGGCACCATGGTCGACACCTGGGCCACCGTGGGCTCCTGCGCTCAAGTGGGCAAGAACGTGCACCTGTCTGGTGGCGTGGGCCTGGGCGGCGTGCTCGAGCCCCTGCAAGCCAACCCCACCATCATTGAAGACAACTGCTTCATCGGCGCTCGCTCCGAAGTGGTCGAAGGCGTGATCGTGGAAGAGAACTCGGTTCTGGGCATGGGCGTCTACATCGGCCAGTCCACCCCTCTGTTCAACCGCGAAACCGGCGAAATCACTTACGGCCGCGTGCCCAGCGGCTCGGTGGTGGTCAGCGGCAACATTCCCAAGCAGACCAAGGATGGCAAGGACTACTCCATGTATGCCGCCATCATCGTCAAGCGTGTGGATGCACAGACCCGCTCCAAGACCAGCATCAACGACCTGCTGCGCGACTGATAGGCGCCCGGCCATGCTCGCTCCGCCCTGCTGCGGAAGCTGCACCGGCCAGCCCTGCACAAAAGCCTGCCCGCTCATGAGCGCGCAGGCTTTTTTCATGCCGAAGGTCGGCTTTGGGCGTCATGCACCATCTGTACCGATTGGACACGCGCTAACATGCGCAGACAGAGAGGCTGCGCAAAAGAGGATGAAGAGCAAATGAGCACCATGGAAAAAATTCTGCGTCTGATGTCCGAGAAAAAGGCATCGGACGTGTATCTCTCCGCCCGGGCACCCGCGCTGATCAAGATCAACGGCATCTGCATCCCCATCAACAATCAGGAACTGCCGGTCGAAGCTCCGCTGGCCCTGCTCTCCGAAGTCGTCAAGCCCGAAGCCATCGAAGAGCTCAAGCAGACTGGCGAGCTGAACATGGCGATCCCCATGAGCGGCATCGGCCGCTTCCGTATCAGCGCCATGCGCCAGCGTGGCTCCTATGCGGTGGTCGTACGCTTTATCTCGTATCAGATTCCGTCGCGCAATGAACTGAATCTGCCCGGCATCGTCAGCGAACTGGTCATGGAAAAGCGCGGCCTGGTACTGGTGGTGGGTGCAACGGGCTCAGGCAAGAGCACGACGCTGGCGACCATGATCGAAGAACGCAACGAAAAGCTCACCGGCCACATCCTGACGGTGGAAGACCCCATCGAATTCCAGTTCCGCAACAAGAAATCGATTGTCAACCAGCGTGAGGTCGGCACCGATACCAGTACCCTCGCGACCGCACTCAAGAATGCGCTGCGCCAGGCACCCGACGTCATTTTGATCGGCGAAATCCGCGACCGCGAAACCATGTCGGCCGCGCTGGCCTACGCCCAGTCAGGTCACCTGTGCCTGGCCACCTTGCACGCCAACAACAGCTATCACACGCTCAACCGCATCCTGTCCTTTTTCCCCGAGGAAGTGCGCCCCAGCATGCTGGGCGAACTGGCAGCCTCGCTCAAGGCAGTGATCTCACAGCGCCTGGTCCGCGCCGTCGACGGCACGCGCGTGCCGGCCGTGGAGGTGATGCTCAATACCAAGCTCATCAGCGACATGATCGTCAAGGGCGACTTCGGCGGAGTCAAGGAGGCCATGGAAAAATCCATGGCCGAAGGCTCTCAGACCTTTGAGGAAGCACTGGCGGCGCTGGTGCGCAGTGGCACAATTGAGCGCAACGAAGCGCTGGCCTATGCCGACTCGCCCACGAATCTGATGTGGCGTATGGATAATGACGTCAGCCATGCGGCCACTGCTGTCAAAGCTCCGGCCATCACCGATGTGATCCTGCCCGGCGATGACGATATGCCGTCCTTCACGGAAATCACCCTGGATGTCAGAACCGCCTGAAGCCGCCCGCCAAGGCGGCTTTGGCATTGTTTTAGTTTCAAGCCCTCTCCCTACATGTCCCGGACCCTGCAACTGACCGAGCAGCTCATCAGCCTGCCCTCCGTCACTCCCGAAGATGCTGGCTGCCTTGAGCTGCTCGCCGATGCCCTGGTGCCCATGGGCTTTGCCTGCGAGCGGCTGGATAGCGGCCCCGCAGACTTCCGCGTACAGAATCTGTGGGCAAAACGCTCTCCAGCGCTTTCTCAGTCTACGCAAGGCACTATCAGTTCAGATAGATCCGTGCTGGTCTTTGCCGGCCATACCGATGTGGTGCCACCCGGCCCGCTCAAGGAATGGACCAGCCCGCCTTTTGTGCCCATGCACCGCGACGGCAAGCTCTATGGCCGTGGGGCCAGCGATATGAAGACCTCCATCGCGGCCTTTGTCGTGGCGCTGGAAGAGTTTCTGCAGGCCACGCCCGAGCCCGCCTTTGACATTGCGCTGCTGCTGACCAGCGACGAGGAAGGCCCCTCGGTCGACGGCACCAAGGTCGTGGTCGAGCAGCTACGCCAACGTGGCGAGCGCCTGGACTGGTGCATTGTGGGCGAGCCCACCTCGGTCAAACAGACCGGCGACATGATCAAGAACGGCCGTCGCGGCACCATGAGCGGCAAGCTCACCGTCAACGGCGTACAAGGCCATATCGCCTATCCGCAACTGGCACGCAATCCCATTCACGAGGCCCTGCCTGCACTTGCCGAGCTCGCCGCCACGGTCTGGGACCAGGGCAATGCCTTCTTCCCGCCCACCAGCTGGCAGATCAGCAACATCCATGGCGGCACGGGGGCTAGCAACGTCATTCCCGGCCACGTGGTGATCGACTTCAATTTCCGTTTCTGCACCGAGTCCAGTTCCGACTCCCTGCAAAAGCGCGTTCATGAAATCCTGGACCGTCACGGCGTCGAATACTCGCTGATCTGGACTGTGGGCGGCCAGCCCTTTTTGACCACGCCGGGCACGCTGGTGCAGGCCGTGCAGGCAGCCATCAAGGATGAAACCGGACTGGATACCGAGCTGTCCACCACCGGCGGCACCAGCGATGGCCGCTTCATCGCCCAGATCTGCCCCCAGGTCATCGAGATGGGCCCGCCCAATGCCAGCATCCACAAGATCGACGAACACATTGCCGTGGCCGATATCGAGCCGCTGAAGAACATTTACCGCAAGACGCTGGAGCAACTCCAGCGCCAGCAGACCGCATCCCAGACCGCATGAGCACTACCAGCACAACCCTGATCTCCGGCAACACTGTTGCCGAACTGATTGCCAGCGGCACCCAGGCGCTCACCGCTGCCGGCGTGGCTTTTGGTCATGGCACGGCCACGGCCGAAGACGAAGCGGCCTGGCTGGTGCTCTGGAAGCTGGGCCTGCCTCTGGACAGCGAGCTCACTCCAGGCGCTCCGGGATCTGTCGCAAATCAGCCTGTTTCCCTTGATATACAAGCGCAGACAGCTACACTTTTTGATGAGCGTATCCGCAGCCGCAAGCCCGCCGCCTATCTGACGAACGAAGCCTGGCTGGTAGGAGTGCCCTTCTACATCGACGAGCGCTCCATCGTGCCGCGCAGCTTCATCGCCGAGCTGCTGGCCGACGGCAGCATCGACGGCTGGCTGTCCGACAAGACTGTGCAAGTGCTGGATCTGTGCACCGGCAACGGCTCTCTGGCCTGCCTGGCCGCCATGGCCTATCCCGAAGTCCGGGTGACCGGAGCCGACATCTCGACCGATGCCCTGGCCGTCGCCCGCATCAATGTGGACAAGCATGGGCTGCAGGATCGCGTGACACTGCTGGAGAGCAACGGTATGAGCCAGGTGCCCGGCCCCTGGGATCTGGTGCTGTGCAACCCGCCCTATGTGAACTCCGACAGCATGGGCAAGCTGCCCGCCGAGTACCAGGCCGAACCCGAGCTGGCCCTGGCCGGCGGCACCGACGGCATGGACTTCATCCGCCAGCTGCTCCAGGATCTGCCTGCGCGCCTGAACAAGGATGCCGTGGTGGTGCTGGAAATCGGCAATGAAAAGCCATACTTCGAGGCCGCCTTCCCTGATCTTCCCGTGTTCTGGCTCGACACCAGCTCGGGTGACGAGCAGGTGCTGCTGATTACCGAAGAGGCCCTGCGCCACTGGTCCGACAACGCGCTGTCCTCATAAAGGCAGACGCTGTCAGCCAAAAAGGCCCGGTCGAACCGGGCCTTTTTTCTTGTTGCCGCCGCCAGACCGGCGCTGTCAATACGCCATGATGCGTGTGGCCAGCTTGGAGATCGGCGTGCGTATCAGTCCCTCGACCCTGGTCGGCAACAGCATGGGTTTGAGCAACATGCGCACGGCCAGATCGGCAGGCAGACGGCGGCTGACCAGCTCGTAGATGCGCTGGGCCATGTCCTCGAAGCGCGTGCTGCCATCGGCAAAATAACGCCCCTTGTGCGCCCAGACATGGCGCAGTGCGATATCCGAATCGCTCTCGCGCAGCTCCTTGAGACGGCCGTACAGTGCCTTGGCAATGCGTGCACGGCCCACGGGCGACTGCTGCTGCAGCTCCTTAAAGTACTTGAGGAAATGCTTGAAGTGGTTGACCTCGTCATTGCGGACATTGCCCAGCAACTCGCTGAGCACCGGCTCGTCGCTGAGCTCGCGCAAGGTGTGATAGTAGGCCGTGGTGCCGGTCTCGACCACGCAGCGCGCCACCATTTCCAGCCGCGGGTCGGGGTAGAGCTCCTCCATGGTGCACAGCTGCGAATATTCGGCGAAAAAGCTGTCATACGCTTGCTGCCAGGGAAACTCCGGCCATACGGCCTCCACATAGGCCCGTAGCGCGCGCCCATGTTGCAGTTCCTCGAACTCCCATTGATCCTTGAGCCAGACCGCAATTTCGGGCCAGGCCGCGTAATGCTCCGCGAGATTGGCCGCATAGGTATCCGAGCCGGTTTCGATGAACGAGGCGCTCATCAGCAGAAAGAAAAGATCCTGGTTGTGCTCTATGGCGCGGCGATCGATGGCAGAGAAGTCAATGTCTTCAATGCGCCAGTGGGCAGAGCCGTTTCTGCTCGAAGTGGTTGAAGGTGAAGAGAGGGACACGTTTTGCTGCATCAGTTGTAGGACCGACATACTGAATCTGTCGGGCTTCAGACTTAGAGATATGCCATCTTGTCGACATTTGGCCCTTGCGCCATGTCAGATTACGCCGACATTACAGGAGGCTAACAATTCTTCAAATAGCCTTCTACAGGCTTTCACACCAGCCTTCAAGCTGATTTTTTAAGTGGCAACCATGGATCTTCGCGGGCTTCGTTATTTCATCACCGTGCTGGAGGCTGGCTCGATCTCGCGGGCTGCCCATTCCCTCTATGTGGCCCAGCCGGCACTGACCGCGCAGATCAAGAAACTGGAGTCCGAGCTCGGCATCCAGTTGCTGGAGCGAACCCATGCAGGAGTCACGGCCACGCCAGCGGGCAGCCGGCTATACGAGGATGCCCGCCGCCTGCTCTCTGATGCCGACGCCATGTGCGAACGCCTGCAGCGCCTGCCTATGGGGCCGGAAGGCTCGGTCAGCATTGCCATGCCGTTCCTGCTGACCGGACTGCTCATGGGACCGGTGATTGCCGGCCTTCGCCAGAGCCACCCGCGCATACGGGTGTTTGTGCTCGACGACTCCAGCCTGATGGTGCAAAAAGCCATGCTGGAGCGTCGTGCCGATCTGGGCGTTCTGGTGGACACAGCCAGTCTGCAGGGCCTGCAGGTGCAGCCCATGGCCACCGAGCCCATCTATTTCTGCGGCCATGATGCACAGGGCAAGGTCGCACCCCTGCTCTATCGCCACAGCACGGCAGAAAACACTCCCTGCCTGGACTTTGCCCATGCTGCGGCACAGCCACTGGTGTTGCAGTCACGGCGCTTTTCCATACGCCAGACGGTGGAGCAGGCTGCCAGCGATCTGCAACTGGGTCTGAACATCGTGCACGAGCATGACTCGGCCCGTGTCATTCGATCGCTCTATCAATGCGGCGGGGGCTTTACCTTCAGCCCCGCCTGCTCGGTGGCAGAGAACCCCCTGCCCCAGAACTCCGGCAGCGCCTGGATCGTGGCCAGAGTCTGCAACCCCGATCTGCAACGACGCTACTATCTGGCGCGCCAGCCCGGGCGCACCCACGACGCGGCGGTACAGGTGGTTCAGGACGCTCTTCTGCGGCAGGTCCAGGCTATGATCGGCGAGGGCCGCTGGCCAGCCCACTGGGACTACGCCGAGACATAAGGCACGGCCAAGCATGGTGAACACGGCAAATGCAGCGGCCAACTATCAGAACTGTGAGCTGTGCCTCTGGCACGGGACAAACCCGCAGCACGGCACCCTGCAACCAGGCATGTGCGGCACAAGCCGTTGATTTTTCAAGCCATCAAAAATATTGATGAGGATGGATAAGCAAACGGTATTTCCTTGATCTCCTTCGTTTTGGGACAGTTTGAGCAGATGCCGCACATCGGTGCGACGCTGCTTCAACAAGGACTTGCCCATGACCACTGCTTTGCCCGCGGCCAATATGCCTGACGCCCCTGTAACGGGCGCACCTCTGCCGGGCGCCCCTATATCCAATGTCGGTGCACTCGTTGCGCGCTGCTGCCGTCTGTATGCCGACCACCTTGCGGTGACCAGCGCCAGCAAAAGTCTCAGCTATGCCGCGCTGGAGCAGCGCAGCAACCGCCTGGCCAATGCCTTGCTGGCACAGGGTCTGCAGCGTGGCGACCGCGTGGGCATCTACCTGCCCAACTGCACCGAAATCGTCGAAATCGAGCTGGCCTGCTACAAGGCCGGCCTGGTCAAGGCACCGTTCAACGCCCGCCTGTCGCCGCGTGAAGTGATCGAGATAGCCGACAACAGCGATGCAGCCCTCATCGTCACCACGGCGGAACGTGCCGAGAGCTTTCGCGCCCAGCTACGCAAGCCGCAGGTTCGGCTGATACTGTTGGGCGACAATGAAAATAATAGCTATGAGCGCTTGCTGGAAAAGGCTTCAGACCAGTTTTCATCGGTATCCGTGCATGAACACGAAGTGGCCGTGCTCCACTACACCTCTGGCTCTTCGGGCACGCTCAAGGCCGCCATGCAGACCTTCGGCAACCGCCTGGCCCAGCTGCGCAAGTTCCTGATGCGCGGCGAAGGCATGCAGCCTGGTCATACCCTGAGTCTGGTGGGCCCTGTCACCCATGCTTCGGGCATGCAGCTGATGCCGGCCCTGTGCACAGGCGCCACCATCCACCTTTTCAGCAGCTTCGAGCCTGCGCGCTTTCTGCAGGACATGCGCAGCCTGCGCGTGACCCACACCTTCATGGTGCCGACCATGATCAATATGCTGCTGGCAGAGACCGCAGGCCGCTACCGCCCCCTGCCCGATCTGCTGCGCCTGGGCTACGGCGCCGCCCCCATGGCACCGACTCGCATTCTGCAGGCCATGGATGTGTTCGGCCCGGTGCTAAGCCAGGGCTACGGCGCGGGAGAAACCACCTCGGGCGTCTGCGCACTTACCGTGCAAGACCATCTTTATGCCCGCGCCGCCAGGCCCGAGCTGCTGTCCTCCTGCGGGCGGCCTTTTCTCGAGTCCTGCGTGGAAGTGGTGGATGACGAAGGCCGACCACTACCCCAAGGTGAGGTAGGAGAGATTGTGGTCAGCGGGGCCGACGTGTTTGCCGGCTACTGGCGTGCTCCCGAGCTGACGGCCGAGGTGCTCAAGCACGGCCGCTATCACACCGGCGACCTGGCACGTGTGGACGAACAAGGCTTTGTCTACATCGTGGACCGCAAGAAAGACATGGTGATTTCGGGTGGCTTCAATGTCTATCCGTCCGAAGTGGAGGCCGTGCTCCATGAACATGCGGCGGTGCAAGACGCCTGTGTATTTGCCATACCCGATGACAAATGGGGTGAGGCCGTGGCTGCCCACATCGTTCTCAAGCAGGGGCAGACACCCGGTGACACGGGCATCAACGAGGCCATCGACCGCTTCTGCGCCGATCGCCTGGGCGGTTTCAAGCGCCCGCGCCATATCGAGTTTGTGCAGCAGCTGCCCAAGAACCCGAATGGCAAGGTCATGCGCAAGACCGTGCAAGCGCCCTACTGGGCCAACCACAGCCGAAAGGTGAACTGAGATGAATGCCAAAGACCCCATGCAAGCCGCATCCCCGAGCTCTGCCTTGCTTGCCATGCCGTTTGAGGGCTCGCCGCGCGCTGCCGAGCTGATTGCAGCCCTGCAGGATTTCCTGCAGGGTGAGCTCGCAGAGCTGGCCCAAAAGCACGGCATCAGCCATGACAACAGCGCCAGCAAGGAGTTGCTGCGACAGGTCTGGAAGCGTTCGCGCGCGCTGGGCTTCTACGGCATGACGCTGCCCCGCGCCATGGGCGGCGAAGAGCTCTCGGTGCTGGACCAGGTGCTGATCAAGGAAGCCATCTATGCCAGTGGCTCACCGTTCGCTCCCCATTTGCTGGGCGAGCTCAGCGGCCCGCCGCGTATCGGCTCTCTGGTGCGCAAGGCCACGCCTTTTCAGATGGAGCAGTTCATCGCACCTGTTGCGCGCGCCGAAAAAGCTATCTGCTTTGCGCTGACAGAATCCCAGGCAGGATCCGATGCAGGCGCTCTGCAAACCAGGGCCGTACGCGAAGGCGAGCACTATGTGCTGACCGGCCGCAAGCGCTTTATCTCTGGATCGCCGTTTGCCGACTTTGCCGTGCTCATGGCATCCACCGCCTCCGAGGGCAGCGCCGAACGGGAAATCAGCGCATTCTTTGTGGACCTGGCCGCACCTGGCGTGGAAGTGGTCAGCGGCTACAAGACCATGGCCGGGCAGTCGCACACCGGCGATATTCATCTGAACGCCGTGCGCGTGCCCGTGGCGCAGCTGATTGGCGAGCCAGGCCGCGGCCTGGGCCTTGCGCTGGGGCGCATTACCGTCAACCGACTGCTGCACTGCCCCGCCATGCTGGGTCTGGCACAGTGCGCGCTGCGCGATGCGCGCGACTATGCGCTGAGCCGTCAGCAGTTTGGCCACAGCATTGCCCAGTTCCAGTCCATACAGCACATGCTTGCCGATATGGCTACCGACTGGACGGCCGCCCGCGCGCTGATGATCCAGACCGCCCGCGCGCTGGATGCAGGCATTGATGCACGCGCCCAGGCCTCGATGAGCAAGCTGTTTTGCTCGGAAAAAGCCTTTGCCATCGCCGATCGCGCCGTGCAGATCCACGGCGGTGAAGGCATTGTCCAGGGCCGACGCGTCGAGTTTCTGTTCCGCATGCTGCGCATGTACCGTGTGCTCACCGGCACCAGCGAGATCCAGCGCAACACCATTGCCAAGGAACTGCTCATGCCCTGACGGGACATAACCAGGCAACTAAAAAAACCAGGAGACAAAATGAGCAAGCAATCCTTGAACCCCTCTGTCGGCAACAGCGAGCGCCGCGCTTGGCTGCGCTTGGCTGGCGCCAGTCTGGGCGCCGCAGGCCTGGGCGCTGTGGGTCTAGCCGCCCAGGCCCAGAGCTGGCCCAGCCGCCCCATCAAATGGGTGGTTCCCTATATGGCAGGTACCGGTCCGGACAATGCCGCGCGCATCGTCTCCGAGGCGCTGGGTCAGCAGCTGGGTCAGCCTGTGGTGATCGAAAACCGGCCCGGCGCAGGCGGCAACATCGGTGCGCGCCAGGTCGCCCGCGCTGCTGCAGATGGCTACACCCTGCTGTATTCAGGATCGCCCATGGCAGCCGCCATGCGCATGTACAAAAACCCAGGCTTTGAGGTATTCAAGGATTTCCGGCATGTGATGGGCATGTCTCGCTCGGACATTCTGCTCGTGGTTCATCCTGGCTCCGGGCTGCGCAGCCTGGCCGACCTGATCGCCGCCAGCAAATCCCGCGACATCGATTACGCCTCTGGCGGTGTGGGCACACCGTCGCACCTGGGGGTGGAGCTACTGCTCTCGGCGCTGCAGATCCAGGCCACGCACGTGCCTTACAAAGGGGCGTCCGATCTGGTCAACGCAGTGCTGGGCCAGCAGGTGGTGTTTGCGGCGCCTATCTTTTCCGTCGCCTACCCCCATGTGCAGGCCGGCAGGCTGATCCCGCTGGCAGTCGCCGGCGAGCAACGCAACGAAAAGCTGCCCCAGGTCCCCACGCTGGAGGAGGCCGGCGTGAAGAATGTGCATCTGAGCTCCTGGGGCGGCCTTTCCGTGCCCAGGGACACGCCGCAAGCCATCACCACTAGGCTGCGCAATGCCATGGATGCGGTGCTGAGCCAGCCCAAGGTGCGCCAGATGCTGGAGATGGATGGCGGAAAGGTGCAGATTCTGGACTCTGCTGCCTACACCCAGGCGTTCGAGCATGAACTGAAATTCACCGAAACCATGATGAAGCGCATAGGCCTTCAAGCGGTCTGACGACTCCGACTGAGCCGCCGTGACCGGGGCACCGCCGCCCTCGGCTCAATCCCGCATGCTCCTGGGTCTGCGGGCATTCGCGGATAATTGGCTCCAGTCATGATCAGTCTCAAGAACATCACGCTGCGCCGCGGCACCAAAGTCCTGCTCGACCAAGTCAGCACCACCATCAACCCGGGAGAGTCCGTCGGCCTTGTCGGCCGCAACGGTGCGGGCAAGTCCAGCCTGTTTGCCCTACTCAATGGCAGCATCAGCGAAGACGGAGGTGATTTTTTCATCCCTCCTCAGTGGCGCATGGCACAGGTGGCCCAGCACATGCCGGAAACCGACGAATCCGCCACCCGGTTCGTACTGGATGGCGACACGCGCCTGGCCGAGCTGAACGCCCAGCTGGCTGCAGCCGAAGCTTCCGGCGATGGCATGGAAATCGCTCAGGCCTATGTGGATCTGGCCGATGCCGGTGCACATGATGCCGAATCGCGCGCACAAGCCCTGATTCTGGGTCTGGGCTTCAAGGTCTCCGAGCTGGATCACCCCGTCAACAGCTTCTCGGGCGGCTGGCGCATGCGTCTGCAGCTGGCCCGTGCACTGATGGCTCCCAGCGATCTGCTGCTGCTGGACGAGCCCACCAACCACTTGGACCTGGATGCCCTGGTCTGGCTGGAGGCCTGGCTCAAGCGCTATAGCGGCACGATGATCGTCATCAGCCATGACCGCGAATTTCTGGACGCCATCACCAACGTCACACTGCAGATTCAGGGTGGGCAGATCAACCGCTACGGCGGCAATTACTCGCGCTTTGAAGAGCTGCGTGCTCAGCAACTGGAGCTGCAAGCGGCCAGCTTTGCCAAGCAGCAGGAAAAAATGGCTCACCTGCAGAAGTTCATTGACCGCTTCAAGGCCAAGGCCAGCAAGGCCAAGCAGGCACAAAGCCGGGTCAAGCAGCTGGAGCGCATGGAAAAGATCGGGCCGGTGCTGGCCGAGGCCGAATTCACCTTCGAGTTCAAGGAGCCAGCCAATCTGCCCAACCCGATGCTGGCCATCTCCGACGCAGCTTTTGGCTACGAGGACGAGGACGGCAACCAGACCACCATTCTGCGCGGCGTCAACCGCTCGGTGCTGGCGGGACAGCGCATCGGCATTCTGGGAGCCAACGGCCAGGGTAAATCGACCCTGGTCAAGACCATTGCGCGCGAGATGAAGGCGCTGGCCGGTACCGTCACCGAAGGCAAGGGCCTGAACATCGGCTACTTTGCCCAGCAAGAGTTGGACGTGCTGCGCCCCAGCGAGAACCCGCTGGAGCACATGATCCGGCTGGCCAAAGAACTCGGCGCTGCTGCGCCTGCCGCCAGCCGTGAACAGGACTTGCGCAACTGGCTGGGCACTTTCAACTTCAGCGGCGACATGGTCAAGCAGTCTGTGGGCAGCATGAGCGGCGGTGAAAAAGCCCGTCTGGTGCTGGCCATGATCGTCTGGCAACGCCCCAATCTGCTGCTGCTGGACGAACCTACCAACCACCTGGACCTGGCCACCCGCGAAGCGCTGGCCATGGCACTCAACGACTTCGATGGCACCGTGATGCTGGTCTCTCACGACCGTCACCTGCTACGCGCCGTATGTGAAGACTTCTGGATGGTGGGCCGCGGCGTTGTCGGCCCGTTCGACGGCGACCTGGACGACTACCAGCGCTATTTGCTCGAAGAGTCCAAGCGCCTGCGTGAAGAAGCACGTAACGCCGAACAGCAGGCCGCCAGCACTCCGAAGGTGCAAGCTCCGGAAGAAATCAAGCCAAATCTGCCTGAAGCCCTTGAACAAAAAGCGCCAGATACTCCTAAAGTGGAAGCGTTCAGCGACACCGTAGCCGACCCCAAGGAGGCCCGCCGCCTGGCTGCTGCAGCTCGCCAGCAACTGGCCGAAAAGACCAAGCCTTTCAAGAAAGAGCTGGAACAGATCGACAAGACACTGCCCAAGCTCAATGCAGAGCGCGGCACTCTCGAAGCCAAGCTGGCCACGCCCGGCCTGTCGGGCGGCGATATCGTGGAAGCCGGCAAGCAGCTAAGTGCAGTCAACGCCGAGATCGATCAATTGGAGGAGCGCTGGCTGGAGCTTTCGGAGCAGATCGAAGCCCTGTCCACCGAAACCTGCTGAGACCGTAAAGCAAGCCCTGCCATTGCCCAGCATTGGCAGGGTGCTATTCATTTTGAATAGATTCAGCAGCCGCTGAGAACATCAGCAAACGTGAGTTGCATTTTCTTGCGCGGTTGATTCAGCTTCTTGTCAACCTGCAGTTCAGGCCAGGCGTTGAACACGCAAAGGAGTGAACTGCAATGACCACCACTGTTACCGACACCGCCAAAGCCCAGCCTGTAAAGGCAGCAGCAGCTATGTCTCTGATGGCCTGGCCCTGGGACGAGCGCGATCGCAAGCGTGCCCCCGCATTCGCAGCCTGATGATCACTGGATAAAAGAACAGGCAAAAAATTTCCAAAAAGCTGTCAACGAGCTGAATCTGTCAGACGTTAAACAGACATACAGGAGAGATTCCCATGCAAACCACGAACATCATGTCCATCTGGCCCGAAGACGAACGCGATCGCAAGCGCTAAGCGCTCGCCGCGCAGCACTGTGCAGACCAAAGCGCAGTGTGTTGCAGCCAGGTGCCCGGGCAGTCGGCACTGATAGGCCAAAGAACCCACAAGCCTTACTGCCCCGCGCTCGACCTGCCACTCCCTGAAGTGGCTCCCATTCCTCAAAACCCGCATGAATGATTTCTGCGGGTTTTGTCATTTGCCAAACCGAATTTCCCGGCCGCAGGCGAGCAGTGCAAAGCAAGGGGGCATGAAAAAAGGAGCCTGAGCTCCTTTTTTGCTGGATGCCTGAACAGGCTTAATGCATGTGCAGACCGCCGTTGACCGCGAAGTCAGCGCCGGTGGAATAGCTGCCCTCTTCCGAAGCCAGCCAGGAGATGATGGAGGCAATCTCTGCAGGCTCGCCCAGACGCTTGACGGGCACGCCCGCCACGATCTTTTCGAGCACATCGGGACGAATGGCCTTGACCATATCGGTGCCGATATAGCCCGGGCTGACCGTATTCACGGTCACTCCCTTGGCGGCCAGCTCTTGCGCCAGCGCCA
This sequence comes from Comamonas sp. C24C, assembly GCF_053345995.1. Classification (NCBI taxonomy): domain Bacteria; kingdom Pseudomonadati; phylum Pseudomonadota; class Betaproteobacteria; order Burkholderiales; family Comamonadaceae; genus Comamonas; species Comamonas sp. C24C. The sequence continues at coordinate 263,470 of NZ_JBKFBC010000007.1, read as the reverse complement.
TGGTGAAGCCATGCATGCCCGCCTTTGCGGCCGAGTAATTGGTCTGACCGGCCTGGCCCTTGGCACCGTTGACCGAGCTGATGTTGATGATGCGGCCCCAGCCCTTTTCCACCATGTCTGCCACCACTTGCTTGGTGACGTTGAACATGGAGTTGAGGTTGGTTTCGATGACCGACTTCCAGTCATCCGGCGTCATCTTGACGAACATTCGGTCGCGAGTGATACCCGCGTTGTTTACCAGCACATCGATATTGCCGTGCTCTGCCTTGGTCTGGTTGAAGGCTTCGACGGTGGATTCCCAATCCCCCACATTGCCGACCGAGGCATAAAACGTGTAACCCAATTGCGCCTGCTCGTCCAGCCACTTGCGGTAGTCGCGCGATGGTCCGCAACCCGCGATCACCTTGAAGCCATCCTTATGCAAACGCTGGCAGATTGCGGTACCGATACCGCCCATGCCCCCCGTGACGTACGCTACTTTCTGACCCATTCATCTCTCCTGTCAATCAATGGTTATTTCACGATCACACTATCAACGATAAACATATTTAGGTATTGCTTATCGTTTTGAACGCCACACACCCTGCACGCTGGCCATGCCAGTATGCAATCGAGTAGGTCCGAATGAACCCGCTTTCGCCGTGGTTTACCTCGTGATCTTCCCTAGGGTCGATGGGAGGCGGGCTTCAGCGGGCTGCTCAGACTGCGCGGCCTTCAGGAGCACCGCAGCAGTCTGCAATCCTGAAGCCTCAGCAGGCTTCCAAAGCCATAGCAACACCCATGCCACCGCCGATGCACAGGCCGGCCAGGCCCTTCTTGGCACCGCTGCGCTGCATTTCATGCAGCAGCGTCACCAGAATGCGGCAGCCCGATGCACCAATGGGGTGACCGATGGCGATGGCACCGCCGTTGACGTTGACCTTGGCGGTGTCAATACCCAGATCCTGGTTCACCGCGCAGGCCTGTGCAGCAAAGGCTTCGTTGAGCTCGAACAGGTCCACATCGGCAGCCTTCCAGCCGGCGCGATCCAGCGCCTTGCGCGTGGCATAGACAGGGCCCAGACCCATGACCTCTGGGGCCAGGCCGCTGGTGGCATAAGACACGATCTTGGCCAGAGGCTTGAGGCCCAGTGCCTTGGCCTTGGCCGCCGTCATCACCACCACGGCCGCAGCGCCATCATTCAGACCCGAAGCATTGCCGGCGGTCACCGAACCCGCCTTGTCGAAAGCGGGCTTGAGAGTGGCGAGCACATCGGCATTGGTCTTGCGGTTGATGTATTCGTCGCTGTCGAACACGACGGGATCTCCCTTGCGCTGGGGAATGTTCACAGGAACGATTTCGTCCTTGAACTTGCCTGCATCCTGCGCAGCTGCAGCCTTTTGCTGGCTGGCCAGTGCCAGCGCATCCTGCTGTGCCCGGCTGACGCTTTTTTCCTTGGCCACGTTCTCGGCAGTGATGCCCATGTGGTACTGGTTGTAGACATCCCACAGCCCGTCCACGATCATGGTGTCCACCATCTTCCAGTCGCCCATGCGCTGGCCGTCGCGCGAATTGGGTACGGCATGGGGCGACAGGCTCATGTTCTCCTGGCCACCGGCAACCACGATTTCGCTGTCTCCGGTTGCCACGGCCTGAGCCGCCAGCATCACGGCCTTCAGGCCGGAGCCGCAGACGGCATTGATCGTCAGCGCAGGAGTCTCCTTGGCAATGCCGGCTGCCATCATGGCCTGACGTGCAGGGTTCTGTCCGGTCGCTGCCGTCAGCACCTGACCCATGATGACTTCACCGACCTGGTCCTTGCCCACCTTGGCACGGGCCAGAGCCTCGGAAATCACGGTCGCACCCAGCTGGGTTGCAGGAATCTTGGCCAGAGAGCCGCCGAACTTGCCGACCGCCGTACGCACGGCGGAAACGATAACGATGTCTTCCATTGCTGACGAACCTTTCTAGGTTTCTTACAAGTGATGCATGCGTGCGGGTCGCATTCTGTTCATCGTGCCACCCGACGCTTCCTATCACGGTGCAAACCTTGTTTGCTGCACCGCAATATGGAACTGATTGTGCCTCAGGCCTCGCTCAGGCTTTTGACAGAACGTAGCGACCCGGTGCATCTTCGATGGCGGCATAGGCGCGCGCACGGCCATAGCTCCTGGGAGCCGCCAGCTGCTTGCCCGCATGGCTGCCGAGCCAGGCGCTCCAGTCCGCCCACCAGCTGCCCGGATACTCCGTGGCATCGGCCAGCCAGTCGTTGAACGACTCTGGAAACTCGCCATCCTCACGCAGCCAATGGCTGCGCTTGTTCTTGGCCGGGGGATTGATGACGCCAGCGATATGGCCGGAAGCCCCCATCACGAAACGCAACTCACCGCCCAGCACCTGGGAGGAAGCGTAGGCCGCGCCGACAGGGACGATATGGTCCTCGCGCGAGCCGTAGATATAGACCGGCATCTTGAGCTGCCCCATATCGATCTTCTCGCCGCACACGGTCAGCACGCCGGGCTTGATCAGATTATTTTCAAGGTAGAGATTGCGCAGATACCAGGCGTAGAACGGGCCGGGCAGATTGGTCGAGTCACTGTTCCAGTAAAGCAGATCGAAGGGGGGCGGCGTTTCGCCCTTGAGGTAGTTTCCCACCACATAGTTCCAGACCAGATCGTTCGGCCGCAGAAAGCTGAAGGTGGACGCCATGTCCTGACCCTTCATCAGCCCGCCCTTGCCCATCTGCATCTCGCGCAGGCGCACCATGTTTTCATCGATGAAGATGTCCAGAATGCCGGTGTCGCGAAAGTCGATCAGCGTGGTCAGCAGCGTCATGCTGGCCACGGGGAACGGCTGGGCCTGCGCCTTGACCGCAGCAGCCGTCCTGCTGCTGGTCTTTGCTGCAGCAGCGCGGCTGCGCGCAGGCTTGGCTGCCGGTAGCTCTTCATGCTCGCGGGCGTGGCGTGCGGCCAGCACCGCCATGGCCGTGGAGACCATGGTGCCTCCCACGCAAAAGCCCTGCACATTGATTTGCGGCACCTCGCAGATGTCTTGCACCGTGCTCACGGCCTTGAGCACGCCGTCCTCGATGTAGTCGTCCCAGGTCTTGTGGCCCAGGCTTTCGTCGGGATTTCGCCAACTGACCACAAAGGTACGATGGCCCTGGCTGACGGCATAGCGAATGACCGAGTTGTCCGGCTGCAGATCCAGAATGTAGAACTTGTTGATGCAGGGCGGCACCATCAGAAAAGGCTTCTCGAAGACCTTGGCCGTCAGCGGCTTGTACTCGATGAGCTGGAACAGCTCGTTCTCGAAAACCACCGCGCCTTCGGTGGTCGCCACGTTCTGTCCCACGGTGAACAGGCTTTCGTCGGTCATGGAGACATGACCTTGGCGCATGTCAGCCAGCAGATTGGCAATGCCCTGGGCCAGGCTCTCGCCCTTGGTTTCCACGACCTTGTTGAGCGCATCGGCATTCAGCGCAAGAAAATTGCTGGGCGCCATGGCCGCCACCCATTGCTCGACCGCGAAGCGCACGCGGTTGCGCGTTTTCTCATCACCCTGCACGGCCTCGGCCATGCCGGTCAGCATGCGGCTGCCGAGCAGATAGTTGGCTGCGGCCATCGCCGCAACAGGATTGGCGCTCCATTCGGGCTTGGCGAAGCGTTTGTCCTTGGCCAGCAGGGCCTGAACCTGCTTGGCATCCGCGAGCGACTGCACAGACTGGAGGTATTCCTGCTGCAACCCCTGCAGTTTGGGGGTATCGAACTGAACCGTCTGGGCCGAACCGGCCGCCGCCTGGGGCATCGCCGACTGCATGGCCTCCGTGATGGAGGCCCAGGGGTTGGGTGCAGCACCCAGACCCGGCATGGCACTGAGCCCCATGGGAGCAGTGGCCTGCATTTGCTGGAGCGTCTGTAGACTTTTGCTCCAATGCTCCTGCCAGAATTGTTGAACGGATTGGCCAGCCTGGCCCCAGCTCGGGTCAAAATTCATGCTTACATCCTAGTCAAGGCAAGCGACCGGCGATCTCAGGGTCTGGGGACGCTTGCGGAATCTGCAATACGGCTCACACGGCGGCATTGTCACCTATGTGCCACTCGGTTCTGACAAGAAGCTGCGTCATTTCGCCGTTATGAAGCTGTTTTGACACAAAACACAGTGCTGCCGACATGCATGGCGGCTCTTAAGATAGACACCATGTACCTCATAGCCATCGCCTGGATGTACGTTGTCGCGATGATGACGATCGCCGAGGCAGCCAGCCCCGGCGGCACCCTGCTGGGTGCATTTTTCACCTTTGTTCTCTATGGTCTGCTGCCGCTTTCCATCGTGCTCTACATACTGGGCACTCCCGCCAGAAAGCGCCGCCTCAAAGCCCGCCAGGAGCAGGAAGCACTAGCTGCAGGACACGTACCGCCCGGCCCCGATTCAGGCGTCGCGCCAGATGCTGGCAGCCAGCCGACCGCTGCTGCCCAGACGGGCGGCATCGCGCCTGTGCGAGAAGAAACGTGATGCATTGCTGACCGTGCACCAGGGCTGGCTGCCATCGTTGCCGAAGATTGCAGCAATGCCCAAAGCAGCAAGCCTCTGACGCGCCAGTTGCGCCAGATCGGCCAGATATTTGCCCTCGCTGCCCGCTACCGGCACAAAATGCCGCGCAGCACCAGGGTCATGAGCCACAAAGATATCGCGCACCTCGGCCCCCACCTCGAAGGAGTCGGGGCCTATGCAGGGGCCCAGCCAGGCCTGGGTGTGCGCGGCAATCCGGGCTCGCTCTGTCTCGGCCCCTGAAAGCGATGGCTGCATCTGCACCTTGCGACAGAAAGCCTCGAAAAGTGTCTCCAGCACACCTCCGGGCAAGGGCCCGTCAGACGGCTTCCTGCCGGGCGGCATGCCGGCCAGACCGCGCCAGCCCGCATGGGCTGCACCCACGACCAACCCCGAATCATGGGCCAGCAACACGGGCAGGCAGTCCGCCACCATGATGGTGCAGACCACGCCTGCCTCGTCGCTCACACAGGCATCAAAGGCTGCACCGTTGGATTCGGCCACATTGCCTGCATCCAGAGTCAGCACGCCCACACCATGCACCTGCTGCAAGAACGCCGTACAGGCACCGGGCGTGCGAGCCTGCAGCGCCGCATTGAACAGTTCACGGTTGCGGCGCACATGAGCGGGGTCATCGCTCACATGGTCGCCCAGATTCAAGCTACCCCAGGGGGCCTGACTGACGCCGCCCTCGCGCGAGGTGCAAAGCGCATGCACGCCAGGCAAGGCCGGCCAATCGGGGACCAGCCAGGAGTCGGGCCAGGAGTCCGGCAGGCCCGGCCTGTAGTTCTCGCTCATGACGCCCTCTTCACTCCGCATCCGGACAGGCCGAAGGATGGGCCTGCTGGAAAGCCGACAAGGCGTTGCAGCGCTCGACCACGCCCATCAGGCGCGGCAGCGCATCAAGATTCACATTGAAGCGCTGGGCGTTGTAGATCTGCGGCACCAGGCAGCATTCAGCCAGCGTGGGCGCATCACCCCAGCAAAACGTCGACGGCGCCAGCCCCGCGGCCTTGCGCTCGGCGTCCAACAGCGCCAGCTGACGCTCGAAGGCTTCGAGGCCGGAGCGTACCCAGTGCGCATACCAGCCATTCTTGGCTTCGTCGCCGACCCCCATTTGGTGCACCAGATACTTGAGCACGCGCAGATTGTTGAGCGGATGGATTTCACAGGCCACCATCTGCGCCAATGCCCGCACATGGGCACGGCCCAGTGCATCTGCGGGCAGCAATGGTGTTTGAGCATGGGTCTCATCGAGATATTCGATGATGGCCATGGACTGCGTGAGCCAGAGCCCCTCGTCCGTCACCAATGTGGGCACCAGGGCGTCGCCGACATGGGAGGCATAGGCCGCAGCCTTTTGCTCGCCGCGCACCAGATGCACGGGTACGGAGTCATAGGGCAGGCCCTTGAGTTGCAGCGCAATGCGCACGCGATAAGAGGCGGAGGAGCGGAAATAGGTATGCAGCTTCATGATGCCGCCAGCATAGCGCGAGCCGCGCAGACTGGCATTTTCCCTAGGTCCGGAATACGTAAAAGCCGACGAGCGCCGCGCCGCCGGCGTGCCCGCACCGTGGCACACTGCTTGCCACATCAACCATTGCTGATTTCAGCGCCTGTTCCTGCCGAGGACCTCATGAGTTACGTGTTCACCCCCCCTGCTGTTGCCAGCCTGCCTGTTGTGGGCCGTGGCGAGCGCTTTCCCATTCACCGCATCTACTGCGTGGGCCGCAACTATGAGGATCACGCCAAGGAAATGGGCTTCACCGGCCGCGAGCCACCGTTCTTCTTCATGAAGCCTGCGGACGCGACCGTGGCGCAGGAAGCCGGCAGCACCGGCCAGGTGGCCTATCCGACGCTGACCCAGAACCTGCACCACGAGATCGAGTTGGTCGTCGCCATCGGCAAGGCCGGCAAGAACATCAAGGCCGCCGACGCACTGCAGTACATCTACGGCTATGCAGTTGGTCTGGACATGACGCGCCGCGATCTACAAAACGAGATGAAAAAGCAGGGCCGCCCCTGGTGCATCGGCAAGGCCTTCGAACAATCGGCTCCCATCGGCCCCATCACGCCGGCCGATCAGGCGGGCGACATCGTCAACGCCGAGATTTCGCTGCAGGTCAATGGCGACTATCGCCAGCGCAGCCACATCCACAAGCTGATCTGGAACATCGCCGAGACCATCGAACATCTGTCCAGCGCCTGGGAACTGCAGCCCGGCGACCTGATCATGACCGGCACTCCCGAGGGCGTGGCCGCCGTGGTCAAGGGCGATGTGCTGGAAGGCGCCATCAGCGGACTTGAGGCCATCAGGATCCAGATTGCCTGAAAACCCTTGGCGCACAAGCATTTAGCGCCAGTCAAGCTCCAGGGGAGTCACACCTGCACCGGGTGTGGCTCCCTTTTTTATAGCTATTTGCACATGTTGCGCCTGCGCTTGCAGCCTGATTTGCTTATAGTTGCGGAATGATTTTTCGCAGCCCCATCAAGTTCTGCCGCGAATGCGGCACCGCAGTCACCTACCGCGTTCCTGACGATGGGGACACACGCGAGCGTGCCGTTTGCCCGGCCTGCCACACCATCCACTATGAAAACCCGCTCAATGTGGTCGGCACCCTGCCCGTGACGGACGACGGGCGCGTGCTGCTGTGCAAGCGCAATATCGAGCCGCGCCGTGGCAAGTGGACGCTGCCCGCGGGCTTCATGGAACTGGCCGAGACCACCAGCCGCGGAGCCCAGCGCGAAACCGACGAGGAAGCCGGAGCCGACATAGAGCTAGGCAGGCTGTTCAGCCTCATCAACGTGCCCCAGGTGGGACAGGTCCATCTCTTCTATCTGGCCCGCCTCAGGAGCACCCAGTTCTACCCCGGCCCCGAGACCATGGAGGCCCAGCTGTTTGCCGAGGCAGACATCCCCTGGGAGGAAATCGCGTTTCGCACCGTCAAGCTCACCCTGGAGCGCTTCTTTGCCGACCGCAGGGCCGGCGTGCTCGAGCAGCCGCAAGTGCACTGCATAGACCTGCTCTGAAACTGCCAGACTGGCTACCCACTTTCTCACAAAAATCACCGCTCTGTCTTCGAGGGACAGAGGAAGTTGTCTGACGCCACGCTCACGTCTGCAGGCCAAAAATTACCAATGAATACAAATTGCGTGTGACCTGACATATCTCCTACGCAATGCTGTGAAAGGTCGAGCATGAGAGCGGGCATCGCAACGGAGCTCTGATCGCCAACGGGCATGGCGCCTGCTGGCTGTTTCGTACCCGTGCGCCTTGTGGTTGCCTGAGCCCATGCTTCTACAGTCTATTTACTGGATGAGGCGTCATGAAGGCATCTTTGAGCCCCGCACTGAAGTCTCAACAATTGCTGCAGCGTGTCTGGGCTTTTGCGCTCCTGGCACTGATTCTGCTGCTCAGTGCCAGCTGCAGCCTGTACCTGCTCTCGGCCGTGCGCGCCTTCGTCAACGGAGAAAGCCTCTGGTCCAAGGCCCAGAAGGATGCGATCTACTCGCTGTCCCGCTATGCCGACGAAGGCAACCCGGTAGACTTCGCCCACTACCAGCGGGCCCTGCAGGTGCCCCGCGGGGATGCCGAGGCACGCATCGCCCTCTATGACAAGCCACTGCGCCTGGACCTGGCGCGCAAAGGCATAGAACAAGGCCAGAACCACCCCGATGACGTCAGCTCCCTGATCTGGCTGCTGCGCACGTTCCGCTACTTCAGCTGGGTGCAGGAGCCCGTGGCCTACTGGAAGCTGGGCGACGAATATCTGAACCAGCTGGACACCCTGGCCCAGGAAATCAGGCGCGGCTACGAAGTGGGCAATATCAGCCGCGAAAACATTGCCACCTGGAAGCGCGAAATCGACCTGATCAACCAGGGCGTGACGGCCCTGACCCGAGCCTTCAGCGACTCTCTGGGCCAAAGCTCGCGCAACATCGTCTGGCTGCTGCTCGCGCTCAACGGTGCACTGGCCATCGGACTGGTGAGCCTGTGGGTCTGGAACACCTGGCGGCTGATCCTGCTACGCGAACAGGTTCAGGAAGGCCTGAACAGCGAGAAAGAGCGCGCGGAAACCACGCTTGCTGCGCTCAGCGATGCGGTCATCACAACCAATGCCAAGGGCCTGATCAACTACGTCAACCCGGCCGCCATCGGCTTGCTGGGTCTGCAAAAGCAAAACTATCTGGACAAGCCCATCAAACAGGTGCTGCAGTTCTACACCATGGACGCCTCCATCACCAGCGAAGGTCTGCTCGCCCAGCTGGTCAGCGAAACCAAGGAAAGCACCGTCGTGCGTGACGAACAAACGCACTGGGTGCGCCGCACCGACCACAGCATCGTGCCGGTCAAGGTGCTGGGTTCCGCCATGCAGCGCGAGGGCCAGACATCGGGCGCCGTCTTCGTGCTGCGCGATGTATCGCGCGAGCAGCAATACATGGATCAGATCTCCTGGAACGCACGCCACGACACGCTGACGGGGCTGGAAAACCGCGGCGAATTCGAGCGGCGCCTGCAAAAAATGCTGACCCAGGGCCTGCATCAGGTCAAGCCCTATGCCCTGCTCTACATCGACCTGGACCAGTTCAAGCTCATCAACGAAACCAGCGGCCATGCCGCCGGCGACGAGGTGCTGTGCGAAGTCTCGCGCATGCTGCAGGCCAATCTGCGCGAAACCGATTGCCTGGCACGCATGGGGGGCGACGAGTTTGCCGTGCTGCTGGAGAACTGCCCGCCCTCCAATGTGGCAAGCATTGCCGAGAAGCTGCGCCTGGCGGCCCAGCAATTGCAGACCACCTGGGGAGAGAAGATATTGCGCACCGGCTTCTCCATCGGCGCCGTGCATGTTCCCGGCGATGCGGTGAATGCCTCCGATCTGCTGCGCATGGTCGACATGGCCTGCTACCAGGCCAAGGAGCGTGGGCGCAACAAGGTCTTTTTCTACAAGGCCGAGGATGGAATCTACAGCCGCTACGTCAGCGAGATGGAATGGGCCACGCGCATCCGCACCGCCTTGGACGAAGAGCGCTTTTGCCTGTACGCCCAGAGCATTGCACCGCTGCAGCACAGCAAGAGCGGCAAGCATGGCGGCATGCACTTCGAGGTCCTGCTGCGTCTGCGCGACGAGAACGGCCAGATCCTGGCGCCCGGCCATTTCATCCCCGCGGCGGAGCGCTACGGCCTGATGCCCTCGCTAGATCGCTGGGTGATCTCCAAGGCTCTGCAGACGCTGGCCCAGCAGCCAGGACATGCCAAGCTGGTGGAAACCTGCGCCATCAATCTCTCCGGCCCCAGCCTGGACGACGACGGCCTGCTGGAGTTCGTGAAGGAGCAGCTGCAGCTGCACGGAATTGCAGCGCAGAAGCTGTGCTTTGAAATCACCGAAACCAGCGCCATCGGCAACCTCAGCAATGCCACGCGCTTGATTCAGGCGCTGCGAGCCCTGGGCTGCCGTTTTGCCCTCGATGATTTCGGTGTCGGCATGTCGTCTCTGACCTATCTGAAGCAGTTGCCTGTCGACTACCTCAAGATCGATGGCGGCTTTGTGCGCGACATGCTCAAGGACAAGGGCGATCACGCCATGGTGGAAATGATCAATCGCATCGGCCAGACCCTGGGCAAAAAAACGGTTGCCGAGTTCGTCGAAAGCCGCGAGATCGCCGAGGAACTCATGAGCATGGGCGTGGACTATGTCCAGGGCTACGCCATCGCCCGCCCCAAGCCCATGACCAGCGAATACTTTGCTCCCACGCAGGAAAACCAGCTGCCACAGTGGTGCGGAGCACTGGCCATGAGCTGAAAGCAGCGCACGCCGGCAATAAAAAACGACGCCTGAGGCGTCGTTTCCTTTTTAGGCAGCACTCAGGCTGCTGGCATCAGCGCGGCTTGCGCGAAGCCTGACCCGCAGGCTTCGCCGGCCTGGCTCCAGGCCTGGCCTTGCCCGTCACACCGGCACGCGGAGGCAGACCCGTGTGCTGGGTCAGCATCTTGCCCGGTTGGGGCTGGCTGCTGCGAAAGCGCACATCCCCCTTGGGCTCAAGGCCTGCATCATCCTGGCGACGACGCACGGCCACGGCCTTGCCATCCTTGTTGGTGGTGTAGCCGATGCCGCCACCGCTCTTGGACGAGGTGCTGTTCTTCTTGCGGGCACTCTGATAGCTGCCGTCGACCAGAGGCTGGAAGGTCGGAATCAGATGCTGCTTGCCGTTGCCGATCAGATCGGCACGACCCATGGTCTTGAGCGCCTCGCGCAGCAGCGGCCAGTTGTTGGGGTCGTGATAGCGCAGAAAAGCCTTGTGCAGACGTCGGCGCTTTTCACCGCGCACGATGTCCACGCGCTCTTCGTCCTCGTCGCGCATCTGCCGGCGCACCTTGGTCAGCGTATTGCGGCCGCTGTGGTACATGGCCGTCGCCGTGGCCATGGGGCTGGGATAGAAGGTCTGCACCTGGTCGGCGCGGAAGCCGTTCTTCTTGAGCCAGATGGCCAGATTCATCATGTCTTCATCGCTGGTGCCCGGGTGGGCGGCGATGAAATAGGGAATCAGGAACTGCTTCTTGCCGGCCTCTTCGCTGAACTTCTCGAACAGCTGCTTGAACTTGTCATAGCTGCCGATGCCCGGCTTCATCATCTTGGTCAGCGGGCCTTGCTCGGTGTGCTCGGGCGCGATCTTCAGATAGCCACCCACATGGTGCTGGACCAGTTCCTTGACGTACTCGGGCGACTTCACGGCCAGGTCGTAGCGCAGACCCGAGCCGATCAGGATCTTCTTGATGCCGGGCAGCTTGCGCGCGCGGCGGTAGATCTTGATCAGCGGCCCGTGGTCGGTATGCAGGTTCTGGCAGATGCCGGGGAATACGCAGCTGGGCTTGCGGCAGGCGGCCTCGATCTGCGGGCTCTTGCAGCCCAGGCGATACATATTGGCCGTGGGCCCGCCCAGGTCGGAGATGGTGCCGGTAAAGCCCTTGACCTTGTCGCGGATCTCCTCGAGCTCCTGGATGATGGAGTCTTCCGAGCGGCTCTGGATGATGCGACCCTCGTGCTCGGTGATGGAGCAGAAGGTGCAGCCGCCGAAGCAGCCGCGCATGATGTTCACCGAAGTGCGAATCATCTCCCAGGCCGGAATCTTGGTCGCGCCTTCGTGGCTACCGCTTTCGTCGGCATAGACGGGATGCGGGCTGCGGGCGTAGGGAAGACCGAAAACCCAGTCCATCTCGGCCGTGGTCAGAGGAATGGGTGGCGGGTTCATCCACACATCGCGCGCCGTGGCTCCCTCGCCATGGGCCTGGACCAGCGCACGGGCATTGCCGGGGTTGGTCTCCAGATGCAGAACGCGATTGGCGTGGGCGTACAGAATCGGATCGCTCTTGACCTCTTCGTAGCTGGGCAGGCGCAGCACGGTGCGCTCGCGCGGGGGCAGCTTGGATTTGCTGCGCAGCGAAAGATTGGGCACGAACTGGATGGGCTGGACCTTGGCTACCGATGCGCCGTCATTGGGGGCGTCCGCTTCCGATTTCGCGGCATCTTCCTTGGAGCAGCTCTGGCCCTGGGCCTCTGCCTGCTCGCTGGTCGTCATATAGGGGTTGATATGGGGCTCTACTTCGCCGGGTTCGTCCACCGTGGTGGAGTCGACCTCGAACCAGCCTTCCTCCGAAGCACGGCGAAAGAACGAAGTACCGCGCACATCGGTGATCTGCTCTACCGGTTCGCGCGCCGCGATGCGGTGCGCCACTTCGACCAGGGCACGTTCGGCATTGCCGTAGAGCAGGATGTCGCATTTGCTGTCCACCACGATGGAGCGACGCACCTTGTCGCTCCAGTAGTCGTAGTGGGCAATGCGACGCAGCGAGCCCTCGATGCCGCCCAGCACGATGGGCACATCCTTGTAGGCCTCGCGGCAGCGCTGGCTGTAAACGATGGCCGCGCGGTCGGGGCGCTTGCCGGCCACATCGCCGGGGGTGTAGGCATCGTCGCTGCGAATCTTGCGATCAGCCGTGTAACGGTTGATCATCGAGTCCATGTTGCCGGCCGTCACGCCCCAGAACAGATTGGGCTTGCCCAGGGCCTTGAAGGCCTCGGCGCTGGTCCAGTCGGGCTGGGCGATGATGCCCACGCGAAAGCCTTGCGCCTCCAGCACGCGACCGATGACGGCCATGCCGAAACTCGGGTGGTCCACATAGGCATCGCCCGTGACCAGAATGATGTCGCAGCTGTCCCAGCCGAGCTGATCCATCTCCGCACGACTCATGGGCAGGAACGGCGCCGGGCCAAAGCGCTTGGCCCAGTACGGCTTGTAGCTGGTCAGCGGCTTGGCATCGCGATGGAAAAAGGAAACATCAACCGGGGCGTTCATGTGGATGGGCTTTATATGGCCTCATGGCCTATGCGGAGAAAGAACCCGTCAGTGTACTTTTCCGCCCTCGGCCTTGCACGAGCAAGGTCTTGCGAAAACAGGGCTGAAACTCTGAACTTCATAGCAGGCAGCGCTTGCGACCATTGAAATTCAATGCTTAACGTACCTTAAACCTTTGATTGACAAGCGCCACATACTCACTTATTAATAGCACCAAAATCCCGCCGCCACGCTGCCTCAATCCTTTTCCTGGCCCGTGACGGCACCTGTGACCGGGTCCAGCCGGAGCTTCATGACCGTCTGGTCGGCCCGCAGCAACTTGACCTTGTAGCTGGTCCTGCCCCAGTCCGAATCCAGCTGGGCCTCCAGCGGCTTGCCCGGCAAGGAGGCAACGGCGGCATCGACCGCCTGCGCCAGCGTGATCCGGGTATCGGCCAGGCGCTTGACATGCTTGGCCTCGGCCCGTCCCTTGTTCTTCTCCACGGCGGCATCGCCGGTGCTGGCATTCACACGCAGCCTGATTTCCTCGTTCGCGGGCGACACCAGGGTGACCGCGTAATAAGGAGCGGCGCCTTTCTTGCCCTCTTCCAGCTCGGCGTCTATCGCGTTTCCGGAAACGACGGCCTGGGCTTTCTCGACGGCCTGGGTCAGGCCGATCTGCACGGCGCCGGTCAGGGCCAGCCATTCGGCAGCCGACTTTGCCAGGGCCGGAGCTGCGCTCCATCCGTACAGGCTCAGGGTGGCAGCTAGCAGCAAGGTGCTGGAACGCAATCTCATGAACCCATCCTCCGACAGTGGCGACCCTTGCAGTCTGCCCCTATTCCGGGGCTCTGGCTTGTCAGAAATCAAGCCGTATCGACTTTCAGAAAATCCATGCAAAGCCTTTGCCAGACAAAGCTTTGTCGCTATGAAATTCAAGAGTCCCATGCAAACAGCCCGCCAGGGCCGGGCCTTGGCGGGCTGCAATCGGATCGAAAACAGGCCGCTGTCGCTGTTACAGATCGCGCTGGGCTGCGGTAATCAACTCGCCGAACTGGCCGGCGTCACCCAGCCGATTGGCGGCCAGCAGCGCCAGCTTGACCAGCAGCAGCTCGGACTTGTCCGCGCCCACGGCATCGATGGCGACAGCCAGCTGGTCATACACGGTCTCCAGACCGGCGATATCAAGAGTGGTTGGGTTCATTTGCATCTCTCCTCAGGCGGGCAGGGCCGCCTTGAATGCCGCTTGCAGGCGATTGGCGTCCAGCGCCATCCAGCGCGCACAGACATGTTGATCGGGACGCAGCAGATAGGCAGCGCCATCGGCCATCACGCCATAACGGGCGCGGCAACGGCCCTCGCTGTCGTCGAGCACCAGATCGGCACCCTGTATCGCGCTGACGGCCTGGCTGCTGACGGCAATCAGGCGCACGCCGATGCCGCGAGCCCTTATCCCGGCCACGACCGCTTGCAGCTCGGCGGGTATCACCTTGCCGTTCGTGAAATACAGCAGATCGAAGCCGCCACCCAGGTGGTCAAGCAGATAGCTGTCCGGCGCAAAGCGTACGTTCAGAGGCGGCGCGCCGTGGGCGGGGCCGGCCTTGAACAGCAGATTGTCGTCGCCCATGCTGTTGAGCGGCGAGCTGCCGTACTCATGCGGGCGCGAAGTTCGCCAGTGGTAGAGCGGGCCGACAAAGGGCTGGCTCAGCGACAGGGACAGCACGGCATCGCGCAGCAGTCTGAAGCCTCTGCTCGGCGGGGCCATGAAACGCGTGCTCTTGCCGGCCTCCTCCACAATCTCGCGGGCCGCACCCACGCGCTCGCTGCTATAGCTTTGCAGCAGCGCGGCGCTGGCCGCGCCCTTGGCGACGAGTGCCAGACGCCAGCCCAGGCCCTGGGCATCCTGAAAACCGGTATTGGCGCCGCGCACGCCGAAGATGGGCAGCATATGGGCGGCGTCGCCCGCAAAGATCACGCGGCCATGCACATAGTCGGGCAGGGTCAGCGCGCGGGCCGAGTAGACGGAGCTCCAGTCCATCTCCCAGGGCGTGCCGCCAAAGCCGATCATCTCCAGCTGAGCATCGATGCGCGCCTTCAGCGACTCGGGCCTGAGCGCATCCTCGGGATCTTCGCCGGCAGGCAGCTGGTAGTCCACACGCCAGATGCCATGCGGCTCGCGGTGCATGAGGATGGTGTTGCCCGGGTTCCAGGTGGGATCGAAGAATGCGAGGCGCTCGGTGGGCAGGGGCAGGTCGATGCGGATGTCGGCGATCACGAAGCGGCCCTCGTAGGAGGCGCCTTCCATCAATAGATTCATGGCCGTGCGAATCCCGGAGCGCGCGCCGTCGCAGGCCACCAGCCAGTCGGCCCGCAACTCGTAGCTGCCTTCTGGGGTGTCCACTTCCACCAAAATCTGCTCGCCCTTTTGCTCGACCTTGTTCACGCGATTGCCCCAGCGCAGCTCGATCAGCGGGTTGGCCTGCGCTGCATCGACCAGGTATTCCTCCAGGTACTGCTGCTGCAGATTGATCATGGGAAAAAAGCGGTCGTCGTCGGCACGCGCGTTCTCCATGCGAAACACGCGCTGGCCGCGATAGATGCTGTTGCCGTAGCACCAGGGCAGTCCGGTCTCCGTCACGCGCTGTGCCACGCCCACCTGTTGCAGGATTTCCATGGAGCGGCGCGTGAACACGATGGCACGGCTGCCTTCGGACACCTGCAGCTCGGACTCCAGCACCACGCAGCGCTGGCCGTGGCGGGCAATCTCCAGCGCCGTGGTCAGGCCCACGGGGCCGGTGCCGACGATGACGATGGGGTGGTTTTGCTCGCCCGGATGCCGGGAGGCAAGCCAGGGCTGGTGCACCTGGTACTGGTAGTAGATGGAGCGGCGTGGCTCGGCAAATGGCTGGTGCATGTTCTTGTCTCCTGGGGGCGCTGTCGTGGTCAAACCGGTGCGCTTTCATCCCCTTTGCGGTCTGGCTTGCAATGCAGTGTAGAAAAGCAACCCGCCGCCAATGTCACCAGATGGAGACAACATCTATCCCAAGTCAAATTTCAATGAAATCGGCCTCTGCCCCTTTCCCATCAATCGATGGGGGCTATCAAAGTTGACCATCGACAGCTTCAGCAGGCTCCATCAGCAGCGCAAACAGCTCGCGCTGCCCCTGCACGCCCAGCTTGGCGCAGACGCGTTTGACATAGGTGCGTGCACTGTTGACGGTAATGCCCAGGCGCTGCGCCAGCGCATCGGCATCCAGGCCCTGGGCCAGCGCCCGCACCACATCGAGGTCGCGCGGCGTCAGTTGCTCGAAGCGCCTTGCCAGTCGCGCCAGCACCAGCCCGACCAGGTCGTCCTGCAGCGTCTGCCCCGCGTAATGCAGGCGCATGGCCTGCATTACCAGGGGCGCGAAAGCCTCGATCCGGGCAATGGCTGAGGCGTCGAAGCAACCGTGCTCCTCGCCTCGGTACAGGTTCACGGAGAGCCAGCGCGCGTTTTCCTGCAGCATCAGCAGCGACAGCCGCTCGGCGATGCGCGGCAGCTCATAGCAGACATGACGGTATTCGGGATGCTGCACATCGCGCGGGCCCTGGCGATGCAGCCAGACGCGTGGCTTGGCATGCGGGTCCCTGGCAAGGCGTTCCAGCTCGGCCTGCATCACGCGCTGCGAGCCGTCGAGCGGATAGAAGCGTTCGCTGTAATCCTGAGAGATCATGGGCAGCGCCCCCGTGCGCGCCCTGTCACCCATACCCACCACGCGCGGCCTGGCCATGCCCTGGAAGGAGAAGATCGTGCACTGCGCCAGCGGCACATGGCGCCCCAGCAACTGCAGGATCTGCTCGGCCACGGCATCGCTGCTGCTGCGCCCCACTCTTTCCATCATGGCCGTCACATCGGCCAGAGCCACGGGCAGCTGAGCTGCCTGCGCGGCAGCCGGCAGCAGCATCCAGTGAGAGGAATCGGGAAACGGCGCGGAGCAGGCAGTCATAGACCGCGATTCTCGCCGCTGCAGCGCGGCTGCAGACAGGAAAAACCGGCTGTCCTTTCAGGAGCGGCCGGTCTGGCTTGAAGCAGAAAATGCGGCCTGGCTCTGGCGCCCTACCACTCGCCCACATTGCGTATGCGCTGCAGCAGCTCCCATTCGTCTTCGGGAGCCGCAGCCTGCAGGGCCTGAGGCTCTGCCAGCTCCTGGGCCAGCGGAGGCGGCGTGAAGTGTTCGCGGCCAAAAGTATGTTCGCTCAGGGACTCTGGGTGCGGATGGTTCATGATGGCCTCCTTTGCTCAAAGCTTAAGGCTCGAAGCGGGCCGCTCCTGTAGGAATTGGCTTAAGGACACTGTCGAGCAATCCCCACAGGCCGCGTCGTCGTGTCATGGATATGTCACAACTGCCATCATCGGGCCACGCTGCTCGGCCTCGACTTTGCGGTTATGCTGCCGCCGCTATGCCTCAGACCCTTCGTGCTCCCGTCTCCAGCGAACTCATCATCAAGAAAAGCCGCTTCATCGGCTGCGTGCAGCCGATGACGGACCGGGCCAGCGCACAGGCCGTGGTGGATGCACTCTGGCGCGAGCATCCGGGCGCGGCCCATGTCTGCTGGGCCCTGCTGGCAGGCGGTCAATCGGCCGCCGTGGATGACGGCGAGCCCAGCGGCACGGCAGGCCGCCCCATGCTGGATGTGCTGCGCCATCAGGACCTGGAAGGCGTGCTGGCTACCGTGGTGCGCTATTTTGGCGGCGTCAAGCTCGGCGCCGGCGGACTGGTGCGCGCTTATACCGATGCCGTGGCACAGGCCTTGCTGCAGGCCGAAAAAGTCGCCATTCAACGCATGCAGACCTTGCAGTGCACGGCCCCCTATCCGCTGGAAGGTCTGGTGCGGCGCATGGCCGATACAGCGGGCGCGGAGTTGCTGGAGGTCGATCATGGCTCTCTGGTGCGCTTCACGCTGCAGATGCCCGAGGCCGATGCTGCCCAGTTTGTCAGCACCCTCAATGAAAGCGGCCAGGGCCGCATTGGCTGGCTCAAGCCCGACGAGCTATAGGACGCAAAAAAACCCGCCTGAGCGGGTTTTTTCAGCAGCCTTATCAGCAATTGCCTTTTTTGGCCTGGCCCGGAGGGCAGCCATGGGGATGGGGCTTTTTGTAGCCATCGTCGTAATACCCGCCGCGGCCGTCATAGACCGCGCAGCCGCTGAGCACCCACAGGGCCGCAGCCAGCGCAAACATGGTTTTCATGGGTTGGACCTTTTTCTGATTTTTCGGAGTGCCAGTCTATAGGCGATCCCGCCCGAATTCTGTCAACAATCTTTTCTGCAGCTCTCAATTGGCAGGCTGCTGCTCGGCCGCCACCTGCAGGTGCAGCAAGGTGAAATACAGGGTCACATCGCCCTGCTGGTCGATGAAGGTGCCCACGGCGCGCTGCAGGCGGGCGGCAATGCACAGGCATTCCATGGCCTCGGGACGGCCGCCGGGAATCCTGGCCGTGGTCAGCAGCGCCAGCTGGTTCTGGCGACCGAATTCATGCACCACCTCCAGCGCTTCGCCGTGCTGTCTGGGAACGGCTTCGTTGGCCCAGCTCCAGACAAAGCTGCCGTCCTGCTCGCTGCTGGTGCCCACCAGGCAGACCGTGGCAACCACCTCATGCAGCGGAGCTTCCAGTGCCAGCAGCGCACGTTCGAGATCCCAGCGGTACCTGGGGCTGCCCTCCAGGCCGAACTGCCGGGGCCATTCGGCATTGCGGGCCTGCATCATTTCAACGGCCTCACGGCTCCAGGCGGACCAGTCGGTGGTTTGTTCGTCGTTGCTCATCGCGTATCCATGCTTTTCAACAGAGCGCATTGTCAGGCAAGAAGCGGGCATGCCAGGGCCTGGAACCCTATGCCCCCGCAGGCGTGCGCTCAGTTCTTCATCTGCAGCGCTATCCAGTCGGCCAGAAGCTGCTGCACCGAACCGGCAACCCAGACTTGCGGGGCCAGCAGACAGTATTGCGAGCCGTCCGGCACAAAGCCCAGCGGCGCCACCAACCGCCCGGCAGCGATATCGTCCTGCGCCAGCAACTGCGGGCCCATGGCCACGCCCAGACCCGCTGCGGCGGCCTGCAGGCTCAAGTAGAAATGCTCAAGCACCAGAGCGCCGGCTGTTGGTGCCTGCCCCAGCTGCATCGGGAGCTGAAGAGACACAGATTGACACCAATCCGCCCAGGCCCCGGGGCGCGTCCTGCTGTGCAACAGCGCCGCGCCACCCCGCAGCTCCAGACTGCCATCCGCCTTCGAGGCAAAGAACTGCTCCAGCCGGTCCGGCTGGCAGACCGGCCCCATGCGCTCTGCGCACAAAGGCTGTACATGGACGTTACGCCCCCAGTCGAAGTCGTTGCGGCGTATGGCCAGATCGATGCCGTGCCCCCATTCGACGGCGCCGCCGCCTGCGACCAGATGCACGGTGTGCTGCGGGTAGCGAGCCTGGAAGTCGCCCCAGCGCGGAATCAGCCAGCGCATGAGCAGCGTGGGCTCGCAGGACAGCAGCAAAGGCCTGTCGGCCACCTGCCGGCGCACCGCTTCTGCCGCGCGTGCCATCTGTGCCAGCCCGGCATGGACGCCATCGAACAACAAGCGGCCTGCGGCATTGAGAAACACACGGCGATTGCGGCGCTCGAACAGCGGCGCCCCCAGCTCCTGCTCCACCGCGCGCACCGCACGGCTGATGGCGCCATGGGTCAGATGCAGCTCATCGGCAGCGCGGCTGAAGCTCTCCAGCCGCGCTGCGGCTTCAAAGCAGCGCAAGGCCACCAGCGACGGCATGCGCTGTGGACCGACCATGTTCATCTGTGAGCCAGATTCACTATTTTCTTGAGAAATCATCGTTATTCAAAAAGCTGTGACCGACCTAGAGTTCAGGACCATAGAGCGCTGCCTGCCATTCTCCTGCAGCAGAGCCATCGAACAAACAGCAATTTAAACTCAACCAAACGCATAGCATGAACGCCTGGCCTACCGTGATTCTTGTCACCTCTCTTGCCGTCATCAGCCCCGGCGCCGACTTCGCCCTGGTCACCCGCACCAGCCTGATGGAATCGCGCCGTGCAGGTCTCTGGGTAGCGCTGGGCATTGGCAGCGGTGTGCTGATCCATGTCACCTATGCCCTGCTGGGACTGGGCCTGGTCCTGCAGCGCCTGCCCTGGCTGTTCGACCTGCTCAGATATGCGGGTGCAGCCTATCTGGTCTGGCTGGGAATTTCTCTATGGCGCGGCGCCAGCCATGCCAGCGAAGGTTCGTCAAAGCCTGCCTGCGGCGCTGCAACCGGGCATGCTGCCGGCCTCTCGCTTTTTGCACTGGGTTTTCTGACCAACGTGCTCAATCCCAAGACCGCGCTCTTCATCATCAGTCTGTTCATGCAGGTCGCAGGCCCTGCCGTGCCCATGACCAGCCAGCTGGCCTACGGACTCTTCATCGCCCTGACCCATGTGCTGTGGTTTGCGCTGGTCGCCTGCTTTTTCTCGACCCCGGTGCTGCAACTCAGGATACAGGCTGTGCGCCCCTGGGTGGACCGCAGTCTGGGCATTGTGCTCATGGGCCTGGGTGGGTTGCTGATCGGTGCCAGCACCACACGGCAAATTCAATTTTGATAGCTGCTTGCAATTGATATGAAAGGGTTTAAGACCAACAAGGTGTTCGATAGCAGTATCTGCAACGTAAACGACAGCTTTGGAGCGCTCACCCATGCCATGCTTGGTCGGCATCAGTGAAAAAGCCAGAGGAGACCAGCACCATGAAGAATCGCTACCCCTTTCCCGATCTGAACACCCTGCCGCAAGACATCAGGCAGCGCATTGCCGAAGTGCAGGAAAAAACCGGCTTCATCCCCAATGTGTTTCTGGCCTTTGCGCGTCGGCCGGCCGAGTGGCGGGCCTTCTTTGCCTACCACGATGCGCTGATGCTCAAGGAGGAAGGCAGCCTGAGCAAGGGCGAGCGCGAGATGATCGTCACGGCCACCAGTGCCGCCAACCAGTGTCTGTTCTGCGTGGTGGCCCATGGCGCCATCTTGCGCATTCACGAGAAAAAGCCGCTGATTGCCGATCAGATAGCCGTCAACTACCGCAAGGCCGATATCAGTCCGCGCGAACGGGCGATGCTGGACTTTGCCATGAAGGTCTGCCTGCACAGCCAGGACATCGACGATGCCGACCACGAAGCGCTCTATCCCCACGGCTTTGACGACGAGGATATCTGGGACATCGCGGCCATCACCGCCTTCTTCGGCCTGTCCAACCGCATGGCCAGCTTTGCGGGCATGCAGCCCAATCCTGAGTTCTATCTCATGGGTCGCGTGCCGCGCGAGAAAAAGGCCTGAAGCCACCGGCAACAGGCAGTAACTCGTTGGCTGCAACCGGTGCAACAGGCGCAGGAATGGCGCATCATCCCGGGCAGAGCAGCGGCCGACCCGGCAAAGCGCTGCTTGCCGGAGGCCTATCAAGATGCGAAAAACCGTTTGCTGCCTCGCCGTGCTGGCGGCGTTCAGCGCCACAACGGCTCATGCTGCCACCTGGCAACTCGAGCCAGGGCCTGACAACCGGCTGGAGTTCACTGCCACCTTCGAGAAAACGCCGGTGACGGGGGTATTCAAAGACTTCAGCATTCGCTTTGATTTCGACCCGCAGCAAGCTGCCGACAGTCACCTGAACGTCCGCATTCGCGTCAGCAGCGCTGACATGAACAGCAAGGACATCAACCAGGCCATTGCCGGCAAGGACTGGTTTGACTTTGCCCGCTACCCCGAAGCAGTCTTTGATACCCGCGAAATCCTCGGCACGGCGGGCACTGACCGCCATCTGGCACGCGGCACGCTGCTTCTGAAAGGTGTTCGGCAGCCGCTTGCGCTGCCTTTCAGCTGGAAGCCCGAGGAGCGCCTGCTCGAAGGGGAATTCCTTACCCGCCGCACCCTCTTCGGCATAGGCACGGGACAGTGGCAAAGCAGCGATGCCGTGGGCGACGAGGTGAAAGTGAAATTTCGCGCCCGGCTGCGCGAGCTGCCATGAAGGCCCTCAGACCGCTGATTGCGGTACTGACGGCACTGATAACCCTTATGACCCTGGTTGCGGGATGTTCCCAACCGGGGCTGGAAAAAGCGCAGCCTGCCAGCCCGCAGGCAAGGCCTGCGGACTTTCCAGCAGCCTTCTACGAACAGGCCGCAGCCAGCGGTCAGGAAGTACTGAAGGTAACCTCCTCACGTTCGCTGGTCTCCATCACCGTGCGTCGCGCTGGCGCCCTGGCCAGCCTGGGGCACGATCATGTGATTGCCAGCCGGCAGCTGCAAGGCTATGTGGCGCCCCAGCTGGGCCGGGCTGACCTGTATGTGGCGCTGGACGGTCTCTCGGTCGACGAACCCGCTCTGCGTGCCGGTGCGGGCCTGGACACCCAGCCCAGCGCCGCCGATATCGAGGGGACCCGCACCAATATGCTGAGCAAGGTGCTGCAGACCCAGCTCCATCCGTTTGCACGCGTCCAGGTGCGCACCACCCCGGATGCGGACGGCGAGGTCATGCTGGCCATGGCTCTTACAGTCCACGGCGTCACGCGCAGCCTGAGAGTGCCGGCCCGGATTGGTAGGGAGCAAGGAGCTATTCGTATCAGCGGAGCGCTGAGCATCGATCAGTCAGACTTCGGCATCACACCTTTTTCGATCCTGGGCGGCGCCATCCAGGTCCGGGACCGGCTCGATCTGAGCTTCGACGTGCGCGCCGACCCAATGAAGCGGGAATCCGGATCATGAGAGCGGTGAGTTGGCGTGCCCCGAGCGCAGCGCTGCTGCTGCTCTGCTGCGGCCCGATGGTGTCGGCACAGCAATTGCAGATCGAGACCGCCGAGCAGGATGAAGCCGTGCTGGTAAACGCCTCGGCCATCATGCAGGTCAGGCCGGCCACTGCCTGGAGCGTGATTTCCGACTACGAGCATCTGGCCGAATTTGTGCCCGGAATGCACAGCTCTCGCGTGCTGCAACGCAACGGCAACCAGGTGCTGGTGGAGCAGAAAGGCAGCCTGGGATTTCTGTTCTTTCGCCAGGCCATCGAAATCAGACTGGCTGTGAACGAATGGCCGCCTCAGCGCATCATCGCCCATGCGGTTGGCGGAAATCTCAAGCAGATGGACGGCAGCTATACCCTCGAACCCCTGGCGGACGGCCGCGTGCGCCTGAGCTACAGCGGCCGCCTGGTTCCCGCGTTCACCATACCCCCGCTGCTCGGAAAAGCGGTGGTGCGCCAACTACTGACGCGCCAGTTCAAGGCGCTGGTGGATGAAATCCTGCGTCGCGAGGCATTGAACCTCGGAAGCGGCAACCCGCCATCAAAAAATTAGCGCAAAGCCACTCATTGCGAGGAGTACAGGATTTTCCGTGACGATCCGCCAAAGCAGTCCAGAGCGCATCCAAGCCTGCAAGAGCGATTTGCCTGGCCGCCGGGAAGCAATGACTGCCGGCATTCGTTCATCAAGCGCCGACAGCCATGGAGTTTTCAGGCCTTGAAAGTCAGCCAAGGCTTCAATCTCAGGCTCGCCCGGATCAGCCCCGCCTCCTCCTGCGCCTGCAGCACCGGTCCCACGGGTTTGTAGGCGCCTGGGGCCTCCTCGATCAAGCGCTCCTCGCGCAGCGTAATGCACTGCCACATGGACTCGATCAGCGGCTGCTTCATGCGGCGTGTGTCCTGTCTCCGCACCTGCCGACCTGCACCGTGGCTGCACGATTGCAGCCAGTCTTCATGGCCCAGGCCCTTGACAAGGAAGGAGTAGTCGCCCATGGAGCCCGGAATCAGCGCCCACTGGCCGTCGTGCGCCGGGGTCGAGCCCTTGCGGTGCACATTGAACTCGCCTTCGGTCATCACGACGTTGTGCGGCACATCCACAATCAGGCGCGATGCATCGGGCGCGGCAATGTCCTCCAGTTGTTTGCGCACCAGCTCGGCCAGCGCCATGCGGTTGAACCATGCATAGCGCGCGGCCACGCCCATGGCCTGCAGGTAATCCTGCGCCAGCGCACCGCTCAGACCATACAGGCCGTGCCGCGGGTGTTTGATGCCCTGCGGCCATTGCTGCCTGGCCAGATCCATCCAGCGGCGGCCGACATAAAAGCCGACATCGCGCGAGCCGGTATGGATCATCACCGTGACATCCCCCTTCTTGAGCCCTGCCGCATAGGCGGCGAGGCGATCGAAAATCTCATCGACCACGCAGAACTCCAGAAAATGATTGCCGCTGCCCAGGTCGGCGGCAGACGGCGGGCGCAGCAACTCACGCGGCTGCAACAGGGCTTCGGGCGCGTAACGACTGCGGCCCGCAAAGCCTTGCAGGCCCACGCAGCCGGCCAGTTCGGCTTGCAGGCGATCGCGATTCACGCCCTGCCACAGGCCGGCGTCGGGCAAGTGTTCGATAAAAGCATGCGGGCCCTCGTCGAACAATGCCTTGAAGCCTGCGCTGCGCACGGGTACATCGCGCCCGTTCTGCAAGATGACGCGGGTCAGCCGCTGCACGATGGTGCTTTTGTGCAGCTCGGCCTGCGCCTGCGTCAGGCCCGTGCTCAACAGGCGTATGCCGCAGTTGATATCCGTGCCGATGGCAGCAGGAATCACGAAATCCGGCGATGTCGCCACCACAGCCCCCACTGGCGCAATGCTGCCGGGGTGAAAGTCCGGCGTGGCACAGGCTTTGCAGACTGCGCCATGGCCTTGCGGGTCGGCGACCGAGGCAAAGTCCAGCAGCTGGCTGACGGCCTTGTGCTCCAGCGGCAGACTGTCAGGCAGCAAAACCGTGGCGGCCGCCTGCTCGTTATGGATTTGATAGATATTGTCTCGGTAGGAGACCTGGATGCCCTGACGTGACAGAGCTTTTTGCAGTCGGGAAAGCTTCCCGGAAAGATGGGGCATGATGCTGAGAAAAACAGGTACGCAACAGCGCATCTCCGAATCTGGGAGATGCAACGCACCTTCGAGCAGCAGCATCAGGAAGGATGGGTAAGCCGCAGATTCTAATGATTAGCGGCCCGGCCGCCAAGCATCGGTGTTGCCGACAGGCTGCAGTGCACTTGATGGGCCAAGGCACTTTTCATCAGAACTTCAATCAAGAAAGCGCGCGGCCACTGCGGGGTCCGGCATCAGGCATTGCTCGCTTTTGCCAAACCAGCGGTAGCGGTTTCTGGCAATCAGGCGATAGAGCGCATCGCGCAATGCAGCGGGTATCAGTCGGAACAGCGCTGTCAGGCGCCAGGGCCAGCCCAGCGCGTGCAGCACGCGCAGAATGGCATCGGTGTGCTGCCAGGAACGCTTGCCGTCCACCAGCAGCAGGGTTTGCAGACCTTCCAGGCGCAGGCCCGCATCGGCCAGCAGCTTGCCGCCTACCTCTCCCTGAATGGCTGCAAACTGAAAAATGCCCTGCTTGTCGTGCTTGAGCAGAAACTGCACCCAGCCGTTGCACAGCAGGCATTGCGCATCGAAGACCACAATCATTTTTTCTCCTCGGGCAGCAGCAGATGGCCTCGGTAACTGGCCACCACGCCAATCAGCGGCACGGCCGCCTCGATATGAAACTGCAAGCGCTGCCCGGCCCCTGTTTCCTCGGCCACGATGCGCGGCGCCAGCCAACCCGGACAAGGGATGCCCAGAAAATACAGGCGCTGCAGTCGCATGTGCAGCCGTCCATCCACCGCCTGCAGGGCAAAGCACAGCCGCGCCGGCCCGAGACGTTCGACCAGGCCGCCCTGGTGCAAATGCATGCTGGAGCGCATGACCTGCTCGGGGAAGATGCGAGTCCAGGTCTCGGCCTCGGGACTGGCCTGCAGCTCGAAATGAATCTCCCCCTCAGCGGCCGTGCGCGGTGTACCCAGGGCCAGGGCCAGCAACCTGGCCAGCAGCGTCCGGGGTGCGCCGGTCTGTACCCTGCCCTCCAACTCATGCTCGCCCTGCAGACAGTGAAAGCGCTGTAGCGCGGCATCGAGCCTGCCAAACTCTTCACCCATGGCCTGCTGAAACAAGGAAGCGCTCTGCGTCATGGGGCCAGCTCCTGCATCCGGATGTCCAGCCCCCGAGCCTCGGCCATGAAGTCCTGCAGCGTCAGCAGTCCCATGCAGGGCCGGGCACCAGGTCCCAGCGCTGCACCTGCTGCCAGCTTGCGCACCAGTGCACTGGCGGCCAGCGTGGGAACATAAGGCCCGTCGCCGGAGCCCGCCGTCAGCACCCAGCTGCGCTGGCTGGCTTGCCCCTGGGCATCCAGCCCGCTGACGGTGACATGCATGGCGCCCACATCGCTGCCATGGTTCTTGAACCAGTCTGCCATGCGCTTGAGCGTGCGCGCATGGGTGGACCAATCCTGTACCAGCCCTTTGTGCGCCAGCCAGGCCATGGCGTTCATGCCTCGGTGCAGAAGCGGCAACTCAAGTCCGGCGCCAAATCTGACAGAACAGTTCTGATAGCGAAGCGGCAGCAATGCAAGATCGGGCACATCGCAGGCCGACAGCAGCCGCCGCCCCACGGGAGCCGGATAGTCATGTGCATAGCTGCGCAGCCAGCCGATCACGGCCTGCTGGCCCGCACCGGGCAGTGGCTTGCCGCAATAGCTGAGGATGGCAGCGACGGTGGACAGGCCTCTGTCCGTTCGATTGCCCGGGCTGATGCCGATGTCGATATGGTCGACGCGGTCCATGCCCCGAGCCAGCGCATCCACCACCGCCGAGGACAGCGCCGGCACCGAGCTGGCACCACTGAGCAGCAGCACGCCGGCGGCTTTGGCCTGCAGCTCAAGCTGGTCTATGCCGCAGACAAACTCACGCCCATCGGCCAGATCCACATAGTGCACGCCGGCTCGGGCACAGGCCAGGGCCACGCGGTAGTCCTGTCCCTGAAACGGGCCCGAGGTGTGAATGAGCGCATCCACCGCCAGGGCCTTGAGCCGCTCTTGCAGCCCCGCAGCCATCACGTCCAGCATCGCATGGCTCAGGCTTGAGCGGGCATCCCGGGCCAGACCTTCGAGCAGCGCATGCGCCGCAGAAGCCGAGCGCCCTGCCACCACGATGTGCAGACCACTTTGTCTGGCCAGCCTGGCAACCAGGCGACTGCCGAAGAAGCCATAAGCACCAACGACCATGACCTTGAATTCACGCATGCCCCAGTGTAGCGGGACGCAAGTTCCGCCCTGGAGCCCAAACGCGGCAGCCGCTTTCATGGCTTGCTCACAGCCCGTGCTTGCGAATCTTGTCGTGCAGCGTGGTCTTGGGGGTGTGCAGCGCCTGAGCCGTGCGCGTCAGATTGCCTTCGTTGTTGCGCAGGGCTTCGGAAATCAGGGAGCGCTCTATGGACTCCATGGTCGAAGCCAGCGAAGCAGCGGCCCCGGGCGCGGCGCCGGGTGGAGATATGCCGGCATCCAGCCCCAGCGTGATGCGCTCGGCCGCGTTGCGCAGCTCGCGCACATTGCCGGGCCAGTCGTGGGCCAGCAAGGTCTGAAGACGCTGCGGCGTCAGCTCGGCCACTGGTCGCTGGTGGCGGGCCGCCGCCTGCAGCGCGAAATGCTCGAACAGCAGCGCAACATCCTCACGGCGCTCGCGCAGCGGGGGCAGGTTCACGGTCGCCACATTGAGACGATAGTAGAGATCGGAGCGAAACAGGCCCTGGCGGCTGAGCTCAAGCAGATCGACCTTGGTTGCCGCAATCACGCGGCAGTCCACGGGAATGAGCGTGTTGGATCCAAGACGCTCCAGCACTCGTTCCTGCAGCACGCGCAGCAGCTTGGCCTGCATGGCCAAAGGCATGCTCTCGATCTCGTCGAGAAACAGCGTGCCGCCGCTGGCATGCTCAATCTTGCCGACGCGCTTTTTGCCCGCACCGGTGAAGGCCCCGGCCTCGCTGCCGAACATTTCGCTGTCGAACAGGGTTTCCGGCAGGCCGCCGCAGTTAATGGCGACGAAATTGCCGCCTTTGCGCCGGCTGGACTCGTGCAGGCTGCGCGCGACTCTTTCCTTGCCGGTGCCGGTTTCACCCCAGATCAGCACATCG
Organism: Comamonas sp. C24C; assembly: GCF_053345995.1. Lineage (NCBI taxonomy): Bacteria > Pseudomonadati > Pseudomonadota > Betaproteobacteria > Burkholderiales > Comamonadaceae > Comamonas > Comamonas sp. C24C. The sequence continues at coordinate 235,589 of NZ_JBKFBC010000007.1, read as the reverse complement.
GCCTCGCTGGCCGCAAGGCTCTGCAAGGTACTGCGCAGCTGCTGCATCGGCAGCGACCGCCCCAGCAACTGGTGCTGCAACACATCCCGACTTTGTAGCTGCTGGCGCAAGCTGCGCACCTCCAGCACCAGACGACGTCGCTCCAACGCACGGCGCACGGCCTCCACCAGGCGTTCGGGCGCAAATGGCTTTTCCAGAAAATCGGCCGCACCATCCTTCATGGCCTGCACGGCCATGGAGATATCGCCGTGACCGGTGATGAGAATCACGGGCAGCTCGGCATCCAGCACGCGGACGGCGGCCAGCAGCCCAAGGCCGCTCATCTGGGGCAACCGGATATCGCTGACCACGATGCCGGCAAAATCCGGGGACAGGTGCTTTTGCGCCTGCTCGGCACTGCTCACGCAGATGCAGTCCAGACCTTCGAGGCGCATGGTCTGCTCGCAGGCCATGGCGACATCGGCATCGTCTTCAACGATCAGGACTTGGAGGGAAGGGTTCATGGGCAGCAGGCAATCAGGACAGCGGCCGAGTATCCACCAAGGGCAGGCGCAGCGTGAAGATGGCCCCGCCTTCCGGATGGTTGCCACCACTAAGGCTGCCACCCGCGGCATGGGCAATCTCTGCCGACAGCGGCAGGCCCAGACCCAGTCCCAAACCCTCGGGCTTGGTCGTGAAAAAGGGCTCGAACAGCCGCGCCTGAACCTGCTCGCTGAGTCCGGGGCCATGATCGCGTACCGTAATCTGCGCCCAGGCACCGGACCGGTTGCAGGTGATTTCCACGCACTGCGTGCTACCGCCCTGCACGGCGTCCAGCGCGTTGCTCAGCAGATTGATCAGCACCTGCTGCACGCGATTGGCATCGCACCAGGCACTCAGCGCGAGATCCGAAGGCTGTCGCACGATCATGACGCCGCTTTGCGCAATGCGCGGCTCCAGCAGGGTCAGAGCGCCATCGACCACCTTGGCCAGTTCGACCTGTGCCGGCTGGCCCGCGGACTTGCGCGCAAAGTTGCGCAGCTGTCCGGTAATACGTCCCATGCGCTCCGTCAGCTCGGCCATGCGCTGCAGATTGCTGTGCACCATCTCGCCCTGGCCTCGCTCCAGAAAACGCTGGCTGTTGCCGGCCAGCGCCCGCAAGGCCGCCAGGGGCTGATTCAGCTCATGGGCCACTTCCGTGGAGAGCTGACCGATGACAGCCAGTTTGCCGGCCTGCACCAGCTCATCCTGCGCAGCGCGCAGTGTGGTCTCGGCATGCATGCGCTCCACCACCTCCTGCTGCAGTGCCAAATTGGCGTACTGAAGATCGGCCGTGCGCTGCTGCACTTTCTGCTCCAGCACCTCGTTGGCCTGCTTCAGAGCCTGCTGGGCCGCCAGTTGCTCACGCACATGCCTGCGCCGCTGATAGAGCAAAGCCCCCAGCAGCAGCATCAATGCAATCAACGCCCCTGTCACCCATGCACGGCTCGCCGCCAGTTGCAATGCAACACTCAGGGGAGACAGCACGGTGATCTGCCAGGGCGTGCCGGCCAGCGGCGTGGACTGCGCCAGAAAGCGGCCCGCACTCGGCCCTGCCGCGGCGTCCTTGAGATCGGGAATGCTGACCTGCCTGGTACCCGTGGCACCGCTTACGCCACCCCAGCTCAGCGACCTCAGATTCAGACGGTTGTATTTCTGCGAAGCTTCCAGCTCCGCGCGTCTTGCTGAGTTCAGCGGCTGCAAGGTGGCAAAACGCCAGGCAGGCATGTTGCTGAGGATGACCACGGTGTTTTCATCGCTGACCATTACCGGCGACTCTGCGCTGGCCCAGGATTGTTCGAGCTGCGCCAGCCCGACCTTGACCACCACCACGCCATGCAACTCGCCCTGGCCCAAGGTCGTGGTCAGGTAATAGCCAGGCTCGCCGCGCGTGGTGCCGACACCGAAGTAGCGCCCCCGCCCTTCCCGCAGCGCCTGCTGGACGTAGGGCCTGAAGCCGAGGTTCTCGCCCACAAAGCTGTCAGCGCGGCGCCAGTTGCTGGCGGCCAGCACAAGGCCCTGGTGATCCAGCATGTAGACGCTGAGCGTACCCGCTCGGCGGCTCAGCTCTTCCAGATAGAGGTTGGCACGGGATTGCAGCGTTTCGTCGCCTGGCGATTTCAGCAGGGACAGGATCTCGGGCTGCAGGGCCACCACATCGGGCAGAAAGGCAAATTTGTCGATCTCGCGCCGAAGGCTGGCTGCATAGAGATCGAGGCGGTTGTTGCCGGCTGCCGCCACCGTCTCGAGACCGATCTTGACAAAGCCCTGATAGCCCAGCCAGCCGCCCAGGCTGCTTGCGGCCAGCCAGAGCAGGATCAGCAAAGCAGCGCGCAGGTGCGGGGGCAGGAAAGCTAGCATGGTGCGGGCCATGTTAGCAGCGCCGCGCGCAGCAGCAGGCAGCAAGCCGGGCAAGGCGGGGATCAGGCTCAGGCGCGGGCGGCCTCGGCCATGATCACGGGCTGGACTGCCGAGTCTGTGGAAGACTCAGGAGCTTCATCACCTTCCCATTTGGCCACCACGGCCGTGGCAATGGCGTTGCCCAGCACATTGGTCAGCGTACGACCCATGTCCAGGAAGTGATCGATGCCCAGAATCAGCAGAATGCCGGCTTCCGGCAAACCGAACATGGGCAGCACGGCGGCCACCACCACCAGCGAGGCGCGCGGCACGCCGGCAATGCCCTTGCTGGAAATCATCAGCACCATCAGCATGGTCAGCTGTGCGGTCAGCGACATCTCGATGCCATAGGCCTGAGAGATGAAGATGGCCAGGAAGGTGGTGTAGATCATGGAGCCGTCGAGGTTGAACGAGTAACCCAGGGGCAGCACAAAACCGGTGATGCGTGGCTTGATGCCGAATTTCTCCAACTGCTCCATGAGCTTGGGCAGCGTGGATTCGCTGCTGGCCGTGAAAAAGCCCACCAGCACCGGGCCGCGAATCAGCGACAGCAGACGGAAGACATCCTTGCCCAGCACCACATAGCCGGCACCGATGAGCAGCACCCACAGCGCGGCCAGCGCAATATAGAAGCCCAGCAGGAACTTGCCGAACACCAGCAGCATGCCCAGTCCGTGGGTGGCAATGGTGCCGGCGACAGAGCCGAACACACCCACGGGCGCAAAGCGCATCACGTACTCGGTCACGCGCAGCATGACGTGCGAGGTCTCTTCCATCAGATCGACCAGCATGTGCTTTTTCTGGTGGTTCAGATAACCCAGGGCAATACCGAAGAACAGCGCGAACACGAGGATCTGCAACACCTCATTGGTGGCCATGGCCTCGAAGATGTTCTTGGGGAAGACATGGGTGATGAAATCCTTGAAGTTCAGCGCACCGGTCTTCAGACCCAGGCTCTCGGCATTCGTGGGAAGCTCCACGGTCAGGCCATGGCCGGGTTGCAGCACATTGGCAAACACCAGACCCAGAAACAGCGAGCAGAACGAAGCCGCGATAAACCAGCCCAGCGCACGACCACCCACGCGGCCCACGGAACCGGCATCGCCCATATTGGCCAGGCCCGCCACCAGCGTGGCAAACACCAGGGGCGCGATGATCATCTTGATCATGCGCAGGAATACGTCGGTGAGGATGCCGAAATAGCCGGCAATGTCTTTGGCAGTCTCCGGTGTCGCGGCGTTGGCGTGGACGAGATAGCCCACGACCACACCCAGAACCATGGCCAGCAGAACCATGATGGTCAGGCGATTGGATTTCATTTCTTGGAATCTTGGTATGCGTTGTTTGAGCCGCAGCCGGAGTCCAGGCCTTGAAGGCACCGGGCTCAGGCAGCGACAACAAACCGAGACGGACCGCCGACGCAACCGAGGTTTCGTCAGCCAGGTCCAGCCCCAGTCTCACTTGGTCAGCCGCAGCGAAGCGGCGTGCCGTCCTTTAAGCACATACCGTGCCAGCCACCAAATCACGGCCAAGTCTTTGATTTGCTTATATTCAAAATACTTTTTTGCATAACAACGATCGGATTTCCGGACGACATCCAGAGAGATGTACGGAATTCCGAACAAGGCTCAGGCCATCACTGCCGAACGTATCCAGTCCGGCAGCGCAGCGGCTTTCTGCCGGGGAAAGTCGACCCAGATCACCGTGCCTCCACCGGCGGCGCATATGACTCCCGGCTGTGCCACACGCTCCATCGTGGCCCAGGTCTCGAAGGTAGTGCGTGCGGGATCGCTGACAAACATCTTGAGCAGCACTTCGTCGGGATAGGCCAGCTGCTGATAGAAATTGCAGAAGGCGTTGACGATGACCGGCCCCTGCCCAGCGGGGTCCGGATTCAGACCCATGCCGCGCATCCAGTCGATACGGGCAGTTTCCAGGTAACGGAAGTACTGGGCGTTGTTGACATGGCCCATGGCGTCCATATCACCCCAGCGCACGGGAAAGCGCGTTTCATAGACCTGTTTTTTGTGCTCTGGCAACTCGATTTTCATGCCGCTATGTCTCCTGATTGAACGAGGTTTGCGACTGCATCATCACCTTGTTCTAGTTTCTTTGAGGGATGGCGTGCCCCGGGGGGAGCACTAGCCTATGGACTTTGCCGCAACACCGATTGATGCGCTGTCGCCAAATCTGCACGGTCGTGCCGGACTGTCAGCATAGAATCGCCCGCATCGTGGTTTTTTGCAGACGCACCTGCCTGGGCCGCGCACGCCAGTTTTCCCAATCCAATATCAAGCGAGACTTTCCCGATGACAAACGAAGAGATCCTGGCCCAGTACGGCCCGCGAGAGGCCATGGAATATGACGTGGTGGTGGTCGGTGGTGGCCCCGGCGGCCTGGCCACTGCCATTCGCCTCAAGCAGCTGGCGACCGAAAAAGGTCAGGATGTCTCCGTGGTCGTGCTGGAAAAAGGCTCGGAGCCCGGCGCTCACACCCTCTCGGGCGCCATCATGGATCCTCGCGCTCTGACCGAACTGATCCCCGACTGGAAGGAAAAGGGTGCCCCCCTGAACCAGCCGGTGACCGAAGACGCCATGGTCTTCCTCGGCGAGAAGAGCTCTCTGCGCACGCCCAACTGGCTGCTGCCCAAGTGCTTTCATAACGAAGGCAACTACATTGTTCGCCTGGGCTTTGTCACCAAGTGGCTGGCGGAACAGGCCGAAGCCCTGGGCGTGGAAATCTTCCCCGGCTTCACGGCCGCCGAAGTGCTCTACAACGAGGACGGCTCCGTCAAGGGCGTGGCTACCGGCAATATGGGCATCAGCAAGGAAGGTGAGCCCACAGGCGACTTCCAGCTGGGCATGGAGCTGCACGGCAAGTACACCATCTTTGCCGAAGGTGCGCGCGGCCATCTGGGCAAGCAGGTCATCGCCAAGTATTCGCTGGACGCCAACCGCGACCCACAGACTTACGGTCTGGGCATCAAGGAACTCTGGGAGATCGACCCCCAGCGTCACAAGCCCGGCATGGTGCTGCACACTGCCGGCTGGCCCATGAAGAGCGACACCTACGGTGGCGCCTTCCTCTACCACCTGGAAGACAATCTGGTCACGCTGGGCTTCATCACCGGTCTGGATTACTCCAACCCCTACCTGTCTCCGTTCGAGGAGATGCAGCGCTGGAAGACCCATCCCAATATCCGCTACTACCTGGAAGGCGACGAAGCCAAGGGCATCAAGCCCGCCAAGCGCATCAGCTACGGTGCGCGCGCCATCACGGCCGGCGGCATCTCCAGCCTGCCCCGCTTTGTCTTCCCCGGTGGTGCGCTGGTGGGCTGCGAAGCCGGCTTCCTCAATGTCAGCCGCATCAAGGGCAGCCATGCCGCGATCAAGACCGGCATGCTGGCCGCCGAAGCCGCCTACGCCGCCATCGTCGCCGGTCGCCAGGGCGATGAGCTGACGGCCTATACCTATGCGTTCGAGAACAGCTGGCTCTATGAAGAGCTGTGGAAAGCGCGCAACTTCAAGGCCTGGTTCAAGAAGGGTCTGACCACAGCCACCGTGATGAACGGACTGGAGCAGTTCGTGCTGCGCGGCAACATCCCCTGGACGCTGCATCGCAACAAGCCCGACCACGCCTATCTCAAGCCCGCCTCCGAGTGCGCCCCCATCGAGTACCCCAAGCCCGACGGCAAGCTGACCTTCGACCGCCTCTCCAGCGTCTTCATCAGCAGCACCAATCATGCCGAGAACCAGCCGGCCCACCTGACGCTCAAGGACGCCAGCGTTCCCGTTGCCGTGAACCTGACCAAGTTCGCAGGCCCCGAGCAGCGCTACTGCCCCGCAGGCGTGTATGAGTTCGTGGAGGACGAGGCCGATGCCGGCAAGCAGCGTCTGCAGATCAATGCGCAGAACTGCGTGCACTGCAAGACCTGCGACATCAAGGATCCGACCCAGAACATCGTCTGGGTCACGCCCGAAGGCGGAGGCGGCCCCAACTACTCCGGCATGTAAGCCATGTGATGGCATTCGGCGGCGGCAGCCGCTGCCGGATGCACTCCCCGAAAGCCTGCGCCAGTTCCGACTGCGCAGGCTTTTTTCATGGGCTGAATGTTTTTTGCAACGCAGCCCGTGAAATGCCCACAAATTTGCAGCATCCTGAAAATTCTCAGGCCAGAGCAAAGGCCGTGAATCTCCCAATGGAGACAGGCTTGTGGCCGGGAAAGCGCTGCGACCAAAAAACAGGCAATCGCCTCAATATCCTTGACCTGGGCAAATCAAACGCAGGAAAAATGCAGCAAAAAGCAGAAACCCTGCCCCACTCAACGCAATATTGCGCGCCATTGAACAGCATCCGCACACACAAACACCAGTCAAATAGCGCTTTGCGCAGCTTTCATGCCATTTTTTCGCGATCATCGTATAGGGATAAACAAGGTTATCTCAATTGCGAAGACAGCCAGATCGGTGCAGTAGACTTTGCCGCGAGGCGACGCGCATCGAGCACTGCCGTCTTAATTCACCTGGAACACACAACAAACGCTGGAGATACACATGAAGCAGCTGTCCTTGGCCCGCATGGGCGCACTGGCCCTGGCAATTTCCGCCATGTCGGGTGCCTATGCCGCCGACACCAAGTCCGTGGCCGTGACCGCCATTGTTGAACACCCCGCCCTGGATGCGGTGCGCGACGGCGTCAAGGACGCCCTGAAGGCTGCCGGCTACGAAGAAGGCAAGGCCCTGAAGTGGCAGTACCAGAGCGCACAGGGCAACACCGGTACAGCAGCCCAGATCGCCCGCAAGTTCGTGGGTGACAAGCCCGATGCCATCGTCGCCATCGCCACGCCTTCCGCCCAGGCCGTGATCGCATCGACCAAGACCGTGCCCGTGGTGTTCTCGGCCGTGACCGACCCCGTGGCCGCCAAGCTGGTCCCCAGCTGGGAACCCTCCAAGAACAATGTGACTGGCGTGTCCGACCTGCTGGCCCTGGACAAGCAGATGGACCTGGTCAAGCAGGTCGCACCCAATGCCAAGCGAATCGGCATGGTCTACAACCCCGGCGAAGCCAACTCCGCCGTGGTCGTCAAGGAACTGCAGGCCCTGCTGCCCAAGATGGGCTGGACTCTGGTGACCGCTGCCGCGCCCCGCTCGGTGGACGTCTCCAGCGCCGCACGCTCGCTGGTGGGCAAGGTCGACGTGATCTACACCAACACCGACAACAACGTGGTGTCGGCCTACGAATCGCTGGTCAAGGTGGGCCAGGACGCCAAGATTCCTCTGGTGGCCTCTGACACCGACTCCGTCAAGCGCGGCGCCGTGGCTGCCTACGGCATCAACTACCGTGACCTGGGTGAACAGACCGGCCGCATGGTGGTGCGCATCCTCAAGGGCGAGAAGCCCGGCGACATCAAGCCCGAAGTCTCCACCAAGATGGAACTGTTCGTGAATCCGGGCGCTGCCGAAAAGCAAGGCGTGAAGCTGTCCGACGCGCTGATCAAGTCCGCCGCGACCGTGGTCAAGTAATCCACTCCCTGTCGCCAGCACTGCCACCAGGCAGTGCCAGCGCAGCGGCAGGTGCCGTGGCAACATGGCCCTGCCGATTTTTTTAGACGTTTGCCGCGCCTGTCGCTCTCTCTATGTCTTTATTTTCCATCCTCGGTGCCATTGAAATTGGCCTGATCTTCAGCCTGGTGGCGCTGGGCGTCTTCATCTCCTTTCGCTTGCTGCGTTTTCCCGATCTGACGGTCGACGGCAGCTTCCCCCTCGGTGGTGCAGTCTGCGCCATTCTGATTTCCACGGGCACCAACCCCTGGCTGGCCACGCTGGCCGGCACGGCTGCCGGTGCCGTGGCCGGTTTCATTACGGGCTGGCTCAACGTCAAGCTCAAGATCATGGACCTGCTGGCCTCCATCCTGATGATGATCGGCCTGTACTCGGTGAATCTGCGCATCATGGGCGGCCCCAACGTGCCGCTGATCAACGAACCCACGCTGTTCACCATGCTGCAGCCGGCGGGCATTGACGACTATGTGATGCGCCCGCTCATCATGCTCGGCTTCGTCATCGTGGCCAAGCTGGCTCTGGACTGGTTCTTTGCCACCGAGCGCGGCCTGGCCATCCGTTCCACGGGCTCCAACGCCCGCATGGCTCGCGCCCAGGGCGTCAACACCGGTGCCATGATCTTGCTGGGCATGGCGATCTCCAATGGCTTGGTCGGCCTGGCGGGCGCACTGTTCGTGCAGACACAAGGCGGCTCCGACATCTCCATGGGCATCGGCACCATCGTCATCGGTCTGGCTGCCGTGATCGTGGGCGAGACCATACTGCCTTCGCGCAAGATCATCTGGGCCACGCTGGCCGTGGTGCTTGGCGCAGTGGTCTACCGCTTCTTCATCGCGGCAGCCCTCAATATCGATGCCATCGGCCTGAAGGCGCAGGATCTGAACCTGGTGACGGCAGTGCTGGTGACCATCGCACTGGTGATTCCGCAAATCAAGAAAAAGCTGAGCAAGCGCAAGTAAGAAGAAGGACGGCGGAGAACACCATGCTGAACGCACAAAACCTCGAACTCACCTTCAACCCTGGCACGCCGATCGAAACCCGCGCGCTGCGCGGCCTGTCGCTGTCGATTCCCGACGGTCAGTTTGTGACCGTCATCGGCTCCAACGGCGCAGGCAAGTCCACGTTTCTGAACTGCGTCTCGGGCGACCAGAGCGTGGACAAGGGCAAGATCGAAATTGCCGGTATCGACATGACGCGCATGCCGGTATGGTCCCGCTCCAAGCAGGTGGCCCGGGTGTTCCAGGACCCCATGGCCGGCACCTGTGAAGACCTGTCCATCGAAGAGAACATGGCACTGGCGCACGAGCGCGGCAACTTCCGCGGCTTGTCCAAGGCCGTAAAGGCCAGCAATCGCGATCTGTATCGCGAGCGTCTGGCCACGCTGGGCCTGGGCCTGGAAAACCGCCTGACCGACCGCATCGGCCTGCTCTCGGGCGGACAGCGTCAGGCCGTGAGCCTGCTGATGGCAGCGTTGCAGCCTTCGCGCATTCTGCTGCTGGACGAGCACACTGCCGCTCTGGACCCACGCACCGCCGACTTTGTGCTGCAGCTGACGGCGCGCATCGTGCAGGAAGCCAATCTGACCACGATGATGGTGACGCACAGCATGCGCCAGGCCCTGGATGTGGGCACGCGTACCGTCATGCTGCACCAGGGCAATGTGGTGCTGGACGTCAGCGGCGAAGAGCGCTCCAGAATGGATGTGCCCGACCTGCTGCACATGTTCGAGAAGGTGCGTGGCGAAAAGCTGGCCGACGATGCATTGCTGCTGAGCTAAACCAGAAACCATCAAAACAATAGCTGCCAACGCTTTATCCATAAGCGTTAGCAGCTATTTTTATATCAACTCAACTCAGCCAAGCTGAGGCTTCAGCTCCTGAGCCAGCGGCCTGTGCCCCATGAGCGCGCAGACCAGCAAGGCCACCAAGGCAATCAGCGCGGTGCCCCATTCCGCATTCTGCAGACCCAGGGCATTGGCCTGCTGCAGTGTCTGGGCATTTGCCGAACCCGTGGCCTGCACTTGCGCCACCGGCAGGGAAGCGACCATCACCAGCACGGCCAGCCCCAGTGCCGCCCCCACCTGCTGGGCCGTGGCGGCCACACCGGAAGCCACCCCCTGCTGCTGCGGCGCAATGCCCTCGCCCACCAATACCCACATGCCGGTCCAGCTTGCACCCTGGCCTATGCTCATCACGATGAAGCCCGGCACCAGCCACCAGTAATTGCCGGCCAGTGGCAGCACGGCGGTGGTCCAGACCAGGCCCGCCAGGCCTGCAGCCCAGCCGGCCATCAGCACGATGCGGGCGCTGTAGCGCGCCAATCCGCGTTCGGCCCAGCGAATACCGACGGTGCAGACAATGGTGGGCAGCACAAAGGCCAGCCCGGCCTGCAGTGGGCTCCAGCCCAGCACCTGCTGAAAGTACAGGCCCAGAAAGTAGTACTGCACGCCGTAGCAACTCATGAACAGCAGCGTCAGCAGCATGGCATGCTGCAGGCCACGCACTTTCAGCATGGCCAGCGGCATCAGCGGCGCAGTCACCTGTTTTTCAATGGCAAAGAATGCCGCCAGCGCCAGTGCGGCGACCAGCAGCACACCCAAGGTGCGCCCGTCCAGCCAGCCCCATTGCGGACCTTGCACCAGGGCCGTGACCAGCAGGCAGCTGCCCAGCGTCACGCTGATGCACCCGGCCACATCGAAGCGGCGCTTATGACGCGGCACGCTGGGCATGGCGGGCAGATAGCGCAGCGCCGCCACCGCACAAGGCCAGGCAATCGGCACCAGCACCCACAGCACCCAGTTCCAGCCCAGCAACTGGGTCAGCACGCCGCCCAGCAAGGCCCCTGCCGCCAGCCCTCCGGCGCTGGCCATGCTCCACACGGCCAGCGCCCGATTGCGCTCGGCACCTGGGCGGTACAGGGTGTTGATCATGGCCAGCGTGGCCGGGAACAGCAGCGCCGCCCCCACGCCCTGGGCCGCACGCGCCGCGATCAGCAGCCAGGCCTCGGTGGCAAAGCCTCCGGCCAGCGACGCCAGTCCGAACAAGGCCATGGCTGCTATGTACATGCGGCGCTGCCCCAGCAGATCGGCGCAGCGACCGCCCAGCAGCAGACAGCCGCCGAAAGCCACGCTATAGCCGCTGATTACCCATTGCAGATGGTGTGCAGGCAGCTGCAGATGCATGCCTATGGCGTCCAGCGCCACAAACACGATCGTCGCATCCAGCGCAATCATCAGCTGCGCCAGCGACAACAGGGCCAGCGCTGCACGCGGATAGCGCAGGCTGGGCAGGGGTGGCAACTTGTCTCTCTTTTGATCCATCACATCGGTCCTCATTCTCGAAAAGAAGCGGCTGCACGCCTCGTCGCGGCGACGGGCGTGAGTGCTCCAAAGCGTGCTGCATTGCAGGTACAGCGTGAATGACCGGTCAGGCAGGCATCGTATTTAATTCAAGGACGTAGATAAACATGAAAATCATGTTTAACTTATGCGTATACGCATCAATTAAGCTTGAGCACCATGGATCTGAACGCCGTACACATGCTGGTCAAGGTGGCCGAGTGCAAAAGCTTCACGCAGGCCGCGCACAGCCTGGGGACCACGCAGTCCCGCATCTCGCGGGCGATTGCCCAGCTGGAAGCCGATCTGGGCACCCGGCTGCTGCATCGCAATACGCGCAATGTCTCGCTCACGCCCGATGGCTGCACCCTGGTGGACCGCAGCGCCGCGCTGATTGCCGGGCTCGACGAAGCGCGCCAGCTGATGCTGGACCGGCGCTGCGAACCCAGTGGCGTGTTGCGCATGACCGCGCCCTCGGTGCTGGGACGGGTGGTGCTCACGCCGTTGCTGGGGCCGCTGATGGATTGCTATCCGGGTCTGCAGATCGATGCCAGCTTTACCGACCGGGTGGTGGACATGGTGGAAGAAGGTTTTGACGCAGCCGTGCGCATAGGCCCTCTTGCCGACAGCCGCATGATTGCGCGCAGCCTGCCGCCGCTGCGCTGGGTGACCGTGGTCTCACCCGGCTATCTGCAAGCCCATGGCGCACCGCGCACGCTGCAGGAGCTGGCCCGGCACCGCTGCCTGTCGGTCTACAACCACTATCTGGGATTTAAGGTGCCCTGGCAGTTCAAGGCCGAAGGGGAAGAGCCGCTGGACTGGATGCCGCCGCAGTCCATCAGCTTTGACAGCGGCGACCCTTTGGTCGAGGGCTCGCTGGCTGGTCTGGGCGTGGCTCAGGTCATGGAGTTTGCCGTGCGCGAGCACATTGCCAGTGCGCGGCTCATACCCGTGCTGACCCAGCTCGAAGGCCGCAGCCGCGAGCTGTCTCTGGTCTACCCACGCACCCGCCATGCCTCACCCAAGATCAAGGCGCTGACCCAGATGCTGCTGGAGCAGGCGCGCTGGTAAGCGACAGGCCGGAGCCGCTCGGAACGACAACGCCGTCAAACCTTGCGAACGGCACTCTCGCCAGCCCCTTGCGCCGCAGGACTGCGGCCGGCCTTGCCCAGCCAGACCAGGCCCAGACCGCCAGCGGCCAGCGCAGCGCCCACCAGCGGCACGGCCGCATATCCCAGGCCCTGACCGATGACGAAGCCGCCCAACGCAGCGCCCACCGCATTGCCCAGATTGAATGCCCCCACATTGACCGATGAAGCCAGACCTGGGGCCTGCGCCGCGGCCTGCATGACCCGCATCTGCACTGGCGGCACGATGCCAAACGCCGCAGCGCCCCAGACCACCAGACCGATGGCCGCACCCAGATGGGTTGTCATGACCAGCGGCAGCAAGGCCATGATGACGGCGAGCAGCGCCAGAATGATCTTCGTCGCCCCGTCCAGCGACCAGTCGGCCAGCTTGCCGCCCAGCGTATTGCCCAGCGTGAATCCGACGCCGATCAGCACCAGGGCAAAGGCCACAAAGCCGGGACTGGCGTGCGTGATCTCGGCCAGCACGGGCGCCACATAGGTATAGAGCGCAAACATGGCGCCGGCCCCCAGCACCGTGGTGCCCATGGCCAGCAGCACTTCGGGGCGCGCCAGCACCTTCAGCTCGCGGCGCACGTCGGGGCGTGTGCCCGGCTCGCCCTTGGGCAGCGCCAGCCACAGCGCGGCAATGGTGACCAGGCCCAGCACGGCCGTGCCGCCAAAGGCCAGGCGCCAGCCCACCTGCTGGCCGATCCAGGTCGCAGCCGGCACGCCACCGATATTGGCAATCGTCAGGCCCATGAACATGGCGGCAATCGCGCTGGCCTGCTTGTCCCTGGGCACCACGCTCGCGGCCACCACGGCACCGATGCCGAAGAAAGCGCCGTGGTTGAGACTGGTGACCAGACGCGACAGCAGCAGCGTGGTATAGCCCGGCGCAAAGGCCGACAACAGATTGCCCACTGTGAACAGCACCATCAGGCCCATCAGCGCAGCCCGTTTGCCAAAACGGCTGAAAAGCAGCGTCATGACCGGAGCCCCCAGCATGACGCCCACGGCATAGGCCGAGACCAGCATGCCCGCCGTGGGAATGCTGACCTGCACCCCATCGGCAATCACGGGCAGCAATCCCATGGGAGTGAACTCGGTCGTGCCAATGGCAAAAGCGCCAACGGCCAGGGCAAATAAAGCGGCAGAGGATTTCATGACCCGCAGTGTGCCCGCTTCATCTTTGCCGATTAAGCCCTGTATCCAATAAATTCTCTTGAATTGAATTCAAGAATAGAAATGCTCACGAAACCATCACCGGCAAGCTGAAGCCTGTTTCGGTCGGGACGCCCACAGAGCATCTTGCACCTGCCGGGGACTGCCGATCTTCTCCACTACCGGCATACAGGCACAGCCGGAAGAACAGTGCCAGACCGCGCAGCCGCGTCGTGGCATCACACGAGTTGCAGGCGCTGTGTTGCTACCGCCGTTAAAACCGAGGTCTGGCGCATCGGGCCGCGGTAAAGCACTGACGCCCCAGGCTCGCTGCAGCCTCTACCGGCTGGCCGAAAGACCGCTGTCGGTCCGTACTTTGCCTCGATCCGTTGCGTCCATGCCACCATTTGTGCGCCACCGCTCTATGCAGAGCCAATGCCACCCACAAGAGGCAGCCACCGACCCAAGCCCATAAACCCATAAAAAACAGATACTTGGAAAAAATATCCGCTAATTCGCTGCACTTCATGACAACCCGAAGCGCACGCACCGCCCATAAATCGCTCACAATCTGCACCCACTGAACGGCAATGAGTGTCATCGCCGATCGCGCACGCCGCGTTGTTATCTCAGGGCCGGCCGTGCAGAACCACAATAATGCAAGCCATGACAACGGCCTTAGCCAGCCTGTTTCCCCTTGTCATGTCCTGCCAGAAAATCTCGTATTCATGAGCGACAGCGAATCCACTGCAGCAACCGGCCAGTTGCACCGTTCCCTCAAGGCCCGTCATATGTCGATGATCGCCATCGGCGGCTCCATCGGCACCGGCCTTTTTGTCGCCTCCGGCGCAACCATCTCCCAGGCAGGCCCGGGCGGCGCCTTGCTGGCCTACATGATCGTGGGCCTGATGGTCTATTTCCTGATGACCAGTCTGGGCGAGATGGCCGCGCACATGCCCGTCTCCGGCTCTTTTGCCACCTATGGCGCCAAGTACGTGGATGAAGGTTTCGGCTTCGCGCTGGGCTGGAACTACTGGTACAACTGGGCCGTGACCATTGCCGTGGATCTGGTGGCCGCACAGCTGGTGATGGCCTACTGGTTCCCGGGCACCAACGGAGTGCTCTGGAGTGCGCTGTTTCTGGCCCTGATGTTCGGCCTCAACGCACTGTCGGCAAAGGGCTTTGGCGAATCCGAATTCTGGTTCGCCGCCATCAAGGTGACCACGGTGCTGGTCTTCATTGGCATCGGCGTGCTGATGATCTTCGGCATTCTGCAAGGCGGCGCACCTGACGGAATCTGGGGCAATATTGCCAACCTGAGCACGGGCGACGCCCCGTTTGCAGGCGGCTTTGCGGCCTTGATCGGCGTGGCCATGGTGGTGGGCTTTTCCTTCCAGGGCACGGAGCTGATCGGTATCGCCGCCGGCGAGTCCGAAGATCCCGCCAAGAACGTGCCCAAGGCCGTGCGCAAGGTGTTCTGGCGCATTTTGCTGTTCTACGTCTTCGCCATCCTCATCATCGGCCTGCTGATTCCCTATACCGATCCCAAGCTGCTGCGCAACGATCTGGGCGATATCGCCGTCAGCCCCTTCACGCTGGTGTTCGAGCGTGCCGGCCTGCTGGGCGCTGCCGCCGTGATGAATGCCGTGGTGCTGACCTCGGTGCTGTCGGCCGGCAACTCCGGCATGTATGCCTCCACCCGCATGCTGTATGCACTGGCCAAGCAAGGCATGGCGCCCAAGGTGTTCGCCCAGGTCAACACGCGTGGCGTGCCCGTGCTGGCCTTGATCGCCACCACCGTGATCGCCGCCCTGTGCTTCCTGACCAATATCTTCAGCCCCGAAGTGGTCTACATCTGGCTGCTGAATCTGTCCGGCATGTGCGGCTTCGTCGCCTGGCTGGGCATTGCCATCAGCCACTATCGTTTCCGCAAGGGCTGCGAGGTGCAGAACTACGATATGAACCAGCTGCCCTACAAGGCTGCGGCCTTCCCCTTCGGCCCCATCTTCGCTTTTGTGCTGTGCTTGATCATCACCCTGGGCCAGAACTACGAGAACCTGATCAAGGACCAGATCGACTGGGTTGGCGCCATCGCCACCTATATCGGCCTGCCTCTCTTCCTGGTCATCTGGTTCGGCTACAAATGGGTCAAGGGCACGCGCATCGTCAAATACTCGGAAATGGATCTGAACGGCTCACGTTAATACCTAGTCATTTTTGATCCCTCCAAAGGGCAGCACCGGCAACGGCGCTGCCCTTTTTGCATCATGGGCCGGCCCCGGACGCTGCCGATTAGTCTCAACAGACGATTCATGTCATGACAAATATCTGAAGAATCGATGCTCGCAGGCAAGAGCCTGCATGGTTTTCATCAGGGAGGAGAGCAATGAAAAACAAAACGATGAATATGGCGCAGCTGCTGTGCATGGGTTTGCTGAGCGCAGGTGCAGCCTGTGCCAAGGTTCCCGCCGCCGAGGCCGACAAACTGGGCAAGGAGCTGACCTGCACGGGCGCCATCAGGGCCGGCAATGCCGACGGCAGCATTCCGCCCTTCACGGGCAAGATCCTGGGTGTCCCGCCCGGCGTGAAGTTCACAAGGTCCGTGGGACAGTTCCAGCCCGATATCTATGCCCACGAGAAGCCGCTGTTCGAGATCACGGCCGCCAATATGGCGCAGTACGGCGACAAGCTCAGTGACGGCCAGAAGGCGCTGCTTGGCAAATTCCCAGCCACGATGCGCATTCCCGTCTATCCGGGCCACCGCGACTTCCGCTATGACGACGATATCTGCGCCGTCGCCAAGCGCAACGCTCAGGAAGCCGAAATCACCAACGACGGCAACGGCGTCAAGGGCTTCATGGGCGCCCTTCCCTTCCCCATTCCGAAGAGCGGTGTGGAGCTGCTCTGGAACAACCTCATGCCCAGCCGCGCCAGCACCGAAGAGGTGGAGCGCGACATGGCACTGGTGGGCGCAGGCGGCGATATCGCCTGGGGCCGCACCAGCTACATCCAGCTCAGCCGCTATGACTCCAAGGAAAACCTGGGCAAGCCCAACGAAGGCAAGTACGCCTATGTGACCAACTTCTCCATCCTGCCCGAGCGCGAAAAAGGCGGTGTGATCCTGTCCATAGAGCCCATGAACTTCGGCACGGACAAGCGCCTGGCCTGGAACTACGACCCCGGCACCCGGCGCGTGCGCCAGCTGCCCGAGTTCGGCTATGACCAACCCTCCCCGGGCACCAGCGGCAAGGCGACCATCGACTCCGAGCGCCTGTTCAACGGTGGCTCCGAGCGCTATGAATGGACCATGCACGGCAAGCGCGAAATGTTCGTTCCGGCCAATACCTTTCGCATCAACCAGCCGCTGAAGTACGCCGATCTGCTCAAACCCGGCCACCCCAACCCGGCCTACACCCGCTATGAGCTGCGCCGTGTCTGGGTGCTGGAGGGCAAGCTCAAGCCGGGCTTTCGCCACCTGTACTCCAAGCGCGTGATGTTCATCGACGAAGATACCGGCCACGCCATCTCGGGCGACTTCTACGATGCACGCGGCCAGTTGTGGCAGCACGCAGAGATCAATTACTACTACGCCTACGACATCAGGAAATGGCATGCCGGCACATCGTTCTACTACGACCTGAATGCCGGCTCCTATGTGAGCATGAATCTGGTCCAGGAGCGCCCCAAGGCGCCGATCCTGGGCAAGGACAACCTCAAGCCCAGCCAGTACACCCCCGAAGCGATCCGCAATCTGGGCAACTGATAGACGACAGGTGGCTCAGCCACCGCGCGCACCGCACCACAGCGTGCAAAGAGAGGCCATGAGCCTCTCTTTTTTATGGCTGCTCCAACGCCCGAAGCTGGCGCGCTCCCGCATATGCCCGGGCAGCGTGCTAGGATGAAACACGGCGGCGGCATTGAAAACCATGGCTGTTGGCGCCGTTTTTTCTGTCTTCGAGTCGATTTCAACGTGAGCATCATTCACAAGCTGCCAGCGCCCCACCCGGTCGCCTGGCAAAGCCCGGATTCATCGGCCATCCGCCGACAACCTTGTCGCCATCGATGCCATGCGGGCCCGGTTCGGACAACGCCCCCCGAGTCGCCCGACCTTCTCGACCCAGGTCGCAGCCTCGCCCTGTTTTAATCTCTGCACAACAAAGCCCGACTAAGCTTGCAGACGGTTTAGTTCGCCGCAATCATGACTTCCATGCAATCCCTGGCCCGATGGCTGCCCTTTCTCGATTGGCCCAAACCTACTTTCGGCCTGCTGCGCGGCGAATTCTGGGCCGGCCTGACCGTGGGCCTGATGCTGCTGCCCCAGGGCGTGGCTTACGCCGCGCTGGCCGGCATGCCACTGATCACCGGCATCTACGCCTCCATCATTCCGGCCGCAGTGGCCATTCTCTTCAGCCCCTCGCCACGGCTCGGCGTGGGGCCGACGGCGCTGAGCGCCTTGCTGATCGGCGCCTCCCTGACCGGCATGGCCGAACCGGGCTCGGCCCAATGGGTGGTGCTTGCGGCATGGATGGCCATTCTTTCCGGCCTGGTGCAATGGAGTCTGGGCGTGGTGCGCGCAGGCTGGCTGCTCAACCTGGTCACCTCGCCCGTACTGGCAGGTTTCACCCAGGCAGCAGCCCTGCTGATCCTGGCTTCGCAGCTGCCCACCCTTCTAGGCATGCGTGCTGACTGGTCCACCGTCTGGCACTCGCCGTCCATCTACCTGTTCAGCATCCAGTCCATCGCCTACGGCCTGGTCAGCATGGCTCTTCTGATGCTGGCCAAGAAATGGCGTCCGGCCTTTCCCTCGGCCATTTTCATCATCGGCCTGAGCGGCTTCATCAGCTGTATCACGGGCTTTGCCGATGCGGGCGGCTCCGTGATCGGCCACCTGCCTGCAGGGCTGCCCAGCTTCCAATGGCCGGGCATGCTGGACTGGGAGCAGTTCGGCGCCCTGGTCATGCCGGTGCTGGTCATCTCACTGGTCAGCTTTCTGGAGACGGCCTCCAGCGCCCAGGTCGAGCATCAGCAGGCCGGCACGCGCTGGAACGAGAACCAGGATCTGATTGCCCAGGGTCTGTCCAAGATCAGCGCCGGCCTGTTCGGCAGCTTTTCCACCAGCGCCTCGTTCTCACGCTCGGCGGTCAATCTGCTCGCCGGTGCCAAGACCGGCTATGCGAATGTCTTTTCCATCTTGCTGGTGGTGGTCGTCGTGCTCTGGTTCATTCCCTGGCTCTACCATGTGCCTCAGGCCACGCTGGCAGCCATCGTGATCACCGCCGTGCTCAACCTGGTCAAGCCCAGCGCGATCCTCAAGCTGTTCAGGGTCTCCAAGGTGGAAGCCTGCATCAGCGTCGCCACACTGGTGCTGACCATCGTCACCGCCCCGCGCATGTACTGGGGGGTGTTTGCGGGCATCATGCTCAGCCAGGCTTATTACCTCTATCACCACCTGCACCCGCGCATCATCGAGATCGGAGAGCATCCCGACGGCAGCCTGCGCAGCCGCCAGCTCTGGCAGTTGCCGGCCCTGGCGCCCAATGTGGTGGCCCTGCGCATGGACGCAGACCTGGACTTCGCCACAGCCACGGCCCTTGAGCGCTATGCGGCCGACGCACTGCAGCAGGCGCCTCAGGCCAAAGACCTGGCATTGCTGATGCAGTCCATCAACAGCATCGACATCACCGGCGTCGAAACATTTGCCCGCCTCGAACGCATGGTTGCCTTGCGTGGTGGCCTGCTGCATGTGGTGGGGCTGAAACTGCCTGCCGAGCAACGACTGGAGCGCGCCGGCCTGCTGCACCAGCCCGGCAGCCCCATCAGGCTCTATCGCACCGATGCCGACTTTCTGCGAACGCTTGGCAATTTCCCCACAGAACCGCCATCTGTAAACGCTGACGAAAAGCCTACACCCACAAAATGATAAGGGTCGCTGCTACACTGACGGCCACCATTGATAGCTTGTCGTGACCTCATCCGCCCCCCATCAATCCGTGTTCCTGCGCGATCTGCGCCTTGCCACCGCACACAATCTGGTGACTCGCGCGGGCGGTGGCGATATCCGTCTGCCCACCGACACTCCCACCCATTACCTGCAAGCCCTGATTGATGGCTTGTGCGCTCTGTCTTTGCGCGACCCTCTCACGGGACTAGCCAACCGCCGCCATTTCCGCTCGGTGATCGAGCGCGAGATCGACCGCGTGGCCCGCTCGGGCGAGACCGCTCTGCTGCTGATGCTGGACATCGACCACTTCAAGCAGATCAACGACGAGCACGGCCACATCGCCGGCGACATGGTGCTGCAATCGGTGGCACAGACGCTGTCCGAAATCATTCGCCCCATGGACACGCTGGCGCGCTTCGGCGGCGAGGAATTCGCCATAGTGCTGCCGGTCTGCCCCGCGCATCAAGGCCGTGCGGTCGCCGAGCGCCTGCGCCAGGCCATCGAAGACAACTCCATCGCGGTGTCCTCGGGTCAGATGCTGAAGGTCACCGTGAGTATCGGCGGGGTCTACGCCCAGCAATGGATTCGCAGCACCGCGCAACTGTGGACCGAGCGTGCCGATCGTCAGCTTTATCTGGCCAAATCGGCAGGCCGCAACTGCGTCTGTGTCGAGGAACCGCCCGACAGTACGGTGAGTGCCGAGGAAAAAAGCCTGCTATTCAGCCCTTTGCATGCTGCCTCTTTAGAGGAAAATGTTTCCGACAACACAGCACCAGACGTAAACACCGACGCCGCAAGCCAGGTCATAACGCCTTGAGACGATGGACACCTTGGCCCCTCACCCTACTTTGCCCGCTCATATATCCATGGAAGATGCCCTGCGGGCGCCTGGCCGCACCAAGCAGGCCCACATCATTGCCGTCACCAGCGGCAAAGGCGGTGTCGGCAAGACTTTTGTCTCTGCCAATCTGGCTGCGGCTCTGACGCGTCATGGCTTCAACGTGCTGGTACTGGACGCCGACCTGGGTCTGGCCAATCTGGACGTGGTGCTCAACCTCTACCCCAAGGTCACGCTGCACGATGTGTTCACGGGCCGCTCCACGCTGGAAGATGCGATTCTGACCACGCCGGGCGGCTACTCCGTGCTGCTGGCCGGCTCGGGCATGATCGAGTATTCACGCCTGACGCCCGAGATCCGCTCCCAGTTCATGCGCACGGTGGAGCTGCTGCGTCCGCGCTACGACATCATCCTGCTCGACACCGGCGCCGGCATCTCCGACGTGGTGCTGTTCTCCGTCTCTCTGGCCACCGAGGTACTGGTCGTGGCCACGCCCGAGCCCACCTCGCTGACCGACGCCTATGCAGCCATCAAGGTGCTGGCCCTGCAGCAAAAGCGCCAGCAGATCCGTCTGGTCATCAACCAGGCGCAGCGTCCCGGCGATGGTCGCGCCATCACGGGACAGCTGCAGCAGGTGCTCAACCGCTTCGTGACCACCGATTCCGGCCAGCCGCTGCAGTTGACGCACTGGGGCGATATTCCGGTCGACTCCGCCGTGCGCGAAGCCGTGATGCGCCGACAGCTGCTGCTGCAGGCCATGCCCGGAGCACCCGCATCCCTCGCAGTGGCACAGCTGTCCAATAAAATCAAGGCAGAGCTGACGGCCCCGGTCTGAGCTGCATCACCGTCGATGCAGCAGCCGCGCGGCCGCCCCCCGGATATCGACGTGGCCGACATACTCAACATCTCCTGCTACAAATTCACGCCCCTGCCTGATGCCGACCAGTTGCGCCAGACGCTGCTGGAGCGCGCCCATGCCCTGAGCCTCAAGGGCACGGTGCTGCTGGCCGAGGAAGGCATCAACTTCTTCCTGGCCGGCCCGGCCGATGCCGTACGCGGCTTTGTCGAGCAGCTGAAGCAAGACCCGCGTTTTGCCGACCTGACCCCCAAGGAAAGCTGGTCCGAGACCGTGCCCTTTCGCAAAATGCTGGTCAAGGTCAAGAGCGAGATCATCCGCATGGATCATCCCGCCATTCGCCCTGCCCATGGACGTGCGCCTTCGGTCAGCCCGGTCACGCTGCGCCGCTGGCTGGAGCAAGGCCATGACGACGAGGGCCGCGAGGTGGTGACTTTGGACACGCGCAACGACTACGAAGTGGACGAAGGCGCGTTTGCAGGCACGATCGACTGGCGCCTGAGCAAGTTCACCGAATTCCCGCAGGCACTGCGCCAGCACAAGGACGAATTCGCCGGCAAGACCGTGGTCAGCTACTGCACGGGCGGCATCCGCTGTGAAAAGGCCGCCATCCTGATGCAGGACGAAGGCATCGAAAACGTCTATCAGCTCGAAGGCGGCATCCTCAAGTACTTCGAGGAAACCGACGGCAAGTTCTACGACGGCGGCTGCTTTGTCTTTGACGGCCGCGACTCGCTGGGCACCGATCTGTCGCGTACCGAACTGGTTCACCCCCGCCCCATCAAAAAGCATCTGATGGAATAAGCCGGCCCGTCTGGACTACTCTCAAAAAAAGAGCAGCTAGCGCTTGTCATCAAAGGATTTCAGATACAAATCAATCTGAAATCCAATATAGAAAAGCGCTAGCTGCTTCTTATTCAATAGCAGATCAAAGCTGCTTATCTGGCCCAGCGTGCCGCAGCGCTGGCCACGCGCTCGCCGAACTGGCGTGCGGTCTCCAGATCGCCAGCGGCCATCTCGCCGGCCGATGCATCCGAGGGCGACTGCGCCATGGCGCCGCTGAAGCTGCCCATCCAGTTCACATCATTGCGCTGCGCGGCCTTGGTGTTCGAAGGCAGCAGGCCCAGACCCACCCAGACGCCGCCATGCTGCATGGCCAGGTGGTAGAAGTAGTCGAGCGTGACCTGCTTGTCGCCCTGCACGCTGGCGCTATTGCTGAAGCCGGCGAACAGCTTGTCCTTCCAGGCCTGGGCAAACCAGGCCTTGGACGAGGCGTCGGCAAACTTCTTGAACTGCCAGCTCGGAGCCGCCATATAGGTGGGCGCGCCAAAGACGATGGCGTCGGCCGCGGCCAGTTGCTCCCAGCCGCCGTCTGGCAGATTGCCGTCGGCATCGATGGCCAGCAGCTGCGCGCCCGCGCCCTGCGCCACCGACTGCGCCATGCGCTGGGTATGGCCGTAGCCGGAGTGGTAGACCACAACGATAGTGCTCATGATTTCTTCTTTCTTGCTTGCGTCGGCGCGGCCATCCGCGCCGCCATCCTGTTTCTTTGCCAAATAAAGGCCCGCCGGATTGACACCCGGCGGGCCTTGTCTTGCGAGAGCACGCTAGCTTATCAAAGCCTTGGCTGCCCGCGCGCCTTCAGTCG